>JAJRYV010000048.1 GCA_024275575.1 bacterium
AAGTCTTTGTTGAATGGTCATTCATTTTACGCAAATCAATTTGAGACAGTTGTTGTATCATGTTGAGAATTTGAGCGTAGCAAGTGCAACTAAAAAAAATGGCGGTGAGCTGGCGCAGCGGTTGTGCCGGCCATAAATGATCTGGCTTAAGAGTGAAGCACTCTTACGGCTCTGCCCTGAAGGGCGCTCTTACCACCACGCCATTGCCAACTACCACTTGGGCACAAAACTCTTATAGCGCTTGCTCTTGCCCTGCAAATATCTCGCTAATAAACCCGCCTGTCTGTCTATTTGTTCCAGCAAAGTGATTTCCTTTTTTTTGTAGGCAAAAGGCGTGTGCAGGCGTTGCATCATATTTTGCGCCAAAAGGCGGCAGGTCGATTGGTCGAGGCGGCCTTTTTCGCAGACCAGGGGTTCATTGCGCCCCAAAAGCTGCAAGAGCACGCGGTCGGCGGCGGCAGCGCGGAATTCTTCAATCAGGTCAAAAGCGAGTGAGGGATTCTTGCCGCGCGCGACGTGCAAATAGCTGATATACGGGCTGAGTCCGGTCTGCTGCAGAGCGCCGAGTACGCGTGAATAGAGGATAGCATAGAGATAGTTGAGCATGGCATTGACCGGGTCGCGGGCGCCGCGGTGTTGCCGGCCAGGGAAAGGAAAGCGTTTTTCCACCAGCGCTTTATAGAGTCGCCAGTAGGAAACCGCGGCCGAGCCTTCATAACCTAACAATTTATTGCGGTAGCCGGGCATGTCGGCATAGGGCAGAATTTTTATTTTATGCAGAATATCTTCAAACTGCTTGCGCTCGGTTTTCATGATTTTATCGAATATCTCGCCATCGTCGGTGGTTTTCTGATATTTGTGAGTGTATTTCATCAGGTTGTACTGGTTGCGCACTTTAGCCAGGACGATGTTTTTCGCAATGTGTGCCGCTTTTTCGTTTTCCACCGCCATGATCTGAAATTTCACCAGCCGAAAGCGCGGCAGGGCAGGGGAGACAATCTGCGCTTCCATCTCACCTTTAAAATTGAGAATATCGATGGGCACCTTGTGCAACATGCACAGGCGGATGGCGGCAGTAGTGATGTTTACAGCCTCACTGGTAATGGTGACTTGCTGCAACTGGAAGATGGAGATTTTTTTATCGAGCCGGTAACCGCGCACACGCAGATTTTCGAATTGTGCTGTCAGGGTGGCGTTTTGCTGAGTTATCAGCAGTTCCTTTTTTCCGGCAAGTCTGCGGCGGTAGCGCTGTTGGCGGCGTTTAATATCGCGATGGAGGTCGGTCGGGCTCTTGAGCGGAGCCGAAATATCCGGCGGCTGTGGTTGCATGGGCATGCGGTTTCGGTTTTCCTGTTCCGGTTCATCGCCGCTTTCTTTTCGTGTCAAATTCTGCGCCTGCTGCAAGATTTTGGCGATATCTTTTTGACGTTCTGTTTTGCTTTTGCGATAGAGGGTTTGCAGCCCGGCAAGGGTTGCGCCGGCATCGGAGAAGGAGCGCAGTTTTTTGTGCTCCAGGCGGTAGATGAGCAGGCGGGCGAGCTGTTTGTGGGTTTCGCGTTCCAATTCCAATAATTGCGAGCGCGTATTGATGAGTTTGTAATAATAGCGCCAGCCGCGGATGGATTCGTTGAGGCTTTTAACAACAGCATGCAGGCTGCGTCGGCGGCCGCGGTAGCACAGGGCGCTGATCTTTTGTTTCGCCAGCCGCATCTTCTTGCGGTCGATGCAGCGCTGGCGCCGTAGGAAAAAGATGCCGAGAAAAGTGAAGCCTTGTTTGAGCGAACGCACCGGCTCTTTTTGATAGTTCAATTTGAGTTTGCGCTTTTCGGCGAGGAATTTTTTAGCGTCTAACCAGCCGGCGCGTGCAGTGACGGCGTCTTTGTTGAAGATGATGAAATCATCGGCATAACGCAGATAACAGCCCGGCAGTTTCATCATCATTTCATCGAATGCATGCAGATAGAGATTCGCGAGCAGTGGGGAGATAACGCCGCCCTGGGGAACGCCGGCAGCGGTTTTTATCCATTTCATCTCGTGGATGGCGCCGATCTTCAGCCAGGCTTCGATGAGCCGTAAAATGCGGGCGTCGCTGATCTGCTCCCGAACCAGGCGCATGAGCAGGTCATGATCGAGGCTGTCGAAAAAGTTATCGATATCACAGGTGGCGATGTATGTATGGCCGCTTTTCAGGTATTCGATAGTTTTATCGATCGCATTGTGGTGCCCGCGTCCCGGGCGATAGGCAAAGGAACAGGGCAGAAACTGTTTTTCAAAGGTTGGTTCTATTGCGTTTTTCACCGCGGTCTGCACGATTTTATCGCGCACCGTGGCGAGGCCGATGGGGCGTTTTTCATTATTGTTTTTGGGGATATAGAGGCGTTTGGCCGGGTCGGGCAGCCAGGTATTGGCTTCGAGCGCTGCGGCTAATTGGGCCAGTTCCTTTTGCGCATTTTGCCGGAACATCTGCACACTGCGGCCATCGACGCCGCCGGCGCTGTTTTTACGCAACACAGCTTGCCATGCGAGGTTGAGGTTTTGCAGGGAATAAAAGGGTTTTAGCATTTTTTATATGGTCATCTATCCTAGATCATGAGAGCGAAAGCGAAACGCTGTCCGAGTTTGCAGGGTGCGTTTCGAACGCTCTGAGGGTTCTGTGGTGCCGCTGCCGCTTCGGCAGGCTCAACGTCCGTCTGGTGTGCTGAACAAATACGATGACTGCGCCGCAGTATTTTGTTTTTAAGCATTTTATGCTGTTTTCCTCTGCGTCGTTGCGACTCGGTGAAAATTATAAAGGTTAACTCGATACCCGTGGCTGCCGTTTGTTTTTGGGGCCGGATGTATTATTTTATATTCATTCGGGCGTCCATTTATAAAATCCTTGTCCATCCGTCCAATCCGAGTTCTTTTTTAAAAACACGGGACACGGATTTAGCGGATTGAACGGATTTTCACGGATACAGGACTCCCGGCTTAAAGCGCCAAAAAATGACGACAGAATAATTTGCGATATTTTTTTTATGAATAATTCTCACGCAGTCACAAAGCAAAAACAAACTAAAAAAAACTTTGCGCACTCTGCGGTTTTGCGTGCGATATTTTTTTAAACTCAATTCGATAAGCGCCCAGGCCCATGGTTGCGGATTTGGAGAGATGCAGATATTGCCCGAGTTTGAGCAGGGGGTAAAGCAGGTTGTATTCCTGCGGCCAGTCGACGGTGCCGACAAAACCGCCCTGCGGCACCTGGTTTTTATGGTTAACCGACCGGCGCATGCTTTCCCGCCATTGCAGGCGATGGCTGCTTTGCGGCAACTCTATCAATTCGAGGCCAAATTGGTGCAATGGTGGTGAATTCGGATTAAAGTGCGCTGCATAGAGCAAGTAAAAGCGGCGGAACAGACTCTGGATGACCGCCGTGTTCAGCGCCGCATAACTGGTTTGTTTACCGAGGAGTTTCTTATCGAAAACCAGTCGTGTACGGGAAAGAAAATGCAGGCGAAAACGCTGCCGGCGCAGGATGAAATCCGAATCGGGCAGGCAAAAAAGAGCGGGTTTTTCTACGGAATGCGGCTTCTGCAGATTGAAGATAACTTTGTTATTCTGATTTAAGTCATGAATGGCGATGAGCTCAAAAGTGCCTGTCTGCTGTTTTCGTCTGCGGCCGATACCGGTTCCGCCGAATTTCACGAGAGCGCTCATGAGCTGAGCGAAGACAGGCAGATAGGGCGATAACAGCAGCAGTTTAAAGGAGAAAATATCTCCAGGTTGCAAAATGCGTTGTCGCTGCTCCGGAGCATGCAGGATAAACGGCCGTGGCGCGGCCGGACTATGGTGCCAGTCCAGCGGGTTCCAGTTACCATAAAACCGGTTAAACGCACATCTTTCACCGGCGTGACACTGGTGGCAGTTTTCAGGTGGATGATCGATTTCACACACCAGGTTTTTGAAAGGATAACCCAGCCCGCCGCGCAAAGCGCTGCCGATATCACGGGAAAAGTCGATTGCCGAGGTCGCCCGTACAAGCAGTTTCAGGCTGTAAAACTGAATTTCTTTTAGCCAGCTCAAGTCGATTAACGGATGTGTTATCTTTTTCATTTATTCCCTCAGTTTCAGGCCGAGTGACCGGCTGTTTTGTTGCTTGTTGTAAAAAATCCTTTCTATCCTGGAATGGATTTTATCTTTTTTTGCGGGCATTTTCCCGCAGATGCTGCAGATTGAGAATTTCCGCAACTTCGAAACGCGGCGGCGTTGCGCCGGGCACCGGCCGCAGGCGCACACAGGGCGGGAAATAACCCATGCGCCCATGCAGCTCGGCCAACAGCACTGCGGTAATGTAATTCAGCGACGGTGGGTTGATCACCAGCTTTTCTCCCTGCCACTGCTCCGGCGAAAGATCGATGGAATCAACCATCGACAGCACCTGCGGCGCCAACGGCCGGCTGGTCTCCACCTGCACTTTAATATTATGTACCGTATCGATTTTCATCTCCAGCAGGGTTTCGGCTTTTTGTCGCTGCTCATCGGTTATGGGATGAGCGAAATTGAGGAGGTGCATGAGGGTTAGTCCGTTTCTCCTTTTATGTTAAAATAACCGTAACCGACAGCTGATTTTGCACCGACGCCGCCCATTTGCAGAGCAGCTATCAGCCATTCCTTTGCTGTTTTCAACACATTATCCGGGCACAGGTCGCCAGTATCGGGCAAAGTATTCTCCCGGTTTTCAATAGTTAGATAAAAACGAAATTTTCCTTCTTTCACCGTCAGAAATGAAATCCGATTCGGATCGAGGTAGTCACCCGGCGGCACTTTTTTACCGTAATAATCCCCATAGTGGGGCGTCATGATATCCGGAGCCGGTGTCGGCGGTTCGATGGGCAAAGCGTCGTGGAAGGTAACAAATCCTTTGTTTGCTTCGTGACCATGTTCTTTCAAATTGCCAAAGACCGCACGAAACATATCTTCTTTGAGCGCTTTTTTCATCTCCTTCGTATCGTCTTGGTAAACTTCCCGCGCTGCCCAATGACTGGTAATGCCTTTCAGCGCGCTGCCGGGAATATAGGGAAAACCATAGATGTGGTGCAGCGTAATCGAGGTTTCGTACACCGAGGGATTGCCGAGACCGACGACGAGGCGCCAATCAGGGGAACCGGTGAAAGATGTGTACGGATGGTTGAGGGATTTGAACATGCGTTCGCGGCGGCAGTTCAGCATGTCAATTTGAGTGTGGTCAAAATTGAATTCACAGCCATTGATCGCTTTTTTTTCGAAGTAATACTTGAATTTGCCTTCGTTGTCGCTTAAGTCTCTTTTGTTAACCTTGAGCGCATAGTTGAGGTTAGAGTTGGAACGCAGTTCTTTGCGAATATCATCTTGCGTAAAAGAACGCTGGATTAATGATTTTTCTCCGCAATGCAGAACTTTAACATTATTGCCTGATGCGTCAAAATCAAATTCACAGTCCTTACCGCTTAGATCATCGGTTATCGGATGTGCATTCAGCGCTTCTCTTTCCATTAATCCACGCCTCGCTTTGCGATATTCAATTATTAGAACAAGTTTGCCATCCTGTTCTTTAACTTTCAATTTCCCTTTTTTCATTACTCCTCGCTTTCTCCCACAATCAAACCGTCTGCAAAGCGGCGCATCCAGTTCAGCAGGGCTAAAATTTCAACGGAGGCAGCACGGTAATTTTCCGAATCCATTTCGACTATGTGTTCCGCCAAATCTTTTGGTGCCCTGTCCATGGGAAAAACCAGCTTCCCAGGTTCATCTTTTTTCAGCCATTCGTGAAAAATTGTCTCAATTTGTCCGTAGGCTTTATTGCCTTTGCTCTTGCTGTTGGCTTTGCCGCGAATAAAAGCCAGTGTTGCGCCAAGACCATTGGTTTTAATCATCATGGGCAATTTTTTACAGTAGGATTTGTATTCTTTTGTTTCATCGACAGGCGTTAAAACCTGTATTGCTTCGGTTGTGCTAGCATAAGCAAATTCCGCTCTTTTATCTGCACTCATTTTGGGTTCTCCTCTGCAATTTGTTCTTCCTCAGTTCCGACCTCAGTTGCCGCTTCACTTCCGGCAAAATGCCGACGCAGGAATCCTTTACCCAATGTAGCGTCGCCGCCAAGTTGAAAATAATCAGGCAGGTTCTCAGTAAGAAACGCCAGCACGTTTTCCGCTTCCGCTTTACCGTTTGCCGATTTCAGCAATCCTTTGTTGATCCCTTTTTTTGTGTTTTCCGGATCGGCTTCATCGATCATCACCGGCGTCGCCATAGCGAGGGAATACAGGATTGATTCCGTAGGCAGGAATTCCTCGGTGAAAAGCGCACCTTTTTGCACGGTTCCTGTTTTGTTGTTGATTTTCGTACGCGTGATGACTTCAGTGGATAGAGTGACGAAATCCGTGAAAACGGTATCAGGCAGAACGACAAGGTCGGTTTTAAGTTTTTCAACCCAGTATTCATACCCATCTTTTGGCAGCATATTATCGGCAATCCACTCAGCTAATTCCTTCGTCGTCTTATCTGCATCGACTTTCTGTGCGCAGTCTTCAAGAATGACGTTGCCGTCGAGCAAAAATTTCGTCTCTTGCGGAACGGTATTATCCTTCGGTATCTCCGGTATATCGTCAAAACCGGCAATTTTCAAGTCATTGCAAAAACGTGCGAGAATGCGTGGACAGGTAACCCAGATAAATACTGCCTTCATGGATTTAACCGGGAAAAGCAGCAAGCGGGCGTCGGTGAAACCGAGAGCGCCGGCGTGCAATTCGCCCTCTTCCGGGCCGAAAGTCAGGTTAACGTATTTTTCAATATCTTTTTCTCCGCTCAAAGATTGTCCACTGATTTTAACTTGCTGCAGATTTTCAACAGCTTCGCGAATAGCGCCTTTCAACGACGAGCCTTCGATTTTTGGAAAGCCGGTGTGGCGTTCGCGCTGGATGGGTAAATCGACAATGCCAAGATCGCTGCCGCTGCCGGCATGAACCGGCGTTTCTGCTATTAACGAGAGTAGTTTTGCTTTTTGATACACGTTAGGCCTCCTGTTTTCTAATTGGTAGTTCAATGAATTCGCACGAATCTGTTTTTCTTGCAAATTTTTGTTTGAATGTTTGGATATAGGCTTTGTGGTCGAAACTGGAATGTAAATCTTCCCAGATCATCAATTCTAAAACTCCGTTCTCGATTGTCGGTGAATACACAAGCCTGATTTGAGCTTGATTAGTGGATTTAAAAATAAAAACTCCTGGTTTGGGATTTTCCCCATGTCGTAAATCATTTTTATCTCCCAATTCACGAATTTTGTTTACAAGCATTTCGTTGTTTTCTACATTTCGCCAGTCATTTTTCAAATAGTCGCTGATTCGTTTGTGTAATTCAGCTATGGCTTTTCCAACCTGCATTCTTTTTGAACCGTCGTGTCGGGTGAATTCGTGACCCTTTTGAATACGGCAAATAAAATAATTTTCATAGCGGCGCCAAAACATTTCACCCACAGCATTCAAACCGGCAAAGCCATCATCATCGATAAATACACAAGCTTTAAAGTCTTCATCAATTGTTTTTTCCCGTTTGTATCTTGGCCAGTTTTCGATGCCGTTACTGAGTTCTTCCAGAACAGAATGATATTTGGCGAACATACCCCAGTTGATGGCGAGAGGAGCCAATGGGATTGTAACAAGTTCAGCACGTTTCCCTTCAAA
>JAJRYV010000049.1 GCA_024275575.1 bacterium
CTTAAGTGTAACAGCGATGGATTCGAGAATAAAATCTCCAAATTCATAGCTGTAACGATGATTGATCGCATGAAAATAGTCGATATCCATTATCAGTAAAGCGATGGGGATTTTGCGAGACTTGGCAAATTTGAAAGATTGCGCCAGCTCTGTATGGAAACTGGCGTGGTTAAGTAAACCAGTGAGAGAATCACGCTTGCGACGGATATTCTCTTCAAAATTTCCGATTTTTTTTCCTTTAATATCCTGGGCGGATATCAGACCATTACATCTCTGCATGATAGATTTTCTCCACTTGCTGTTCTGCCGGTAAAACCCGGGCAAAGCCGGAGTTCTTTTCTGAACATATTATCGACCCGGCATAAAAATCTCTTAATGGTAATAATTGATACTATTCTCTCACAATGGTGATCTTTTTGTTTCATCTTGATCATGCAACAAAAAACGCTGCCCACTGTGATGATTCCGGAATTTTACTGCGAAACAAGGCTTATTAAAATCTATTCATGTTTCAGGCTGTGATGAATATGCTTGAGCAAGTTGTTGACATTTTACAGCGTATTAATTATATTCGCCTTTTCTATATTTTTTTGGAAGTTAGCGATAATCTTCGTGGGAGTCGTACATGAGTTTTACCGATATTGACAAAGTTTATAACCCGGATAAAGTCGAAAGACGCATCTATCAATTCTGGCTTGCACAAAATGCTTTTCATGGCGAGCCAAATCCCGATAAATCACCATATTCAATCGTTATCCCCCCACCAAACGTCACCGACCGCCTGCACATGGGGCATGCATATAATAATACTTTGCAGGATATTCTGATCCGCTTCAAAAAAATGCTCGGATTCGAAACGATGTGGATGCCCGGCACCGACCATGCAGGCATCGCCACACAAACGGTCGTCGAACGCAGTTTGAAAGAAAATGAAAGCAAGACCCGCTATGACCTCGGACGGGAAAAGTTTATCGAGCACGTCTGGTTATGGAAAGATAAACACGGCGCCATCATCATCGATCAGTTGAAAAAGCTCGGCTGCGCCTGTGACTGGCAGCGCGAAAGATTTACCATGGATGCAGGCCTCTCTGAAGCGGTACAGGAAGTGTTTATCCAATTGTATGAGCGCGGGCTGATCTACAAAGGGCAACGCATCGTTAACTGGGACCCGGCCTCGGCAACCGCCCTCGCTGATGACGAGGTCGAACACAAAGAGATCAACGGTAAGCTTTACCATATCAAATATAAATTCAAAGATTCCGATGATTTTCTCGTCGTCGCCACGACACGACCGGAAACCCTGCTCGGCGATACGGGCATCGCCATTTCTCCTGAAGATTCGGAAAAGCAGTATCTTTTGGGCAGAGAAGTCATTATTCCGTTTGTCAATCGTCCGGTGAAAATTTTTGCAGATGAGCATGTTGACAAAGAATTCGGGTCCGGGTTTGTCAAAGTTACACCGGCACACGATCCCAACGATTTCGAGATGGGTCAGCGGCATCATCTCGATCAGATCGTCATCATGGACCGTGACGGCAAGATTTTACAGTGCTGTATTCGTGTCCGGGGAAGCGAGCGTGCTGAAGAATTATCTATCCCTGCTTTTTTATCCGGTGCTGATCGTTTTGAAGCGCGAAAACGCATCATTGCCGAACTCGAAAAAACAGGAGATATCGTCAAAATCGAGGAACACGTTCACGCGGTTGGGCACAGCTATCGTTCCAAAGTGCCCATCGAACCTTACCTCTCGGAGCAGTGGTTTGTAAAAATGAAACCACTCGCCGAAAAAGCGCTTGCAGCCGTACAATCGGGACAGGTTAAACTCTACCCCGAAGGACGGTTCGAAAAAACCTATGAACACTGGATGAGCAATATCCGTGACTGGTGTATTTCACGGCAATTGTGGTGGGGACACCGCATACCGGCGTGGTACAATGAGAAAAATGAGATCCGCGTCAGCAAAACCGACCCCTCGACTGCTGAAGAAAAATGGACGCAGGACCCTGATGTGCTGGACACCTGGTTTTCCTCACAACTCTGGCCGTTTTCAACGCTTGGCTGGCCGCAGGAAACTGCAGCTTTGAAATATTTTTATCCGACAAATACCCTCGTGACCGGTGCTGACATCATTTTTTTCTGGGTTGCACGGATGATCATGGCCGGGCTGGAATTTCGCAAAGATATCCCGTTTGAAAATGTCTATTTCAACGGCATCGTGCGCGATGAAAATGGCCGTAAAATGAGCAAAAGCCTGGGCAACGGCATCGATCCCTTGGAGATGATCGACAAATACAGCGCCGATGCCGTGCGCTACACGCTGCTCAGCTTGTCTTCGGAAGGGCAGGATATTTATCTCGGGAAAAAAGATTTTGAAATCGGTCGCAATTTTACCAATAAATTATGGAATTCCTTCCGTTTTCTCAGCATGCATTTGAGTGAAGATATGCTCGACAAAGCCCGGTTGAGTGATATCAATAAACTGCAGGAAGAACATAAACTCGATTTGGCGGATGAATGGATTTTGAGCCGCTACAGCGCCACTATTCAACGCGTGACCAAAGGCTTCGAAGAATTCAAATTTCATGAAGCCGTCAGCGCTTTGCATTCATTTTTCTGGCGCGAATACTGCGATTGGTATCTCGAATTATCGAAACCGCGGCTTTATGGCGCTGATAAAGAATTGCGCGATGCTTCGCTTAAGGTAGCGCTATTTACGCTAAAAGGTATCCTGAAACTTCTGCACCCATTGATTCCATTTATCACCGAAGAAATCTGGCAAATCATCGGCTTGCCGGAAAACAAAAGTATACTGCTCTCCGAATGGCCCGCAGATGAGGCTGTTTTTGCCAATCCAGCGATCGAAGCCGACGCTGACTTTTTGCAGGCGATGATCAACGCGGTGCGTAATATCCGCGGCGAAATGAACGTGCCGCCTAAAAACCCGGCACAACTGCTGATCTCCGGTGCCGATGATCACGTTGCGCAACTTGTTCAAAAATATTTGCCATACTTTACCCAATTAGCAAATGTCGATCAAGTTCGGGCGAGCCGGCAATTGCAACGGCCGGAATTATCGGCGACAGCGGTTGTCAACAAACTTGAAGTTTTTGTGCCGCTTTCCGGTCTCATCGATATCGAGAAGGAAAAATCCCGGTTAGAGAAAGAGAAGAACCGGTTGGACAAACAGTTGACCGGGCTGATGAAAAAACTTGGCAATGAAGATTTTCTCAATCGCGCGCCCGAGGAGGTGATCGAGCGGGAAAAACAGAAACTGGAAGATTGGCGGGTCACGCTGGATAAAATCAGAGAAAATCTCGAACAGTTAACCCTTTGATATGGAGAATAACCATGCGCCTGCGACTGCTGTGCGCCGGTATTTTCGTTCTTCTCGCGAATGAGACACTCAACGCGCAGGGAACAATCAAACTCACCGTCTACAATAATGATCTCGCACTTGTCAGTGAAACCCGTGAGGTTGCCATTGCTGCCGGGAACAGCCGGGTTGAGTTTCCCGGTGTTGCAGCGAGAATTATTCCTGCGAGTGTATTGATCAATGTACTCGATGATTCACGGAGTTTACAGGTATCAGAGCAAAATTTCGAATTTGATCTGATTGGCAGCGCCAAATTGTTCGACAAATATCTCGAGCAAAAAATAACACTGGAAACCGAACACAACGGCCGCATCAGCGGCAAATTGCTCAGCAGGAGTGGAACAGATATCATTCTGCAAATGTCAGCTGGACAACTGATGGTTATGAATACAAGGGAAATTCTGTCAACCCGTTTCGACAAACTACCCGAAGGATTACGCACGCGGCCAACGCTTTTGTGGGAAGTCGAAAATGATGGGAAAACTGCCCGCAAGCTGGAAGTGAGTTATCTCACCAACGGCATTTCTTGGCAGGCGGAATATGTTGGCGAGCTCGGCACAGAGGAAAAAAAACTCAATTTCACCGGATGGATTTCCGTCGATAACCGCAGCGGTAAAACCTATAAAAATGCAAAACTGAAGTTGGTTGCCGGTGATATCAACCGACAGCATGTGGTAAGACGGCAATCGCGCTACCCCCAGGCTTTGCTGGAAAAATCAGCGGCGGTCGATGAAAAAAGCTTTTTTGAATACCATCTGTACACTGTCAAGCGAGCCACCAGCGTTAAAGATCAGCAGGAAAAACAGATCATTTTCATCGCACCAATTATTGTTCAGGTTAAAAAAGAATATGTCTACACCGGCAGTGAAAACCCACGCAATGTTTCGGTTTATCTCAAATTCAGAAATGACCGGTCGGCAGGGCTCGGCATGGCTTTGCCCGCCGGCATCGCGCGCATTTACAAGGCGGATTCAGATGACGGCAAAATATTCCTCGGTGAAGACCGGCTCAGCCATACACCCAAAAATGAAGATATTCGCCTGAAAATCGGCAATGCTTTCGATATCATCGGCGAGCGCAAAGAACTTTACACTAATAAACTATCCAAACGCAGCAGTGAACGAGCATTTGAAATCAGTTTGCGCAATCACAAACAGGAAGCGGTTGTCGTGTTGGTGATAGAGCAATTTTATGGCGATTGGCGTATTACGGAATCTTCTCTGCCGGTAAAATCAAAAACTGCTGAAAAAGCCACATGGCTGGTCAAAATTCCTGCAGAAGGAGAAAGTAAATTAAACTTTGTCATCCACTCCCGCTGGTAGCTCTTTTTTCTCCTGATGCAGTGAGATGAATTCCAAATGCCGACATTAAAATCTATCGATATTCGTTTTGTAAAAGGTGTGGGCGAGAAGCGGGCAGCTTTGTTGAAAGAACATGGTGTCTGTAATCTGGAGGATTTAATCTATCTTTTTCCCCGGCGCTATCTCGATCGCAGCACGGTAAAACCGCTGGGGCAGGTGCAGGAAGGCGAAGAAACAACCATTCTCGGAAAAATCATCCGGGTCGAGGAGGTTCGCGGAAAGAAGCCGCGATTTATCGCCACAATCAGCGATGGTAAGGGTTTTCTTCAGTGTATCTGGTTCAAAAGTTTGTATATTTGGCGCCGGGCGTTCAAACCGGGAGATTCATTTGCTTTCTTTGGAAAAATCACTTATTTTCGCGGTTTGCAGATGGTGCATCCTGAATATGATCGCATCGATGCGGATGGCAACTGGAACACCCTGAACACCGGTGTCATCGTGCCGATTTATCCATCGAGTGAAAAACTGCGGCTCGCCGGCATGCACAGCCGCAGTATGCGACGTTTAATTCAAAGTTCGCTCGAACTTTATGGCGAACTGATCAAAGAATCGCTGCCGGATGAAGTTTTGCAGAAGAATGAGTTGATGCCACTACAACCGGCGCTGCAAAACGTTCATTCACCATTGTCGCAGCGTGAATTGGAAATGGCCCGGCGGCGTTTAAAATTTGATGAATTTTTTTATCTCGAGCTAATACTGACACTACGTCGGCAAAAGATGCGTACGCAGGCACAAGGCATCGCTTTCGCCGATGTGGGCGACAAAACCCGCCAATTGATTGAAAATTTGCCTTTTGAACTGACCGCCGCACAGAAACGTGTCTGCCACGAAATCTGGGAAGACATGCACAGCCCGATGGCGATGAACCGACTGTTACAGGGCGACGTCGGTTCGGGCAAAACCATCGTCGCACTGATCGCTATGCTCATGGCCATCGAAAATGGTTATCAGGCGGCAATGATGGCACCGACGGAAATCTTGGCCGAGCAGCATTTTCGGAATATCAATACGGCGCTTGAACAAATCGGTGTTCGAACGGTCATTTTGCTTGGTGGCCAGACAAAAAAGGTGCGTGAATTATATCTCGGTGAAATCAAAAACGGTGTGGCGCAGGTCATCATCGGTACGCATGCACTAATTCAGGAGACGGTCGAATTTAAAAATCTCGGCATTGCCATCGTCGATGAGCAGCACCGTTTTGGCGTCGTGCAGCGTGGCGCTTTACAGAAAAAAGGTAAAACCCCGGATGTGCTGGTGATGACGGCAACGCCCATCCCGCGAACTTTATCGATGACGCTGTATGGCGATCTCGATGTGTCGATTATCGATGAATTACCCAAAGGCAGAAAACCAATTCGTACCGTCTGGCGTCCTTCTAAAAGGCGAAAAGAGATTTACCACTATATCCGCGATGAACTCGTACAGGGTGCCCAAGCTTATATCGTTTTTCCGCTTGTTGAAGAATCTGAGAAAATCGATCTGCGCGCCGCAACGGAATTTTATGAAAAAGTAAAAAAAGGCTTTTTTGAGCAATTTGCGGTCGGGCTGCTGCATGGCCGGATGAAATCTGCTGAAAAAGATGCGGTCATGCAGAATTTCAAATCCGGAAAAACGCAATTACTGGTGGCGACTACCGTCATCGAAGTCGGTGTCGATGTGCCGAATGCAACGATAATGACTATCGAACATGCGGAACGGTTCGGTTTGACGCAATTGCACCAACTGCGCGGCAGGGTGGGGCGCGGTGAAAAAGAGAGCATCTGCATTTTAATTGCCGAGACCCCGCTGAATGCCGAGGCCCGCAGAAGAATAAACACGATGTGTGAAACAAACGATGGATTTAAAATCGCCGAGGTCGACTTGGAATTGCGTGGTCCGGGAGAATTCCTGGGCACACGGCAATCCGGCCTGCCTGATTTTAAAATTGCCGATGTCGTCGCTGACGCCGACGTTCTGCTGCAGGCACGGAAGGAAGCCTTTCGTGTTGTCGAAAACGAAATAGCGCTAAAACAGGCTATGCTGCGAGCGGAACGCTGGGATTTTTTTCATCGTTATTTACGAAAACTGGAATTTGCAAAAATAAGCTGACTTGTTTCCCGCCAAATTGCCGGACGCAAACAAAGCGCAACAAAATACCTGGAGGAAAGAAAAACTTGAGCCGCTTTAAAAATCCAAAATCGCTTATCGGCGGAATTGTCTTTCTCGTTTCGCTGATCACTTACATCAAAACGCTAGCCCCCACGACCTCTTTCTGGGATTGTGGTGAGTTCATCGCGACCTCGTATACCCTCGGCATACCGCATCCTCCGGGTTCACCGCTCTTTATTCTCGTCGGCCGCATTTTTTCGATGATTCCCTTTGTTGAAGACATCGGCCTACGCGTCAATTTTATTTCACCGCTGCTCAGTGCATTTGCCGCGATGTTCACCTATCTGATCATCGTTCGTCTGATCGAAATGTGGCAGGGCAAAGCAGCTTCTGTTGAGCAGCAAATTATCCATTATGCCAGTGGCGCTATCGGTGCGCTGGCTTTTGCTTTTTCCGACAGCCAATGGTTTAATTCAGTCGAGGCGGAAGTTTATGCAGCCTCGCTTTTTTTGACCGCAATTGTCGTATGGATGATTTTAGTCTGGGCTGAAAACAGTGACGATCCCAATTCGGATCGCTGGATTTTGATGATCTTTTATACTATTGGGTTAGCGATCGGCGTGCATTTGCTCAATGTGCTCACACTCATTACCGTGTTTATGATCATCTATTTTCAGCGCAAAAAAATTACGCTGGAATCAGCCGTGTTCTTCAGCGCTTTCGCCGCTTTGAGTTTCATCGCGATCTACCCTGGTATTGTCAAAGGCATTCCGTTTTTGCTCAATGAAGTTGGATTTCTGCCCGTTTTTGCAGCGCCGGTCGTTCTTATTTTCGCAATTCGTTATACCGTGCTCAACAAGCAGCGATTAACTTCGCTTGTTTTGGTATCCTTTTTACTGGTATTGATCGGTTACTCGACTTACAGTCTTATTTATATCCGCTCGGGATTGAATCCGGAAATTGATGAGAATGCGCCGGATACGACAGAAAAATTCGTTAAATATCTCAACCGGGAACAATACGGCGACTGGTCGATTTTTGATCGCAAAGCAAGCCTGGAACGCTCTCCCAATGCAGCACTTTACACGGCCAACCCGAGAACTGCAACGGCGGCTGAAGTGAATAAATTTCTCTGGGATTATCAAATCAAAAAAATGTTCGTTCGCTATTTTGGCTGGCAATTTATCGGCAAAGGCGATGCGAAAGGCCCGGATGGTTTGATCGCCGACACGATTTCATTTCGCGGCCTGCTCGGGTTGCCGTTTCTATTGGGGTTAATCGGTTTATTGCACCACTTCTGGCGCGATTGGCGACGTGCATCGGCGGTGATGATCCTTTTTATTATGACCGGCATTGCCATCGTCATTTATCTGAACCAGATTGATCCGCAACCACGGGAAAGAGATTATGCCTATACCGGGGCATTTTTCGCTTTTGCATTGTGGATAGGCATCGGCGCCTCAGCGATTTTGGAAAATATCCGTGATTTTTTACATCTGGAAACACGCAAACGCAACAATATACTCGCCCTGGCCGCGGTTGTGATGATTGCTGCCATACCGGCAAAAATGTTCGCTTTCAATTATTTTGAACACTCGCGCGACGGCAATTACGTCGCTTGGGACTATTCGAAAAATATTCTCGAAAGCTGTGAGCCCAATGCCATCGTCTTCACAAACGGTGATAACGATACTTTTCCATTATGGTATTTACAGACCGTCGAAGGCATACGTCGGGATGTTCGCGTCGTCAATTTGAGTCTGCTCAATACCAGTTGGTATATCAAACAATTACGGGATTTTGAACCGAAAATAACCATCAAACTGGGTGATAAAGCCTTAGAGCAAATCTCTCCGATGCCCTGGAAAGAGAAAAAAACAGTGACCATTCAAGTTCCGGATGAAGTGCTAGCAAAATGGATGGATAAAGATAAAATAACGGATGCACACCGTGAAATGCGTTTTGAACTCGGGCCGACTTTGATGGGGCAGGGTATTCGCGTACAGGATATCATGATTTTGCATATTCTGGCGGAAAATAAATTCAAACGGCCGGTTTATTTCGCTGTCACGGTTTCGCCGGACAACAAGGTTGGATTGGGCAATTATTTGCGTATGGACGGCCTCGCTTTCCGCGTTCTTCCGGTAAAAAAACCAAAAGACGGCATCGACCCGGAAGTGCTGTCCGATCGTATTTTTAACAGATTTGCCTACCGCAACCTGGATAATCCGGATGTTTATTATAATGACAATATCATTGCACTTTTGGGCAATTACCGTTCGGCTTTTCTGCGGTTAGCGCAGTATCAGTTGGAAACGGAAAGAGACAAGGACAAGGCGCTAAAAACGCTTGACCATATGGAAACGGTGATTCCGGAGGAGGTTATTCCTCCGGCTGATTTTCGCTATAGTTTAATGATCGGGCAAATGTATCAGGCTGCCGGACGACCGGAAGAACTGAAACGCCGGCTCGATAAAGTGGCCTGGGATGCGAGAACGCCGGCAAATGAACGTGCTCGTTTTATCTTTCTTTATGCACAGCAATTGAAGGACTATGAGGGCGCCGTCAAACTGGCGCAAGATATTGCGAAAAACAATCCGCAAATGCGGCAAGCCTATTACAGTTATCTGATCGATTTATTGCGCAAATCGGGGCAGACCGGTTACAGCACTGAACTGATAGATGAATGGCTGCAATTCGACCCCGCAAATCCTTCCGCCCTGCTCATGCAAAAACAACTGCAGCAAGCAGCTGAGAAAGATTCGATGACGAACGCAAACAGTCACCAGTAGAGCGGAATTCTCAATGCAACAAAATGCGTTCGTCAGTATTATTATTCCCCATTTTAATGGCGAGGCGATTCTCATGCGCTGCCTGAAATCCCTCGCCCAATTTACCGAATACCCGCATGAAATTATCATCGTTAACAATGCATCCTCAGACGATAGTATCGAGCATGCTACAGCGGCATTCCCGGGGATTCGCATCATTGAATCGCCCATCAACCTTGGTTATGCCGGGGGATGCAATCTGGGGATGGAAGCTGCCAAAGGGGACTATTTTCTTCTGTTAAATAACGATGCCGTCGTCACTGCCAACTGGCTCTCGCAACTCATGGCTTTTGCTGCCGGCCATGCGGAATATGGTGCGTTACAGCCAAAAATTCAATCGATCGATCGTGAGGGCTGGTACGATTATGCCGGCGCTGCCGGTGGAAAAATCGATATATTTGGTTTTCCTTTCAGCCGCGGTCGTATTTTTTTTACGATTGAAAAAGATGAAAATCAGTATGACCAAACGGTCGATCTGTTTTGGGCGAGCGGAACCTGTACATTGCTGCAGCGGCGCGCTGTAGAAATCACCGGCATGCTCGATGTCGATTTCTTTGCGCACATGGAGGAAATCGATCTCGATTGGCGCATGCTGCTGGCAGGTTTTAAAATTGGCTTTGTGCCCGGCGCGATGATTAAACATAATGCCGGTTCGACCCTGGCGCAAAACTCTCCGCGCAAAATCTACCTCAATCACAGAAATAATCTGGAGATGCTGCTGAAAAATTACACTGCCGGTTCATTACTTTTGATCTTTCCGCTGCGATTGCTTTTTGAACTGGTTGCGGTTTTTTTCGCGCTTATGAAAGCTGATTTTGCACAAGCCGCCGCTATATTGAAAGCCGGGTTTGCCATCGCTTTAAAACTGCCGTCGATTGCCGGCAAAAGGAAAATGATAAAAAAAATTCGCAAGCGGACCGATGGTGAAATCATGGATTTTATGTATAAAAACAGTATCATCTGGCAATATTTTATCAAGGGCAAAAAAAACTATGCGAGCTTGAATTGTGAATAAACAACAACCAAAATTTGAATTTACAAACTGCCCGCTGTGCGCTTCTTCACACAGCGGTTTTTATCTCGCAACTCCCGACCGCTTCGATTTGCAATCTCGCCGATTGTACAATCTCGTCCGATGCAGTGACTGTGCGTTTGTTTACCTTAACCCGCGACCATTAGAAGAGCAAAGCGGTGTTTTTTACAAATATGCGGAATATTCACCCCATCTCACCGGTAACCGGCAATTGTCTCTGCAAGAAAAACTTTATGTGCGTTTGCGTGATTTTAATAATCGTAACAAGCGAAAGTTTATCGAAAAAGAAAAATCACAACGCACAAAAGTGCTCGATATCGGCTGCGGCACCGGCGAATTTTTGCAGGAAATGCAAAATGCCGGCTGGCACGTTCACGGTGTGGAACGCGATCCCGATGCTGCCGGCGCTGCACGTGATGAAAAGAATTTAGCGGTCACAAAAGGGACTCTCGCTGATCTGCCGTTAAATACTACAACTTTTGAAGTGATTACCCTGTGGCATGTTTTTGAACATATCTACCAGCCGGTCACAGAAATTGAACGCATTCGCGCCCGGCTCACCGACGACGGAGTGCTGGTTATCGCCGTGCCCAATTGTGCCGGACTCGACGCTGCCTTTTACCGGCAAAACTGGATTGCCTGGGATACGCCACGGCATGTCAATCATTTTCATCTTAAAAGCTTGCAGAAATTCATGGAATTACATAAGTTTATACTGATAAAGAAATCCAGCCTGGCGCTGGATTCGTTTTTCAACGCTTTGATGAGTGAGCAGCTTGTCAATCAGTGTTCTCGCGCCTCTCGCGGAACGAAAACATTGCGTTTGTTACGGGCAGGATTGATCGGCGGTTGTTCATTTTTTGCGGGCTGGTTTTCACCTTTTCTGGAACAGAGTCGCGGTGCATCACTGCTAACCATGTGGCAAAAATATTAAAAAGAGACAATATCATATGAAAGCCGATCTGCCCAGACCCCAAACATTCCAACCTGATATCTACGATAAAGTGCTCAAACAGATATCCAGGGAACAACCGTCTCACATACTCGATGTTGGAGCTGGACAAGGATATTTCTCTCTCCGTCTCAAGCAAAAGGGGTATCAGATTGAAGCCTGTGATTACGATGCGGAGAATTTCAAATGCCCGGATATTCCGTTTAAGACGGCGGATTTAAATACATGTCTTCCATTTAGTGACAACCTGTTTGACTGCACCGTCAGCATTGAGGTTGTCGAACATATTGAGAATCACTTCAGATTTATTAGCGAAATGATTCGGGTTACAAAACCTGACGGACTTATTATTGTCACAACTCCGAATATTCTTAGCTTGCCGTCTCGCTGGCATTTCTTCTTATATGGTTATACCGATTGTGCACCGATTCCTTTGAACCCTGACCGGAAGGACTACTTTATGCAACATATCAACCCTGTCAGTTTGCCTGAGCTGCTCTTTCATTTCGAACGTTTTGGAGCCGATCTTGTCACGCTGACAACCAACCGGTTACGACGCAGCGCCTTTATCCCGATGTTGCTGTATCCATTTTTAAACATAGCCATACGCCGCAAGTTGTTGCGTTCAAAGTACACTGAAGTATTTGATCTTCATCGTCGACACATACGTTGGCTTACAACCCTGGCAAACATGATGGGACGAATCACGATTGCTGTGGCCCGCAAACGAAGGGTATGAGAATGAATGGCAATCATTCCAATAAAAAATAAACTTGAAACCTTGCCGGATGAGCAGTATTATAGCACAAAATGTTATTTTGAACCCGCAGGGAAAGGTTAAATTAATGAAAAAAAATATTCTTTTTCTTTTGTTCTTCATATTCGCTTTAAATATGGGTTGCAGCACTAAAAGAGCGGCAAAAGGCAAAGAAAACCGCATCATTGTCGTCGCCGACAGCTTGCTTTATATAGAACTAAAACCACAACTCACCAGTATTTTCGAACGCGAAGTACGCACACCCTGGGCAGAAAAATCTTTTGAGCTTGAATTTATCCCTGGCCGCAAGCTGTCGCACGCCAGCATTCAGCATAACGTCATCATGATTGGATTGCTGGATAAACCGGACGTTACCTCAAAACAAATCGCTCAGATGCTTAACCCTGAGCTGGTGGAAAAAGTTCGGCGCAACGAAACGTATGTTTTTCGCAAAGAAAATCCCTGGGCAAAGGGGCAGCTCTTGCTCGTTCTTGCAGGAGAGTCGGCAGAACAACTGCAGGGGAACCTGAAAAAGAATGCTGATTATTTGTTTTCTATCATGCATGATAAAATTATCGAAAAAACGTCGAAAACGATTTACTCCCGTTACGAACAGACTGAATTGGCGGATTCGCTGATGCAGAAATACGGCTTTCGTCTTCGCATCCCGCATGATTATCATTTTTTCCAGGATATCCCGCAAAACAATTTTGTTCATTTCCGGCGGATTAATCCCGAACGCTGGATTTATGTGCACTGGGTGGAAACCGACGACCCCACCGTGGTTCTCGATAAAGC
Organism: bacterium; assembly: GCA_024275575.1. GTDB lineage: Bacteria > Zhuqueibacterota > Zhuqueibacteria > Zhuqueibacterales > Geothermadaptataceae > Bioreactorimicrobium. Next base: position 13,194 of record JAJRYV010000049.1, read on the forward strand.
GTGGTTTTTTAAAAAACGAGCGGAAATCGGTCGCCTGCATTATGAGAATGATGTTATAGTCGATACCCTTTATCAATTCAGCGAAACCGAGATCGCTGGCCGATGGGCGTTGCAATTCCAGGGCTTGTGGGAAAATACGAAAAAGGTAGCCGGCGGGGCGATGAAGGCATTTATATTTTATGACGAGAATACACACCGCGCTTACATCATCGACATCGCCATTTACGCGCCTTCACGCAAAAACAAACTCGTCTACCTCAACCAACTTGAAGCCATTGCACGCACTTTCCGCACCCGTGAAGATTTGCTGGCTGAACAAAAATAACCTGATTTAAATGAGTGTTTTAGTCAATATAGATTTAAAACAAGGGACAGAAAAATGCCAAAAGTGGCCATCCTGATCGGTAGTAAAAGCGATGTCGATAGTATTGACAATTGCCGCAGATATCTGACTTATTTCGAGATAGACAATGAATTGCATATCCTTTCCGCCCACAGAAACCCTGCTGAGGTCGCCGCGTTTGCTACGGACGCCCGGCGCCGGGGGTTTTGCGCCCTCGTTGCCGCGGCCGGCATGGCGGCGCATCTTGCCGGGGTTGTCGCTGCCCATACGACCCTACCGGTAATCGGTATTCCCATGCCCGGTTCGGCATTGCAGGGTGTTGACGCTCTCTATTCGACGGTACAAATGCCGACAGGCATTCCCGTTGCGACGATGGCAATCGGTTCAGCCGGTGCTGCAAATGCGGCTATTTTTATTGCTGAAATGCTTTCATTTCAATCCCCGGAAATGGCTGCAAAACTCGATGAGTTTAGAAAAAACGGCGCCCGATTATAATTTACACAAATGAGAAAGCCGCAGATTAGCCCGGCCTGAATAAATGTTTTCGCATTCAGATTCATCATCAATTTTATGAAAAAAATCGCATTCATCGGCACTTTTATTCGAGATAAAATCATTCCTCTGCAGGGGGAAATCACGCAAAGCATCGGCGGATTATATCACGGCTTGGCGGCTGCAGCTTTCTCGGCAAAAGATGACTTCCTCATTTATCCGGTCGCCAATATCGGTAAAGATTTTGCATCTGTTTTATTACCGGTTTTGCAAAAACTGCCCCGGCTCGATCTGCAATATGTCGAAATGGTCGAGCAGTGCAATACCGCCGTGACCTTAAAATATATCAGTGAATCCGAAAGACAGGAAACATCGACGCGATTTATGCCTGCCATCAGTATCGAAAAACTGGCCGGCATCATCGGTTTTTCCGCAGTTCATATCAATATGATCTCCGGCGCCGATATTGAGCTTGAGGCCCTCGCCGATTTTCGCAAGCAATTTAAAAACATCATCTGCCTTGATTTTCACACATTAGCCCAGGGAATCGATGCTTGCGGAAAAAGATTTCCGCAGCGCCCGGAAAAGTGGCAAAACTGGATACGCTGTGCTGATATCGTGCAAATGAACGAAAACGAAGCAGCGATACTTTCAAGCTCGCCAATAGAAAAAGAGCCGCAAAAACTCAGTGAGTTTTTGGAGACTATCTTACAACTGGGACCACAGGCTGCGGTGATAACGCTCGGCGCCAAAGGTGCAATCGTCGGTAAGAGAATGAGATTTGATCAAATGGAAATCAGACATATTCAACCGCCCATGACCGAGCACAGCATTGTTGACATCATCGGCTGCGGCGATACATTTGGCGCTGTTTTTCTGTTAAACTATTTGCGAATAAACGACCTGTGGGCTGCGGTACGGAAAGCGCTGCAAATTGCTTCATTAAACGCGACATTTATGGGATCGATAACAAAATCAATATTTGAGGAAAGAATTCTACCTTATGCAGAAAGTTAAAGGCAATGTTTTCGTCACCGGAGCGCACGGGCTGCTCGGTTATAATCTCGTCAGATTGCTAAAAGACAAATTCGACGTCATCGCTCTCGACGTAACGACCCAAAAGGAAATTTGTCTTGATGGTGTCCAGTATTTTCAGGCTGATATCACCAGCCGGAAAACTATGCTCGATCTGGTTAAAAATCATCATCCCCGATATATTTTTAACGCGGCGGCCTACACCAATGTCGATGGTGCGGAAACCGAACGCGAGCTTTGCTGGAAAATCAACGTCGACGGTGTAGCACGGCTGGCACATGCCTCACGTGTTTATGGCAGCCGTCTGATTCACGTATCGACTGATTATATATTCAACGGCAACACCGGTCCCTATCGCGAGAGCGACAGGCCGGAACCGTTGGGATATTACGGTAAATCAAAACTTGCCGGCGAAAACGAGCTAATTTGCTCCGGGGCCAATTATGCCATCGGCCGCACGATGGTATTATATGGCGCAGCTCCCGGCGTTCGTTTGAATTTTGTCACCTGGATTGTTACACAATTGCGGGCGAACAAGAATATCCGCATCGTCGATGACCAGATCGGCAATCCGACGCTGGCGAGCGATCTCGCTGCTGCGCTCATTAAATTAGCTGTGTCAAGCAAGCAAGACATCTACCACCTTGCAGGTAGTGAAATTATCGACCGTTATCATTTTGCTCTGCTCGTCGCTGATGTTTTTGAGCTCGATGCCGGATTGATCGAACGTATCAAAACCGCCGACCTCGATCAGGCGGCCAACCGGCCGCTAAACTCCGGCTTTTTCACCGATAAAGCTGAAAAAGAGCTGGGATTTAAAATGGCGACTGCACGCGGCGGTATTGAACGACTGAAAGCTGAAATGGCGAACGCACAATATTGAACACTTCGATCTTGAAAGGTTACGCATGAAGACGGTGATCGTTATTCCAACTTATAATGAAGCAACCAATATTCAAAATCTGGTCAATAGCATTTTTCAAGCGACGAAAAATCAGGTCGATTTATTGTTTGTCGATGATAATTCTCCCGACGGCACCGCGGAAATTATCAAAAAAATGATGGCTGAAAACGAACATATTCATCTGCTCGAACGACCGATGAAAATGGGTTTGGGCACGGCCTATGTCGCAGGATTCAAATATGCTATTCGAAAAAAATACGAATTCATTTTTGAAATGGACGCCGACTTATCACATAATCCGGCTGATGTGCCCCGTATAATGAAAGCGATGGATAACTTTGATTTAGTGATCGGATCTCGCTATCTGACCGGTGTAAATGTGATCAACTGGCCACTTTCACGGCTTGTTCTCAGTTTGTGGGCCAACTGGTACACGCGCACGATTACCGGTTTACCGTTGCAAGATTGCACTGCCGGCTTCAAGTGTTTCCGCCGACAGGTTCTTGAAGCGATTGATCTTGACAATATCCGCAGCGATGGCTATTCATTTCAGATCGAGCTGCATTATATTACCTGGAAAAACAAATATAGAATTAAAGAACTACCGATTATTTTTACCGATCGGGAGAGCGGCAGCAGCAAAATGTCGCGTAAAGTGATGATTGAGGCGGCATTTATGGTCTGGCGGTTAAAATTTAATGAATGGTTCGGAAAGAAGGAAAACTCAGAAGCAAAGCAAAAGGTTACGCATTGACCTCTTCAAGAGCAGGAAATGCTTGCAGCGATAGCGAATCAGGCAATACAGCGGTAAAAACCGGCATTACTCTTTCCGTCATCATCGTCAATTATAATGTCAAAGAATTTGTTCAACAACTGCTGAATTCACTGGAAAACTCTCTCAGACATATCTCATCCGAGGTGTTTGTTGTCGATAATGCTTCTGATGATGGCAGCCAAAAAATGCTTGCCGAGCAATTCCCCTTTGTTAAATTGATCGCCAACACCCACAACGTTGGCTTTGCACGCGCCAATAATCAGGCTCTTGCACGAGCTGTCGGGAAATACCTTGTTCTGCTAAATCCTGATACCATCACCCAGGCTGATACTTTTCAAAAGCTGCTTGATTTCATGGAGTCACAGGCAGGTGCCGGTATGGCAACCTGCAAAGTTTTAAACCCTGACGGCAGTTTGCAATTGGCTTGCCGGCGGAGTTATCCCACACCATGGGTGGCGTTTACTCGGCTGACCGGATTGAGCTATTTTTTCCCAAAATCAAAAACATTCGGTCGCTACAACCTGACCTATCTCGCCGAAAATGAAATTGCTGAAGTGGAGGCCATATCGGGTTCTTTCATGATGGTCCGGCGCAGTGTCATCGATGAAATCGGTATGCTCGATGAAGCATTCTTCCTCTACGGCGAAGACCTCGACTGGTGCTACCGCATCATCGAAGCGGGCTGGAAGATTTATTATGTTCCGACCACGCAAATCATCCATTTTAAAGGAGAAAGCAGCAAGCAAAGTCATCTCGACGGCCTGCTCATTTTTTACCGGGCGATGGCACTTTTTGTAAAAAAGCACTTTCGCAAAAGGTACTTTTTCGTAACTTATCAGATTTTATTGCTGGCCATCTGGCTGCGTGCCGCTTTCAGTTTCTTGCAAAACAGCCTGTTGGTGATGGCGGTCCCTCTTTTCGATTTTTTATTATTGCAATTTTCACTGATCTGCGCTCTTTATTTCAAATTCGGCCACCTGCAATACTGGAATGATTATTTATTGGTCAATGCCGTTTATTCTTCCGTGTGGATATTTAGCCTGTTGCTTGCCGGGTCCTACGGCAAATGGCGTTTTTCTTCATCAAAAGCTGGTTTTGCTGTGTTTAGCGGTTTTTTGGCAAACAGTGCATTGACCTATTTTTTTAAAGATTATGCCTTTTCACGGGCTGTATTGCTCTTTGCCGGTGGTTTGAGTTTTATTATCATCGTCGGCTGGCGATTTTTTATCAAATTCATGCACCGCTTCGATCTGGCCTCTTTTTATGGCACACTGGGACATACTTTGCTCGCTCGCCCCACATTGCTTGTCGGGGATTTCTCCCGCGGGGAAAGCGTGTTGGAAAAATTGCGCACACGTATCGGTGCAGGGTACGATATCATTGGCCTGGTCAGTGTTAACGTAGAAGACATCGGTAAAGAATATAACGGTGTTTCCGTGCTCACGACAATAGAAAGCCTCGATGAAATCGTCAATCGCCGCAATGTTAAAGAAGTGATTTTCAGCACTCAGCAAATATCATATGACGTCATTTTATCGGCGATAACGAATTCGCGCACTCATGCAGCGCATTTTAAAATCATTCCCAGTAATCTCGACGTCATCATCGGCAAAGCCAGTATCGATCAGCTCAGCGATGCACCACTGCTCGATATCGATTATAAATTGGCGACAAAAGGCAATCGCCTTAAAAAACGGGCTTTTGATTTAATTATAGCATTATTATGTTTAGTTTTGGGTTTACCTGTTTTTTTTGTATATTTAAAGTTTAAAAAACTTGACCGGCATCGCGTATTGTTACCGGTCGATTTCGGCAAAACTAAAAAAACGATTCATCTTTGGTGTTTAAGAAATAATCGTTTTTTGTCAAATTTGCCGCTTATGTGGTATGTCTTGAGAGGTGATTTAACGATCGTCGGCCGTGAATTAACCGCCTCTGCCGAGAGTGAAAAACCTTCATCTGAAATAATGAAACCCGGGCTCACCGGTTTGATTCAACTCAGACGACATAAAAAAATGAGTGAGGAAGAAAAAGAAAAATATCGCTTGTTTTATGCGATGAACTATTCTGTCCTGCTCGATATTGAAATTATATTTAAAACGATTTTCAGACTTTAACCGGGAGAAATGCAGCACGATGCAAAAATTCGTTCTGGATTTTGAAAAACCAATTCTCAAATTGGAACAACAAATAAAAGAAATGCAAGACTATGCCCGTTCGGAAGGAATTTCACTCGACGATGAAATCGACCGTCTGCAGGCAAAAGCCAGGAAAATGCAGAGAGAGATCTTCGCAAAATTGACACGCGAACAACGGGTGAAGCTGGCCCGCCATCCCCAGCGCCCTTTTACGCGTGACTATATCGAACGTATCGTCGAAGATTTTGTCGAGCTCCACGGCGATCGCGCTTTTGGGGACGATCCGGCTATTATCGCCGGGATCGGCAGACTGGGCAGCGAAAAAGTTGTTATTATGGGCCATCAAAAGGGGAGAGACACCAAACAAAAACTCTACCGCAATTTCGGCATGGCCCATCCGGAGGGCTATCGCAAAGCACTGCGTCTCATGAAACTGGCGGTAAAATTTAAACGTCCGATCATCATGCTGGTGGATACACCCGGAGCCTATCCCGGCATCGGCGCCGAAGAACGCGGCCAGGCAGAGGCGATCGCAAAAAATCTTTTTGAAATGGCGATCATGCCGGTTCCCATCATCATCGTCATCATCGGCGAAGGCGCTTCTGGCGGCGCATTGGGCATCGGCGTCGGCGATCGCATTCTGATGCTGGAGAATACCTGGTACTCGGTGATCTCACCGGAAGGTTGCTCCTCGATTTTGCACAAAGACGCCGGCAAAGCAAGCGAAGCTGCTGAAGCCTTGAAGCTCACCGCGCCCGATTTACTGGAACAGAAAATCATCGACAAAGTTGTCGATGAACCGGCCGGCGGCGCCCATCGCGATCACGATGAAGCCGCGCAAATTTTAAAGCAGGAAATTCTCGAATGCCTCGCCGAACTTAAAAAAATTGAGCCTGATGAACTCGTGCAAAAACGTATTGAAAAATATGAAAATATGGGCTATTATTCTCAACACCCCTTCCGTGAAAGTTAACATTTAAACGATGGTTGAACATAAAACCCAGCTCCGTGTGCGATTTGCCGAAACCGATCAAATGGGAGTCGTGTATTACGCAAACTATTTTGTCTGGTTTGAAGTCGGCCGCACGAATTTATTGCGCGATGCCGGACTACCCTACCGGGTGATGGAAGAAAACGGTGTCTTGCTGCCGGTGATCTCGGCGAATTGTACTTATATCAAATCCGCCCGTTACGATGATCTGTTAACGATAATTACCCGCATTCATGAAAAACCACGCGCTCGTGTGCGCTTGGATTATACGGTTCAAAATGAAAGTGGAGATAAACTCGCCGAAGGTTTTACAGTGCACAGCTTTATGCGGCGGAACGGCAGACCCGTGCGGCCGCCTGAGGCATTTCAGGCGATAATGGCGCCCTATTTTAAGGATTGATTTATTGCGATTATAAATTCATTATTCGCCGGCATCAAACTCGTGCCGGAACCAACCTGGAATTCTTAATCAGGCACAGGCAGAACAATGGCTTCTGTTTCATTAAAACGCAAAGTTTTGATTTTAAATCAAAGTTACGAGCCGCTCAGGGTGGTCACCGCTCAAAAAGCGATCGTCCTGGTTTATCTTGGCAAGGCTGAAATCATTGAAAAACATCCAACGTTAATGATTCATTCGATCATGGTGAGTTTTCCATTTCCAAGTATTATCCGCTTGTGCAATTATGTCTATATTCCGCGAAAACGGGTTATCCTTTCACGTAAAAATATTTTACGCCGTGATGGTTTTCGCTGCCAGTATTGCGGCGAGAAATCACAACCGTTGACTGTCGATCACGTCATCCCTAAAAAAATGGGCGGCCCGGATTCATGGGAAAATCTCGTTTGTGCCTGTTTTAAATGCAATAACAAAAAAGGCGATCGTACACCGGAAATGGCGGGCATGCCTTTGAAGTTCAAACCTAAAAAACCGATATATTTGTTTTTTATTCAACAGGAGATTAAATATGCCGACTACAACTGGAAGCCTTATCTGTTTATGAGCTGAAAGGTTGGGCCGGTTTGAAACTATACGATGAATAACAAGGTGATTTTAAGCGGTATCCAGCCTTCGGGAACACTGCATATCGGGAACTATTTCGGCGCTATCCGGCAATTTTTAGAACTGCAGAATACCAATGAATGCTATTATTTTATCGCCAACTATCATGCGTTGACCACGATTAATGAGGCGCGTGAACTGGCGGATAACAGCCGTATGGTTGCTCTGGATTATCTCGCTCTCGGGCTCGACCCTGAAAAAGTCGCGCTATTTTTACAGGCCGATGTCCCTGAGGTGACAGAGCTCGCCTGGATTTTATCGACCGTCACCTCAATGGGGTTGCTGGAACGGGCGCATTCTTATAAAGACAAAACGAGTCGCGGAATCCTGCCGTCTCACGGGCTTTTCGCTTATCCGGTATTGATGGCTGCCGACATTCTCATTTACGACAGCGAAGTTGTACCCGTCGGCAAGGATCAAAAGCAACACCTTGAAATGACCCGAGATATTGCCATGCGCTTCAATAATATCTATGGCGACACCCTGAGAATCCCAGAACCTATGATCCTCTCCGATGTCGCGGTCGTTCCCGGTATCGACGGGAAAAAAATGAGCAAAAGCTATGATAACACACTGGAAATCTTCTGTGAATTTAAAGCGCTCAAGAAAAAAGTGATGCGTATTGTCACCGATTCCCGCAGCCTTGAAGACCCCAAAGACCCAGACAATTCGACCATTATTGATTTATTTAAGTTATTTGCCGACAGCAAAGAATTGCAGACGATGCGCGATAATTTTTTCGCCGGTGGATACGGCTATGGCCACGCGAAAAAAGAGTTACTGGATAAGATTTATTCTTTTTTCGAACAGGCGAGAGACAGACGTAACAAACTCGAAAATGATATGGAGTTTGTGGAGCAAATCCTGCGTGACGGTGCAAACAGGGCGCGAGCGCGTGCTGCTGAAGTTATGAAACGTGTGCGTGCGGCCGTCGGCATTGAAAAACTCATTTAATGAGGGCCATTGACCGGATTATCAACTTATGAACTATCGCGTAAAACTCGAAAATTTCGACGGACCGCTCGATTTGCTTCTTTTTTTGATCAAAAAAAACGAGGTGGACTTGTTCAATATTCCGGTTGCGGTCATCACCCGGCAGTTTCTTGAATATGTCGAACTTATCAAGCTGCTTGATCTGGAATATGCGAGTGATTATATTCTTCTGGCGGCGACCTTGATTCGCATCAAAGCCAGGATGCTTCTGCCGAAAAGCCCTGTTGATGATGATGAAGAAATCGAAGAAGACCCGCGAGATGAATTGGTCAGGCAGTTGCTGGAATATCAGCGTTTTAAAGAGATTACCAGCGATATGTCCCGGCTTGAAAACCAGCGCCGGCTCGTTTATAGCCGAAGATACTTCGATTTTAATATCGATGATGAAGAGATTCTCTGGGAGCCCAACGGTGATTACACACTTTTTGAGTTGATGAGTGTGTTTAAAGAAGTTCTGAAAAGAAAACCGCGCATTACCCATCATCATATCGAGCAGCACTCGGTAACGGCTGAGGAACAGATGGAGTTCCTGCTCGATTTACTTGCACAAAAAGGCGGTGAACTCCTTTTTTATGAACTTGCTGAACAATTGACCTCCCGCATCGTGGTGATCATTACTTTTATCGCCATGCTTGAGCTCATTCGAAATGGAAAAATTTTAATCACACAATCGTCGACGTTCGGTGAAATATGGATAAAGATCAAAAAATAGGATTTCAGCATTTTAAAAAAACACTCGAAGCGTTGATTTTTGCTGCAGATACGCCGGTAAGTGAAAAGAATCTCGAGACTTATATCGGTGATGAAATAAACAGTTTTTCGATTGAGGAAACGGTTGCAGTTTTGAACGACGAATACAGTGATAGTGGCCGGTCGTTTCGCATTGTCACGGTTGCAGAAGGTTATCAGATAATCACGCGTCCGGAATTTGCCGGATATATCAAAAAAATGTACATGGGGCGCGTGCGCAACAAATTATCCCAGGCGGCGCTGGAAGTGCTCGCGGTGATATCCTTCAAACAGCCGATAAGCAAGGCCGATATCTCGGCCGTACGCGGCGCCAACAGCGATAGCGTGGTTAAGAATCTGCTCGAACGCCGGTTGATCACAATTTCAGGCCGCGGCGAAGGCATTGGCCGGCCGTTGCTTTATTCGACCACATCTGAATTTCTTGAATATTTCGGCATCAACAGCATCAATGAATTGCCGAAACCCCGGGAAATTGAGGAGTTATTCAAAGAAGGAAAATATTCGGATCAGATCGTCGATGCCCTCGCAGGTTTGGATGAATCTCTTGATTCCGATGATTCTGATAAAAGAAATGAACATACCGGAGATGAATTTAACAGCCAAAATCAGACTGAATAAGTTTCTCGCGCAAGCCGAACTTGGCTCGCGCCGGTCTGTGGAAAAGTTGATATTATCCGGCCTGGTGAAAATCAACGGTAAAGTCGTTTCCTCACCAGGCATTACGATCAACCCGCAAAAAGATATTGTCATCTACGACGGCAATATTATCCAGCACGAAATTGAGCCCACTTATATTATTCTCAACAAACCTGTCGATTATATTTGCTCCCGTCACGATGAAAAAAAACGCAAAACGGTTTATCAACTGGTGCGTACACCGCAAAAAGTCTTTTCCATCGGCCGGCTCGATAAGGATTCTGAGGGGTTGCTGCTTTTTACCAATGATGGTGAGTTCGCTAACCGGTTGATCCATCCGAAATACAAAGTGCTGAAAAAATACAATGTCATTCTAAAAAAATCAGCTCCGCCGGGGTTACAGGAAATATTTCGCAGGGGAGTGATCATCGATAAAAATGAACGGGCAATAGCTCATGTCGTTTTCCCCAACCGCAAAAACAAAAAAGCCTGTGTGGTCAGCATCACTGAAGGCCGTAATCGACAAATCCGCAAAATGTTCGCGGCTGTGGGTGTTCGTGTGAAATATCTGCAACGCTTTCAAATAGATTCACTTAAACTTGGCTCGCTCGCCCCCGGGGCGTGGCGTTATTTAACAAACAGAGAATTGAAAACTCTTAAAAAAGCTGTGGAGTTGGGCAATGGAAATAACAAATAAGCGCATTCTCGTTCTTGGAGGAGCAGGTCTTGTTGGCATGGCCATTTGTCGAAGATTACTGAATGAATCACCGGATGAAATAATCATCGCCAGTCTGGAAGAAGTTGAGGCGCACGAAGCCTGTGAAGCGCTGAAAAAGGAGCATAAAGGCAAAACGACCATTACGCCGGAATGGGGAAACATCTTTGTTCGTGACAGCCTGCAAAACATGTCGCGCAGTGAACTCATCGAAAACCCGGTCAACCGAGAAATCGTGATCAACGACGTGCTGGGTGAGATGGCAGAAAATGTTTTAAAAGCAAGTTACCTGTATCAGATAGTCATGCGCTACCGCCCACACGTGGTGATCGATTGTATCAATTCAGCGACGGCGCTGGCTTATCAGGATGTTTTCAACAGTTACCGGGAAGTGGCGAAAGAGCTCGATAAGGTCAAATCAGGGGTGGCTGAAACGACCCATCTTGTCGCAGAAGTCGAAAAGCTGCTATGCACCTTGTACGTGCCGCAACTCATCCGCCACGTCCAAATTTTATATGAGGGCATGCGCCGTGTCAAAGCAGAGTTTTATTTCAAAATCGGCACCAGCGGTACCGGTGGCATGGGTTTGAATATTCCATACACCCATTCGGAGGAAAAACCAAGCCGTGTTCTGTTGAGCAAATCATCTGTCGCCGGTGCTCATAGCTTATTGCTTTTTCTCATGGCGCGAACACCTGATGCACCGATTACCAAAGAGATCAAACCGACGGCCGCAATCGCCTGGAAACGCATCGTTCACGGTGAAATTCACAAAGGGCGCAAACCGGTTCAGTTATATGAATGTCTTATTGAAAATGCGACAAAACTGGATTCAATTCTAAAATTAAATGATGATAGCTGCGCCCGGCCAATTAAAAACAAGGTTTTGGAGTCCGTATTCATCGATACCGGCGAGAACGGCATTTTTTCAAATGCAGAATTTGAAGCGATCACTTCATCAGGACAAATGGAATTTATCACACCGGAAGAAATAGCCCGCAGCGTGGTTTATGAGCTCAAGGGTGGCAACACCGGGCACGATATCATCAATGCGCTGGATAATGCAACAATGGGTCCGACTTATCGTGCCGGATTGCTGCGTCAGAGAGCGCTGAAACGCATGCAGGATTTGATGAAAAAACATGATTGCGCCAGCATCGCTTTTGAGCTTCTCGGGCCGCCCCGCTTGAGCAAATTGCTGTTTGAAGGTCATCTTCTAAAGCTGGCTTTCAAAACGATGGCCGGTGTGCGCAACGCAACAGCAGCGCAAATGAGTGAAAATCTTGAGAAAGTCGTGCTCGATAACGCAAAACTGCGCTCGGAGATTATTTCCATCGGCATTCCCATTTTACTGGTAAACGGCAAGGAATTATTGCGGGGACCAAACATCAAAATCCCACCATATCGCGGCGAAAGCGAATTACAAATTACGCCGGGAAATATCAATAAGTGGTCATCCGAAGGCTGGATTGATTTGCGTACGGAGAATATGCAATTATGGAAAAATCGTTTCGACAGAATTTTTGAAGAATTGAGTCAGCACCGGGATGATAACAGCAGTTCACAATACGACCGGGACCTCTCATATTGGCTGGAAGATAATACGATCAATACCGGCAAAGTCGCCGGCTGGATTCTCGCCAATGAGGAAAAGGGCGCGCGCATGAAAGATTAACAGTCGAATTCTCTGTCAATATTACTACTTAATTTGCAATTCTTTATTTGTTTTTTTGGAAAAAGCATCGTATACTTAACGTTCATGAAAAATCAGCATCCGAATTCGGTCAATAGACGAGAGATTATTGCAATCGATGGGCCTGCGGGCTCCGGGAAGAGCACAACCGCACGGGCAGTTGCCGCAAAACTCAACTTCACTTTTTTGGATACCGGCGCTCTTTACCGGGCTGTGACTTATTTGGCGCTTGCGCAAGAAATTGATTTATATGAAGAAAACGCCCTCGATCGCCTTATTGGCGGGACTGAATTTGAATTGAGTACCTCCGGCGATGAAACTTGTGTCTGGGCAAATGGCGAAGAAATCTCGCAAAAAATTCGCACAATCGAAGTGACGAACAATGTGAGCGTGGTTTCAAAATACACTAAAGTGCGAAATGCGATGGTCGGTTTGCAGCGGAAAATTGCCAGTGATGGTAAATTCGTTGTCGAAGGCCGGGATATCGGCACAGTAGTTTTTCCGGACGCCCGGTTGAAGATTTTTCTCATCGCCTCGCTGGAAACTCGCACCAACCGGCGCAAACTCGAGCTGCAAAAAAATGGTGTTGAAATTCCATTCGCAAAGCTTTATCAGGAGATCGCAATACGCGATAAGATAGATTCAGAAAGAGCTGTCGCGCCATTAAAAAAGGCGGATGACGCTATCGAACTCGATACGACCAAGATGACGATTGATGAACAGGTTGATAAAATAGTCACTTTGTATCGACAGATTACGGCCTGATTTTGCCGATGAATCAGAGCCGGTTTTGATTGAAAAAAACCCGTACCCCTGGTGCGGTAAAAAATAAAAGGAGGCTTTTTTAAATGTCTAAACCACAAACCCAAAATCAGCTTTTCGCTGATGAAGAAAAAGTCGTTAGTTTTAGCGACCTGAAAGAAGAGCAGGAATATGGCGAAGAGGAGTATGAAAACTTCTTGCAGCTCTATGACAACACCATCGAGGATTTTGTTGAAGGTGAACTCGTCATCGGACGTGTCATCGCAATTTCTCAGAAAGACGTGTCGATCGATATCGGTTTTAAATCCGAAGGATTGGTTGCTATGGATGAATTCACCAATGCGGAAGAACTGAAAATCGGTGATGAAATCGAAGTTTTTCTCGATAATGTTGAAAATGTCGATGGTGAGCTTGTTCTGTCGAAGCGTAAAGCAGATTTTATGCGTGTATGGGCGAAAATCACCGATTCGTATGACCGTGGTGACGTTCTCACAGGAAGATGTGTTCGTCGCATCAAAGGTGGAATCGTCGTCGACATCATGGGTGTTGATGCCTTTTTGCCGGGATCACAAATCGATGTCCGCCCGATTCGCGATTTCGATGCCTTTATCGGCAAAGACCTCGATTTTAAAATTGTTAAAGTAAATGAACTTCGCAAGAATATCGTTGTTTCTCATAGAGTTCTTGTTGAAGAAACACTTAAAGAGCAACGCGCCAAAATTCTTGAAAACCTTGAGAAAGAGCAAAAACTCGAAGGTGTTATCAAAAATATTACCGATTTCGGCGTCTTTATCGATCTCGGCGGTGTCGATGGATTATTGCATATCAACGATCTTTCGTGGGGGCGTGTCAGCCACCCGTCGGAAATCGTTTCCCTCGATGAAACGATCACTGTTCAGGTACTCGATTTTAACGAGCAAAAAGACCGAATTTCACTGGGTCTAAAACAGTTGCAGCCTCATCCATGGATCGATGTCGATGAGAAATACCCTGTTGGCAACACCGTTACGGGTAAAGTGGTCAGCATCTCCGATTATGGTGCATTCATCGAACTGGAAAAAGGTGTTGAAGGCCTGATTCATATTTCAGAAATGAGCTGGACACAACATATCCGCCACCCATCAAAACTGGTAACGATTGGTGAAATGATCGATTGTAAAGTCCTCAACCTCGATGTGGAAGACCGGAAGATTTCTCTTGGGCTGAAACAACTTGAGCCCGATCCCTGGGATCAGATCGAAGAGCGTTATCCCATCGGCTCTGCTCAGCATGGCATCGTTCGCAATTTGACCAATTTCGGCGCTTTTGTCGAGCTGGAAGAGGGTATTGACGGGCTGGTGCACATTTCCGATCTCTCCTGGACAAAGAAGATTCGCCACCCCGGAGAAGTCTTGAAAAAAGGCGAAGAAATCGATGTGGTCGTCCTCAATGTCGATAAAGGCAATCGCCGCATTTCACTTGGATATAAACAAACCAAGCAGAATCCGTGGGATAATTTCGAAAACGCCTATAAAGTCGGCACACGTACTGCAGGAAAAATCGTCCGCATGATCGATAAAGGTGTGATCGTCGAATTGCCCGATGATGTCGATGGGTTTGTGCCGATCAGCCACCTCGTGAAAGAAAATCTTGGAAAACCATCTGATGGTTATGCTGTCGGTGATGACCTGGAGCTATCGGTCATCGAATTTAATGCGGAAAACAAGAAAATCATCCTCTCACAAAAGGTTGCTGCTGAAGAAATGCCACAGGAAGCAAAAACTGCTGAGGTCAAAACGGACAAAACTGAGGCCGAAGCACCGGTAGTTGAGGAAACGGCTGAGGCTGAAACCCCTGAAGTGGAAGAAGCAGCTGATGCAGAAGAACCTGCCGCGCAAGCCAAGTCCGAAACCTCTGCTGAAGCTGAAAAGACGGAAACAGAAGAATCTGAGGTTACTGAAGAAGCTGCACAGGATGCCGCAGTAGCATCGACAGAAGCTTCAGCAGATGCAGATGATGACAAGGACAAAGAAATAGAGCAATAATAAATATGTGGCTGCATTCCGCATGGACTGCAGCCACTATTTTTAGGCATAAAGGAGCCATCCATGTGGATTGTACGCTGGATATTCACTGCAGTAATCGTTTTGATCATATTGGGTTTTGCTCTGCAAAACACGACTGAGCAGGTATCCGTGGTGCTTGTTAGAGGGTTATATGAAACCGGCCCGCTGCCGATTTGGGTCATCGTTTATGTCTCTTTTGCACTTGGTGTTGTTTTTTGGCTATTTATGTCTATCTTTCAGGTTTTTGCACTTAAAGCTGAGGTCCGCAAAGCAAATATTCGCAATACAAAGCTGCGTAAAGAACTGGATAATTTACGCAATGTCTCAGTAGAATCCGATATTGAACTCTTGCAGGAGCCTGAGAGCAATCCTGAGCAAGAGGCCCGGGAAATCTGAATCTCACCAATTAAATAATTATTTTATTTCGCCCTATGGAAGAGCTAAAAATACTAATTATTACACTTTTGGGAGTAATGGTGCTGGCAGGATTATCATTTGTTTCCTGGCGCCGGAAACCAAAAAAAGGCAACGATGCTTCTGCAGATTATGCTGCAGGGCTCAATTACCTGCTCGCAGGCGATGCAGCCATGGCATTGCGAAAATTTCGGGATGCCGTGCAAAAAGATACGACCAATATCGATGCATACCTCAAAATAGGTGACATCTTGCGCGAAAACGGCAAAATCAGCCAGGGTATCAAGATTCATCGCGATTTAACCGCACGCACAACCCTCACCGACGTCCAGCGGATGCAGGTCTTTCGCAGTCTCGTGGCAGATTATGAGAATTCAAATCGTCCTGATCTTGCCCTGAAAATGATCAATAAAATCTGGGAAATTAAACAGGATGACCTATGGGCGAAAGAAAAGCAGTTGCAAATATTCGAACGGCTCGAACAGTGGGAAGATGCTGCGTCTGCTTATAAATCCCTGAGTAAAATCAAAGGCAGTAGTGACGAATCAAAACTCGCGAGCTATCGCATCAAGCAAGGCCAAAAATATGCCGCTGAGAACAAAGGCAAAGACGCCCGGCTCGCATTCAGGGAAGCCATCAAAATCGACGCCCGGGCAACAGAGGCTTATATCGGCCTGAGTGATAGCTATATTCAGGAAAATCGTCCGCAGGACGCACTGAATGCACTGAAGAAATTAACTGAGAATGCCTCCGACAAAGCCTCTTGTGCCTTTCAACAGATTAAGGATTTATTGTATCAGATCGGTGAATTTGGGGAGATAGAAAATATCTATAACCAGGTTATCGCCAAAAGCCCGGAAAACTGGGAAGCTTACATGCAACTGGCGAAATTAAAAGTTAAAAAAGGGCATCTCGACCAGGCAATCGAAATTTGTCAGAACGTGCTGCAACTCAACCCGGATTATAAACCTGCCCGGGAACAGCTCATTCGCTATTATCACCGCGACGGCAAAGCCCTGTTAGCTGTTGAACAAGCACTGGCGCTGATCGATGATAATGATTCTCAGTCTTCATGAAATCGACGTGATCTTTTTCTTATGAAAATAAGAGCATGTTTCCACCTCATTCTGTTTTTATTCTGCCTGTCTGTAATACCTCAACCTGCTGTTGCACAACTTTCAACTCAACAAATCCTCAAAATCATTGCAGCGAATGATCTGCAAACCACCCGGGCACGATTGGGGCAGCTGAGCGCCAAATATCCAGCATCGCCCGAACTTCTTTATTTAAAAGCTATGCTCGTTGAAAACGGGGCAACTGCATTCAAATCCTATTCCTATGTTTATTCAAAGTTTAAAGCATCGCGCCATGCACCAGATGCTCTGATGAAAATCGCACAATATAATTATGCAAAAGGGGATTATGAGCGCGCCAGAGTTTTCTTCACAGCAATCGTCACCAAATATCCAAATGCCGAAAATCGCAGGCTGGCGCAATACTTTGCCGCAAAAACTTTGCTGGCACAATCAAAACTTGAGGCTGCGGAATCTGAGTTGAAACGCGTTCGGAAAAAAGCACAGGATGCAACAATTATATCGCTTGTTAAAGAAGACCTTGCCTACATCGAAAAACTAAAGCAAGCATCGAGCAGGCCGGAAGCACAGAAGATGAAAAATAAAAGTCGGCAAAAAGGAAAATATGCTGTGCAAATCGGCGCTTATAGCCGGAAAACGAATGCGTTGAACCAGGTTCAATATTTTGGTAATCTTGGGTACTCAACGGAAATAATTACATATAAGTCCAGCAATGGTATGCTCTATAGAGTGATCATCGGACGCTATCAAGACGAAGTCAGCGCGCGCAGAAACGGGGAAAAATTTAAGTCGATTTTCAAAAAACCCTTCAGAGTCATAGAATTAAAAAACCGGTGATTTATGATCAGTGTAGATAAGGCGTTGCAAATCGTGCTCGATCAAAGTGTGCATCTGCAAACAGAAACAATAGCATTGGAAAATGTGAATGGCCGTGTTCTGGGCGAAAATATCATTTCAGATATCGACATGCCACCATTTGCCCGTAGCATGATGGATGGATTTGCAGTCAGGTCAGCTGATGTGGCTGATGCACCGACCGTGTTGAAAAATATCGGGTTTATTCCTGCCGGCACATTCCCTGGCTTGCATCTTCATGAAGGCGAAATTGCCAAAATCATGACCGGTGCTCCACTGCCTGAGGGTGCAGACAGCGTGCGGGAAATCGAGAAAACAAAACCAGGATGCAAAGCCAGTTTTATAAAAATACTCGAACCGCTCTTGCCGGGGATGCATGTCGTGCCCAAAGGTGCGGAAATTGAAAATGGTAAGCAGGTTCTCGAAGCTGGACTTTTTATTACGCCCGCAATCGCCGGTGTTCTGGCCACTGTCGGAATAACTGAAGTTTGTGTATTTAAAAAACCAACGGTTTCTATACTCTCAACCGGTGACGAGCTGGTCTCGCCAGCAGAGATACCGGGACCGGGGCAGATTCGGGATTCCAACAGTTACACCTTGCTTGCACATTGTCAGTGTTTAGGAATCAGGTGTGAAAAAATCGGTATTGCAAAAGATCAACGCAATCATCTGCAGCAGCACATCGCCCGCGGTTTGGAATCAGATGTTTTATTGATCAGCGGTGGCGTTTCAATGGGCGATCTCGATTTTGTCAAAGATGTTTTCGAGTCCTTTCATCTGAAAATATGGTTCTCAAAAGTAGCCATCAAACCGGGAAAACCGACCATTTTTGCGACCCATCCAAAAGGTCTTGTATTTGGACTGCCCGGCAACCCTGTTTCCGGTGCGACTGTTTTTGAGGTGTTTGTTCGACCAGCTTTGAGAAAAATTTCAGGGTTTAAAAACTTTGGCAATTTCATCGTCGAATCTACCATCATCGATAAATTTTCCAATAAATCGTCTCGAACGAATTATCATCCTGCTTTCACATTTTATGAGCGAGGAGAGTTTTTTACGCGACCAATTCAGACGAAAGGTAGTGGAGATATTACAAGCTATTCGAAACTGAATTCATTTCTGATTTGCCCCGCAGCGACAACTGTACTTGAAAAAGGGGGAAGATGCAAAATTCAATTAAGCCAGAACTTTGATTTAATTTAGTGCATAAACAGAGCGGATGGTCGATAGAGAGGTAAAAGGATTACTGACAGATTGGTTATATGAAAAAGTTATCGCTGAGGTCTCACTATTTATTTTTTTGCGCTTATCTGCCATTCTCTGCTGTGCACCAGGAATTATTTCCGCACAACAATATAATAATGTCGTTCATCCCAAACCTGCCGATTTTATCGTTGCCAGGGATTCTATTTTTGTCTTCGGTAATTTTTCGGACCCTGCGACGGAAGTCTTCGTTAATGGAAATCAGGCAATTACTTTCCCCAATCAGACTTTCCTTGCTATGATTCCCGTAGCTCCGGGATCTCTGGCTGTTCACACTCTTTTCCAAACGCCGGAAGAATCATTTTCAGATTCCCGCCAGGTTTTCGTGCCGCCATATATTTTCGCAACACCTGCAGAAACAATCGCCTTTGATACGACTTTTTTTTATCCCGATAGAAATATCTCCATCAAATCCGGTGATCGGATTGCGGTCATCGTCAAAGGGACCCCGGGCGGCAATGTTTATTGCAGTCTGGACGAAGAAACTATTTTTAAACTGAAAGAGGTCAATCACCGGCGCAGGTACCGCTGGCGTAATACGGTATTTGGCTTCGACAACCCATGGCAATTGCCACGCGTCAAGGGTGTTTACGTCGGCTTTTTTACAGCGACTGATGAACACAGGGGAAGGGCATTTAGCCCGTTTTTTACTTTGATAACCCGGGATGAACAGGTGCGTACCTTTCGAGGACGCGGTACGATTCATGTGATGAAAAATTCCGGAGCCAATATCAAAAAGGTGATTCAGGACGTAACGATTTTTAAAAACAGCAGGAACCAGACCTTTTTGACTGCGCTTCAAAAAGACGTGCTGGTAAACGATAATGGGGGATATGGCGATTACAGCCGCGTGCGATTAGACAAAAAACAAATATTGTGGATCCCGCGTCGTAAACTGCAAACAGCAATTGAAAACCTGCATGTCGAAGAAATCCCCCTGTCACGGTTGCAGATAAACAGAGCAACAAGTGATTCCGCAACAATTTCCATCGAATTTTTATCTGACAGTATTGTGCCGTTTCAAATTCACCAGAGTACAAATCTGAAATCGTTTATTTTGAAATTTTGGCATATTCAGAAAATGCCGGCCATTCTGCGCAATGACTATATCGATCCACTTTTTCATAAAATTTCAGGAAAAATGTTTGCTGAAACTGGTTATCAGTTCAACCTCAATTTCACGCATAAAATGGTCTGGGGATTTGATATCAGCGCCGAAGGGAATAAAATCATCACACGATTTTATAAAAGCCCTGTCCCTGCTTTCGATCGGTCAAAACCTTTGCTGGGTATAAAAATATGTCTCGATCCCGGCCACGGTCCTGATGATGGGGCATTTGGTTTAACCGGCATCAATGAAAAAATGATAACCTTGCCCTATGCCGAATTACTGCGTGAAATGCTGGAATCTCGCGGAGCAACGGTCTTTTTAACGCGTGAGAATGAATCGGGGCCCAGCCTGCAGCAGCGGAAACTTTTCGCCGAAGCAAATGGCGCCGATTTATTTATCAGCTTGCATTTTAATGCCTTGCCGAACGGTGTCAATCCTCTGAAAGTTCGCGGGACCAGCACGTATTATTACCACCCACACAGCAAACCGCTTGCTTTAGCTGTTCACCGTCGTATGCTTCGGCAAAGCCAATTGCCTGACAAGGGTGTGCATCTGAAGAATCTCGCAGTTTGCCGCATCACCAGCATGCCGTCAATTTTGCTCGAACCGGCTTTTATCATGCAACCATTTGAAGAAACACAAATCCTGGACATGCAATTCAGAGAAGCTGTCTGCAAAGGCATCGCTCAGGGCATCGAAGATTTTATCGCAAAATATCATTGAGCACATTTTAAAAATCGAAATCAGAGCAATGGCCACGAATTAACGCGAGCTCTCATTTAGAACAACGGGTGAAATTACGCCATATCATTGCTTTGAGGAATATTTTCCTTGCCTTTCACTTGCAATCCCTTTATTTATATTCACAACTCATCTTCAACGTGATTAGCCGGAGTTTTTCTGCATGTGCAAACAATCCTTTGTTATTTTCTTTCTCGCCTTGTTATCATGCAGCCCGCCGGTCAAAAAAAACATTGCATCTGACATTCAATCTAAAACCCCTTCATACATGCAAAAAACCTATGTTGAATCCGTGGAAATTGATGCAAACTATTCGGGAACTGGTGAGATAAAATTTATTGTATACGGCCAATTGCCGAGCCCCGCATATAAATTGGATATTGTTGATGTCGCGGTAGAAGAAAAAAATGTCTTTCTCACACCGTACGCATATTATCAGCAAAAGACATCAACATTGCAGGTGCTCATTCCGTTTCAAACCTCCGTGATCGTCAAGCTGGATTCTCCCGGAGAGTATAAAATTCATCTGATCGGCCGCGCCAGCACGCTGCAAAAAAACTTCACTTATAACTAATCTACGTTGCTCGCTAATTCTGATGACCACAGCAATTTATTACGATGAACTTTTTATCGAACATGATACTGGTGATTCGCACCCTGAAGCGCCGGCAAGGCTTGCTAAAATCGTGCATCAATTACGCCGACACCGGCACTGGCATCCCTTTTTCCAGGAAATCACTCGCCATGCAACAGATGGTGAGATTTCTCTTGTTCACTCTCCGGAATATGTAAAATCCATCGCAGCAGCTTGTGAAAATGGTGTGCTGCAATTAGATGCTGATACCTGGATTAGCGAAAAATCGGCGGAAGCGGCAAAGCTCGCCGCAGGCGCCGGTTTACAGGCTGTTGCCGCGATTATGCATGAAGAGTTCAAAAATGCCTTTTGTCTCGTGCGCCCGCCCGGGCATCATGCAGAGCAGGACAGGGCGATGGGTTTTTGTCTTTTTAATAATATTGCCATTGCCGCAAAAGAATTACTGTGTAATTTTGGGTTAAAGCGTATCATGATAATCGATTGGGATGTGCATCACGGAAACGGTACACAAAATGCATTTTATGATAACGGCAACGTTTATTATCTGAGCTTTCACCAATGGCCGCTTTATCCCCAAAGCGGATTGCAGGAAGAAGTCGGTGTGGAAGCCGGTATCGGTGCAAACAAAAACATAGTTTTTCCTGCCGGCACCACCGCATTAGCTTATATGGATAAATTCAAAACAGAGGTTGAAAAGAGTTTTCAGTATTTTCAACCAGAATTCGTGCTCCTTTCCGCCGGTTTTGATGCGCACATCAATGATCCGTTAGCGGATTTATCGCTGCAAGCGAACGACTATTTTGAAATGACCCGTCTGGTTTGCGATTTGGCGCAGCAAATTGCGCAAGGCCGGCTCGTATCCTTTCTCGAAGGTGGATACGCCCTGACAGCGCTCTCCGATAGCGTCGAAGCACATATTCATGCTCTTAACTCTGCTTAAATTAAATCATTTTTCGGTGAATGAAAGAGATGAGCGCTGATAAGCAATTGTTCGATTTTCGTGAAATGCGCCGGCATATGGTCGAAGATCAGGTCGTTCGCCGCGGCATTAAATCGGCGAGGGTGATCAAAGCTTTAAAAATGATCCCGCGACAAAAGTTTGTCCCGCAGAAATTAATCGTTGAAAGTTACAACGATTGCCCGCTTCCCATCGGTTATCACCAAACTATTTCCCAGCCGTACATTGTCGCACTGATGTCGGAAATCCTGGCCATCGAAAGTCATCATGATGTTTTAGAAATAGGCACAGGATCGGGATATCAGACAGCGATCCTTGCTTTGCTTGGCCGCACCGTTGCGAGTGTCGAAATCATTCCGGAATTGCATGCCAAAGCCCGTGAAATACTCGAACTTTTACAACTTGACAACATCGAGCTATTTTGCGGGGATGCTTGTGCCGTCCTGCCGCAGGAAGCCAGGTACGACCGCAT
Organism: bacterium; assembly: GCA_024275575.1. Lineage (GTDB taxonomy): Bacteria > Zhuqueibacterota > Zhuqueibacteria > Zhuqueibacterales > Geothermadaptataceae > Bioreactorimicrobium. Next base: position 36,026 of record JAJRYV010000049.1, read on the forward strand.
CATCGTTACTGCTGCGGCAGAAAAAATTCCTCGTCACCTTGTCGACCTGCTCAAAGATGATGGGAAAATGGTGATCCCGATCGGCAAAAAAGATCAACAGTTAAAAATGGTTATCAGGCATGGCAGCCGTATTGAAATATTTAACGGCCCCGGTGTTCGTTTCGTCCCGATAACCGGATGCGATTTCAAGAACGGATAAGTGAACTATGGGTCAAACCTGTCACGTAAATCGATAAGATAGTTTACCTCATCCGGTTCGAGCTTTTTAACCTTGCCGAGGGATTTTGCGATGAAAAGAATGTGAGCAAAATGCTCAAGCGTTTCCATCTTGTGATACGCTGAGAATACATTTTTCCCAATTGTCAACGCTCCGTGATTTTGCAGTAAAAATGCATCGTGGCCCGCGATAAATGGTCTGATCTTCGCAGATAAATCCGGGCTCCCCGGATGAGCATAACCCACCAATGGTATCTTCCCCAAAGTAATAATCACTTCCGGCAAAATCGATTGATTTAGCTCATAGCCTGCAACAGCAAACCCTGTAGCAAATGGTGGATGGGCATGGCAAACACTCATGATATCCGGTCGTTTCCGGTAGACCTCTAAATGCAATAAATATTCCGACGATGGCTCATGGTTTTCCTTTGAATGATTCCCCAGCATATCGATGAGCACCAGCTCTTCGGGTTTCATGAACCCTTTGCTAACACCTGTCGGTGTAATTAAGATCTGTGTGTCGTCGACCCGAACGCTGAGATTGCCGTCATTTGAAGCGACAAACCCACGATTGTACAATCGGCGTCCGGCATCGACGATTTCATCTCTTAAAAATTGAATATCATTTGACACAATTTTATCCTCTTGGATTCTTGATTATGCAGGAATTTGTCGGCGGGCACTTTAAAATCGACCGCTGATGGGCACTTTAGATGGTCTCAAAACCGACCACTTCAAGTGTGAATTATTTTAGTGGTTTTGTTTTATTATTGATAGTGTTTTAATCATTTATTTTGGTTTTTGCAATTGCTTTAAGTCTATAGCTTTTTCCGGGAATTTTAAGGAAATGTGCTTCTTCCAA
>JAJRYV010000050.1 GCA_024275575.1 bacterium
CTTTTTTACCATTTCCTGTAAGTATTGTCGTGCTTTTAAAAAAAATTCGATGCTGTGCTGACCTTTGTAATCCGGGTAAGTCCAGGGGTTATCAACATATTGACCACGCCGGTACCGCAACTGAATATCACCATAAATCCCCTCGGCAAGATGAATGCGGTGATCAAAATTTTTTGTTGTCGTGAGAACCAATTTTGCAAGGGTGATATAACCAGGATCGAGATTGATCGACCGGCCCGGGTCTTTTTTATGCTGTTGCTCCAATGCATTGGATTGCAGCTTGGTTTGAACAGCCTGTGAAACGGAGTAAAAACCAGCAAAGTAAATAAATATTTTTTTCAGATAGTCGCCCATTTCATCACGGTAATATTTACTGTGATCGAATGCAAAAGGCGCGGAAATTTCCCTGGCCTCGCCGAATTGCGGGATGATTGTTTTTTCGATCCAGGCCTTGTCAATTTCCGGGCGGTAGGAAATCGCCAGGAAAAGGATCGCCTCTTCGAGCTCGCGTTGTCTACCCATTTATAACGGCAACTCTGTGTTCATCATTGCGACAGGTTAATTCCTGCATGAAAATAATTGAATTGATCTAAACATGCAAATTTTATAAAGCGATTATTTTGACCGTATCTCGTTCAGCGTGTGCACGAGAAGCGTTCCCTGAGCTTGCCAAAGGAAGGCGCGTTTCGGACAAGATGAGAGGATGCTCCCGCTTCAGCAGGCTCAGCGTCCGCATTATGCACTGAAGGAGATACTTTTGACCTGATTTAAGTCCATGTTGAAAAGGGACATAAATATGATTATTCAACCACTAAAATGCAAGTAGTATTATTTTCATCATTGGCAAATAGCCGTGCAAAAAATGATCGTAGCAAAAAGATATTCTTGACTTTATAGATGGGATATATTATACTTAATTCCGCAAATTTTGCCGGGGTGGTGAAACTGGTAGACGCGCTGGATTCAAAATCCAGTGAGGGCAACCTCGTGCGGGTTCGAGTCCCGCCTCCGGCATTTTTTTCTCCACCAAACATCCCTGCTATCTTCCCCTTAAAACTGCACTATTAATATTCTTGCATACGACTTGTTTTTAATTAATAATAAAACCGGAAACGCCCCGATTCCCTTGATTTAAGTAACAGAAATTTGTACATTTAAACATGATAATAAATGGTCGAAAAACCAGGCCGGCATTTACTAACCCAAATTAGTGAATATATAAAATGGCAAAAGTAACTTTAAAAAACGTATTCAAGTATTACGACAAAAATGTACCGGCTGTTGATGATTTCAGCATGGATATCAATGACAGGGAATTTATCGTTCTGGTAGGTCCCTCAGGCTGCGGAAAATCCACAACCCTGCGGATGATTGCGGGTTTGGAAGAGATCAGCAAGGGCGAACTTTATATCGATGACAAGCTGGTTAATGATATCCCGCCCAAAAACCGTGACATTGCCATGGTTTTTCAAAACTATGCTCTCTATCCGCATATGACTGTTTTTGAAAACATGGCTTTTGGTTTGAAACTCCGTAAAACTCCGAAAACTGAAATACAAAAACGTGTTCATGATGCTGCCAAAATCCTTGAATTGACCGATTTACTTGATCGCAAACCCAAAGCCCTTTCCGGCGGGCAACAACAGCGGGTTGCCGTGGGGCGCGCCATCGTCCGCAATCCCAAAGTTTTCCTTTTTGATGAACCGCTTTCCAACCTCGATGCCAAACTGCGGGTGCAAATGCGCACCGAAATATCACGTTTACACAATACGCTGCAATCAACCATGATTTACGTGACCCACGACCAGATGGAAGCGATGACCATGGGCGATCGGATCGTGGTGATGAAAGACGGACTGGTGCAACAGGTTGACAGCCCGCTTAACCTCTATAATGCGCCAAAAAATAAATTCGTCGCCGGTTTTATCGGCAGCCCGGCCATGAACCTGTTAGACGCTACGGTTGTACAAAACGGCGCTCTCTGGCTCAGCGATGGTAAAATAAAAATAAAACTTCCCCAACGGTTGGAAAAGAAATTATCAAATTTTATCGGTAAAAAAATCATCTTTGGTATTCGCCCCGAAGATATTGATGAAAAAGAAAAAGCGGCAAAGCAGCCGCAGACAGCTATTGTTTCCCTTGCGGCTGAGGTTATCGAACCCATGGGTAACGAAAGTTTTCTCTATGCGAATACCGGCGCTAATAAAATAATCGCCCGGCTCAGCCCGGATTTAAATCTACAAAACGGTGAAGAGATCGAACTCGCTTTTAATATGGGAAAAGCCCATTTCTTTAATGCTGAAAACGAAGAAGTCATAAACTGATTAAACTCCAATATTCAAAAGCAAAAAAAATCTGCGCCTGAGAACAGACGCAGATACGGGTTACCCAATCACCTTTTACCACAACACTCAAGAGTTGATCATTGAGTGCAAACTTATATTATCGATACCTAAATCCATGTTTTCCCCAACTTTGATTTCGATATTTTTTTTCTTGCCGGCATCCAGATCAATATAATTGTCGCTAAAGTCAGCGTCGCAATCCGTTTGTAGACAAACCGATTTGACGAAATGAGCTGACAGAAGCGAAAGCCTGTAAATATTATCATCAACTTTTTGCATCTGCATATCAATCGCGGCCCGGCGTAAAACGAGATGTTTTATCGGCTTAAAAAACAGCCTGTTTTCAGAAACGATTTTCCCCTGACATACCAGTTCGGCTTTAAGATAATACTCTGATAACGGGATATGATCAGGATAAATAATCGCTATTTTATCCGTATTTAATAGAGTATTGCCACGGATTGAAACTTGAAAACACCGGCTAAAAAGCTCATCGCCCAAAAAACTTAATCCACTAATCTGCACATTCGCCTGAAAATCAGCCAGGGAATCATTAACAATGCAGGTTTCTACGTTGTCACCATCGAGTTTCATCGCTATCATCTGTTGTGAAAAAGCTTTCCTGACATAATAATAACTCGCTTTGGGCAATAAATCACTATCAATCAATGCCCAACTGGAAACCGGCCAGCAATCATTGAGTTGCCAGATCACTACGCCGGAAGTGGAAAACTTTTGTCGCCGCCAGTGTTCGATACAATATTTCAGCGCTTCGCCCTGCACAACTTGCGCCCGGTAAATAAACTCATCAAAAGTCACGGGGACTTGCACATGTGCGGCTAAAAAACGAAAGAGCCGTTCACTGCCTTCGATTTGTTTATTATGAAATTCCATTATTTCACTTTGCGGGCGTCTGTCCTGAGATGTAACCACTTTTTCCAAAGTTGCCGCATTCGCCGGCGCCTGAAAACCAAACTCTGTAATAAAACGCCCATGGTCGTTATCCACCCGGGTAAAATCCTGCCACTCACTCCAGATTTCCCACTGGTGCCGTGTGCCAGTGTTCATCGAATTTGCCTCGTCACCGCCAAAAGGCGTGCCGGGCACGTAAGGCCGGTCAGGGTCGAGTTTGGCGCAAAGTGTGGGAATGAGTTCATGAAAATAACTCAACCCCAGCATTTCATTCAATTCATGCCCGGAAAAGCGTTGCCACACCCACTGTATTTCATTATTGCCGCACCAAATGATGATCGATGCATGGTTGCGCAATCTGCGGATGACGGCATCGATCTCCTCAGCCACATTCTTTTGAAACGCATCATAATCCGGATAACCGCCGCAGGCAAACATAAAATCCTGCCAGACAAGTATCCCCTGCTCATCACATGTCTCGTAGAAAACGTCGTTTTCGTAAATACCGCCGCCCCAAACACGCAGCATATTTATATTCGCATCTTTCGCCGCACGAATTAATTTCCGGTATTTCTCTTTTTCAATTCGAGGTAAAAAAGTGTCTGCGGGAATCCAGTTGGCGCCTTTGCAAAAAATAGGTTCATTGTTAATTTTAAAAAAAAAACTGCGTCCCAGTTCATCATTTTCCTGCAGCAGCTCTACTTTGCGAATACCAACTTTTTTTGAGCAACCGTCGATTGTTTCACGGGATTTGAGCAGAGTGATTTCGAGATCATAAAGAAAAGGCCGGCCATAACCCGCAGGCCACCAGAGAGACGGATTTTTAACTTCAAAAATAACCTGCTGGTGTTTCCCGGAAACAGGCACTTTTCTTTCACTGTTATTGAATTTGAATACAGCTTCCAGATGCTCGTTTGTTTCGCCGGTTTTTTCAAGTTCCAGGCTGACGGTAATTTTTGCAGCATTCAGCGCATCATTGAGTTTGCTGGTAACATGGACGTCTTTTATTCGGACAGAGCTAAAAGCTTCGATATAAATTGGCCGCCAAATACCGGAAGTTGCCAGAATCGGCCCCCAATCCCAACCAAATGAATACTGCGCTTTGCGCGCATAAACCCGATGGCTTTCATGGGACGCCCAGATTGTGCCGTGTTCTTTTTCAAGCGCTTTTGTTCTGATCACTGGCGAATTAAAAACAATCCGCACTTCATTCTCACCCTGTCGCACAAATTTTTTGATATCAAACCGGTGGCTTATAAACATATTTTCAGTCACAGCGATTTGTTTATCATTAATGTAAATCATTGCAAAAGTATCCAAACCCAATGCAACGAGATGGATGGCATCCTGCGCAAGCATGTCTTTATCAAGAATGAATTTGTTTTTGTAAACCCAGTTGTGCTGCGCCACCCATTGCACCCGGCGTTCATTATCACGAAAAAACGGGTTCTCTATAATACCCGCTTGCAGCAAATCTGTGTGGATGGTTCCCGGCACTTGTGCGGGCAGCCAGTTTGTGCCGGAGTTTATAATTTCCGGCAGGGATGTTAACGTCAAACGATTTCGTTCTGCAGAAAAGAGCCAGCCGCTGTTGAGATGCAGACGTTTTTTTATCATCGTGTTCAATCTTTGCAGTCATATTTTAAAAAATCAAGCAGATCACTCATTTTTGCCGTCGCCAAAGCCATACACGTATCAGCGGCGCCGTAATAAAGTCGAAGCATATCGGTTTCTTGCTCAAATATAGCACCGCAGGGAAAATTGGCATCGATGACGTCGCCGGTTCGTTCGTAGGGCACTTCCGGGCCCATGACCCAACGTTTGCCGCGGTGGATGACTTTACCGGGATCATGCAAATCCAAAAGCGCCAGGCCGATACGATAGATTGAGCCTGATGCATGGTGGCGCACCCCGTGATAGATTATCAGCCAGCCTTCCGGTGTTTCGATCGGCGGGCAGTTCAGACCTATCTTGTTAGCATCCCACCAGCCGCCGGTCCGGGCTTTTAACAGAATCCGGTTTTCGCCCCAGTGAATCAGGTCGGGAGAATAAGCCAGCCAAATATGCGCCTGTGTTCCGGCGCCGTAAACCGGGCGATGAATCATGCACCAGCGGCCGTTGATCTTTCGCGGAAAAAGAGCGGCGTCTTTATTTTCCGGATAAGTGATCGCACCCAAACGCGCAAAAGTTTTGAAATTTTCTGTTGTCGCTAACGAAACCAGCGGCCCGTTTGTTGAATAGGCGGTGTAGAGAATAACAAATTTCCCCAATTCGGCAACCCAGGTAATGCGTGGGTCTTCAATTCCCCAGGCCTCTTCCGGATAGCTTTCGGCGTCCGGCAACAAAGTTGGTTCAGCATCGATTTGCCAGTTGCTCGCTCCATCTTTGCTGCGGGCGACGGAAAGATGGGAAAAACCGCGGTGGTCTTCGACGCGAACCAGCAAAAGATATTCATCGTTAAATTTTGTCGCGCCAGCATTAAAAACTGTATTTGCAGGATAAGGCCAATCCGCAGCAGTGAGAATCGGATTGTTCTTCTCTCGGGTAAACAAACTTGTTGAATCCATAAAATTCATTGAAACCTCGCTTCTAGATGTTTGATGAAATATTTATTGTTTATCCAACCAGGATTGCAGCTTTTTCAAAGCGATCGGATTGCTTTCGACCTCGAGAAGCGAATATAAAGCTTCGATTGTCGATTCCGCACCGGAGTTCAGGTTGATATCATTTTCAGATAAAATGCCGTCGAGACAACGGCCGTTTTCTACCTCAAACATGATTCTTTTTGCCGGATTATTGCCGAAATACCAGGTGGCCATCTCACCGGCCAATTCAGCGTATCGTGTTTCTTTTGTTATGTCATAGAGCTTCAGCGCGCCCAGAATGGCAGGCCGCATGGCATAAGCTATTTGCGGAAACATGCTCTGCTTTTGCAGCTTCGGGGAGCCTTGCATGTAAAACTGCATTTCTCGTGGAAAACCGGCGTCGATCCAGTAACGGTAGAAGCCATCCGCTTCCTGGCGAACGGCCTGCACGGTTGCGGCGTCTGCGGTCACATTATAAGTTTCACACAATGCCTGCGCCTGGCTGTTGGCCCAGCCGTGCCAGATATTTTTCCACGAAAGAAAGGCGCCAAAAGGAAATGTTTGTTCGTCGCCCAATTGCATGGCGATCAGTCCTTCGGCAAAAACGGACAGAAATTTCAGTGCCGCAGAATCACCTGAAGCCTGCGCATAAACCGCCAGGCCGATCAGCAACTCGGAAGTGGCGTCAGCGGCCCCACTGTTGAGCAGCCAGGTTGGTGCTTTAAATCCTTGCTCTATCATAATTACGGGATAATTGGCTTGCAATTTTTCGATGGGGAGGAAAGTTTTTTTGATTCGCTGCTGCAATAAGTTCGCATAATCAGGATCATTTTTTTTAAAGACACGATAGCCTTCCCCCAGTGCCCAGACTGCCCGGCCTGTCCACCAATCGAGGCTTATGACGCTGGTTTTGCCTGTTTTATTGATTGAATAATCCGCATAAATAAAATTATAAAACAAGCCGTCATCAGCCTGCATATAAAGACAGAAATCCAGTAATTTTTGCGCTCGTTCGAGGCTTTCTTTCTGCCCTGTCACTTCGAAATAGCGCAAGTATACAACAGCCGCCCGGGCGACGTCGTCAACGCAGGCGATGCCTTCATCGGTGGCGTCAATCCATTGGAAATTGGGATGCTCCGAATAAATATGAATTATCGCCATTTCTTTATCGGCTATGGTCACTTCTTCATATAAAAAATTCAAGTGGTCGAGGTTGACAAAGCGCATTTTCCCGGTTGCTTTGTGGATTATTTCATCATTGCAGGAAAACAAAAGCACCATGAGAACAAACCACATAATTGTACTTAATAATTTTGTCATTGTGTTTTTAAACCTTTATTTCTTACCAACCTTTTCTATTTATTTAGTCCGACAATTCTCCTTCGGGAGGGAAATTTCAAACTATTTCAATCCCGACGTAGCCATACTCTCGATAAAATATTTCTGAAAAAAAGTATAAGCGATGATGACCGGCAAAGCCAAAAGTGTCGCTGCAGCGAGTTGCACGCCAAGCAGGGACTCCGCCTGTCCGCCAACGGCAAATATGGTGACAAGCTGCGGCATCGTCATCAGGTTATGCTCGCGGATAACGATCAACGGCCACAAGACTTCGTTCCATGTTGTCATAAAAGTGATAATGCCGACAGTAATCAGCGCCGGCACCGAGATCGGCCAGACAATATGGAAAATAATGCGCAACTCACTGCAGCCGTCGATGCGGGCGGCATCGATCAAAGCTCGGGGAATGCTTTGAAAATACTGCCGCAGCATGACAATAGCGATCGCGCTGACTGTCCACGGCACGATGAGAGAGTAATAGGAATTGACCCAGCTCAGTTTCACCATGAGAATGTAAAGGGGAATCAGGATGATTTGCAGCGGCAACATCATGGTAATCAGTACGAGATAAAATATGATATCTCGCCCTAAAAATTGCAGCCGTCCAATGGCATAACCAATCATCGAGCACAGGAAAAGCGTACCGGTGGTGACGGTAAGCGCCACAAAAAGGCTGTTAAAAAAAGCCCGGACAATCGGTATTTTGGCAAAAACCTGGGCATAGCTTTCAAAGGTGATCTGCGAAGGAATGATATTAAAGCCGCCAATTTCCTGTTCCGGCCGGATAGTCGCCGAAAGCATCCATAAAAAAGGATAAATAAACAAGATCGTCCAGACGAGCAATGATAGATAAAAAATAACTTTTTTCATAATACTAATTCAGCTAATCCAAAGGTTTCTGTTCCACTAATTTTCGCTGCAAAAAAACCACAAGAAAAACGATAGCAGCAAAGCAGAACCCCAGGGTAGCTGCATATCCCATGTGGTAAAAATAAAACCCCTGATTGTAAATGTAAAGCACGGCTGAGAGAGTGGAATTCATCGGCCCGCCGCCGGTCATCACATAGGGTTCGATAAATAAATTAAAACCATTGATTGTGGAAAGAATCACCACCATCAGCATTGTGGGGTTAATCATCGGCAGGGTGATGCGCGAAAATTTATACCAGTGCGAGGCGCCCTCGAGGTCGGCCGCTTCATAAAGCTGTTTTGGTACATTTTGCAGTCCGACTAAAAAAAGCACAACGTAAATGCCGACATTTTTCCATGTTGCCATGATGGCGATACTGGGCATCGCCAGGTAAGGGCTGGTGAGCCAGGGCATTTTGGGCAGCCCCAATTGCACAAAAATCATGTTGATCACACCGGTATCCTGCGCATACAACTGATCCCATAAAATAGTGATCACAACCCCGGATACAACCACCGGCATAAAATAAACAGAGCGAAAAAAACCACGGAATTTGATCTTTTGGTTGAGCATTTCCGCAAGAAAAAGCGCGATGCCGATTTGTAACGGAATATGAACCAGCAAAAAAGTAAAGGTATTGCGGATGGCTTTAAAAAACAGTTTATCCTGAAATATGTGATAAAAATTGCCGGCACCGACCCATTGCATCTCCGAAACGATATCCCATTTGTGGAAGAGCAAAACAAAACAGAAACCGAACGGGAAAGCAATAAACAAACAGAAATGCACGATATACGGCATGACTAAAGCATAACCGATTCGATCATTCTTCGCAAATTTTGCTGTAATAATTTTCAATATTTTCATAGTTTTTATTAGTAAAAATGTGCGACGCACTTGCTTTAACAAAATGCAATGAACTCTGTAGAATCCACCGTTTGCCGAAGTGAAATGCGTTGCACATTACTTAAGAATAAGCCGCGCACGCTGCGCTGCATCCTTAACCGCTTCTTCAGCTGATTTTGCGCCATAAACAACCGAGGCTTCGTACTCCTGCGAGATCGCGTCAAAAATCTCTTTCAGTCCGGCAGACAAATCCGTACCGCGGATAAACTCTGCCTGTTTTGCAAACACTGCCAGGGCGGGATTTTTTACAAAATAATTTTGAAAAAGCGAATCCTGGAGAATATTCTTTCGCACCGGAAGCTGTGTTGTGAGCTCAAGCAAGCGGTAATCGTTTTTTTGTGAAATCAAAAACTTCACAAACTGCCATACTTTTTGCGATTTCTGTCTGGTTTTGAACATCACGATACTTTTTATGTCGCCATAAGTATAACGCGGCCCGGCGAAATCGTCGGGCACGGGAACCGGGGCAAAATCGTATTCAAAGCCTTCCGGTTTAAACTTTTCAGCGTGTTTGATTTCCCAAGGGCCGGTGAAACGGGTTGCAACCCGTTCGCTGAGAAAAGCATCCACCCTGCCCTGCGCTTTCTCAAGAGGACAGTAGCCTTTTTCAAATAAAAAGCGGAGAAAACGAAAAACAGCCACTGCCGAGGGATTGTCAAAGATGATTTTCCCATCCTGCATGAGCATTTTACCGCCGGAAGCCGCAATATAAAAAGTGTAAAAATCAAAAAATCGCTGCCACCAGGTTACGCGGATATCCAACAGACTCATGTAGCGGTCCGTGTAACCGTCACCATCAAGATCAGCGGTGATGACTTTCGCCTGTTCGATGAATTCAGAGTACGTTGCCGGGGGGTGATCAAAACCATTTTGCCGCAGCATTTTGCTGTTGTAAATCATCATTATAGGATTGGTTTTCCAGGCTATCTGGTAGGTATTGCCATCCAGTGACCGGGCTTCACGCAGGGTTTCCGCGCTGTTGCGCGCCTGCATAACAGAATCAAAATCAGCGAATTGGTTTAGCGGCATCAAAACTCTGGCGCGGGCATAAAGCTGCACATCTCCCGGCCACATATTGGAATAAACATCCGGGGCGTTCTTGCCGACAACGGCGGCTAAAATCACTTCCTCGCTCGATTGTCCTTCGGGAATCGGCTGGTGCTGTACCGGAAAATCCGGGTGTTGTTGATTCCACTCCGCAACAACTACTTTTGCCAGATCGATTTCATATTGATTGTTGGCAGACCAATACGTGATGCTTTGCGGCGCCTCACGGGTATCGGATGTACAGGCGGCAAAAAGGAGCAAAAAAGTAGTCGGTAAAAACAGTGTATTTTTCATTTAGAAATTTGTCAATCTCTATTTTTCCATCACAAACAAACTGACAGGATTTTCCGCCCAATCGGTGGTCACTTCAATAGCTGCCAGTTTTTCAGAATCGATATAAATGGTTGTTTTTAAACGCAATTTATCAGCCGCTGCGATAACAGCCCGGTTCTTTTTTTGATAAAACAACAAATTCCTGATCTGTTCACGGACGTCATCGATATTCATTTTTCCGGAGGTGACGAACTCATCGCGATGCGCTGAATAATACTCTTCGATTTCTCCCGGGGCGAGGCGAACTTCCGCCACTATTTCATTGCGCAGCTTTGCAAACAAAAGTTCTTCTTTTATGCTGGCGAGTTCTTTCATGACTGCGGGAGAATTCTGCAAACCGCGGCGAAAGGCTTCTGCGGCCAACAATTCATCGCGAATCATGACGCCAATGCCGTTTTCCAAACTTTTTTTGCTCGTGATCGCAGGCCGGTCGGTGAGCGGCATATTCTTCAGTTTTTCGAGAAAATCAGCAATCGTCCAATGACCGGCGGCATAAGACACAAGCGGTTTGTGCAGATTCCCGGCAAGTTCGTCGATGGCGCCGGAAATTTCACCGTCCCGGGATCTGAGCGCTATCTTTGGCAGGCCGCCGCCGGTGTTTGCCGGTTTAACAATGCGTTCTGCAAGAATCGCAAAAGCCTGGCCTTTAATCACTACATTGTGCGGTATCATAAATCGTTGGATATATGCACTTGCCAGCTTTGCCCGTTTGCGCCTTTCGGATATTTTCTGAATATAACTTTTTCGTTCCTGAAATCCTGTTTCCGTCAACAGCGGATTTCGTTTCCGCGACAGCATTTGAGCAATATGCCAGCCCCATTTTGTGGCAAAAGGCGGAGAAATCTCTCCGGGTTTGAGTTGAAAAACAGCTTGTTCAAAATCCGGATCCATTTCGCCCCAGGTAAATTCACCGAGATCATGGACGGTGGCGGTGAACGGTGTTTGCCCGGTTTTTTGCAAAGCAGGAGAAGGGTCATCATTGATTTTACGATAAACAGCCCAGGCTTCATTTTCATCTTTGAAAAAAAGCTGTTGCACCTGCACTTTCTCATTGAGATAGACGAATGCCTGGCGCAATTCCTTTTCGCTGACTGTCACTTTGCGCTGAACAACTTCACGGTAAAGCTGCTTAATGGCTGCTTTTTTCTGATACCAGCTTAGTAAAGCTTTCACTTTGTTATCCTGATCCAGGCCTTTTTTCAGCGCCTCCTGAGCCAGGAGCTTTTTATCGATCATGGTGTTGAGATGAGTTTCTTTCAGCGATCTTTTTGGTTTTTCCTGTTTAAAATAAACATAAGGCGTCAATTCATAGCTGAGAATAAAATCGTCTGCTGAAATCGATTTGTCCCCGATGATTGCCAGCGGTGGCGAAGTCTCTGTTTTGTCGGAACAGCGAAAAACTGAGAGAAAAGCAATTAGAATAGCAAGAAACGGAAGAAATCGATTTTTAAAATTTTTCATAGACGAAAATCAAAATCCTGGTAATTATTCAGTATCCATCCGGAGCCCAAAACTTCCATTCTGTAAAGCCGAAGGCCTGCGTAGCAATCGCGAAGCGAGCAGGTAGTGGCAAAACCTTTTGGGTCTTGCCACAACGCTCAAATACGTGCTTGCCATTAACGGAAAAGTTCCTTTCAGGATGACAAAACGGGTGTTTCCGGTAACAGGCAACGCAAGCGCTTTGAAGGAACTACAATTGACTTTTTACTCTTAACCTTTATTATTCTCGCGGAGGCGCAGTGGCACAGAGAAAAACAGCATAAAATGTTTAAAAACAAAACTTCGCGTCTCGGCGAGGTGATTTTTTTAAGTAAAAATTAAGTTTCCAACGATGCAGAGCGCGGCTCTGACTACCAGCCCAGGTTCCTTTCTGATAAACCCCACCGCTTTAGGGCGGAGTGATATACTGACTACAAGCCGTTTTATTCAAAATTCCAAAATCAGTGAAAATTGCTGCACATTTTGCAAACGGCCAAAATCGGTGTAAGCAAAATCGATATTCATTTTGACATTGCCAAGAAACCGGGTAACCAACCCGGCGCCGAGAGACAAACCGCCCTCGGTGTCTTCCAACAACAAACCACGGTAACCGCCGCGTAAAAAGAGGGAATTTTTCGCACTATACTCAAAACCAAGATTAATGCTTTCCGTGTTGTTTGTCGGATGAATAAAATCGGAAACGATGAGCAGTTTCGAGTGGTTGTTGGCGAGAACTTTTTTAGCGATTCCAGCCTGAAAAGTCAACGGCAACGGCCAGGCGTCGGTTTTAAGCTGGCCCTCCACCCGCTCATTGTTGCCGAATTTTTCTTTATCGATATCCACAAGAATCAAGGCGTCTTTGCCTCCGAGCCGCATATCCGTGCCAAAATTGGTGAATGCAGCGCCGAATTGCACGCCCCACAAACCGGTGTCGAATTGGGTGCCAAAATCGAAGGCAAAACCATCGGCTTTCATTTGAGAAATTTTCTGGTGAATATATTTTGCGGTAATACCAAAAGAAAAACGATCCGTCAATTTTGTGGAATAAGTCAAACCCAGAGCAATATCGCCGACGCTGAAAAAATTCCCCGTTCCCTCGGGCTGGTCGATGGTTCGTTCTGCCAGATCATCCATATTAAGCACTGAAATCATCGCTCCAATGGACCCCAGATCACCAAGAGAAACAGCGATAGCTGCGACGTCAAAATTGATTTCCGCCAGCCATTCTTTATGCTCAAAAAGCACAGAACTGCTTTGCATTTCAGCGATGCCGGCAGGATTCCAATACAAGGCGCTGACATCGTTAGCGAGAGCAACATAGGCCCCGCCCATGCCCATGGCGCGGGCGCCAATGCCAACTTCCAAAAAAGCGGCGCTGGTGGTGCCGCTTTTTGTCACAGTACTTTGCGAATGGCTTGGTGCGGTATTCAGGAGGATAAAAAAAATCGAAAACAGGATGAGGCCGACTGTTTTTCTTATTTGCATCATTTTCACCTCAGCTATTTAATAATTGCAAATTTATCGATTTTTTCGCCAATACCGGGCGCATCAACATGGTAGATATAAAGCCCGTAGGAAATATCCATGCCGTCTTTTGAAACCAGGTCCCATGTCGCGACCCCGTCAGCGATGCCCTTGTCATGTTCGATCGTATCCACAAGTTGGCCGCTGACCGTATAAATTCTGATGGTGCACTGCGGCGGCAAATGAATAAAAGATAGGCGTCTTTCCCCGCGCCCGGATTTAAACCTGTTCGGCGGTTCCCAGGATGCGGCGATTCTGTACGGGTTGGGAACGACAGCGATAAGGTCGAGCTCATTTTTCGCTTTATCGCGATCAAATTTCTGCCCCTGAACCGTAAATTCGTAATATTCATTCTGGCGGAATGGTTTGCTGGTTTTAATCCGGTAGACGTCGCCGGCTTGCGGCGGCGCCGGGTCGCTAATTTCAGGATCGACGCTGAGAGAGAGCGACCAGCTTGTTTTAAAATCACTCCCGCGCAGCGGCGGTTTCCCCGCCGAATCACCCATGGCGATAACAATGCGGTCGCCCGGGCCGAATTCCTGGTCTCTGTCCAAATCAAAAAACATAAAATCTTCACTTCGATTATCGGTTAGGTTGACGATTTGAAATTTTGTCGGAATCTTTTTCTGACCAAAGAGCAACTGCACTGAGGTATCAATGAACGTATCGGCATAACGCAATTCCAGGTCTGCCGGCAGCCCGATATTTCGCGAACTGAACAAACCATCAAAAGCGATGCTCACCTGATAATCTGTACGCCCGACCAGCCATCCGGTGAGTGAATCCAGCACGGACACGGTAGTGTCGTTATAAAAACGCATCATGATACCTTCGAAAACCGGGCTGTTTTGCCCGCTTTCAAACAGCTCCAGGTCTTGCCACAAGACTTCATTGCGCGTTTTGTTTTCGATCATAAAACGAGGCGTTGTGTCGATCTGAAAAGGAGAATCATCGGAAAAAGTGATGCGGTAGGTGGTGTTTTCAACGATTAAATCAGGATCGATGATCAAAGGCTGCAAATAACCGGTGGCCGGTCCGCTATGGCTGAGCTGTGTTGAAGAAGGCAGGCCCGGCCCGATATAACCGGCGGCAGGTGCGTTGGGCACAACAACGGCCGTATTCAAATCGGTTGATTCGACCTTGCCGAGAATATCGGTTTTTATGATTGCCGTGGTTTCCGAAGGCGGAATGCCATCCAGGGAACCGTCAGCCGATCGTTCGGTGAAACCGCGGTCATAGGCGACGACGGCATAATAATAGGTCTGCCCGTTTTGCACGTCGGTATCCACCCACACATGCCGCAGCCCGCTGTCATTGCCGAGGTTAAATTTGATGCCGTTGATATCGATCGCATGCGGTCCTTTTATGCCGTCCTTCAAATCGAACTGGGCGACGGGTTTGCGGAAAGTGAGATTGCCATAACTATCGGTGATCACTCTGGATTCGAGAAATTCCGAGTCTGTGGCTTTGTAGATATTATAACCCTGGAAATCGTATTGTTGCAGAAAGCGGTCATAGGAACTTTCGGCGAGATTATCCCAATACAAAGTCACTTTGCCGTCACCCGGCACCGCTTTCAGCGTTGCTTTCCTCGGCGGTTCGGCAAAACGATAGTCGGCGTCATAAATTTGCTGCACTGTTTTCTTGGTTCGGACCAGGTCTTCCGTATCTTCACCGAACATCAGCACCATGGAAAAACTTTCCGTCTGCCCGGCTTTTAGGGGAAAAAGCCCGGAGGAGAAAAACATGCCCAGGTTTGTCGAGCGCAGGAGCTGGTCCCGCGGCGGCAGGGCTTTGTTGAAAACCTCCCAGTTTTCTTCGTCGTTCCATAATTCAAAAAAATGCACCGGAAAAATGGAAAAACCGGTCAGACCGATTTGATCGGACTCGTCGGGGTCGGTGACGTCAAAATCAGGTTCACCGGCCGTTGGCACGCCGTCGCCTTCGCCAAAATCAGGGCCGGTATATCGCAAGTCAAATGGTCCGGAGCCGTCAGCGCCAACGTCGTCATTCAAAGGCTCGCCCTCATCCCAAACGCCGTTTTCATTGAGATCGGAAAACGGCTGCCAATCGTTGTCATTATCGATGCCGTCATCACGACGTTCATCGACCATTCCGTCTTCGTCATTATCGATGCCGTCACTGGCATTGCCCGGGCTTTCGAGAAAACCATAACCGGCAACTCCCACCGGCGACCAATGCCCCGGCGTTCCCCGGCCGTCGTCATCCCAGGCAAAAGCAATATCGTTTTTTGCATCGTACGAACCGCTATCATCACCGGAATCATCGGTGCCGCCCACGCCCCAGTCGATGTATTGCGCATAGAGTGCTTTTTCGTAATCGGTTGTACCTTCGTTGGTAATTTCATAAAGCCAGAAGATGACGTCTTCTGCAAGCACATTAGACCATTGAAAACCACGCGTTGCCACTTCCAGCCCGACGCCCCGTCTTTGCGGATCATTGGCGTCCGGGAAAAATTCAAATTCTTCGTCAGGATCGTCATCGAAGACAAAATAGGTTTCCAGTTGTGCATTAAATTGATTTTTACCGAAGAAACCATTCCAGTGCCCGGCCCATTCCGCCGGCCGGTCCGGCCAGGAAGCAGGCCATGTTTCGCGATTATCGCTCATTGCAGGGCTATTCTGATCGGGGTTAAAATAACCCGGCAACGGCGCCCAGCCCCAAGGTTTCAGCTCCGGCGAAAGATCGACAAACTCTCTGTACATCGTCTCCAGCGGGTGGATGGTCTTGCCGTTGATATCCTGTGTTTCCACCTGCACGATGACCGGCACGCCGTCAACGTAAGAATGTCCCGAACCTTTGGGCCATTCGCCCGAAGGCTGGTTGGGCCAATTGGAGACCTCGCCGTGGTTTTTAAATAAAGTCCGCACCAGATTGCCGTCCATTATCCCTTCGCGGGTATTCTTCCTGTCACCGACATTTTTATCAGGGATTCTTTGTGAGAACAAAATTGGCGGATTCAGCAAAAACAGAAGAAGAACGAAACACTTTATTGATTTTGAATAATCAGCATTCATAACTTATTTTTCCCAATCTGTGAAAGCAGACAATAACTCAAAAACTAATGGACAGCCCTGTTTCCAATCGCCGCGGGGCCGAGTAAAAATCCGGTCGAATGATAAATTCGTCGAGTGTATTAATACCCCGGGGAGAGCCTGAGTTGAAAATGTCCAGCGTATATCCAGCTCTGCCGGTGTCCGTATAAACATTTTGTTCATTTTTTCTATCAGTGAGATTAAACACACGAATAAAAAGAGAATAGTTGATATTCCTCATCCTGAAATTCTTTTTTGCATAAATATCGATATTATAATACAGCGGTTTGTTGCCGCCATTTTTCACCGATTCGCGGATATTCTCTTTTGTCGGTGTATACGGCAAACCGCTGCCCAATTTACCAATTAAACCAACGACATAGTTATCAGGCGTTCCCATGGTGACTGTTGAGTTCAAACTGTGTGTTCGATCCCAGTCGAGGGGCACTAATTGCTTTGTGGTTTCAACAGGCGGATCCGACTGCTGGTTTAAAAAGGCGTCATTGGGGTCGGAAGCATTGCCTCTGGCGATTTGAAAAGTATAATCGACAGTAGCGGAAAAACCGGCTGTCATGCGTTTTTCCAGTGCTATAGTGAGCCCTTTAACACTGCCGTAGTCGCGGTTGATATAACGTGCAAAGCGATCCTGTTCGGAGTTTTTAAGGACTTCCGTGCTCAGAAGATTGCGAATATCTTTTAAATAAGCGGTAACGTCAAGACCGAGGTCATCGCTGAGTTGCTGCTGAAGGCCGATTTCATAAATCACTGTTTTTTGCGGTTTGAGTTCGGCATTGCCGACGGTATTCAATAAACTGTTTGGCGGCAGACTGATGGTGGATTGTAAAGGGAAAACCTCAAAATCAGGATTGCGGTAAAGAAAATCAAAAGTCGGCGTCTGGAAAAAATGCCCGTAGGAAACATGCACAACACCGCGGTCTGAAATCGGGTAAGCCATGCCGAAGCGCGGGCTAAGCTGATGGCTGTCTTTTGCATCGCGTTTTGCAGAGGTCGCCGGGTTGGCCAAATCTTCTGGCACCAGATAATCGGGATGAAAATAATCGTAGCGCAGGCCAAGATTGACGATCATGTAATCGAACTCCATCTTATCCTGGATGTAAGCGGAGAGCTCGGTCGGTTGCACCGTAAATTGATTATTATTAAAAGAACTTTCCGGCGGTTTGCGATTGTGGGGCGTATCCGGAATGACTTCAAATTCTTCAAGCCATAATTTGTGTTTTCGCGCTTCAACGCCGCCTTGTATCTGGTGGATATTGGTTACCTGGCTGGTTATTTCCAGTTTGGCGATACCGGTATCGGTTTGCCGGCGATATTGCCACATTTGCTGGCCACCGGTATAAAAAGCATTGTTACTGGCGTCGCGCAATCTGTTCAGCGATACATAAGCCGGGTCGAGAAAATCTTCATGCACATATTGTTCAAACCTGCTCTTGAAAGTCGCCAGTTTAAATGAAGAAAATGTACGATCACTAAAAACATGGTTCCAGCTCAGCGTGTGGTGATAGCTGGATTTCTGCCGTTTATAATTGCCGTCGGGATTGTATTTAAAAAAGTGATCCGTGGTTGAGGTGTATAGTTTGTAATCGCGCTGCTGTACCAAAAGCTCATAATTCAACTTGTCGGAGGTTGTGAGCTTGTAAGTCAGTTTTGCCTGCCCGGTAATACGTGTTTGCGGATTCATGGCAACCGCTGTAGCATTTTTTTTCAGGCTGTCAATGAGGAATTCGCTGTAGTTATACCCCTGTCCACGGCTCATCAGAAACCACGAATTCGGGTCATCACCGCTAAAATCGGAGGAGTCGGATGGTTGAAATATATTTTGGCCGTAAATCCAGCCGTCTTCTTTGAAATAACGTCCGGAAACGAAAAATGTCAATCGTTCCTTCAGACCCGGAACCGGACCACTCAGGTTTCCCTGCACATTGTAAATTGGGTTGGTTTTGTCGACGTTATAAAAAACATCATCATTAAAACTGAGATAATCCCCCAAATATGAAGACAGAGCTCCTTCGTACTCATCGCCTCCCTCTTTGGTAACAATATTGACAATTCCCGACATCGCCTGGCCATATTCGGCGTTGAAAGTACCGCTGATGACATTCAACTCCTGAATAGCATTGTTTTCCATTTCAAAGGAGAACTCACCGTCAAAAACATCGTTTACCGAAACGCCGTCGATGATGTAGGCCACCTCGCCCCTGCGGCCGCCGCGAAAGTGCCCTTCCACAACTCCCGCCTGAAGATTGACGATATCTTCAAAACGATCGACCGGCAATTTGGCGATGACATCCGCGCCAATTGAGGCCGAAGTTGAGGTCAGGTCCATTTGCACCAACGGTCGTTCAGCCACAATCGTCACGCTTTCGGATGATTCGAGAACCTGCAAAGGCAGGTTGAAATTCAACCTCGTTGTGCGATCAATCGCGACGACCACATTTTGATATTGAATTTCTTTATAACCGATCATCGTTGCCCGGACAGTGTAGATGCCGGGCGGCACCCGCAAAACATTAAAGTTGCCTTCCAGGTCGGCGGCGGCTCCCAGGTTGGTACCGGAAACGATCACATTGACCCCGGCCAGAGCCTCGCCGGTCTCGGCATCCACGACTTTGCCGGATATTTTACCAGTGGTTCCCGCCATCAATCCAGAAGATAAAGATGATATGAAGCAGAAAAAAGTCCAGAGCACACATGATCGCAATGCATGGAAATTTATTGACATTATCAACCTCAACTATTTTACCGCTGATGATTCGAAAATCAAATACTGGAGAGAAGATGTAACACTTAAAAATACCCGGGTTTAATACCCATTAAACCCGGGTATTTGTTTATTTAGGTGGTGGAATGAAGCCAATTTTCCTTATTTGAGCAGTAACATCGACCTTGCGATGACGCTATTCCCGACCTGAAGTTGGTAGAAATAGATACCGTTACTTACCTGAATACCACGATCATCGAGGCCATTCCACTTTATTCTGTGTGTGCCGGCAGGCAGAGCCTGATCAACCAAAGTGCGAACTTTGCGGCCCAAAATACTATAAACAGCCATGGATACATGGGATGTTTTCACTGTCCGATAAACGATCGTTGTCGATGGATTGAACGGATTCGGATAGTTCTGTGACAATTCTATCTGTGTCGGCAGCATATTGACGCCATCGGCATTCATCTCATCAGGCGCGTTAACGGCAGTGACCATCACCGGAACGAAGGAAAAATCATCCCAGTAACTGGTACCGGTTGCATTTGCCCAATAACGCGCTCTGACCGTCACATGCGTAACGCCTTCAGGCGCTGTTAAAGGCATCACATATTGCGTCCAGTCTGTCGCAGAATCTGCAATAGTGAATCGCATATCCTGACTTCCCTGCTCGTGCCAACCCGGCGCGCTGCTGTGCCAGTTGACGGTAAAACCAATTTTGAAGCCGTTGTTTACCGCGGCGGAATCTGCGCTAAAATCAATGGTTTTTACCCAGGCGGAAAAGACATAATTCTGATTGGCGACAACCGGCGTGTGATCGGAAATAAAAACCAGTTCGTCACTATCATTATCTGTTTCATTGACCTTTAGTGAATAAGTGCCGCTATGGGCTTCTTCATCGCTGATGGTGGCAACGACCGGGATATTTCCACGAATGAAATTGTCCCACCAGTAGAACCAGCCTGTCGGCGCATTAAAACTGTTATTGTAGATATCCCCTTCCCAGCCGCCTGCCGCTGGATCTGTTTTACGCAGGAAGACGTCATCGACCCAGGCCGTGCCGGTGGCATTTTGACCGAAAACAAAAGCAATAGTAACCCTGGCGGCACGCACAGGCAGCGTTAAAGGATCACTCTTGATCTCAGTCCAGCTATCAGTTGTGGCTGAATCCTGAGGCAAAGGCACCACCACGTCCTGACCAAAGATTTGTGCGCCGCTTGAATCGAAGAATGAAAAAGCGAGATAAACGGTTTCTTCATCGGTTGCCGGGTTCACATTAATTCCTTCGGTCTGAACCCAGCCGCCAACTTCGAGCAGCAGGTTTGGCGCAAACCCGCCGAGATCATCGTTCCCACCGGCGCCGGCGCCCCAGGTCTTTGTCCAATAGCGGTTCATATCTTCAGAAACCCAGGAAGCAGTGCCATCCTGATCAGACTTGCTGATTTTGGCGGAACGGCTTTCACTGCGTGATTTATCAGTTGCCCATTCAAGCGTGGCTGCGGTGGTTCCGGTTGTTTCCGTACTCCAGAAATGCGGCAGATCGGAAGAATCAAAACCAGGGTTGGCAAGAATATTAGCAGAAGGGGTTACTTCCGTTATGGCAAAATCATCCCAATAACTGGTTCCGGTTGCATACGCCCAATAACGCGCACGCACGCAAATATGAGTTGCATCTTCCGGCGGAGTTAAAGCCATGGCATACTGAGTCCAGTCGGTCGTCGAATCGGTGATAGTAAACTGCATATCTTCCGCTCGGATTTCCTGCCAGCCAGGCACCCCGCGCATCCAGTTGACTGTAAAACCTATTCTATAACCAGTGTTTACGGCGGCGGAATCAGCGCTGAAATCTTTTGTTTTAACCCAGGCGGTGAGGATATAATTTTTTGTGGCGTCAACAGCTAAAAAATCGGAGATATAAACGACTTCATCACTATCGTCATCGTCTTCGGTAATTCGCAGTGAATACTGTCCGTTGTGGGCTTCTTCGTCTGAAATTGTTGCCGTAACCGGAACATTACCGGTGATGAAATCAGCCCACCAGTAGAACCAGCCGTCAGGCGCGTTAAAACTGTTGTTGAAAATATCGCCGGACCAGCCATCGGCAGCAGGGTCGAATTTACGCAGGAAGACGTCATCAACCCAAGCCGTACCGGTTGCCTGAGCGCCAAATTTGAATGAAATATTGAGGGTTGCCGCCCGTAACGGCAGAGTAAATGGATCGCTTTTAATTTCTGTCCAGGTATCTAGAGTGGCCTGATCCTGCGGAAAAGGCACGACTACATCCTGACCAAAAAGCAAAGCGCCGGTTGAGTCATAAAAACTGAAAGCCAGATAAATCATTTCATCATCTGATCCGGGGGTGGTGTTGATATTGGAGAACTGAATCCAGCCGCCAACCTCGAGCAATAAGTTAGCCGGGAAACCACCCAGATCGATATCTCCATTTGCGCCGGCGCCCCAACTGCGAGTCCAGTATTTATTCATGTTGTCGGAAATCCAAAAAGCTTCGCCATCGGTATCGCTTTTAACTATTTTTGCCGAGCGGGAATCGCTTCTGCTCTTATCTGTTGCCCAGTCGAATTGGGCGGCGGTAGTTCCGGTTGTTCCGGTATTCCAGAGAAAGGGCAGATCAGCATTTTCAAAACTGCCCTGGGGAAAATCCACATCTTGTGCAAATACAAAAACTGGTGTTAATCCTGCAATTAGAAAAGAAATGAGAATTAACCAACTGTAACGAAATTTTGACCTTTGCATTGAATTCCTCCGATTTGTGTTAAAATTTAATTCATGCGCTAAAAGCATAAATCATTAATTTTTTCTCAGGAGTAAATCGTGTTGAAAAAATCGTATTATCAGTTCTTAGCTTTCCTCCTCTTTCTCGTTTAAAGGTTAGATTTATTTAAATCAAATTTGCCTGCTTTTACCTAACCGACAATGACAGCTTCAGTGCGATCAGCATCAGTGGCGGTCGCGGCAGATAAACATTTTTTTCAGTTATCCGGATCAGGCTAAAAAAATTGTCAAAAAGTCGTGTAACTTTGTAGAAATGAATGCATTTGTGCAAGTGAGGACTGTTCGAGATGATCTTTCGGCTATTTTTTTGCAATAAAAATAATCAATCATAACGGACGGGCGCCACGGAATCACGTTTTTTTAATTCCACCGGAACCGTCACCCGGTTAATTATTTTTGTTCCTTCATTTATAGTTTCAACTATTCTGCGCACAGCGATAGCCCCTAACTCTTCTTTTAGAACACGAATGGTTGTCAGACGGGGTTCTGTTTGCAGACAAATCTCAACATCATCAAAACCGATTATGGAAATATCAGAGGGAATTTTATATTCTTTTTCTTTGAGGAAACGCATCGCGCCGATGGCCATCGCGTCATTGGCCGCAACAATAGCCGTAAATTTTTGCCCGGAATTTTCCAATTCCTGTGCCGCTTTATAACCCTCATCGGGACCGAGGTCAGGTGCGGAGCAGAAGATAAGATTCTCGTCCGCAGCGATTTGGTTTTCTTGCAAAGCTGTTTTATAACCGGCCAGTCTTTCAAAAATACTCGGATGCTGCAGGTCGGCGCCGATAAAAGCAATCTGTCGATGACCATGCTCCAGCAGGTGTTTCACCGCGAGCTGCATTCCCTGGTTATTGTCGATAAGAACGCAAGAGGTTTTGACCCGACCGGAACAATAATCGACCAGGACAATAGGTAATTTCAACTTATGGATATACTCGAGCAATTTAACCGGTACCTTGCCGGCCAGAATGACACCATCAACATTTTTCTCCAGCAAAAACCTGGGAACAACAGAGTCATCATCTTTAAATGTTTTGGGCACGGTTGTCAAAAGGATATAATAATTATGTTTTCTCCCTTCGAACTCCGTCCCTAAAAATACTTTTGTATAAAAAGGCTCGGTAAAGGAAAAGTGATTGTCAGTCAGAATAAAACCGAGATTATGGGTTTTTTTTGAGGCGAGACCGCGGGCATTTCGACGCGGGTGAAAATTCAGATCATGAATGGCGCGTTCCACTTTTGCACGCATTGCGGGACTTACATTCGCTTTGTTGTTGATGACAAGCGATACGGTAGACAAGGAGACTCCGGCATTTCTGGCGACATCTTTTATAGTTACAGGCATAAAATTCTCGAAACGTTTTTATTCAACTCTTCAACATGGCCTACCCAACACAATCATTTTCCATGCCAGCACACTTTTATTAAAACCATTCTATCACATCATGATTTGTACAACTGAACAACATAAAAATATATGCTTACTGAATAAACAAAATCTCCAGACAAGAGCACCGTTTCTAACGTCTCAACCAGCAATCGAAACGTTTCGAGAAACGATAACAAATATTTATTTTTAAGTCAAGAAAAATATTAACCGCCAGACAAAATAGATACGAAAGATTCTCATATTTGTCTAATCGCCAAAAGAAGGCAGGCTGAAAGAAAAACAGTGGAGACATGACACAATATAGAGCTTGTTTTTTTTCAATAAATTAATTTACTTTTGTCGGATATTTGGGACAGATCACAATATTTCAACGGCATATCATAACGACAGTATTTATTCAATTTTTGCATCTTTGGATCGCTTGAATAAGATTCATCACTCTTTGTGCGATCAATTTATTAAAGCTTAAGCCGGCGGAACGCACGGGATCCACTATAGAACTTCACTTGGGATAGCAAAACATGTCGAACATAAACTCCGCCGTCATTTCGACCCTGGGGGTTGCTCCGCAGGTTGTCACCATCTCTCTCGATCTGCTTTTAAAGCAAGGCGAGGAGGTGTCGGCATTGCACGTCTTGTGCACGCACAACAAGGAAACACAGCAAGCTTTCCGCAAAATCGAGCAGGAATTTCAACGCGGCAAATACCCCGGTATTATTTTGCATGAGCAACTGCTGTCCAGCGAAAACCATCAATTCCGCGACATGGACCACGAACCGGCGATGCTGCAATTGATGCAGCAACTTTTTACTCTGGTAACGGAGGCCCACAAAGCAGACCGGCGGGTACATTTATGCATCGCCGGGGGCCGCAAAGTGATGGCGATTGCAGCGATGGTGGTGGCGCAACTCGTATTCCGCGAATGCGACTGTATCTGGCATCTCTTTTCAGATATGTATGACCTGGATGACCAGTGTTTGCACGCCGGCGCGCAGCAGAATTCACGCCTGGTGCGTGTGCCGGTTTTGCGCTATGGCTATGCTGCACAAATGTTAGCGGCTTTCACAAATATCGGCGATGTGCGGACGGCGATGGCTTTGCAGGAGCAATTTATCGAAGCGGACAGTATGAAACGCCGACGGGAATTCCTGCGCCGCTGGCTGACAAAAGCAGAATTCATCGTGGCAGAACTGGCCTGTAGCGGCCTAGATAATAAAAGCATCTCGGCGCGCCTGTTCAAAAGCGAGCGCACGGTGAGCAACCAGTTGCAATCCATTTACGAGAAATTAGATGAATGGCGCGACGCAGCCGCCACCGGCAACAGCGACCGCAATTTCCTCATCGCTACTTTTGCACCCTATTTTTACTTTAAAAAAAACGCCAAATAGGCACTATTGACTAAATATAATGAGTCCACCGACTCACGGAATTGTCAGCTAAATTCCCCATTCTCATAAGACAAAGCCTGGGCGCTCACGCCCAGCGGGGGGATGGGCGTGCGCCAGGCATTGGCGGTGAAAGGTGGAACGACCGCCTTTTTTGAAGAGAAGTTTAATGGTTATAAGCGGCCGGCGGTGGCAGGAAGAACCTGGAAATCATTAAAGCAAAGGAGAAACCTTGAACACGATCAAATTTGAATGCGAAGTCATTACGCCGATGTTTCTTGCCGGCGCTGATGGCACAACCCCGGAACTGCGGCCGCCAAGCATTAAAGGCATGCTGCGTTTCTGGTGGCGGGCGATGCAGAGTTTTAACAGGATTGAGGAATTGCACAAGGCGGAGGCCAATATTTTTGGCGGGGCGGATGATGAGATTGGGAGAAGTAAGTTTAGGTTAAAAGTCGATCAGGATGATTTGATCTGTACAGAAAACCCAAAACACTCATTGAATAAATTGGGTGACGGGACAAAATTCTTATACTATTCAGCGATTATGCTTAATCAACGCCCCTATTTCGAACCCAAATCGCACTTTACTATTAATGTCTTATATTCACAACTAACCAATCAGGTAATAGATTCGATTCTGCAGTCGATGTGGTTAACATCATTTTTGGGGGCGCTCGGAACAAGGTCTCGCCGAGGGGCTGGAAATTTTTGGATTACTGAAATAGATAACTTGCCTGCAACACCACTAACTTTTGATACTTCAAAAATTGATAATGAAGTAGAGCTTAAGACGTTTTTCATGAATAATTTAGCTCATATGACTGCTTCGAAAATTCCAGGGAAATATTCCACACTCAAGGGAGGTAAACTCTTTATTTTAAAGAAAAAAAGCAGTTGGGATGATGCTTTAGAATCCTTAGGGATTATATATAAGACCTTTCGAGATGTTAGCAGGCCTGATGTGACAAGAACACCCAACTTTGGTATTCCTGTCAGCCATCGAAATGGAAAACCACTTTTCACAGCCGGGATTACAATAAAAGGAAAAACCGAAAAACTCAAACGTAGAACTTCTCCACTTATCTTTCGAGTCATTAAAACAAGTAGTCAAAAGTATTTCCCGATTTTATTTCACTTAGGCGGTGATTTTCTTCCTCCAAATTATGAAATCATGAACAAGTTTGGTAAAGAAAGAAAACCTCCGTCAACTGCAATAATTGATGAGTTTATTAAAAAACTTCCAAAATCAAAAGTGGGGTTGCCGCTATGAAAAAATACCTCATCACCCTAACCTTCGGCCCCGTACAGTCCTTTCTCGCCCAGGCGCGCAAGACAAAAGACCTGTGGGCCGGCAGCGATATACTTTCGAGAATTTGCAGAGAAACGATTGCGCATGCGCTGGATAATTACCAAATGAAGAATCATTTCCCCAATATGGGTACAAAACCTAAATCGCTGCCAAATCGCTTTTCCGGGATAATCGAAACCGACAATATTCAAGCAGCTGGACAAGATTTAAAAAATAAACTTGACCAATCTTTCAAAAACAAAGCAAAGACCGTTCTACATAATGATCAGCAACAGACCCCGGAATTTATGCGGCAAATTGACAATCTGCTGGATATCCACTGGGCTGCGGTTGAGTTTAACGAAGCTGAAGATGATTTCAAAACCAAATTCAAGCAGGTTAATCAACTGCTGGCCGCAACCAAGAACGCCCGGCCGTTTGCACAATTAAATGAAAAAGCCGGACGAAAATGCGCGCTTTCCGGCGAGCGCAATGCGCTTTATTACCGTCCCAATTCCAAAGGAAAGAAACCGGCATTTCTTTCCCCCACCGCTGTACAAAAAGATGAACCCGGCAATTTAAATCCAGGAGAAGCCATCGACGTCATCGGTTGGATAAAGCGGCGATGGGCTGGCAATTGCGCATCAGCAGCTTTTCCCTCGGTTGCTAAAATCGCATTAGGAGAAGCGCTACAAAATGCAAAAGCAAAATCATCGATAGCCGAATTTAAAGAAATGTTCATCCAGGAACATTTTGATGCTCAATTTCTTTATGAAGAAAATCTCACCGACGCAATTCTCAACCGCGATCAACTGCTTAAGCATACGTTTGACCAGCAAAGAAAAGAAGTCCGCAAAGCACGAAAGCGAATCGAAGACGCTCTGGGCGCCGAAGGGCTTTTCCTACAGCGCCATTACGCGCTGGTGATGCTGGATGGAGATTCCATGGGCAAGTGGGTTTCCGGGGATTTTTTAAGCGAAGATTCCGCTGTAACTTTACAAGATTATCACGCAAAAATCGGCGAAAAAATGCAGCAGTATATCACCGCCGTCAGCGATGCCTTTGACGATGACAAAGGCAAACTGGTCTATTGCGGCGGCGACGATGTGCTGGGATTTATCAACCTGAAATATTTTGCGGAAGTGCTGCAAGAACTACGCGAAAAATTTCCGGAATTTGCAGATAGTGGCACCGCCAGGCAATCGACCGCTTCTGCAGGAGTGGTGATCGCCCATTATAAAACACCACTCTCCGTTGTGCTAAAAGAAGCGCGTGCAGCGGAGAAACGGGCAAAAAGTGTAGAGGACAAAGACAGTCTCGCTATCACTGCTCTAAAACATTCCGGCGAAGTAGAGAAACTTACCGTACCGTGGACAAAGGAGTTAGCTGATAAAAGTAAGCCATGGATTACTGATATTATCGATCAAATTGCTTCACGAACCGCGACAGAACTCATCTCAAAAAATGCGCAGCGAAATATGCTGACCATCTTAAAAAATGCTCAATCAGGTCAGGAAAAGCTGAATGGCGTATTAATCAAACAAGCGATCGAACGCAGCGTTGATTTGAAAACGCGCAAGGAACCGACAAGCAAAACAGCATTGAACGACCTCGTCAAAAGTTACCAGAACATCCTTGATTATGTTGAAAATGATACGCAGAAGTTCGGATTATTGCTTGAAATCGCCAATTATATCGGGAGGAAAACATCATCATGAAAATAGAACTCGATGCGCTCGACACCCTGTTTTTCCGCGACGGCAAACCTTTTACCATGCAGGAAGAAACCTGGGCAGATATTCTCTTCCCGCCGCATCCTTCAACCTTTTACGGGGCGTTGCGTTCCGCCTGGTTTGCCAACAATCCGGCAGAATTGGGAAAAGCTGAAACGGCACAAGACGAGACGAAAAAGTTGCAAATAACCGGAACCCATCTATTTCGGGATGATTCGATTTTCTACTCGATGCCGCGCGATCTTGTAATACCAAAAGAAGAGACAGATAGCGATCATGCGCTTGCAACCCCGATGCAGTTGCAGGACATAACCGCCCATTCATCACTGGCCGTTTCTTCGCTTTTGCCCAGCTTGCTCTTTCCCGAAGATGAGGAAAAGACTTACGAATCGCCGGAAACCGGCCTCATGAATAGGAGCGATTTTGAACGCTATTTACACGGGGATATGGATGCGCTGACGGCTTTCAATTTGTCGGAGCTGATCAGTAAAGACCCGAAAATCGGAATTTCCCGGCTTGGCCAAATGCGTACGACGGCACAGGGCGCGCTCTATCGCATCGACATGGTGCGGCTGGAAGCAAAAGGCGGCGATTTTAATTCCCGACTGAAATTTTATTTGGACTTTGAAGGAATAGATTTGCCGGATGAGGGTTTTTTGAAATTGGGCGGTGAGGGCAAAGCCGTTCGCTACAAAAAAATCACCTCGCCCGCCGAACCATTAGCGCCCGCTAACCTTTCCGCTTCGAATATGTTCAAAATCGTGCTGCTGACGCCGGCTTTTTTCCGCCAGGGTTGGCTGCCTGATTTCATTGCTCCCGATTCTTTGAGCTATAAAGTTGATGGATGTTTTCAACTTGTTGCAGCAAGTCTCGGCAAGAAAATGAATATCGGTGGTTTTGATATGAAAGCCAAATTTCCCAAACCAATGCTTGCAGCGGTTCCGGCGGGCAGCGTGTATTATTTCAAAACCAACGCTGAAATGGATGACGAATTTGCTGAAAAAATTATTGAATTATTTCACAATGGGAACATCATGACTGAAAACAGTGAGTTTCAATTATTTCAAAAACAAGGTTTCGGCTTGTCTGTGGTTGGAGGCGTCTAATGAAAGTTATAACAATGGTGGGCACATCGCTATTCAGTAATTTGGAAAAGGAAAAAAAGCTAAACTGGACAATGAAGGAAAAAGAATACCTGGAGGAAAAACCGGCCGGTAAATGGCCGGAATTCGAAAAACTCATCAAGCGGTCAAAAGCGAATGTTTCCTCAAAACTGGTTTCGGTCAAAGACCCCAGCGCTGAGCTGAGCAGCTTGCTGCTTATCAAAAAGAAATACCAGACTGATTTGCAGGTCTTCCTCCTTGCATCGGACACGCTGATTTCGTGCCTTGCAGCGGAAATTCTTGTTGAATTGATCAATAAACAAACGGGGATTACGGCGCATTTTAATCTGGAAGTAGATGTGATTGAGGGATTGCAAGTGAATGAATCACAAATTTTTCAAAAAACAGGCATGCCTAATCTGGTTAAAAAAATTGATGCAATTATCGCAGATTATCCTGTCGATGTTTCCCTAAATATCACGGGTGGATATAAAGCAGCGATTCCTTATCTCACAATTATGGGGCATATCTACAACCTTCCCCTTTACTATTTATTTGAAGGGAAACGTGCTGAACTTGTTACAATCCCATTGGCTCCTCTCGCCATCAACTGGGGTATGTTCGCCAAATATCATTCTGTTCTGGAAGAACTCAGTAACGGCATCGAAAACTGGCCAAGATACAAACGGGAAAAA
>JAJRYV010000051.1 GCA_024275575.1 bacterium
CATAGCAACCTCTAAAGCAGCGCGCATCTGTTTATATTTTGCCTGCAATTCCGACGGATCCAGTTCGGCGATGATCTGCCCCTTTTTCACATAATCGCCCACATTGGCGTAAATTTTTTTAACCACGCCGGATACCCGCGATCCCACCCGCACCTCGGCGCCCACCATCGGTTTGATGACGCCGGTTGCCAGCACGCTGGAACCAATATCGCGCCGCGTAACAACCGCGGTTTTATAATTCTCCAAATCTTCCTTTTTTCCGGACAATTTGGG
Organism: bacterium; assembly: GCA_024275575.1. Classification (GTDB taxonomy): domain Bacteria; phylum Zhuqueibacterota; class Zhuqueibacteria; order Zhuqueibacterales; family Geothermadaptataceae; genus Bioreactorimicrobium. The sequence continues at coordinate 274 of JAJRYV010000051.1, forward strand.
ATAACCGGCAACAAATACAATAATCGACAGGAATAAAATTCCGAAAATATAATACCATTTCTTTTTCACTTCAGCATCTCCCTGATATTCTTCTTTCCGACGGCACGATTCAGCGTGGTTAGCGCAATTTTGTAATCCGCCAGAGCTTCAATTAGTTTCTGTTCGGCAGTCACAAACGCGGTTTGGGCGTCGATGACATCCAGCATCGAACCAACGCCCTCCCGATATTCACCCTCGGCAATGTCGCGGCTCTCCCGCGCGTTGTCTAAAAAGATACGTGAATTAAGCACGCGTTCGGCCGCTTCTTTTACCTGCAGAAAAGCGTTCCATACTTCCAGACTGATCTGCTGGCGCATGCTTTCCTGCTGTTGGATCAGATTCTGCAGCGCCAAATTTTCCTGCCTGACCCGCGCCGGCCGGGCAAAGCCGTTGAACAACGGAAAACTTAAAGTAGCCCCAATGTAATACGATGAATTCAAATCGTAACTCGTTTCCCCGGCATACGTGTAATTCCCATCCACCGAAACCGTTGGAAAATAATCGCTGCGGGCAATTCGAATATTGGCTTGCTGCGCTTTGATCTGCCCATCGATTCGCTCCATCTCCGGACGGTTTTGAAAAGCAAGCCGCACAAATTCTTCGAACTGATCTGTATCAATAAAAAGGCCGCTGTCCGCAACGCTGTTAATCGCTCCCAGATTATCCTTAATTTTTAACGGCAGTTGCACGCCACGGCCCATTAGCAGATTGAGTTTTCCCTGTGCAGCCAGCCGGGCATTGCGCGCGCCGATCAACGACAATTGGGCGTCCGATTGGGCGACTTTTGCTTTCAAAATATCCGAACGTTTTGCCAGTCCGGTTTTAAACAGGGCTTTGGAAAAATCCAGATGCATCTGCGCGCGTTGCAGTGACTGCTCCGCCACAGCCGCAAAGCGTTCCGCCTGCAACAGCCGGTAATAGGCCTCGGTTACGAGCACGACGAGTTCTTCCCGGTTGACCTTGTGTTGCGCCCGGTTCGATTGATGATTCGCTTTGGCCGCGCTCACCGCAGATGCGGTTTTAAATCCCTGAAAAACCATGTAACGGGCAAAAAGACCGCTGCTTATATTTTCTTTGCCGGTTGTTCCGGCGCCGGCGTTGTTTTCCCAGCCGAACCGGCCGGCAGTAGCGTTTAATGAAAGCGTTGGATAGTATCCGGCGCGGATTTCATCGATCCTCGCCCCGCTTTCATCCACCGTTAAAGCGGAAGCCAGAATTTGCGGATTATGTTTTAGCGCTGCTTCAATGCAGTCGTCCAGAGTAAACACAACCGTATCCTGTTCCTGGGCTTGTAGGGGGAAAAAGGGCAACAAAAGCGTAGCGGTAAAAATGGCCAGGAGCGTTCCGATTCTTACAATCCTTAAATTAGTGTATCGAAACATCATTGATTATCCCTTTCCGTATTTGCCGGCGCCTGCGAACCGGCATTTCTAATTCGACCTAAAAATCGTTTACAGACAATGCCATAAAACTTTTGCCATTGCTCTTTAGTTAAGACTTTTTTTAATTGGTAAAAATGCCAGATAACCAGATGCTGGGATTCCATTTGCAAGCGGCTGATTCGGTGCAACAGGGTGTCGATACGGGCATTATCCGGCTGCGGCTGCCAGATTTCCTGCAGCAATTGCCGATTTATCCCTTCAAGCGCCTCTTTTAAAGAATCCATAGCGGAATGGAATTCATGCCGGATTTCTTCAAAATGCCTAATTTGCGACTCGGTTAAATCCAGCTCATGTTTGATCTTCTCAAATCGTGATTCTCGCGTTGGTTCACATAGACTTTCCACCGGATTCAACCAGCGCTGGTAAACAATGGTGCCCAGGGCTGTCAGGTTTATCAAGGTCACAACAATAATCAGGTAGATAAAACTTTTTTTCATTTTTTTATCTCACTTTCGATTAACGCCAAAGTGTGGGAATAAAGTGAAGTCGGCGGTAAAACTTCAAAATAGCCTAACCCAAAATCATCACTTTCTTTTACGCTAGAAATTTCAGCGCCATCTCCGGTTTGGCCGCTCATCAGAGTTCCCAGTTGAATTCCGATAAAAAATATAAAAAGCAGCACCACCACTATTGCCACAGGACGCAGCGCCGGGCGCACGATGTTGTTAGTTACTCTATTTAAAAAACCTTGCTTTTGCTCTGTTTTAAGCCGCGCGGAAATGCTCGTCCAGAGAAACTGCGGCGCTTTTTTTCGTTCAATGGGCTGTTCTGTTTTCCACAACGCTTCAACAGTTTTCAAAGCATCCCGGCAATTCCGACAGCTTTCCAGATGACGACGCCATTCTTCTTTTTCTTTTTCGGATAAATCGTTATCCAGATAGCGAAGCAATTTTTTTTGAATCGTTTTATGTCTCATATCTTTTTCCCTATCGCAATTAATAAGACCCATACCGTTCAAATAACTTGCGTTCAGTGCAAATATTTTTTCATGGGCAGCAGCTTTTTTGTTAGATTATCTTTAGCCCGATGCAGCAGTGACTCCACGGCAGACAGGCTGATTTCCATCACCTGTGCAATTTCTGTGTATGATAAATTTTCGTAACGATACAGAACCAGCGCTGTCCTTTGCCGGGCAGGAAGCCGGCGGATGGCCTGCTGCACGATTTGCTCTGTTTCAGAGATTTCGACCTGTTGATGGGGCGTTCCTTCCGGCGATACAGGTTGGAAATTTTCCCTGTCCTCGAACAGAAATTCCAGAGATATCCAGTTTACAAGTTTTTTTCGTCGTTCTCTCTTTAGACAGGTATTAACAGTAATACGATAAATCCAGGAAGATAATTTGGCATCGCCCCGAAATTTCCCGATGGCATGAAAAATTTTAATAAACACATC
>JAJRYV010000052.1 GCA_024275575.1 bacterium
GGCCGACGATTTTTGGTGTATCGTTAAGACCCCGGGCAAAACTGACGAGCCCGCCACTCGCTATATGCGCCCACTTCAAAACTGATCTCAAGTTAAATCCCCGTAAATCCGAGACATCGTTCTCCGCTGCACAACCAGCGTCACTTGCTCGCAAGCACCAGGGAAATATACGCGTCGCCAGAGAGGACATGCTGTTGCCCGTACTGAGATTAACCGGTTGAGACCATTCAATGCACAGGCATGCATTCCGGGAAAATTTCCGGCTCCGGCTCAGACGGCGTAACGGATAATAAACCGCAACACAAAGGACAACCAGCGGGCCAAGCAACAGCGGTGAGATCACTTTGTCGATAAGAACGGAATAATTCGCCTGTCCGGCTGTGGCGAGAAGGCCGGCCCCAAAAGCGCATCGGTAAGGCTGTGGGTTGTTGAAATCGGCAGGCCAAGGATGGTTGCCAGAAATACAGCTGCACAGAAAACAATAACGGATAAAAACATGGCCTCTCCCTGTTTGAGACTAAGAGTTTTGTGAATTGTTGGCCGCAACAGTCATGTTTCATTTTTTATTTCGCTCACCCTATGATTTCTTTGCTGTTTTTTCCAAAATCATGAAATTTCCATATTTATTAGTAAATTTTTGCGGGGAATTCTATTTCCGCTGTTTGCAGTTTGACACGTTGCAGGTATTAGTTTTATATGTTAGAGCTCAGAAGACGGGGAAACACTGTGAATTGCTTTGGAGATATCCCGATCGTGAAAATTGCTTTTAAAATAGCGCTGACAGGTTTGATAATTGCGCTGCCTTTCAGAAGCTTACCTGCACAAAAAAATGTAAAAATCACGGGTGAACAATTTATCAATAAATATAAAACCGCGATGCAAAACCGCGACGCCAAAGCGCTGCGGGAATTGCTCAAAAAAAACTCCTTTCAGGGACGCATCGTCGCCAATCATCTGCATTACAAAGGCGTCGAATCCTACCGTAACGGCAATATTGAGCAGGCGATTAACGAACTTGTTGATGCACAGGATCTGCTTGGTCGCCTCGGTGATCATATCCCCCGCCTCGAAGCATTGCATTTGCTCGGAGAAATTTGTCTTGAAAATAACCGTTTGCGCCCGGCCCTGCGTTACTATGAAATCGGTTTTGACCTGGCACGCCGGTTAAAAAACATCCGTGAATTTATCCATTTCGGCGTGCAGGCAGCGACAATTTTTCGTTTGAAAGACAATTTTGCTCAGGCCATGCCTTTTCTGCAGGAAGCGTTGAAAATGGCAGAGGAAATGGGCTATCAGTCTGAACATGCCGCTTTGTTAAACAATATTGGTCTGCTGCATATGGAATCAGGAGACATTAAAAAAGCGCGGCGTTTTTTTGAAAAGGCGATGAACCTCTCGGTCGAATTGAACGATAAAGCCAACGGCGGGCGCATTATGAAAAACCTGGGTCGTACTTATCACGAAATGGGGCGCTATGAAGAGGCGCTGAGTTTTCATGCCCGCGCTTTGAGCCTGTTGCAGGATACCGGCGATCGTGAAGGCGAGGGCGATGTGCGATTCAACTTCGGCGATACCTATGAAATTACCGGTGACAAGCTCAATGCGTTGAACAGTTTTCACGAAGCCCTGGGCATTTTTTATGAGGTTGTCGATAGCACTAAAGCGATCAGCGCCCTCGGGCGAATCGCTTATTTGAACTGGCCCAATGCACCGTTCACCGAATCGCTTTCCAGTTTCAAAAGCAGCCTGAAAAGTGCCCGCGCCGCAAATGATCAAACGACGGAGTTGATGCTGCTGAAAAATATGGGTGAAGTATTATACCAATCCGGGCGTTATGCAGAAGCGATGGGCACGCTGGAACGTGCGCGCGTATTGCTCGATTTTGCCCCCAATCCTGAATATGAACGCCATATTTACTCCACAGAGGGGCGGATTTTATATGAAATCGGCCGTTTTGACGCTGCAAAATCGATGCTGACTCAGGCACTTAATCTTTCCCTGGCAACGCATAACGACGCCGAAGAATTGGCGGTGATGAATTTGACGGCGCATATTCTGTTTGAAACCGGTCAGTTCAAAAAGGCCCTCATCGTGCTGCGGAAGGCACTTGCCTCCAGTAAAAACAAGGCCCTGTACGCCTACGGTATCGAAGCGATTTTATTGATGCGCAAAATTTTCACCATGCAAGCCGCTGAACAAAACCTGCAGGAATTACAGATTGAAATTGAATCGCTGCAGGCGACAATGCAACCGACGGATATGACGCCGATGGTGACGGATTTTATTGGCGATCTTTTTTTTGAGGATGGCGACTACGCCAATGCAACCGTTTATTACGATGAAACACTGAGCCACTACCTACGCAATCAGCGAAAAGCAATGGAAAGCAGCGCCTATTTGAAAATTGCTCGCACACTGGCTGCGATCGGCGATACCACGAAAGCGATGGCACATTTTGAAAAAGCGCTGGCAGCAGCCGATTTTGTTCAAGATTTGGATGACATCGCCAAGGTGCAAGCTGAATCCGGCCGCTTTAGCATGCAACTTGGACAGCTCGTTTATGCCGACACGTTGTTGACACACGCGCTTGATTTTATGAAAAAATCAGGTAATCGTATGGGGGGTATTGCCTGTATGATCGTGCTGGCCGATGTCGACCGCCGCTGGGGGAACCCGGGGAAAGCGATGTCCGGGCTCAAAAGGGCTTTTAAGCTGGCGCAAAATATCGACGCCGTGCATCATCAAATAAGAATATTGAAACTGATGACCGAAATCAGCCTGGAAAACCGCAGTGAGAAGGGCGCTGTAAAAGCCTGTCAACGGCTTTTTAAACTGGCAAGTGATTACAATTTCTGGAACGAACAGGCATGGGCTGCCATACGAATCGGAGACGTGGTTATTCGACGCGGCAATTTGAAAAATGCGGTTGATTTCTATAAACAGGCGCTGGCAATTTATCAGCGAACCGGAGCTAAAGAAAGTTATGCCCGCACCACTGCCGCCATCGGCATGATTTACAATCAGGGTGGAGAGTTTGCCCTCGCAGAAGATGCACTTACCGATGCCATCGAGCAATTTCAAGACCAGGGAAAACCCGAACGTGCTGCTGATATCATGCTGAAATTCGCCGAAGCGATGTATCTGCGTAACGATTTTTCCGCCTCGGTTGATCATGCAAAAAATGCTCTGGTCATCTTCGATGAATTGGGGAATAATGAGGGAGAAGCGCGGGCTTTAGTTGCAGCAGCAAAAGCACAAATCAATATCAAAGCTTCACCGGACGTGCTGAAACGACTGGATGAGGCTTTTCAGTTTTTTTCAACATTAAACGACCATGCAGGAAAAGCGAGTGCGATGTTTCAAATCGGCGAATACTATCGACTAACTTCAGCTATCCCAAATGCTTTACACGCTTATAAAAATGCGACGATACTGGCTGAAAAAGCCCATGAAAATGATGTTCTGCTCAATGCCCATATGCGAATTGGCATGCTCAATTTCACCAATAATAAATTGCAGGAATCACTGCAGCATTATCAGGGCGCTTTGCTGCTGGCACAAAATGCCGGTAACCGAAAAATTACCCGGCATATCCAGGATCGCATCAGTGTGCTGAACAAAAAACTAAAATAAGTGCGACATCTCACAGTGGGCAACTGCTTGGAAACGGCTTCAAGCCGCTCTGCCGACTATTGCCTTCCGGATATTACAACGGTTATCCCTCCGCCTGTCCCGCCAGGCCGGAACTAAAAAAATAAAACTCCGCACGACTGTATTTAAGAACTGTTCCTGATGAATACGGTTACGCTTAGATTGAGTCCGCAGCCATGCGGATAGGTTACTGCAAATGGAATAAGAAAGCCGTCATCGCTGTTTTAGCCAACAAATCTTGATCAAATTCACCAAACAATATTGTGTTTTCCTGTCTGAATGACGGTGGGGAAACGCACGTAGGCGAGGGCAATATGACGAAAGCAGCTCTATTTTTTTTATTCCTCACAGTAGCAACCGGCGTTGCCGGGCAATTGGAGAAAGCGACTTTTGCCGGCGGCTGCTTCTGGTGTATCGAAGCGCCGTTTGAAAAAATGGCCGGCGTACATGAGGTCATTTCCGGCTATGCCGGCGGTGAACTTGCCAAGCCAACTTACAAACAGGTGAGCTCGGGCAAAACAAAATACATCGAAAGTGTACAGATTCTCTTTGATCCACAGGAAATCAGTTACACAGGGCTGCTGGAAATCTTCTGGATGCAGTTTGACCCGACGGATGCCGGCGGCTCATTTTACGACCGCGGCCATCAGTACACTTCAGCGATTTTTTATCACAGCCCGGAGCAGCAAAAATTAGCCGAGAATTCGAAAAAAAGGCTGGAAGAATCCGCCCGGTTTTCCGGCAAAATCGTCACTGCAATTCGCCCGGCAGGCAAATTTTATCCGGCGGAAGACTATCACCAAAATTATTATAAAAAAAATCCGGCGCATTACCAGCGCTATCGCAAAGCTTCGGGTCGTGATGAATTTATTCAAAAGCACTGGGGCGATAAGTTAAAAAGCAAAATGAGCGGTGGTAAAAGGTCAAAAGTTGAATTAAAAGCGAGGCTGACACCATTGCAATATTATGTCACCCAAGAAAACGGCACTGAACGCGCCTTTCAGAATGAATATTGGAATAACAGAAAAGATGGCATTTACGTCGATATCGTCTCCGGCGAGCCACTTTTCAGCTCCAAAGATAAATTTAAATCGGGCACCGGCTGGCCGAGTTTCACCCGCCCACTGGAATCGGGCAACATCGTGGAAAAAATCGATGGCAGCCTGTGGATGAAACGCGTTGAGGTGCGCAGTAAAGACGCGGATTCCCACCTCGGCCATGTGTTTGAAGACGGCCCCGCCCCCACCGGCCTGCGCTATTGCATCAATTCGGCGGCACTACGCTTTATTCCGAAAGAGGAATTGACGAAGGAGGGATTTGAAAAATATATCAGGATGTTTAAATAGATTTATGGCAGGTGGTAGGTTATAAAAGATATAGCCCGCTTTATTTACAAATTCTTTAAAAAAGTTCTGGGTATCCAGTTAATTCAGCATTCTTAAATCTGTATGAAAATAGCTTATGACGCCCGCTGCATATTAAAACATACAACGACGTTGCATCACCGTTGTTTTCAAATGGTTTACACTCCTAACTTGACAGCTATGCCTCGGAGCGATGGTATATTTATCACTTGCTGAGCTAATTGGGCAACCGGATAAAAAAATTGATACATAATTGATTTCATTGTAGTTCTTTGAAAGCATAGTTGGAAACTTAATTTTTTATTAAAAAATCATCCCGCTGAGACGCAGAGTTATGTCTTTAAATATGTTATGCTATTTTTCTCTGCGCCACCGCGTCTCTGCGAGAATAATAAAGGCTTAGTCCTGCTGTTACTTTTAGATAAAACCCGCAATAAAGTGGGCGGGTTGCCGAGAAACAAAAGCTGATCATTTTACCAAAATAGCTGCGGTTTTCTCCTTGAGCATCATCGTGCTGTCAGAGGTCATTATGCTGTGGTCGAGCACATCTTTAAGCGCCCGCGCTTCTGCCGGCAAAACGATTGTCTGCGCTTTTTCACTGTTATTGAAATAGGCATAGACCAGGTCATTAGCCAGCGTGCGTTTCAGCCCGAATAAAACACGAGCGTCGTCAGCGAGCACGTTTTCGTAGCTTCCGGTTTTTAACGCAGGATGTTTTCTGCGCAGATTAAAGATCGTTTTATATTCCGCAAACATCTTGTGGTTAAAGGCAACCGGATCGGAGCGGTCTTGTAAACCGATGCGTTCGTATTTTTCATTATCATATTTAAACTCCGGCCATAACATTGGTTTGCGGTCGCCGGGATCATCCTCGCCCCACATGCCGGCTTCATCACCGTAATAAATCATCGGTGCGCCGGGGAAAACAGCCTGCAGAGCGGCGATCATCATCTGTACTTTAAAATCTTCCGGCGAAGGTTTGGTGACGTCGTAATTTTCATTGTGCCGCCGGTCCGCCATGCGGTCATACTGACGGTCGGGATTTTTAATCATGCTGGCGAGCCGGTCGGTATCATGGCTGTCCATCAGATTTTGCATGCCGAGCATAACATCCCATTCGTAAACCTGCAGCAGCGTATCTAATTTTTGGGCAAATGCCGTGGCGCTGAGATGCCGTTCTTGTTTATCGATAAAAAAATTGACGACGGCGTAGGCAAAGGGGTAGTTCATCACCGCATGAAATTTGTCGTTGGAAATATAATGGGATGACTCTTCCCAAAGTTCAGCGGTGATGTAAGCCTCGGGATTGATCGAACGCACATATTTGCCCCAATCAGCCCAGAACGGCATGGCCACATCGGGTACAACGTCGAGCCGCCAGCCGTCGACACCGTCTTCGGGATCACCGTCACCATTGGGGTCCATCCAGCGTTTTGTGATCGCCCAGAGGTGTTTGCGCACCGGTGCAACGATGCCGTTTTCATCCTCACGAAACTCAACCAGATCCCAGGTATTCCACCAGCTATCATATTTCATCTCATCTTCCGCTGTCGCCGGGTCGTCGAACTGATGGATGATGAACCAGTCTTTGTATGCTGATTTCTCCTGTTTTTCCAGCACGTCTTTAAACGCCCAGAAATTACGGCCGACGTGGTTGAAAACGCCATCGATGATGACACGCATGCCCCGCTTGTGCGCTTCCCGCAGCAATTCGAGAAAAACGCTGTCAGCGCTGGACCAGGCCCAGTGTTCGGCATCCATGGTTTCATTTTGTATCAGCTCGCGGTCGCCTTCACGGTCGCGGCCGAAATTATTATCGATGTGGTGATAGGTTTCGGCGTCATATTTATGCAGCGAATAAGCTTCAAAAATGGGATTGAAATAGATTGCGGTGATGCCGAGTTCCTGCAGATAATCCAACTTTTCGATCACCCCGATGAGGTCGCCGCCGTAACGACGCTGATAAATTTCATCATAAAATTTACCGGAGCGTGCTTTTTCAAAATCTGCCAATTTATGCCAGTCGGAAGTCCAGGGCGTCAGGCGCCAGTCGCCGGGATCATCGACGCGTACCTCTTCTTTTGTTGGATCGTTGGCCGCCAGACCATTGCGAAAACGCTCCGGAAAAATCTGATACCACACGGCGCCTTTAGCCCATTGTGGGACGTAGACTTTCTCATTTTTGCCCGTCTGTTTTTTCCCGCAGGAAACGGTCATCCCTGCCCACAAAAGCAGAAGAATAACAATACGAAATTTTGACGACATCCTTTTTGCCTTTCTTTGAACGTGTGAACGTGTGACTTGAAACCTGTGCCATTATTTAAAACTTTCGATCTGTTTTCGCAAGGCCAGTGCATCGGGATATCCGGGAAGAATTTTTTCCAGTTCATCAAGGGTTTGCAGGGCCTGTTCGTATTTTTTATTCAAAGCGTATGCGCCGGCGAGATTATAAAGCAATTGTGCATCATCCCTGTTTTTTTCAGCAGCTTTTTGTAAACAGGACAAAGCCCGCCTGTTCTGTTTTTTCAACAGATAAATCTGCCCGAGCCATTTATTTGCAAAAGCCGATTCACCGAGTTGCAGCGCTTTGTGCAAATAAAAAACCGCCTCGTTTAACGATTTGTCGTTGATCAGCATTTCCGCGGCGCGAATGAACGCAGTCTGATTTTGCGGGCCATAAAATGTTAATGCGCGATACTCGCGGAAGGCCGCATGGAAATCACCTTTTTTCGCATAAAACTCCGCCAGATCAACATGGGCATGCTCACGGTCATAGTTTTTATCCTGCCAGGTTTTTACTGCCAGCGATTCTGCTTTTGTCGTTGCTGTGAAAGCAATGGTTTCCCTGTTCGGCGCCGCATTGGTTTTGAACGGCCAACCTGCTTTGAGAAAAGCGATACGGAATTGGGCATAAGCCAAGTCGAGGTCGCTAACGCCCCAGTCATCCCGGAATTCCCGCCACGGTTTGATGCGCGCTTTTGCAATATGTGCGCTGATTATCCTGCTATCGAGAACCGCGTTAAAGAAAGCCTCAGTCAGGGCAAAATAGCCGTCGATATTGGGATGTAAATGCTCGAGAAAAAAACAATCTCCAGGTAAATCCTGCGGGCAAAGTTGAGAAATGGCTGCAGTTGTATGAGCGACGGGGAGCTGAAATTCCTGTGCCAGTCGTTGAATAATTTCGTTAAAAACTTCCGGTGCCCGAAAACGCAGGCCGTCGTAATCTTTGGCTTTTTTATAAAGCGTGCGCGCTTTTTTGATGGCGCCATTTTCTTCCGCTTTGCGAGCTGCTGCGAAAAGCTCGTCTGCCTCACCTTCCGGTCCTGACAGCGGGATGAATGGTTTCTGATCACGGATATTGCTCACCAGTTCACTAAGAATAACCGGCACCCCGGCGGTGCGGGCTTTATCGATTATTTCGCGTAAATTACCCTCAAATTGCCACTTTCCGGTATTGAAGATGGGGCTGTTATAAGAGATTTTTTGTTCACCGACCATACGCGCCATCAGGGTGGCATTGGGATTTCTGATCGTGCTGCCGGTGGAAAAATCCTGCAGAGCGACGGCTATTTTTGCCAGCAAATCACGTAGCAGCAAAAAGGTTTTATAAGAACGCAGCCGCAGGGAAAGGTTAACGAGAGGACGGATCGAACCGAAAGACTCAGTGGAAGCCGCGCCGAGGGCGCCGTAATATTCATTATGCCCGGTGTAAACAATCAACGCATCCGGTTGTTGGGCGAGAATTTCATCGGTAAAATCGAGCAATGTGTAAGTATTGACTGCAACCATGGCAGTATTGATCACTTCGATGTTTTTTTCCGGGTAAATATCTTGCAGGCGTTTTTGTAAAATCTTTGCCGGAGTAACATTAAATCCGTAAGGGTAGCCGGCCATACTGGAGCCGCCCATCATAAAAATACGCACGGTATTTTTACTTTTCTCCTTTAAAAACAAATCGACAGGTGGTGTTGGCGGACTGCTCAAAGTGGCAAAATAGCGTTTGCCGACAACGGGATTGATCATCTCGTAGTCGGGATATTCGGCAGGTGCGGCAATAAACAGCGGCAAATCACCGCCGTAGTTTACGATTCGCAAACCGGCTTCGAGAAATCCTAACAAAAGAAGCGGAAAAAACAGCATCAGCAGCCAATAAAGCAGCTGCCGATTCGTGGTTTCAGACAAATATTTTTGATTTTTTTTATTCATGAGGCATGCGAATTAAATCCATTCCAGGCAATTCAAAATCATCGCTTTAAAAAAAAGGGTGCAAGGTATAAACCCTGCACCCAAATTTAAAGATTGTGCTAAAAGACCGAACCCGGCTTCGCCAGGCTCAGCCTTCGGGGCATTATTTGAGCAGGGTCATTTTTTTCACCGCCTGAAATTTACCGGCAACCATTTTGACGAAATAAATACCGGATGGCGCAATGCGGCCATACTGGTCTTTACCGCTCCAGGTGATCGTATAACTGCCCGAGCTCTGCTTCTGTCGTACGAGAACTTTAACCAGCTGGCCAATGCTGTTGTAAACATTGATTTTAACATCAGCAGATTTGGCGAGGCTATATTTCACCGTAGTTTCCGGGTTGAACGGGTTGGGATAGTTTTGCTCTAGTGTGAAACGTGCAGGGAGAAAATTGTCTTCTTCTGCGCTTACACTGGTGATGACTGGTGGGTCTTCAACATGCAGATTATTCAGTGTCCAGTCTACTGTTGGGAAATTATATTCCGCAGGGAATACTGGTGACCCGTCAGCATTAAACGATGCCGGTGGAATAAATTGATAGTAACGTCTGCCTTTTTCAAAACCACCACCATTTGTCACAGGGCCGGAATCGGTTGAATAACCAACAACGTATGGTACTGAGAAAAAAGTGGGTACAACGAGTTCATAAGTACCGGAGTAAATGCCATCACCATCTTCATCAGTAAGAGCATAATGCGCTTCATCTGCAGAGGCAAAACCCTGTGTTTGGCGCCACATTGGTGTATCGATGGCAATCCAGCAGGAATCGGTTCCTGGACGGAAAAGTTCGTTATTGGGATTCTCAACAACATCAGAAGCCAACGTCATGTTGACGTTAAATGTAACCGTAATCGGCTCCGTTAAAACACCTTCAGGTAAAAGGGAATCAAAATACTGATTATCACGGCCAAAATCGCCGGGCAAAAATTGTTGGGCAATACCTTCAAAAGTAAATGTACGGTTACCGCCGCCGGTTACACCGGGTTCTTCCCAGCCTTGGCCAAGATCGCCTGGTGTTGTGAATTGACCGCCAAAATAATTGGCACTGTTTGAATCAACGCGGGATGAATCCCATTTGACAAAGTACTTATAGCTGACGACTTCACCAATAATGAGTTTAAAAGGAACGTTTGCTGTATATTCATTTAACACAGGGTTGTAGTCCATACGCAGGGCCTCCGCATCACCCCAGCCTTTGGGGCCTTTGATGATGATGGAATCGCCGACAGTACGGCTGAAAAGATTCGTTTTTTCCAATGCTTCAACGGCAACCCGGAAAACGACATTGCCATCGACAGGGTCGACTGTTGCAGGTGGCTCATTATCAAAATAGTTCCATGCGAGCGTTGTGTCCATGGTAAGATTAACCACTGCATCGGAATAAGGAAATGTACGATTATCAACACTTTCCCAATCCGGGCCGTCGGCATGTTTGTTTTCAACAAAAAATTTATATTGCTGAACATCACCAACATTTAAGCTGTCTTTGGGAATATAAGCAGCGCCGGACCAGAAGTCGCCTTCGCCTTCACGGGAAAGCAGAACTTTTGATGTTCCCCAATCGATAGCCCCGGCAGAGGTCCCGCCATCACCACGGATACCAAGCGGCCCGTTGGCTGCAGGATCAAATTGCTCTTTTTTCGTCAAACCAGCCATATTAACACGGAACCAGATAGCCACTGTGTCTGCTTTCACTTCAAACGGACGCCAGTATTGATCGACTTCACCGGCATCATCATGGTAATATTGCATGGCCAGTGTTGAATCGGTATCGCCACAGATGAATGTGCGCGTATCCCAGCCCAAGGGACCTTTTACGAAACCATTTTCCCAGCCACTGCCGCTGGTACCGGTATTGGCATCAAAGCCAGCCCAGAATTTGTAATAAAGCGTATCCTGAGGATTCATCTGAATCGTCAAAGACCAGTAATCACCCCCGTCATTGGCCAGTACCAAATCAGAATCACTGCCCCAGGTAATGTTTTCTCCACCGGGGAAGCTGCCAGTGTGCTGGCCGCGCATCTGTACAAAATGGCCGGCATTCAACGTATCGTTATTCGTTGCCATGTTGACGCGAAAAGTCACGTTAACCTGGCTGAAAAGCGGCACGGTAAATGCGCTAACCAGCAGCACAACAAGGGCGCTAACACTGAGTTTACGTAGCAAAGTCATAAGACCTCCTTAAATGAATTAAATTTAATAATGGATTAATTATAATACTTTTGTATATAAATTACCTGCATCTGGTTCAAAATTAAAAGCTGATCGCCACGGTAAAACGATTCACTGAGGGCAGGTGCTCAAATTGCTGGTAGGCAAAATCAGCGGTAAAATTCAGCCCGTTTTGCATTTTCCAGTTGATGCCGCCACCGACGGCAAGCCCCTTTTCCGGATTTTGGAGAAACATTTCATTATAACCGCCACGCAATACCAACAATTCATTCATCAGGCCATATTCCAAACCAATATTAATACTTTGTGAATTATCGTTCGGATTGATGCCGTCAATCGATAAAGTCAGCCGGTTATTCGCATTAACCAGCGCATCCCAGGCGAGACCAACGCGCATGATAAGCGGTGTTTCAAACTGGTCGGTGGCCAGCCGTGCGACAAGGCTCTGATTGTCGCCGTTTACCGAGGGGGCGAGATCAGCGGAAATATTCAGGTCGTCACCCTGAATTTGTAGCGGTGAACCAAAATTGGCAATATTCACCCCGAGACGAATGCCATCAAACGGTGTGGTATATAATGTGCCGATATCAAAAGCCAAGGTTGAAGCGCTGGAGTTCCAAATAGATTCATTGATATATTTAAAATTGGCGCCGAGGGCAAATTTATCGGTGAGATTTTTCGCAAAGACAAATCCCACGGCAATACTCGAGGCTGAAAAACTGGCACCGGTTCCTTCCGGGTCTTCAACCGTCGTTATAGCCATATCCTCGGTGGCCAGCGAGGTTACATTAATCCCGAGCGTGCCGACTCCGACGAGGGGAATCACGACACCGACGTAATTAAAATCGATGCCCGGCAGCCAGGAGGTATAATCGACCAGCAGGGTGTATTTATCGATGTGAGCGATGCCGGCAGGATTCCAGAACATGGCGGAGGCATCCGTACTGACTGCCGCGACAGCGCCACCCAGCGCCGCACCGCGGGCGCCAACAGGGATGCGCAAAAACGACGCTGCCGCAGTGCCTACTTTTTTCAAATCCTGCGCCTGGCTGTTCTGCATGCCCAACAATGATCCCAGCAGCAGAATTCCGCTTATGAAGCTCTTTATTTTATTTGACTTACAGATCATGATGATCCTCTCAAAAGTTTTAAATATTGCTCTGTTTTGCGATTCAATCAGGCCAAATGATTGAATCGCTCATCTGCTCATTCCTTGTCAACAAACGTTAACATCGCAAATTTCCTCACTATTTAATAATTGCAAAAGTGCCGGTTTTCTCGCCGATTCCCGGCGCTTCCACATGAAAAACATAAATGCCATAGGAAATATCGAGATTATCGCTGCTGAGCAAATCCCAGAATTCGGCGCCGTCATCGAGGCTGCTCTCATGCTCAAGTGTACGCACCAGAACGCCGTTCACATTGAAAATGCGGATGGTGCATTTTGCCGGCAAATGAGTGAACTGAATACGGCGCGGGCCGCGGCCGCTATTGTAGGTATTGCGCGGTTCCCAGCTCGCCGCAGCAATATATGGGTTGGGCACCACTTTGATTCTGTCGAGCTCTTTTTTCGCCAATTCCTTTGAAACGGATTCTCCGGCAACGGTAAACTGATAGATGTCACGCGCGAGAAACGGTTTACGCAGGAAAATATTCAATGTATCACCGGCCTGCGGGTTGCGTCCGCCTTCAACGACATTCAGCAGCAATTGCCAGGTATAGGAAAGCCGGCCATCATCCTCTTCGAGGAAATAAATCACATCGGCGCGGCGGGCGTCAGCCGGATTGACGCTCAGCCTGCCGTCAGCCCCGTCCAGTTCGACAAAACCGAACTGGACATTCTCCAGGGTTTCGAGATTGGTGATCTTGAAATTCACTTCCTTTGCAGGTAAGGGAAAGAAGGAAATACTGGTGTCTTTCGAGGTTGCGATGCCGACTTCACCAAAAACGATTTGATAATCGTTAGGCCGCTGCTGCCCGACGATGGGCACGAAGTTGGCCTGCGAGAATTCAAACGGCTGAACCTCCGCCGAACTCCAGCCGGAACGCGTTCTGTCGACACGAATGCGGTCTTCATTTTTAAAGAGCAATTGAAAGCCGTCGACGACCGGATTTTCTTCACCCAGGTTAAACGTCGTCGCGTCAATAATCAAATTTTCACCGTCGGTTATATCGCTTAACGTATAATTTTTTGTCGTCAGAATATCAAAAATCTGCCCGACGATGAGCGTATCCTGAAAAGTAATTTCATAGGTATGCCCGTCCCGAATCTCGCGCGGATCGACGACGCGGAACGCCACCTCGCCGGAGGAAGTGCCGCGGATATGTTCGATTTTTTCGATACCGGCTTCGGTATAACCGGCCACCGGGACACGCGGCGTTACAATCGCCACGTTGGTGCCGTGCGTGATATCACCCTGCAAATCGACGTCGATACGAATAGCGGTTTCCGTCGGTTGAATATTGCCGGCTTCATAGCCGAAATCGTAAGCGGTGACAACATAAAAATAACGCTGGCCGTTGGTCAGGCCGCTATCGACGTAGGTATGCTGCAAACCGGTATCACGGCCGAGATCGAATTTAACACCGTTAATATCGATAGGATGCAAGCCGCTGATGCCGTCCTTTTTGTCAAACTGGGCGATGGGGCGTTTTAATGTCGGGATGCCGGCGGCATTGGTGATAACCAGGGCATCGAGCAATGCAGCGTCGGTGGTGCGGTAGATGCGGTAGCCCTCAAAATCTTCGGCGTTGCCGCCCAGGCGTTTGATAAATCCATCAACGGAAAATTCAGCGGCATCATCCCAATACAGCGTCACTTTGCCATCGCCGGGAACGGCTGTGAGTGTCACCTGGATGGGTGCTTGTGCAAAGCGATAATCCGATTCAAAAGCGACTCGCGCCTGTTCCTGTTTGGCAACGGCGGCAAGCAAATCATCCTGCAAAGTTAAGCCGCCATCGGCCATGGCCACAGAGATCGCCATGCGCTGGCGTTGGCCGGATTCGATAGGAAAATATCCCGAGGAAACGAAAGTGTCGAACTCACCGGCTTTGCGCGGGATATTGAAATAACCGGGGCGCATGAACTTGCGCCAGATAAATTCATCGGAAACCGTATTGAAATTGATCGCCGCGGCCGGGTCCTGCAAAGCCGAAGTCAGGCCGATCAAATCCGTTTCGCTGACGTCGGTTTTATCGACGTTGGGCTCACCAGGGAAGTTGGTGCCGGCGCCGCTGGTGATCAAACCGTCTTTTTCACCGGGATCAGGCAACGTTTCAGCATCTTCAGAGGCGTCGACGCCATCGAGGCCGAGATCATCCTGCAGCGCTTCCCAGTCGCCGTCATTATCAAAAAAATCATTACGCGCCTCGTCGATCATCGGCGCCACATTGCTGTAGTTCCATTCTGCGGCTTTCCCGGGAACAACAAATCCGCGTTTGATGGTATCGCCGATAGCGAATGAAAGATAGTTAATGTAACGAACCGGCTGAACGGTATTGGTCACTTCATCAAATCGTTCGACATGCAAAGTCAGTTGCTCGTCGATCAGGCCGTCGAAATCTTCATCGAGCAGGTTGGCCAGGGTGTCTTCTTCGACAGTGATGCCGGAAGGCGGCAAGACATACTCTTTGCCGAGAGAAATAACGCTGCCGCCGCCGGCAGGATAGGCGATGACGCGCCGTTCAAATGTCAGCGAATCGATAAGCACCATTTTATCGCCGGGCAGGATGGTGCGCACACCAAAATCATCCTCAGTAAAAAGCGGTATTTTTTCGCCGGCATTTTCGATCTGTACCCGCAGTTCAGGATGGTGCTCCGAATCACCGTCATTATCGATGCCGTCGACCTGATTGCCCGGTGTTTCGAGATATTTGATGGAACCCAGGCCAACGGGATCGCCGCCAAAGCTATTGTTTCCCCGCCTGTCGGCGTCGGTGAGATAGGCGATGCTCGTCTGTAAATCGACAAAAGGTAAATCATCCTGCGGGTCGCCGCCGACGAGGTCTGCCAGCCAAATGAGAAACGTCGTTTTGCTGATGCGTTTGGTGCCGTCGTTCAGAATGTCGTGGATGAGGAAAATGACGTCGCTGATGAGAACCTGTGTCCAGGCCATGGCGCGCACATCCATGATAAATCCCATACCACCGCGGGTGGGGTCGGTTTCATCGGGCACATAATCATGGCGGGTGTAAAGATCATCAGAAGTACGGTAGAACATTTCCTGGTCGGCGCTAAAAATATTTTTACCGAAAAAACCGTTCCATGAACCGATCCAGCCTGGATCGACGGGATCGTCGCGTTTGTCGCGCCAGCCGCCCTGCGAGGCCGGCGGCCAGGTGGTTTTGTCATCGCTGCGGGCGATATCATCGACATTGGGATTCTGAAAACCCGGGACAGGTTCCATATTCCACGATTTGTTTTGCGGACTCTGGCGCAACGAGGGGAAATCGACCATATGAATGAGTTCGCCGTTTTCTTTATAAACCTCGCCGGCAAGCCAGATGGCGACGAGATTGATGTAAGTCCGGTTGGTATTCTTGGGAAATTCGAACTGGAAATCACCGGTTCCCTTGGAGCCGGCCCAGCCGATGTTATAAATGGTTGCGCGTACGTTATTGCCGTCGATATTGGTTTTCTCACGGAAATTCACATCGGCGCGCTGGTCTGAGGGAATGTGCGGACCATTGCCGTTTTGCGCGAGGGCCGTCGGTGTACTACCAGCCACAAAACTCAACAAAACGAATATGAGCGCCGGTGGATTATGCAGCCTGAAATTTTTAATATGCATGAGCCATTGCATTCTGTTTTTCCTTTTATTTCAAAAATTCATTTCACAGTTTAGAAGATAAATCCGGCGCCCATTTGAATTCGC
The DNA here is from genome assembly GCA_024275575.1 of bacterium. Classification (GTDB taxonomy): domain Bacteria; phylum Zhuqueibacterota; class Zhuqueibacteria; order Zhuqueibacterales; family Geothermadaptataceae; genus Bioreactorimicrobium. The sequence goes on from JAJRYV010000052.1 coordinate 16,308, forward strand.
CGCGGCGCTGAATAGCGGTACGGCTGAACATACCAGCCAGGGTCGGCACTGGTGATGAGCAACTCGTTGAGGGTGAAATCCGCCCGGCCCGAATCGCCGAAGACATCGATCTGATTGCGGCGGTCAAATAAATTGAAGGCGTTGAGAAAAATACGGAAGCGGTAACCAGCCAAATTGAAGTATTTATGGGCATTCAAATCGACTTCAAAAGTGACCGGTTTGCGGCGACTGTTCTTTTCCAGACCGCTGACGACGCTGGAACCCTGCTGCCGCGCCGTCACCTGCACCGGCGTGTAGGGTTGTCCGCTATTCAAACGCTGGCTCATGCCGACACCCCAATCTTTGCTGCCGATAAAAAAATTGGCGTTCAACGTATGGCGCTGATCCCAATCCAGTGGCGTTAATTGCCGCGTCGGCTGTTTGCCTTCATTCAGCGCATTAAATTCATCCTCAGGTGAGGAGTTGGTGCCGGTAGCGACCTGAAATGTGTAATCCACATTAAAAGAAAAGTAATCGGCAAAGCGGCGCGACAGGGTGAGTGTGATGCCTTTCACCTCAGCAAAATCCCGATTGGTCCGCGTGCTGTAACCAACACCTGCGAGGGCCGTTTCCAGCGGCGCACCGACGGTAATCCAGTCCCGGATATCACGATAATACAAGGTGACATCAGCACCGATATCGTCGGAAAGTTGCTGCTGCAAACCGAGTTCGTACATGGTGGTGCGCTGCGGTTCCAGATCCGGATTGCCGAAAGGCCCCTGGCTGGAGCCGTCTTCGCTGAGCAGAATTTCATCGCGGCGATAAAGCTGCTCAAAATCCGGCGTCTGGCGAAAGAGACCATAGGAAAAGTGAATGACGCCGCGATCGGTGATCGGATAGGCGATGCCCAGGCGTGGGCTGAACTGCGTTTTTACCGAAGCCTTGTTCCACCAGAATTTTTCGCGTTCAGCAATGCTCATTCTATTATCATCCGTCTGCTCTGCGAGGCTGATATCGCCATCATTATCGAGGTCGCGATAAATATTTTGCAATTTGAACGGATTATTGATGTTGGGATCGGTGGGGTCGGCAGCGATTTTGCCGCGTGAATCGAAACGGTCGTAGCGCAATCCAATATTGATGATCAGATTGTCGTATTCGATTTTATCCTGAATGTAAGCGGCAAAAGTCTTTGGTGAGCGATCAAAGCGACTACGCACCTCGTCGAAGGGAAAATCCGGCACGAATGGAACCACCTGCTGGCCGTCAACTTCTTTGGGGACCAGGGTGTAATCATCAAGAAAAAGATTATCATTTTTAAATTCCAGACCGGTTTTCAATTGATGCTGTTTGTTCAATTGGCTGGTGAGATCAAATTTCGCGATGAGGCTTTCAGTATTGCGTTCGAAACGACCGAGATCGGTGCCGCCGCGGGTATATTGATTCGAACCGCGATTGAGAAAATCGGGGTGCATGTAGCGCGAATCGTTGTACTTTTCATAAAGATTGGATAACAATTCGTTATATTTATAAGCCCCGGTCAACTCATAATAGGTGTTGGGTGAAAGGATATGTGTCAGGTTGGCCATAATCGCATAACCCAGTTCATCATCGCCGCGGTCGCCATAAGGGTTGAGACGGAAGGCATGATCGTAATTGCGCTTTTCCTGACGGCTGCCGAGAAAATCAATTTTGAGTTTAAACGGCTCCGCGATTTTCCATTCCAGACTGCCCTGCCCGGTCAATTTTTCCAGCCAGTTCATCGCCACGGCACTGCTGTCTCCGAGATTGATTGTGGGAACGCCGTCATTGAACACAACAATATTGGGTTTGAAATAATCAGCGCCGTAAAGATAGCCGTCAGTGCGGTATTTCCTGACAGTAGCAAAAAAAGTCAGGTGCTCTTTGAAGATCGGACCGCTTAATGAAGCCTGGAAATTCCTGTTTGCAAGCAGGTTGAGGTCATCGATATTAAAGAAAACATCATCGGCCGAGCTGACATAATCACCGCTCCAGATTTCGATATTACCGGAAAACTTATCACCACCGGTTTTTGTCACGATGTTGATGATCCCGGAAAGCGCCTCGCCATATTCGGCATTAAAAGTGCCGCTGATCACCTGCAGCTCCTGCACCGATTCGTTGGCGATATCGATGGATTGAGAACGGGAAAAATCATCGGTGATGCGGATGCCGTTTACCATGTAAGCAACTTCGGAGGATCGGCCGCCGCGAATGTGGATGCCGCCACTCTGATCGCGTGTCAGGCCGGCCTGCAGATTGAGCAGATCGCTCAATTCCTGCAGCGGAATACGCTCCATTTCTTCCGCCTGCACACGCGATTCGTGGGAAGTCAGGTCCTTGCGGATGATCGGACGTTCGGCAACGATGACGACTTCTTCACCTGTAGTAAGCACTTCTGTTTTAAGTTTAAACTCGAGTTTTGTCGTCAGGTCGGTCAAAACCTGAACATTGGTCATTTGTAATTTCTGGTAGCCGATATATTGCACTCGCAGCGAAAAGACACCCGGCGGGACGCGTAAAATCACAAACTCCCCTTCAAGGTTTGTCGCTGCACCCATCGAGGTGCCATCGATAATCACATTTGCCCCCGGCAATACTTCTCCGGTTTCGGCATCGGTCACACGGCCGGATATCTTGCCGAATTTCTGTGCAGCAAGTGGAGCCGCTGCCAGAAAAACACCCATTATCAGACTGAGGATCAACACATTTTTTTTAAAAAAACGCATAAATATCTCCACTTTACTATTTCAAACGGAGTGATTTTATTTTTTCATAATACACTTTAACAGTGCTCTTTTTGCGAATAGCATCAACTGCTTTTTTTCTGTTCCGATCGCGTTGCATGTATCTCACCGTACGCTCCACCTCAGCACGAGCTTCGGCAAACGAACGCATTTTCCCGGGCCGGCGGCCTTCGCAACGGAAAAATGCAAATTTTTCTTCAATGCTCACCGGGCCGAGATAATCACCGATTTTCAAAGCAGCCAGATCGAGCGCCAAGCCGCCAAAATCATCAGCAGAATAAAAAGGATAAAAGCCTGTTTTCTTTTTCGGGTCCGGATAAATTGAATACAACTTCCGCAGCAGATCAAAATCTTCGCCGCTTTCCAGCCCGGCTTTTATGCTGTCTGCTGTTTCCTGCTTCAAGACGACGATTTCATTGAGCGCAAACTGTGGTGCGACGGCAAATCGCGACGGGTCTTCCGCAAAATAGGCGCGCAGTGAATCTTCCGAAACCAGCAGCCCGGCATCGATTTCATTCTCCATACGGGTCAGTAGCCAGGTTTCGAGTTTTTCGTGCACCGCTGCTTTCGCTTCCTTCGTCCCGGCATAACCCGCCTGCCGTACTTTTTGCAGCATCGCATCACGAATAAGCAAGCCGGAAATATACTCCCGCAGGGTGAACAAGCTGCGAATCCAGCCGCGCTGTTTAGCGCTGGTAAATCGGGCTTTTTGCTGAAAATCAAATACCGTCAAAACATTGTGACGGCTTTCTACAAGTTTTGCCCCACCATTCATCGGCACGTTGAAAATATCTTTTCCCTGCGATTTCAACAACTCCTTTTCCGACTCATTTTTATGGATGGCAGCAAAAAGGCGGTGTAATGTGTTTTCATCGAATCGAATATCCAGCGCTGCGGCGATGGAATCGGCGTGTTTGCGGCTGAGCCGCTGCATTTTATGATCAAACCAGTAACGATATAAATGCTGCTTGCGTTCGTTGAACAGCGTTTTCGTCAAAACCGGGTTGCCGATTTTATTTTCAACCTGAATAATGCTATAGCCGGCTGCCGTTTTTACAGGTTTCGAAATCTCACCCACCGGCAAAGCATAGGCTGCATCTTCAAAGAACGGATCCATTTCATCGACGGTAAAATAACCCACTGAACCGCCGGAACGCCGCAGTTCGGGATTGCGAAATACTGTGCTCGCCAGTTGGGCGAAATCAGCGCCGTTTTGCAACAACTGATAAAGCGAATCGGCCACATGCTTTGAGCCGGCATACAGATGCCGCGCTTTCACTTTTGTATTAAAACGCACGAAAAGCCGCTGCAGCTCGGCGTCGCTGATTCGCACCTGCGGGCGCACAAACTTTTTATGATACCAGTCCAGCATCTCCTGCATTTCCAGGCGCTGTTTTTCAGCTTTTGCAGCGGCATCATCCCCCCAGCCGCGTCGCCAGGCTTCAGCGATCAACAGTTCCTCATCGACGATGCCGGCGAGCAATTGCCGCAGTTGCTGCCCGGTTGTCGTCACATTGCCGACGCGCTTTTTGAACTGAGCCAGACGATCCAGCAATTGCCGTGCTGTCACCGTGCGTTTGCCCACGACAGCGAGCACATTTTCTCCAGGGTCTTTTGAACACGCTGTCAAATTTACGATCAAGAAAACGGCAGTTCCCGACAATATTAGCCGATAAAATTTATGCACAAACATCTCAAATAACTCAAGTCGTCCGTCGCCGGATCAGTTTTGTTGAAAGCTGTTCCATGCGAATGATATTGTCTTTTTTTTCAATTTTTTCCAGAATGCGGGTGATGGCGAGACGGCCGATATCAAACATGGGCTGCTGCATCGTCGTGATCGACATATAGGCGGCAAGTTCGATATCATCAAATCCGATGATCGCCATCTCTTGCGGTATGGCGATACCCGCCTGATCGAGCGTCCGCATGGCACCGAAAGCAATAATGTCTGCTGCGGCAAAAAGCGCGGTCGGTGGTTGCGGTAATTCCAGTAATTTTTTCATCGCAGCGCTGCCGATTTCAGCATTGAAGCCGTCATTCTTTAAAAATTCTTCTTTTTTCCCAAACTGGTCAGCCGTAAGAAAATATTCAGGATAAAACGGTACATCGTATTTTTGCAGCGCCTGTTTAAATCCTTCGAAGCGTCGTTGCCCCGGTCGGCTGTTTTTGTTGCCGGTAATCATGGCGATTCGCTCATGGCCGGATTCGATGAGATGGGTGGTCGCAGTATAAGCGCCGGAGGAGTTTTTCACTAGGATGCAATCGATATTAGGATTATCACGATCGACTAAAACGAGGGGCAAATTGGCTTTTTGAAATTTTTCGATATATTCATCGGGCACATCAATAGAGATTGCCAACACACCGTCGCAGCGTTTTTCACGCAGGGTACGATCGAAGTAGACTTTGTTGGAACTGGGGCCGTCGGCGTAGTAAAAGATCAGATCGTATTCGTGTTGCGAAAGAATATTTTGGAAGCCGCGCAGCAATTCATGATAAAAATAGCCGGTATAAAAAGGCATGATTGCGGCAATGGTATTGGATCGTTTTCGCGCCAGGCCGCGGGCGATCATATGAGGTTTGTAATCTAGTTTTTTAATCGCCTTTTCGACGCGTTTTTTTGTTTCCGGCCTGATACTCGGGCTGTTATTGATCGCACGGGAAACAGTACCGATGCCGACTTTTGCAAGTTTTGCTACATCGTAGATCGTTGCTGCCATAAAAGCCAGTAACTCCTGTTAAACTAAATTGAAAGCAATAAAATGAAAGCGGTTCAACAAATAAAAAATATGCGTGGATATATCTGTATTTAAAACAATTAAAGCAAAAAAATATACCTGAAATATTTTCAAATAACAAAGATATCGGGATGGGATTGGAAATGCTTCCAGCAAGATAAAAATTTTTCCATCTTTGTCCAGCTTTTTTTAACGAAATTCTTTCAGCTTTCCACATAGATTACGATTATTCTTATAAAAACAGGATGTTAATAGTCTAAAAAAACGACGGCCTTCATTTTTCTGCAAAAAACTTAACGGAAGCTGTTCCAGTCTTACAAGCGTAATCCGTCTGGAAAAGAACAAAGGTATCTGCTCAGCACACTAATTAGTGTCCATCCGGCACGAATGTAACCGGTTTTATAAACAATGCTTTATCTCTAAAAAAAGCACAGAAAAGACTTGAATAAATGCCCTTTAAGCCCTATGTTTATATTCAACTAAAA
>JAJRYV010000053.1 GCA_024275575.1 bacterium
CGGGTTTTTGTGTGATGATTGAACGCTGCAAAAAGCCTGTTCCGGCAAGGAAAGCACCGGCGACGATTGTCAGAATCGCGGTGACTGATAAAAGTTTAACCCGCTGTCGTATCCACCAAACACCGGCTTTCTTCGGCGGGGCAAAATCCCAGTCATTTTCTGCAACGAAACGAAAAATCGTACTCTGCTGATCACTGACGATTTCGATCTCATCACCCGTATTTAACTGGAACTCATCATTTTCAGCAACCAGTTTCTGGTTGATATATGTCCTGGTTTTACTGCGTTTGTCATTTAAATGAAATTTATTGTCATGAAAAGAAATTGTTGCATGTCTGCGGGAAATGCTTGGATCAACTTCCCCCTTACGGTTATTTCGAATGATGATGTCGTTCAATTTGCTGTCCCGCCCAATGCGTGTTTCACCGTATTTCAGTTGAAACTTTTTACCGGCATAAGGGCCGAAAATAGCCAGCAAGTAAAATGGCGCCATCTCGGTTGTGTATTCATTTTTCTCTGCTGTGATGGTTTCAGTATTGGCTGCAATTTCTTTTTCTAATTGCTCAATGCTGAAATCCTCATGTTTCGTTTGCAGTGATTCGGCTTCAAAAACAGGAGCATTCATCGGTTTTTCCAAGACCGCTTCCTCAGGCTGGTCACCCTGAAATGCACGCTCAAGATGTTCCAGCGGATTATCAAAAATAACCAGATGATCACCGATACGGATTTCATCACCACTGGCAAGCTGCTCGAGTTTTTCCACCCGTTCATTGTTTAAAAAAGTGCCGAAAGCGCTTTTCATATCACGAACTTTGTATTGATTTCCGTGCCGTTCGATACGCACATGAGCGGCGGATATTAGTTTGTCGTTAATAACGAGATCATTCTGGTCATCTCGACCGATGGCGAATGCCCCGGTGGAAGCTTTAAATGTGATTTCATTTATAACTTCAGCTTTGTGTTTTACAATCAGTTTAGGCATGAAAGCATCTCCCTTGCATTTCGAAGCAGTTAGTTCTCGGTGACAAATCGAAACGTTAAACGGTTGCGCCGGCCGGATTTAACCCGTAAATTTTTTGTAACAGGTTGATAACCTGGTTTGTTGATGGTAAACTGATACATTTCCGGCGGCAACTCCACAAATAATTCTCCCTTTTCATTTGCGCTGCCAAGTGTTTTTTCAGCTTCTTTCGTTTCGAGTAATTTGTAAGAAATATCAACGTCTTCAACAACCATATTTGTGACACTGTCAACAATGTAGATTTCCACCGGGGCGGGAATTGGATCCATGCGTACGACAATATTGGTTTGTGTTCGTCCGATTGTGACTTCTTTATCTTTAAATCCAGGCTTTTTTAGCAACGCCGCATAAGTGTAGGGCAGGAGAGTGATCTCCGCAGGTGTGTTGACATTCATGCGTCGCGTCTTGCCACTACCACGTAACGAGACGATTTTCGCATTAATATCGTTATCATCTTTCGTGAAACTGTTTTTGACAAATATCCGCACTTTCCGTGACAGCACCATTGTCATCCGCCCGGTGGTTTTTTCACTGACTTCCAATGTACGGCGCTTATCTATATAACCTTTTTTACGCACTCTGATCTCGTGTTTCCCGGGCGTGAGGGCAACTTCGCCATTGATACCTGAAATGCCGACCGGGCTGTTATTAATCAGGATTTGTGCTCTCGATGGAATCGATTTAATCTCAATGTATTTGTGAAAAATCCCCTCGACACTGAAATCATCTTTTACCGGATCATTGCGGGAAAATTTCCAAAAACGACGATCCGGAATAAACTCACTTGCATCTTCAGTGCTGATTGAAAAACCCTGCAAGTCTGGATAACCGGCAGTCATCATCTTGATCTCAATCGGTTCGCCGCTGATCTCCCAGTTCACTACCGTTGGTGTTTTGCTGGAAATACGAATACCGTTGATCTCGATATCTGCGCCCGGAGGCGTCGAGGCAATATTCAGTTTTGTTGAAAAATGAAAGATGAAGGGTTCCGTCGGCACAATCTGACTTTTGCCTGCTATCTGAACCGCACCTTTTCCCGGAACGTTGATCGAACGGACGATTGGCTCAAAACGTGGTAAAACGAGTTTTAACTTATGAATGCCGGGTTTGATTTTATCGAGCCGCAACGGTGTGCGTTGCTGCTGCAATACATCATCGAGGTAAACCTGGGCGCCGGACGGATAGGAATCGATCTTTGCCGCAGGGGGTGAAATCCAGTCGTACAATGCAACGCCGAAAGCTGTTTTTTGCGTCATGACGTCAAAAACCGTATAGCTGACTGCCAATACGAAAATCGCAATCACCGTCGAGATGATTGCCTTTTTGTGATTCCGTGTTGAGAGCCGTACGACATCGATGATCGTTTTAAGTTCCTCGTCTTCCGGTGATTCCTGCAGTTGAAATTTCATTTCAGGGCTAAAAGAAGAATCACTGGTCTCGCTTTCTGCGGTCATTTCCCTGTTGCCGGGCAAGCTGTCCGGCTCACTTGTCTGCACCGTTATTTCGTTTTTTTCGTCATTTGTGACGATCGCTTGCGCATAGTCATCATTGATGTCTATTTCCAGATCCGGCGCATCAGCGGTGAATTCTTCTGCTTTTTCTTCATTTTCCGCAGCAAGAGCGATATCTTGTTTTTCTAATTCATCGCCATCTGCTTTTTCAGAGCTTAACGGCGCCTCTTTTAGCGCCAACTCGTCGTTAAGCGCCGCGCTTGCCGGTTGAGAGTTTTCTTCCGGTGCCGAAAGATGCTCAATATCATTTTCATGAGTATTTTGCCTTTGGGCGGCACTATCTAAGTCAACTTCCAATGCAGCGTCTTCTTCGAGTGAACCATTTGCCAAAGGTTCAATTTCATTGGCAGACTCTGCATCGTGGTCGATTTCATTTTCAAATGGTCGGCCACCATGTGCCTTAAAATTCGTGGTCTCCAATTCATCTATGTTTTGAAAACCATTAATTATTTCCTTGGAACCATCGGAAGAAAAACTGCCGGAGGTTGCTGCTACAGGTTCAGGGATGTTTTTAGAGATAAAATCACTGAGTTCGGTCATAAAATCAGCAGTCGGTGCCGTAACGATCAACTGGTGCATTAAATCCATGTAAAAGTGGTTTGCTGTGGGATATCTCTTGTCCGGGTTAATTTCCAGCGCTTTTTGGATGGCTCTGCCAACTTTCTCAGGAAGTTTTCCGTTCTCCAAACCGCTCAGATCGAGTTTTCCGGCAATCAACTCATTCACCACAGCCTCCGGTGTATTCTGTTTGATAACCCGCTCACCGGTTAGAATTTCATAGAGAACAAGCCCAAGCGCAAAAATATCAGCACGGCGATCGAGCTGGCCGGAGTTTTTCACCATTTCCGGGACGATGTAATTCAGTTTGCCCTGAATGACGACTTCTTTTTTATTTTTCGGCTGTTTGCGACGAAGGTTGGCCATACCGAAATCGATAAGTTTGACTTCTCCCGAACGTGTGATCATGATATTCGACGGTGAAATATCCTGATGTACGATGTTCAGCGGTTCATTCGTTTGTGAATCGCGCCGATTATGCGCATAATCGAGCCCGGCGCAAGCCTCTGCGATGATATACAGCCCAAGATGGAGAGGTAGCTGGAAATTGCCCGAATTACATTCTTTGATCAATGTGCCGAGATCAGGCCCATCAATAAACTCCATAATGATATAAAACTGTCCCGTCGGGTCCCGTTTAATATCAAAAATATGAACGATATTATGATGACTGAATTGAGCGATATTGAGCGCTTCGGCCTGAAACATGTCAATATATTTGGCTTCACCTAACAGATTGGGATCGACAGCTTTGATCGCGATAGGTTTGCCAAACGTCAAGTCAACGCCTTCATAAATCAATCCAAATCCACCTCGCTTGATCTCACGATGGATTTCATACTTTTCGTCAATGACCCTGGTAACACTCATTTTTCTCGATGACTCCTCGATTAGGACCAAAGGGAATATTAATGCGGAGACTGACCGCCGGCTCAACCGGGCAAATCAACTGGTATTGGGTTGGGAATAAACTGTTTTTTCACAGCTTTAAAAATACCACAATCGTAGATCAGGTCTGATCTGCTCCGCATTTTTTTGCTCAATTTCCCAGCTTCTTGCGAATTGTTTGCAAATAATAACGAAATTTGTAGATTTATTCATTTTTATGTACCGCTTATAAATAGCATATGCTGAAACAAAAAATGAACGAATAAACAGGTATGGCTTTTATAAGCTATTTTACTTGTTTTCTGACAACTTCCTGCTTCAAAACTTTTTCCAAAACTTCAATCGCATCATTATCAGAATGGCCGTCTTGCAGGTATTTTTGCATCACGAGCGAGGCAATTTTATTGCGCTGGTTGGTATTGATGGATAATTGCAAGGCGCGTTTATAAACATGAATTGCCGCTTTATCTACTCGACCGCTCAGCAAATAAATATGTGCCAGTTTAGGATAGATTTTTTTTCGGGTTGGGTTTCGTGATATTATTTTTTCGTAAATAGCCGCAGCGGCATAATAATCCTTTCTGACAAGATAGTATTGCGCGCGCATATCCGGCGAGATGATAAAACCAAGAAGAGGCAGGATGATTATCGCTGAAATGCCGAGGAAAAAATATGATAATGGATTTTTATTGGGTGTTGCGGGAATTTTTGCCGTATTTTGCCGGTGCAATTCTGCCCGGGCCTGACTGAGTAACTAATCTGATCCCTTATAATCACGGTGCAAGTTCTGTAAAACCTCGAAATCAATCGTCGCATCAAGCCAGTTCTTCTCATTAAATGCGGTTAATGCCCGGGTATACAGGGAATCGATATCGATTCGAAATGATTGCGTTAAAATGTCGGAATTGATCGAGTTAATTTCATCAAAGCTGGCCTGCGGCAGCTCCTCAAGTGGTCTTGTGGTGTCATCAGGTGTTGAGTCAAAAACTTCGAGTTGAACATCTGTTTCAAGCTTGTTCGTCGGCAAAACGGCTGTTTTATCCGCAAGTTTGCGAAAATCAACCCGAGGTGCAAATTCTCTTTGAATTAGCGAATCGGCATTTGAGGACAGGGCTGTCCCGATTTTTTTTTGCTCCGGATTTTCTTCATCGGCACGTTTTATCGCCGCATGCAGCGATTTCAGTTTGGTCTCAACATTTTTAAATCCCGGTACAATCTCATTGATCTCGGCAAATAAATCGTAAGCAACCTGAAAGTTTCCATTGGAGCGCTCCTGCTCCGCTTGTGCATATTTTTGTTCCAGACCCTGCGTCGTCTTAATTATTTCAATCAGATTTAAATAACTTTTTGTATCTTTTTCCACCAAACCTTTAGACTGGGTTAAAATCGCCATCGCTTTTTCATAACGGCTTTGCTTGTAATACAAACGTCCCAGCTCAAAATCAAGCTGGCTGCGAAACGCCGGTGTTATGGGTAGTGATTGAATCTCATTTAATATTTTTTCATAGAGCTGGTATTTGCCGTTTTTTTCATATGCATTCGCCAAATCATAAAGGACTTCAACTTTTTTATCATCCTTTAAATTCTCATCAAAACTGTTGCGTGCCAGTGAAAAGTAATTCTGTGCGTCGCGGTAGTTATGTTGTTGTTTATAAATTAGTCCGATTTCATAAAGCGCTTTCGCATGTGTCGGCTCCAATACAATGATTTCATTGAGTTTGTTCAAACGGAGAATGGTATTTTTCTCCTTTAACGCTTTTTTATATAACTTTGATATATTCGGCGTCTGACCTGCACAGGGAAAAACAGTAGCCAATCCAACGATAATTATCAACGTGATTGTGATCTTTTGCATGCAAACCAATGCTTTTAGCAGAAGGCGTATTTGCATCTTTAACCTTATAAACAATATCTGTAAACCGGCCAAGAGGTGGATTGAAAAAAATGACTAAATTAATAGCTAAGCATAAATTAATATTAGATTTTTATCAGCTCGAATGCGGAAATTTTTTTTACCGCATGTTTAACGGGTTTGACGTTAAAATATGCCTGAATTATCAGTTTGTAGTGCGCAGGATTAGAATTTTTTTTTATAAACATTATCAGATAAACAATCAGGAAGGTGCGGAAATGGGAGAAAAGCAACTTACTCATATACAACATGGAGGGAAACTGCACATGGTTGATGTCGGAGAGAAGCCGATCACCCACCGGCGTGCCGTTGCAAGCGCTTTAATTCAAATGGCCGCAGCACCCTTATCGCTGCTCAAGGAAAATGACTTGAAAAAAGGCGATGCGTTGAGTACTGCAAAAATTGCCGGCATCATGGCTGCAAAAAAAACGGCGGAACTTATTCCGCTGTGCCATCCGGTCTTTCTGTCGAAAATCGAGATTGAGCTGTCAATTGTCGAAAATGGGGTTTTGATTCAATCGACAGCAGTTTGTGATGGGAAAACCGGGGTTGAAATGGAAGCCTTAACGGCCTGCAGTATCGCAGCGCTGACGATTTACGATATGTGCAAGGCTGTCGATAAAAAAATGGTCATCGGCGAAATAAAACTTCTGCACAAATCCGGTGGTAAAAGCGGGGCGTACAACCTCAAAAAATAAATCCCCGGCAAGTTGTCTTCCTGGCCGGGGATGCTGATTATTCAGGCGTTTTAAATATTCGCCAAATCAATACATTGCCGCAATTTGATTCGCATATTTTTCCATGATCGCTTTACGTTTCACCTTCAGCGTAGGGGTGAGTTCACCACTATCGATACTAAAATCCACCGGCAAGATGGTAAACTTTTTTATCGATTCATAGGAAGCCAGCTCACGATTTCCCCGATCGATTTCATTTTCGATCAAATTGTGCACTTTTTCTGTTTTGATAAGCTCTTCCCAGCTGGAAAAAGAGATGCCCTGCTCTACGGCCCAGGGTTTGACTTCCTCTGGTACCAGCGTCACCAGCGCGACGAGATATTTGCGCTGGTCGCCGATCGCAACGACCTGACTCAAATATCGCGATGAACGGATTGCCCTTTCCACATGTTGTGGCGCGATGTTTTTTCCGCCTGCCGTGATAATGAGATCCTTTTTCCTGTCAGTAATGCGCAGAAATCCGTCAGCATCTATTTCGCCGATATCACCGGTATAAAGCCAACCGTCTTTATCGATGGTTTCTACCGTCGCTTTATCATTTTTAAAGTAACCACGCATCACATTTTCACCGCGGAACAGTACCTCGCCGTCAGCGGCAATTTTTTGTTCAATTCCCGGGCCGGGTTGGCCAACGGTACCGAAACGGTTATTATCAAAACGGTTGACATTGGTGAATGACGTGTTCTCGGTCATGCCCAGACCTTCGAGTATGAGAATACCACAGGCATGAAAGAATTCGGCTATTTTTTTATTGAGCGGAGCTGCACCGGAAATCGTGTAAATGATTCTCCCGCCAAGCGCTGCTTTGATTTTACCGAAAACGAGCTTGTCCGCAAGTTTATACTTTAAATTCAAGCCCGGCGGAATGCTTTTTTTCTGCTGTTGCAAACGACTGACTTTCATGCCGACATCCAAAGCCCAATTAAATAATGTTTCTTTCACGCCACCGGCATCCTGCACGCCGTTGGTGATCTTTTCATAGACTTTCTCATAAATACGCGGTATGCTGGCAAAAAAATGGGGCTGGATTTCTTTTAAATTATCCGCCACCTTATCAATGCCTTCTGAAACAGCGATGGTCACATTATTTCGCAGGCACACATAAAGAATGATGCGGGCAAAGACATGGGCTAACGGCAGAAAAAGTAAATTTATAAATTCATCTTCTATCAGCAAACTTTCGGAGGCCGACCAGGAAGCGAAAAGCAAATTCCTATGGGTGATCATCGCACCTTTGGGAACGCCGGTTGTGCCTGAGGTATAAACGATGGAGGCGACATCACCGGGTTTGACTGCTGCGATGCGTTTTTCAAATTGCGCTTCACCGACAGCGTTGCCCTTTGATAAAAATTCATCCCATGAAATCACCCAGTCGTATTTATTGACAAAAGCTTCCATCGTGACAACATATTTTAGCCCGGACAATTGCTCGCGTACTTCAGCTATTTTTTCGAGCTGTTCAGCGTTTTCAATAAAAATGATTTTTGCTTCACAATGGTTGATGATATAGGCACAATCGCGGGCAAGATTTGAAGCGTAGATGCCAACACATACACAACCAATATTGACTGTGGCAAGATCGATCTGTATCCATTTTAAGCTGGTGTTGCTGAGAATGTTTATTTTGTTGTCATGTTCCAGACCGAGGGCGATCAATGCTTTTGAAATGGACAGACAGGTTGCATATTGTTCATCCCAGGTGACATCGAGCCATTTGTCATCTTTTTTATAACGGTAGGCGATACTATTCTTGTTTTTCGTACAAACTTCATGAAACATCTCGTAGATTGAATTCGGATTCATTGAATTCTCCTTAAATTTAAAGGGGAACGGCTGCAATCTTTGACGGCATTTTAAATGAATTCTGTCAGTACCGGACAAGATTGCAGCCTATGCCGTATTGAGTTTTCAGTCTGTATAGAGCGCCTCGAGTTCTTTTTTATAATTCTCAACAACGACTTTACGCTTAATCTTCATGGAAGGGGTGAGCTCGCCGCTTTCGATGGTGAATTCCCGCGGCAGGATGATGGTTTTTTTAATGCTTTCAAAAGATGCGAGTTGATTATTCTGTTTCGTCACTTCATTATCGATCAACTCCGCAACACGATCATTTTTTACCAGTTCATCCCAGCTCGAATATTCTATCCCTTGTGCTGTTGCCCAGGCTTCGATCTGTTCCTGATCCAGCGCGATGAGTGCGGAGAGAAACTTTTTCTTGTCGCCATATGCCACAACCTGGCTGATATAACGCGAAGAACTGATCATTTTTTCAACGCGCTGCGGTGCGATGTTTTTACCACCGGCGGTAATGATCAGGTCTTTTTTTCGATCCGTGATTTTCAGGAAGCCATCATCATCAATTTCACCGACGTCACCAGTGTAAAGCCAGCCGTCTTTATCAATGGTCTCTGCTGTGGCTTCAGGGTTTTTATAATACCCCAGCATGACATTAGCTCCGCGAAAGAGCACCTCGCCATCAGCGGCGATTTTCTGCTCAATTCCCGGCCCGGGTTGGCCGACGGTGCCGAACCTGTTATTGTCGATACGATTGACATTGGTAAAAGAGGTGTTTTCGGTCATGCCCAGGCCTTCAAGAATCGGAACACCGCAGGCATGGAAGAATTTCGCCACAGCCACATTTAACGGTGCTGCGCCGGAAATCGTAAAAACTATGCGCCCACCGAGTGCGGCTTGAATTTTCGAAAAAACCAGCTTATCGGCGATTTTGTGTTTGAATCCGAGTCCTGCCGGAATGGGTTTCTTGTGTTGCTGAAGTTCACTCACAGCGTAACCTGCAGACAGGGCAAAGTTGAAAATTTTCAGCTTTAATCCACCGGCATCCTGCGCACCAGTGGTTATTTTTTCGTAGACTTTTTCGAAAATACGTGGTACGCTGGCAAAAAAGTGCGGTCGGATTTCTTTTAAATTGTCGACGATTTTATCCATGCCTTCTGCAAAAGCCACAGCACATCCGCCACGCATGCAAAAATGCACGACCAGCCTGGCGAAAACATGTGCCAATGGCAGGAACAGAAGTGTGGTATGTGTGGTCTCCAGGGGCAAACATTCGCCGGAACTTTTCGATGAAAAAAGCAGGTTACCGTTGGAAAGCATAACACCTTTCGGCACGCCGGTGGTGCCTGAAGTATAGACGAGACCTGCGAGGTCTGCTTGTTTGACTGCTTCTGCACGTTTTACAAAATCATCATCTGAAACGCTGTCGGCTTTAGCGAGAAAATCATCCCAGTTCATGGCGATATCCAGCCCTTGTGGGTCGCCATCGATGACGATGACATGGGACAGATTTTCCAGTTGGCTTTTGACTTCGATTATCTTCTGCAATTGTTCCTGATTCTCAACGAAGATGATTTTTGCGTCAGAGTGATTGACGATATAGGCGCAATCTTCCGGTAAATTGGAGGCATAAATACCTACAGTGGCGGCGCCGATACTGACGATGCCAAAATCAAGAGCGACCCATTCATAACGAGTATTGCTGAGGATATCCACCTTGTCGCCATGTTCCGTGCCTAGCGCTAACAGGGCTTTAGAGATTTGTTTACAGTTATTCTCTGTCTGTCGCCAACTTTTTTCAACCCATTCGCCGCCGGATTTAAATTTGTAAGCCAGCTTGTCCGGATGGCTATCGCAGATGGTTTTAAATAATTGATAAATCGATTTCTCAGTCATACTTTAGTTCCTCCTCATGCTTGGTATGATTTTTTAACCAGGGAATCTCTCCTGGCAGTCAACACCTGGTTATGTTTTTATTTTTTTGAATTTTTCCTTATCGAATGTAAATTGGCAAGTTTCATATCTTTGTTGAAATCGATCAATATATCCTGGTGATTGAAAGTATTTTTGCAGCGACTGTGACAGGGGGAAAATTTGCACATCCGAGAGCCACTCGAACGCTTCGCCCGTCCGCTGGTCGATAACGCAGCTGGTATTCACCGCCCACGACATTTCAGTTAAACTCAGGGACGCGATATCACGCAGGACAGCGTAGAATTCGGCTTCTTTCGCAGGGTTATAGAATTTAAAAACGTGACGGTAAAGGTAAGCATTGTGGTAATACTCAGGAAAATTCACCACACCGTCAAGGTTTTTCAAGCGACAATAGGCGATTATCAGTTTCAGAACACGGCGGGCCTGTCCCAAACCGGGATGTTCCTGGCCAGGCAGTCCGGAAAACGGGGTGGGGAAATCCTGAAAAGGATTTTGCATCATCATCCATTCGATGGAGAGAATACGTGCCGCCGGAAAATCAGCGATCAATTCCGACCCGCCGTGTGGGCAAATTTCACCCTCTTTCAAGCGCAATTCAGCGAGCAGATGTTCGTAGTCAACTTTTTTCGAATAGACTTTCAATACCTGATCAAAATCTTCCAATGGGTTTATTTTAATGATAAAGTCATCGATTCCTTTTTGGCGCAGGTCTGAGAAAATTCCAGATTTTTCCAATACTTTTCGTAAATCTTCTGCAGTGAACATGCCCAGCAAAAGGGTGGACCCGGAGTGGGTGGTTAACTGGTCGATGAAATCATCTTCATTAAGGGTTGGAATATCGATCTGTAGGGAGGAAAATGGTCGTTTTTTTTTCATCAGCTTCATGAATTATCTGTTTTTTTACCTGACCCACCTTTATCAATTGAATTTAAGACAAAATCAGCAAAATGCAACTGGAAAAAAATGAATAGATTACGATACTATTTGCGAAATTTTTCAATGATGTGTTTTTCAAAATAAACAAGCAGGCATTATCATTAACCAGGTTCCATTATATCTAAACGCCCGGGGCAAAACAAACTATTTTGTCTCGCTAAAAAAAATCCTATATTGTTTAAACGCTTTGTTCCTCTGATTGTCTATTAAGACAACAAAAAAAACGGTATAAGTGAACTGCTTACATTATGTTAAAACTGAATTTGAAGCAACACAGCAGCGACCGGGCTAATTTGCGTGAATTACATGAAACGGTTATCGAACGGGCGCAGGAAGGTGATGAACTCGCTTATAAAGAGTTATACCGGCGCTACTGCCGGGTCGTTTATACCCTCGCTTATCAGATGCTGGGCAATCATAGTGATACCGATGAGGTTGTGCAGGAAACCTTTATTCGTGTCTTTAAAAATTTACACCGTTTACGCAATACAAAAGCGTTTACTTCATGGCTTTATCAAATTGCGATGAATCTCAGTATTGACCACCGTAAAACTCGAACCCGCCGGCGCATGTTGCCCATAGATGAACGACCAGAATATGTGAGCAATTATGAATTAGCTACGACAAAACACGTGCGCAATCCGGGGCAGGTTTTAGAGAATAAAGAACTTCTGGGACAGATCAATAATGCGATCGATGGCCTGCCCGAACAACAGCGTGCCGTTATCATCATGCATGAAGTTGAAGGCATGTCAAAATAAATGATTTCCGATATTCTCAAGTGTTCCCTGGTGACTGTGCGCACCAATTTACATCATGCACGAAAAAAATTGCGTCAGAATTTAGCCAAATATATACAAGAGTAAAGAAAAGAGCAGAGCATGGATTGTCAGGAAATTGGAAAATATTTACTCGATTATCTCGATAACGAGACCTCAAACTCGATTTCACAGGCTGTCGAAGAGCATCTGAATTTATGCAATCATTGCCGCAGTGAGTGGGAGGCATACAAAAAAACCAACATGTTGATTCAGTTGCGCAATGTACCGCAACCGGAGGACACCTACTGGAATAAAGCTTATGCTGCAATTGCAGAAAAACTCGCAGCCCGTATCGTCGCCATGCCAATTGAGCATGATGCCGGCATAGTGGATGATTTTCTTCACGGCCATGGACAGTCAACAAATTGGCACAAACGTATTTCCTATCTCATCAGCGTCGCCGCCACGATTATTTTCATTATTGCCGGCTATTGGATGAGCAACAAAATAGCTGAAAAACCGGACGAGGAATACAATACGGTCATCGTCGTTGAGCCGGAATGGCGCGGTATGCCGGCCTCCCAAAACTTG
Source organism: bacterium (assembly GCA_024275575.1). Classification (GTDB taxonomy): domain Bacteria; phylum Zhuqueibacterota; class Zhuqueibacteria; order Zhuqueibacterales; family Geothermadaptataceae; genus Bioreactorimicrobium. The sequence continues at coordinate 12,645 of JAJRYV010000053.1, forward strand.
CACACCAATTTTCAGCCGGATGCGGATTTCAGCAAATTTTCCGGCGCTGCAATCGGCATTATCAGCCCAGTTTCGCAAGGCCTGCGTGTGGAGGCAGTGCTTAAATGAGATTTAAAAGATTGATTTGTTTCTTCTTTTTGCTCCAGCTTGCCTGCACCCGGAATCCAGAAGAAGGCATTCATCTGAAGTTTAAATATACTCCAGGCACAACTTATCACTATGAAATGACAGATGTCGTCGTCGACAGATTCGGCGACCAGGCCGGTGATACGATGAATGTTAATGGATTTCAGACGCAACGCATCACCATCGAAACGCTGGAAAAAGACAAAAATAATGTCTATAATTTGAACATCAAATTTTTGGTGACAAAAGATACGGCGATCTATTCTGAAAATTTCCCCAATGAAAAAAAACGTCTTAAACCGATGATTGGCCACAAAAGCCAATATAAAATCAAGATGAGCTCCATGGGTAAAATTTATGATGTTCTGGGCGAAGATGAAAAAAGCACGAGATTTTACGAAGAAGCCTACAAATCGAATCACCCTGTTTTTCCGGATAAAAAAATCATACCCGGCTATAAATGGAACAAAAATGTTTACATCAATTATGGGGAAGATGCCCCTTTTCGGGTGACGACAAAATTCAAGTTTATCGGGTATGAAACGGTCGATAACCAAAATTGTGCGGTAATCTCATTCAGCAGCCGTACCAAAAGGAAAATGATCTGACGAACAGTGAATACAATAAGCAGGGATACCAGAAATGGCTTTGGAACATCGAGACCATCAGCAAAGGCAAGATTTTCTTTTCAACCAGTCAGGGATATTTAATTCAGAAAGAACGGTTGATGACTTTCAACTCAAAAAGCGAAATTATTGATAAAGACAGCGTCAAAAAGAAATCCTTCCGCGTCAGAACGGATAAAGAAACTATCCGGCTTACGGGATTTAACAAACAAAGTGATAACTGATACTTCATTTCCGGGTACCACTCAAAAAACCCCAAGGTTGGAAAACCTTTGCCGCCCATAACAGGCCAGACCGGCTTGAACCGTCTCAATTTAAAGAGAAAAACATGTATATCAAAAGGCGTATTTACAATTCTGCTGCTGCGATCCTGTTGACTCTAAATTTGCTTGCCGCACAAGACGTCGTTGATGGCAAGCGTCTGTTTTTTAGTGGAGATTATCAGGATGCCATTAAAAAACTAAGCGGGAAACGCCCTTCTATCGAATCTTTGCTATGGTTGTCACGCGCAACGGAAGAAACCGGTGATTTTCAGGCTGCGATTGCTGTTTTTGATAAAATAGCAGATTGGACGAGTTTTGTTCCATTGCTCAATCGCATGGGGGAAGTTGAGTTGAAAAGGGCACATTATAAAAAAGCAAAAAACTTGTTTAAACAGGCCGTGACTCAAAACGCAAACTTTATGCCCGCCAATTACAATTTGGGTAAAATGCTGTACGAATGGGGGGAATTTGATAAAGCAACCGATTATTTCAACAGGATCATCAAGGCTTTTCGCGAAACGCCTTATCCGGATGCGCAACTGACTTATTTCACGGCGAAAGCCTGTATTTATTTAAAGCGCTTCAACGATGCTAATGATTTATTTTACGATGCGCACAAGCTCGATAAAAATGACTGGCGAATTTTAGTCGACTGGGGGAACCTCTTTTTATCCAAATACAACTTTGCGGATGCGCAATCAACCTACACGGATGCTTTGAAAATAAACCCAAACTGTATTCAGGCAAAGATCGGGATTGCCAATGCCAGCGTACAAAAGAATGCCGGGATCGCATTTAAAACGCTGGAAGGACTGCTTAAGAAACATGCTGATCACAAGAGTGTTCTGCTGTTTGCAGCGCAGCTCAACAACCTCGCCGGGAAAACCGATTTAGCCGTACAAAATATCGAGTCTGCGCTGAAGAAATATCCTCAGGACCTTGAATTATTAACTGTTTCAGCTTTAATTTCTCTAAAGAGGAAAAAGCAGGATAAATTTAATAGCACCGCAAAACAGGTGTTTGCGATCAATCCTCAATACAGCACTTTCTGGGCGGAAAGCGGGGACTATCTCGCCAAAACCTATTTATTTACCGAAGCGGTTGAATACTACCGCAAAGCGCTCGAAATCAGCCCTGGGAATAATAAAGCACGGGGTGGTTTGGGCACAGCGCTTTCCCGGCTTGCCCGGTTAGATGAAGCGAAAATCGAACTTGAAAAAGCTTTTAAGGATGACGCCTATAATATCTGGACAGGTAATTTGCTTAAACTTTTTGATAGCTATGCAGAATACGACACCATCAGCACTGCCCATTTTCTCATCCGGTTACATAAAAATGACAAACCGGTGATCGGCGCTTATGCGGCAGAACTTGCAGAAAAAGCCTACGCGGCTTATAAAGCACGTTATAAATTTGAATTTAATTTTCCGATTACCATCGAAATTTTCCCCAAACACGACGATTTTGCTGTACGCTGTTTTGGCCTGCCGGGATCGCAGGTTTTTCTCGGTATCTGCTTTGGCCCCCTGGTGACGATGAATTCGCCACGCGCCCGGCCCGTCGGCAGTTTTAACTGGCAGGAAACCCTGTGGCACGAACTTGCACACGTCATCCATTTGACCATGACCGACAATCGCATCCCGCGCTGGCTCGCCGAAGGCGTCGCAGTTTGGGAGACGACGCGGGCAAAAAAGTCATGGTCGATGAATATGGAACTTTCGATCATTCGAGCGCTGCGCGAAAACAACATCATCCCTTTGCGGGAGCTCAACAGCGGTTTTGCCGGAGATCCTGCCCGTGTCACATTTTCATATTATCAATCATCTTTGATGGTCGAATTTATTTATGAACAATTTGGCATGCAGGCGTTGATTTCCCTTTTCGATGCCTATAAAAATGACAAACACACGGCAATTGCTTTAAAAAATACGCTCGACCTTGATGATGAGAAATTTGATAGCGAATTCCTCACATGGCTGCAAAAAAACTATAATTATTCCGCTGTACACTTTGAATTTGCGATGCAGCATGGAAAAAAAAGACCGCAAAAAAACAAAAAAGATATTGCCGGAAGGTTGGCAAAAGACTCCACTGATTTTTATGCACTTTTACAAATCGGTGAACAAAAACTGGCACAAGATGACAGCAGCGGCATCCCGCTTTTGCAAAAAACGATCATGCTTTTCCCGGAATACGTAGCGTACGGCAATGGTTATTGGTTATTAGCCAACTATTACTTCAAGAAACAAAACTACCAGCAAGCTGCTTATTATTTACAGGAACTGACCAGCTATGACGGTAAAAATTTTCAAGCCAACAGCAAGTTGCGTCTGGCAGCGCGGAAACTGGGTGATAAAACCCTGGAAGCGCTGGCTTACGAAAACATCATGGAGATTTACCCCTATGATCCGTTGTTGCATAAAAACTGGGGTGATATTTTATATGAACAGAAAAAATATGCAGCCGCGATTCGCGAGTATTCAATTGAACTTGCGTTAAAACCGGTCGACCGCGCCGGTACTCATTATCGTCTTGCGAGAGCTTATTTTGCTGCCGCTAATCCAAAACTTGCCCGGCGGCACGCTCTCAAATCACTGGAAATTGCGCCGATGTTTTTACCGGCGCAGGAAATTTTAGTCCAAAGCCAAAAGGCGCCGAAATAGCCGCCCCAGGATTTTAGAAAACTTAAAAGTATCAGACGTGAAAATAATTGAACATCTCATGTATTCAACAAAGAAAATAATCGCTTCGTCGATATTTATCCTGATAATCATTCTCATCGATACGCAGGCCATGAGCGGACAAGCATGGCGGCGAAAAAGTAAACCGCAACTCGATAAATTCACCTTTGTTCGCATCGAGTGGATGCCCAGAATTGACACTCGTTACATGCGATATTTTTCCGGGCCGGTGCCGCCATGGGCGCATGATTTTCCCATCGCTGAACAGCATATGTATTATCAACTCGAAAAAACGGCTGCCGTCGGCATCACCAATATCCCGCAGGTTTTCACTTTGCAAGATGATGAGATTTTCAGCTTTCCTTTACTTTATATCTGTGAAATTGGTGTCTGGGAACCGGCGCCGGATGAAGTAGCCCGGCTGGGAGAATATTTGAAAAGAGGTGGTTTGCTCATCGTCGATGATTTCCGCAGCCCTCCGGAATGGGCTAATTTCACCAGACAAATGAATAAAATTGTACCTGATTTTTCCAAACGGAAATTAAAACTGTCGGATGCTGTTTTTCACTGTTTTTTTGATCTCGATGAAATCCCTATGGATTCGCCGTATTTGCGCGATGGTTATATCCCGCAATTCTGGGGCTGGTTTGACAGTGAGGGCAGCCTCGCCGTCATCGTAAACTATAATAACGACATCGGTGACGGCTGGGAACTACCGGAGGAACTGGGCGAATTTTCCTTTGAAGCTTTCGAACTTGGCATCAATTATATAATCTATTCGATGACTCACTAAAATGAAAAGACTGCGATTCATTCCGGCATTTCTATTGGCACTGACCACCATATTGGCCGCCCAGACATTGCCCTCGGATGATTTTACGTTTGTGCGACTGCGCTACGGTATGGGTGATTTTGCCCTGGGATTTTATGCGCGCTACGGCGGCATCGAATCCTGGCAAGTGGATTTCCCGGAAGCGGAAGAACATTTTATGCGCGCAGTCCAGCATCAAACCAGCCTGGGCTCTGCAAAAAATGCAGTTTCATTTGCAATTACAGATAAAGAATTATTTAATTTCGCCTTTGCCTATGTTGTTGAAGTCGGTTTTATGAAACTCACGGCAGAAGAAGCCACGACCCTGCGGGAGTGGCTTTTGCGCGGCGGTTTTCTGTTTATCGATGATTTTCACGGCCCACGCGAATGGCAAAATTTTCAACAAGAATTCTCCGTCGTTTTTCCTGATTTTGAAATCGTCGATGTGCCCATAAAACATCCTGTTTTTCATTGTTATTATGACTTCGACTCTTTTCCGGTCGTGCCCGGGCTGGCCAGTCTCTACCAGGGTACATTATTCGAAAAAGGTGGAAAAGCCGCACATTGCCGGGGAATTTTCGATAATGACGGACGATTGATGGTACTCGTCAATCATAATATGGATTTGGGTGATAGTTGGGAACATGCCAACGACTACCGTTACGATGCAAAATATTCAGTCATCGGATATAAACTTGGAATCAATTATTTGATTTATGCATTAACACATTAGCATAACTAAGAAAAGGAATTTTGCATGCTTGATGAAGGGCAAATCAATGCCAACGGAAATGAAGCTATAATCGACAAGTTACAGGTCGGACGCGAGACGATCACCCGGGAGTTGCGCAAACTCATCGTTGGCCAGGATGAGGTTATCGAGCAGGTATTGATTGCCATGTTTACCGGCGGACACTGCTTGCTAACGGGTGTGCCCGGGCTGGCAAAAACACTGTTAATCCGCAGTCTGGCGCAAATTCTCGAAGTTGAGTTCAACCGGATTCAGTTCACCCCGGATTTGATGCCGGCTGATATCACCGGCATTGAAGTGATCGAGGAAGACCGAACGACAGGCAAGCGGGTAAGGCAGTTTTTACAAGGGCCGTTGTTTGCCAATGTTATTCTCGCCGACGAAATCAACCGCACGCCGCCCAAAACCCAGGCTGCCCTGCTCGAAGCCATGCAGGAACACCGCATCACCACCGGTGGTAAAACATACCAGCTCGAGGAACCGTTTTTTGTCCTGGCAACACAAAATCCCATCGAACTTGAAGGCACCTATCCGCTGCCGGAAGCACAATTAGACCGCTTTATGTTTAATATCGTCATGGACTATCTGCCTGAAGACCAAGAAGTCAAGGTCGTTACCAGCACGACTTCAAATTATATCCCCAATTTTACCCGGGTGGTGACCGGTAAAGATGTCGTCGAATTTCAGCGGCTCATCCGCAATGTTCCCGTTGCCGAGGAAGTGGCACGATATGCTGTCCGTCTTGTTTCCGCCAGCCGGCCGACAAATGCGAACAGCCCTGATTTTGTAAAAAACTGGGTGAGCTGGGGGGCCGGATTGCGTGCTTCTCAGAACCTGATTTTGGGTAGCAAGGCACGGGCTTTAATGCTCGGACGATATAATGTTTCCATAAAAGACATTCAGGCCCTGGCGCTGCCGGTTTTGCGCCACCGGGTGCTGACAAACTTTTTTGCCGAATCGGAGAAGGTGAAACCGGATGATATCGTTCTGCGTTTGCTGGAAACCGTTTCCACGCCAAAAGCATAAAATCGAGTTTAATCAATGGAAAAAGTACTGCGATTTATCGATCCGAATATTCTCGCTTCTATTTCCAGAATGGATTTGCGCGCCAAAACAGTCGTCGAGGGTTTTCTTTCCGGCTTGCACAAAAGCCCGTTTAAGGGTTTTAGCGTCGAATTCGCCGAATACCGTCAATATACGCCGGGGGATGACCCACGCCATATCGACTGGAAAGTGTTCGCCCGTTTTGATCGTTATTATGTCAAGGAGTTTGAAGAAGAAACTAATCTCAACTGCCATCTCGTGCTCGATCTATCCAATTCGATGAATTTCGCCTCGAACGGCCGGACCAAACTGACCTATGCTTCATATCTCATTGCTTCGCTGGCTTATCTCATTTCAAAACAGCGTGATAGTGTTGGTCTCGTCACATTCGGTGATAAAATTGAAAACCATATTCCGGCGCAATTGCGACCGGGTCACTTGCAAAGCATTCTGCTGGCCCTGAGCAATTTAAAAACCACCGAACGCACCAATATCGGTTTGCCGCTGCATCAGATTGCCGATGCCATCCGCAAAAAAGGGATGATCATTCTCGTTTCTGATCTGCTCGATGAACCTGAAAAAATAATTCACGCGATGCAGCATTTTCGTTTTCGTGGTCATGAAGTCATCGTTTTTCATATTTTTGATGCGGCTGAAATAACCTTTCCTTACCACAATACAATAAAATTTGTCGGTTTGGAGGGCGAGGGCGATTTCACCACTGTGCCCCGGAATATTCGTGATGAATATCTGCAAAAGCTGCAAACGCATTTGGCTATTCTTGAAAAGGGCTTCGGCGCAAACCGTATCGGTTATACACTGATGGATACGAGTAAACCATTGGATTTTGCACTACAGGCCTATTTGGCCGCCCGCACAGGTAAAATATAAATAAATCAAAAAAACCGGCTTTTCATGCATCTGCTCAATTCACTTTTTTTGCCAATAATAGGCGCCGCAGTTCTCATCCCGGTGATCATTCACCTCATCTGGCGCAATAAAGCCATACGCGTGGACTTCCCGGCGATGCGCTTTCTTCTCGACAGCAAAAAACCCGTGTCGCGCTGGTTGCGCTGGCAACAACTTTTATTATTGCTCATGCGTTGCCTGGTTTTTGCATTGCTGGCACTGATGTTTGCCCGGCCTTATTTTTCCACAGCAAATCTATTGCCGATATGGGAGCAGGTCGAAAAAGAAATTGTAATCATATTCGACAGCTCCGCCAGTATGCAAATCACAGTTCATAAAATTAACGCACGGCAGCACCTTGAATCTGTTCTCGCAGAAACCAGTGAGAAATCCCGACTGACGTTGTTACTCGCAGGCAGAGACAATAAAATCATCATCGAAAGTGCACAGGCAACAGAATTGACCAAAAAGCTCATTTTGAGCAAAACTGAACCAGGCTTTGGTTATGGAAATTTACACAGCGCCATCAGGCAGGCTGATAATTACCTGAATGCTACACTGAATATAAATCGTGAAATCGTTATTATCTCAGATTTTCAGGTGAGCAACTGGCCTCGTCATAAACGGGAGATTCATCTCCAAAGCAAAGCCAGAATTCGGCTGCTGCGAGTGACTGGAGATACAGGGGAAAATAACACCATCACGCAGATTGCGCCACCAACCAGACCCGGTGAAGATTTTCGGGCCGGCCTTGATTTTACGCCTGCCGACAATACTGCAAAACTTGAGCTCCGGTTACAACTGGCAAAAAACACGGTCGCCCAAACCCTGGTGGCCGCATCAATAAATGGGCAGAAACAATTTGCCGTATTTAAAAATGTACCGTTGCCGTTAGGCACACAGAGCGCCGGACTTGTCTTTTTTGAAAACGATGATATCTTCCCCGGCGATAATCAGTTTTATTTTGTTTTAAACCAAAAAACAAGAATTCGGGTTTTAGCGATCAACGGTGAAAAAACAAAAGGGGTCGCGGATGAACTTTTCTATCTGCGTTCAGCGTTGGCGTTGAAAAATAACGATTTTAATTTCTCCGAAACCACACCTCTCGGCACCAGTAAAATGCAGCTCCGCTCATACGATATCATTTTGCTTGCCAACGTGCGCGGCCTCGACCAGCAAAGCTTGCGGCAGATTAATGAACTGGTGCAGCATGGCGGCAGCGTGATTTTTGCGCCGGGAGATAAAGCCGATATTAAGCTATTCAATAAATTTTTTGCTGATTTAGCAGGTTGCAAGCTGTTAAAGAAAGCCTATCCGGAAAAACAGACATTCACCGGCGATAAACTTCTCGCTGATGATCTTCAACATATTCTTGTGCAAAAAACCTTCGCCGGACAGGCCGGCACGGCCAATTTCTATCAATTCTGGCGATTAAAGAAAAATGATTCAGCCAACCGCATTCTCGTTTTCGCTTCCGGCTATCCGGCGGTTGTGGAATCGACACCGGGCAACGGTAAAAGTGTCATGCTTTCATTTCCACTCGACAGCGAATGGTCGGATATGCCGGTGCATACTGAATACTTGCCTTTTGTTTACAGCCTGCTGCAATACTGCGCCCCGGAAAAACATCGTAATCCTTATATTTTTGTAAACGATGCAATTTCGCTGAATAAATCCTTTAATTTAAGTGAGGATGTTTCCATCACCTTCCCGGATGGGAAAGTGGAGAAAAAACGTCTGTTGTCAGCACTGTTTTTGGATACCGGCAGCCCGGGAATTTATACTTTCAGCCAGGCCGGCCGGCGGCAGCAAGTCGCGGTTAATATTGATCGTCGTGAAAGTGTGATGGAGTTTGAAAACATGACAGCCTTTCAGGCAAAGATAAGCACACCTGGTGAAGTTTTGGCGGCAAACCAACTCATCCGGGCAGGCAATTTTCAGAACTGAATATCGAAACACAACAAAAGTTTTGGCGTTATATTCTGCTTGCCCTGTTTCTGCTGATCATTGCCGAAACCGTATTTGCTAACCGTGTTTCAAGGTAAAATTATATGGCAGATAAAAATATTTACACAGAACAATCGCAGCTCTATGAGAAGATAAATGCCGCGATTCATCGTTGGCGGCGTGATATGGCTATTAAAGGAAGCGCAATCGTGCTGAGTATTTTTGCCGGCAGTCTCAGTTTTATCGCGGTTTTTGCTTCTTACTGGGCGAATGCACCTTATCTCATTCCCGCTGTCGCTCTCCTGGGGACATGCGCTTTACTTTTCGCAGTCGTCAAATATATTATCCTGCCTTTTCGTGAAGATATTTCTCCGGGAAAAATCGCCCGCATTCTTGAAACCAAACATCCGGAGCTCGAAGACAGACTGGTGACCGCCCTGGATTCATCTATCCGTCGGAGGCAAACCGACGTTTTCTGGTTGACAAAAATAATTGAACAGGCTGCGGTGCACACGAAGGATATTTCATTTGAAAAAGCGGTAACACGTCGAAATACACCTTTGTGGGCAACGATTTTTTCCTGTGCCTGCATGTTGCTCGTTCTCATTCTTTTTTCCAAAACTCGCTGGCAACCCCATATCAGAACGATGATCAAGGCTGATTTTCAAGCGCCGAAGCCATTACCGCAACTCTATGTCACCCCGGGTGATTCACGCTTGCGGCGCGGCGGCAGCTTGCAGGTATCAGCAACATTGAAAAACTATATGCCCGATGAGGTTATGCTTTATTATTCCGATAGCGATAGCCTCTGGCAGCGCATGACCATGCAGCCGCAGGGTAAAGAAAAGGCTGATATGGGTTACGAGTTTTTTGATATTCAAAAGGATTTTCAGTACTATGTCCGTGCAGGAAGCGAGATCAGCGATGTCTTCCAGATTACGGTTTTTGAGGCGCCACAAATCAAAAAAATTGATCTGACGTTTCGCTATCCGGCCTACACAAAGTTAAAAACGCGCAAAGAAGCAGATAGCGGTGATGTCTGGGCGCCGGTCGGCACCGAAGTCACCATCGACGTCCTGAGCTCGGTGGCCATTGTCAAAGCAGAATTCATTATCGGTGAGGAAAAACCGTTCAAGATGCGACTGACTTCAGATAGCACTGCCTCCGGAAAACTCACTGTTGTGGAAGATTCATTTTATAAAATACGGTTTGAAAGCACCGACGGGCTGGATAATACGCCGTTGGTGGAATACTTTATCCGTGCGCTCAAAAATCAAGCGCCTGCGATCACTGTTATCAAGCCGAGCAGGGATATCAAAGCAACGATGCTGGAGGAAATCTCCCTGGCCGCAGATATCAGCGACGATTTCGGACTGGAAAAAGCTGTTCTCGTCCTGCAGATCAATAGCCGCCCGGAGATGGAATTTGCACTCGTTGAAAAACCGGGTGAAAAAATCCAAAATGAACTCAGTTATCAAACTCATGAGTTTTCAACAGTACTTTATCTTGAAGATTTGAATCTGAAACCGGGCGATTTTGCGTCCTATTATTTCCAAGCACGTGAGGGCGCCGGCAGCACGACAATTTCCGATATGTACTATATCGAAATTGCCAACTTTGATCATATTTATAAAGTTGCGACGAGCGCCGGCGTGCAGGGCGCCGGCAGTGATAATGCACCGCAATTTGCAAAGCTGCAAAGGGATATTATCACCGCGGCAAATAAATTGATTAAAAATAAAGCGATTATGCCGGATGATGAATATCGGATCAATCTGGAAAGCCTGGCCAAAACACAAACCGGTGTTCGCACCAGCATCGAATCGATCGTTCAGCGGGCGAAACTGCGTGGCCGCATGCTGCAACAGCAGCAAAATCAGATCGTTGATGCTTTGGCTGATGCCGTTTCTGCAATGAAAGATGCGGAACCCAGGATCGAAAATGATTCGCTTTCTGCAGCGATGCCCGCTATGCGCAATGCCTATCGTTACCTGCTCAAAGCGGACGTGCTGGTGCGTGAACGGCAAATTTCCAACAGTCGCTCACGTGGACAGGGTGGCGCGCAAAACCAGCGGGAATTAGCCCGGCTGTTCCAGGATGAACTCGATAAAATTAAAAACAAGTACGAGACGTTGCAACAAGGCGACAATAAACAGGCGCAACGGGAAAAAGACGAAGCTTTGCGGAAAATCCAGGAACTGGCGCGACGGCAAAACCAGTTGAACCTTGCGAACAGGCAACTGGCGCAACAAAATTTTTCGGAGGCAGAGAAGAAACGTGAAATTAAAAAATTGCAGCGGCAACAGGAACAATTAAACAAAGACACTCAAAATATGCTGCAACAGATGGCACAAAACCGGAACCAGCAGGAAGCGCAACAATCAGCACAAAACAATAACGAATTGCGCAAAGCCAGTCAGGCAATGAAGCGGGCAACGCAGAAATTGCAGCAACAACAACCGCAAAACGCACTCGCCAGTGGACAGCAAGCACTGGAAAGATTGCGCAAACTTGAACAGCAACTGCAAAATTCGCAAAGTGACGAACACCGTGAAGCCTTGCAAAAAATTCAAAACAAAATGAATTCTCTTGCCCGCAAGCAAAAGGATTTGGCAAAGGAAACGGAGAGAATTCAAAAAAGCGCTGCTGCAGACTCGAACGCGGCAAATGAAAATATTGCTCAACAAAAAAGATTGCGCGATGAATTTAATAAAATGCTCGAAGATATGGAAGGGCTGGCGCAACGATCGGCAACAACACAGGCTGATAGCAAACGCGAATTGCGGGATATCGAATCACAACTCAAAAATGACGGCATCGAAAATCGCATGCGGCAGGCGGAATCAGCATTAAAAAAACACCGGCTGGATAGCGCTGAAAAGCTGCAAAACTCCATTCATCATGATTTAGCCGCCGTCGGAAAAGATTTGCAGCAGATTGTGCAAAACCTCAAAAAAATGAAAAAAAACGATCTGCAAAAAGCGCTTGACGCAACCCGGAAATTGCGTCAGCAACTGGAAAAGCTGGGTTCCCGCTACAACGCTTCAAATGCGAAGAAACAGAGGCAGACAGATGCTGACCAGAAAATCCAGGAAGAACTGTGGAAATCACGCCCCGGTTTGCAAAAACTGCGGAAAATGCTCTCCGACTGGCCCGATTTACATGCACAGCTGAAAGATTTGGAAAACATCACTAACGGTATCGTCAGGCGAACCTTGCCAGGATCACAGCGCCTTGATTTAATCGAAGCAAAGCTCGTACACAAAATGAAACTGATCGAAGCCGAGTTACAGGCCCAGCTCGCTGTTGAGAAAGGTGTCGAAGCAATGCAAAATTTTGAAACTGCCAAGATCCCACAAGAATATCGTGAACTCGTTGAAGAATATTTTCGCAATTTATCTTCGACAAAGGAACGATAAAGCAATAGGTTGTTTTACATGTTTGAATTTCTGTTTAAATTTTCGCCGGTCATTTATCAAAACGGTCTTTTTTCGGCAAGAAACCTGCCGCAATTCACATCGGCCATTAGTTTATTTCTCGCTATGAGTTTGCTGGTTGTCCTGTTTGCCTATCGTAAAACACAAGCGCCACTTCCTGCAACATTGAAAACGAGCCTTTTAATCTTACGTTATTTGGTGATTTTCATTCTGGGGTTCGTTCTCATCGAACCTGTCATCACTTTGACCACGGCAGTACCCAGGAAAAGTTCGTTATTATTGTTGGTCGATGCATCAAAGAGCATGCAAATTGCAGATGCACAGAATGACGAAAGCCGAACAAAGCGTGTCATAGATTATTTGCAGGGTAAAGAAAATCTTCTCGGCCGGCTGCAACAAAATTTCAATCTCCATACTTATGCCTTCAGTGATAAAATCGTTAATATCGATAGTGTTGAAAATTTACAGAATGACGGGACGGGCACTGATTTCTCACAAGCATTAGCTTTTGCCTCAGCCCATTCCAAATCACAACCGCTCGCAGCCGTAATCCTGATTTCCGATGGCAGCAACGAACCGTTGAGTTCTGCTGAAGTTGAACAGCAGCCGGAAGATCCGTTTACTCTGGCTTCAATGCTCGGCAAACAAAAAATACCATTATTCACGGTTGGGGTGGGGTCAAAAATTGAGGATGATGTTCGACTGGTTTCTATTACCGCCAGGCCATCGCTCAGCGGGGATGGAAAAACGAATATCTCGGCCTATATCGAAAACAAAGGCAGCGGCAACAGCAGCGTAAACATACAAATCTGGGAAAATGATATTCTCCTGAAAACTGAGAAAGTCGCACTATCCAATAAATTCACCCGTTATCATTCGACTTTGGAAACCATGGGCAATGGTTATCACCATTTTACCGCAAAAGTCATCCCGGGGAAGACAGAAATTATCACCGCCAACAATAGTCATTCGTTTCTGGTCGACAATTCCGACCGCAAAGGGCATGTCCTTTATATCGAAGAGCTGCATCCCTGGGAATTTAAATTCCTGAAACGGGCGCTCGATCACGACCGGCATATTCATTTCACTTCGATGGTAAAAACCGGGAAAAATTATTACCGCCAGGGCATTCGTTCAGGGAAAGAACTGGATGGTGGATTCCCCTCAACAAAATCTGAGTTATTTAAATATGATGCGCTCATCATCGGCAGTATTCATTCGTCGGCATTTACAGCTCAACAGCTCAGTTTGATAAAGGAGTTTGTTTCAATTCGTGGTGGGGGACTGGTGATGCTCGGCGGCCCCAGGGCGTTTACGCAAGGGAACTGGCAAAAATCCGCTCTTGCGGAAATCCTGCCCGTTGAGTTGGCCGAAGCGGAAATAGCGCAAATCAGGAGCCGACAGGCAATTTACACGACGCCTTTTTATCTGGCATTGACACCGGCAGGTTACCGCTCACCGATTCTCGAATTTTCAACAGATTTTAAAGAAAATAAAAACCAGTGGGATACGTTGCCCTCTTTGCTCGGGTTTCACTTCGTTGGCGCAGCAAAACCCGGCGCCACGGTTCTGGCAACACACCCGAACAGCCGGGATACGAACAAAAATATTATCATTGCCTGGCAGAATTATGGCCGGGGGCGCACTATGGTTTTGGCAACATCCTCATTTTGGCGCTGGCAAATGCAATTACCATCAACAGATACGCGTCATGAGCAATTCTGGCGCCAGATTGCGCGCTGGGCCGCGCTAAAAACCCCTGCTCCAATCAATCTTGAGTTGGATAAAAATACCTACGCAGTAAACGAAACTGTTAAATTGTATGTGACCGTGCTCGACAGCCAGTTTCAAGCGATAACCGGGGCGCAACTTGCTGTACAAATCAAACAGCCGGTGAGTCAATCGAACCAATTTCAGGCACAGGGAGACCCACTGATCGGAAAAATAAAAACGATTGAAGCGGTTGCTGATTTACAAAAACCGGGGCGCTATATTGCGGAATACTTACCGGGATCGGCAGGATTTTATCAAATTGAAATTCTCGCACATACGAATTCCGGAAAATATCTCGGGCATGCGGAAACAGCATTTCTCGCCGTTCAGCAGAATAGAGAATTTTTTGATCCGGCATTGCATGAAAACTTCCTGCGCCGTCTCGCCACGCTTTCACATGGTCAATACAGTGCTATCGATGAAGCGAAAGACCTCGCAGAAAAAATCACCGTAACAGAATCCGTCTATTCAAAAATCGTCGAACATGAATTGTGGGATGCGCCGATATTCTTTTTCACATTAATTTTGCTCCTGTCCATCGAATGGTCTGTTCGCCGGGCAAAGGGTTTATCATGATTTTGAAAAAAAGCATCATTATCAGTATTTTGTTTTTGACAGTATCCCAGATTGCACTTGCCGGCAACAATGAAGTTTTGATCATCGGTGGTCATGGCGGGCTTGAACACTTTCAGAACCAGTTTTATCGTCAGGTGAAAGAATTACGACAGATTTTATTAAACGATTATGGGTATGAAGAAACGGACATTCAGGTTTTTGTCGGGCAGAATCCTGATTCTGCAGCGGTAAAATTTCCCCTTAGCACGGCGAAGAATATCAATCAATATTTTGCCGATATGGCCGGTCGTATCAGTTCGCGGGATTTATTTTTTTGCTTTCTCATCGGACATGGCAGTTATGATAACGAATGGGCGAAATTTAATATTGTTGGCAACGATCTGCGCGATTTTGATTTCTCCCGATTGCTCAGTAAAATCCCGGTGCAAAAGCTTTGCTTTATTAATATGTCGAGCGCGAGTGGGCCTTTTATCGATAAAATCAGCAATGCAAACCGTATCGTCATCACAGCGACACGCAATGGATTTGAAAAAAATGCAACGCAATTCTCTACTCAATTTTTAAACACATTGAACAACCCGGAAACCAGCGATCTCAATAAGGACGGTCTGCTCTCTGCGACTGAAATTTTCATTGCAACGCGGGACCGGGTCGTAAAATACTACGATTCAAAAAATCTGCTGCGGCCGGAGCATCCACTGCTCGATGATGATGGGGATGGCTACGGCACTGAAATGCCCGATTTGCTTGAGGGAGATGGTATGTTCGCAAGTGAAGTTTACATTCATCAGACACGAGCAGTCAATACAGCATCTGTGAAATCAGAGACTGCGAACTCGATCATGGAACATAAAAAACAGAGAATTTTATCGCAGATCAAAGAACTGAAGAAAAAGAAAATATCCTTTGGTGAAGATGCATATTATGACGAGCTTGAAAAACTTATGATCGAGCTCGCAAAAGTAAATCAGGGCAATAATTAGTTTTTACTCACCACTGCATCTCCCTCTTGATTTTTTCATTTTTTTTCTCTTTATTCTGCTCTTCTTATTAGTAGAAAAATTGATTTTTCAGGAGAAAAAATGACTTATAATGTAATAAAATATTTTCATATCCTTACCGTCATACTATCCGTCGGTGCTTTCAGTATTCAATATTTTATACTGAAAGAAAACCTGCGCTCGGAAAATAGCTCTATGCGCCGGGCCAGCGAGTCGATCTCGCTCATAATCGGAAAATGGATCGGTCAGCCTAATTTGTTGCTCGCTGTGATAACCGGCGTCATTCTGTTGATGCATAATATATCCTTATTAAAATCAGGGATAGCGTTACACATAAAAATCACCCTGGTCGTTCTGCTTTTTGGCCTGTCTCACATGGCAGCCCGGCGTTTAAAAAATATCGCGAAAGCCGCAGAAATCCAGGATGAAGTCATGGTCAACAGCATAAAAAAACAACTGATTAAAATATACAGTACCGGTATCGTCTTGATTCTTGCGATTATCGCACTCATCGTCATCAGGCCGTTTTAATCAGCCGAATATTATTAACTTTCGAGGAATTAACAAAACAACATTTAAAACTTCAAAGTCTTCAGGGCATGGTGAAATTCCAGGCCGGTGGTGATAGCCCACGACCCTCTGCCTTAATGGCCGAGGCTGAGTCTGTGTAATTCAGACGCCGACGGTGAAAGTCCGGATGGGAGAAGACAAATTAATCAAAATAAGAAAGCGCATCGTTTTGAAATATAATCACAGGCCGTTAGCACCTGAATGAAACATCGAGGCCGACACGGGTGAGAACATTTCCAAACAATGCAAGCCAAGCCCGGAATAACGAAACGACTACAATTCAATTAATTCTCTTTCGGTTTCCGGCAGTTTGATTATTTGCCAATAGCACATTTTCCGGCGATTGCCGGAATGTGTTTTAAGGAGTTCATATAATTCAATGCCCTGGATTTTATCCCGGGCATTTTTTTTGGGAGTGAATTATTCAAGCAGAGAATTATTTCATGCAGCAGGCTCTTGAACTGGCACAAAAAGGCCGGGGTCTGGTGCTGCCAAATCCACTCGTCGGTTGTGTGGTCGTAAAAAATAACCAGATCGTTGGCAAGGGATACCATCAAAAATTTGGTGAAGCCCATGCTGAAGTCAACGCTCTGCAAGATGCGGGTTCACAGGCTCGAGGAGCGACACTGTATGTTACTCTTGAACCCTGCTGTCATACGGGCAAAACACCGCCTTGCACGAATGAGATTTTACAATGCGGCATTAAAAAAGTGGTCATCGCCTGTTCTGATCCTAACCCACTTGTGAGCGGCAAAGGCATAAAACAGCTAATTGCCGCGGGAATCGAAGTTGTCTCGGGTGTTCTGCAGGATGAAGCTTGTCATCTCAACCGGGTATTTAACAAGTTTATCAGGAGTCGTAAACCCTATATCACTTTAAAAATAGCACAAACACTCGATGGGAAAATCGCCGACATAAACCACAAATCCAAATGGATTAGCGGGGAATTATCACGGGAATGTGTGCATCGTATGAGATTCGAAAGCGGTGCAGTGCTCGTCGGTGCCGGCACGGTTTTTGCAGACAATCCACGTTTGACGGTGCGGACATTTCATATTTCTGAGCAGCCCTGGCGAATTGTGATCGATCCGAAACTGATTGCGCCACTTAACTCACTGGTTTTTGCTGATGAGTTGAAACACCGGACCCTGGTGCTGATATCGAAAGACCAAAGTCAAAAGGCAAAAGCTGAAAAGCTAGTTCGAAATGGTGTAAAAATCGTTGTCTGCGACCAAACAGCAACCGGGCATTTCGATCTGAATAAATTGCTCGATAAATTGGGGGAAATGGGGCTGGCGCATATTTTAGTCGAAGGAGGGCAAAAAATATTCAGCTCTTTTTTCAAACAAAAATGTATCGATGAGCTGCAGATATTTATTGCTCCGAAATTATTCGGTCAGGGACTTTCCTCCCTGCAAGTGCCCGGCTGGACTGCTGATTCCCCGTGCATATTGGAAAATACAAGCTGGAACAAAATGGGGAATGATTTATTGTTTACCGGATATTTTCAACAGACCTGAGAAATGAGGCGAATGATGTTTACCGGATTAGTCGAAGAGATTGGAGAAGTAAAAGATATCCGCCGTAGCAACGGCGCAACCCGTTTCACTATTTTTGCCGGGAAAATTTTTGATCAGTTAAAAATTGATGACAGTATTGCCATTAACGGAACCTGTTTAACTGTTGTGCAGCAAGGCAAGAATACATTTGAAGTGGAAGCGGTTGAGGAAACCTTGAAAGTAACGACATTAGGTTCTTTTCTGCAGGCTCAGAAAGTGAATTTGGAAAGAGCCTTACGTGCGGATTCACGTCTTGGCGGTCATTTTGTACAGGGGCATGTCGATGGCGTCGGCAGCGTTACAAATATTCAAGGGCAAAAAGGCGGCAGCCTGCTATCAGTTGAGGTACCATCCGCTTTGATGAAATATATCATCCCCAAGGGGTCGATCGCCATCGATGGATGCAGTCTGACCGTAGCGGCAATCAAAGAAAATGTTATCACTATTGCGTTGATTCCTCACACACTCGCCGTGACAACCCTGGGACAATTAAAAATCGGAGAAAAAGTGAATATCGAAACTGATATGCTTGGTAAATACACCTGGCATTTGCTGGCATCTGCTGACCGTGAAAACGATTTACTTTCAAAATTTCAAATAAAGCTGGAGGATTGAGTGTCTTCATTCCAATTCAATACAATCGATGAAGCTATCGAAGATTTCCGTGCCGGAAAAATAATTATCGTCGTTGATGATGAAGACCGTGAAAACGAGGGTGATTTTATCATGGCTGCGGAAAAAGTGACACCTGAGGCAATAAATTTTATGGCCAAACATGGGCGCGGCCTGATTTGCACACCGATGACCGCAGAACGCCTTGATGAGCTCAATCTGCAGGCGATGGTCTCGCAGAATACAGCTTCGTTAGGCACAAATTTTACGGTTTCAGTCGATGCGGTTGAGAATACTACAACCGGCATATCCGCTTCAGACCGCGCGCAGACGATCAAAGTTCTAACCGACAAAAATACTCACCCCGGTGACCTTGCGCGGCCAGGACATATTTTCCCATTGCGAGCAGCGCCGGGCGGTGTCCTTGAACGCCGCGGCCATACGGAGGCCGTGACCGACCTTACACGTATTGCCGGCTTTCCCACGCATGCCGGAGTCTTGTGTGAAATCATGGATGATGACGGTACGATGGCACGTTTGCCGCGGTTGTTTGAAATGGCCGAAGCATTCAACTTGAAAATTATTACCATCGAAGATTTAATTGAATATCGACGCCACACGGAACTATTAATTGAACTCGCAGAAGAAGTGGATTTCCCGACGAAATACGGTCATTTTTCACTGAAATTATTTACCACAAAAATCTTCAAAGACGAACTTGTTGCGATTACCAAAGGTGAACTCCACACTGATAAAAAAATACTCGTACGCCTGCATTCCGAATGCCTTACAGGTGATGTCTTCGGATCGCAGCGATGTGATTGCGGCATGCAGCTCGACCGGGCCTTGAGGTTAATTGAGAATGAAGGCAAAGGCGTCGTGCTCTATTTACGCCAGGAGGGGCGGGGCATCGGACTGATCAATAAAATCAAAGCCTACCGATTACAGGAACAGGGGCTCGACACGGTGGAAGCCAACGAAGAGCTGGGTTTCAAGGCAGACCTGCGACATTATGGTATAGCTGCACAGGTGCTTTCCTATTTGGGGATCAGAAAAGTCAGACTGCTGACCAATAATCCAAAAAAAATCGACGGGCTGAAATCCAGTGGGGTCGAGGTCGTGGAACGGTTGCCCCTGGAAACACCGGCGAATGAATTCAATTTTAATTATCTCGAGACTAAGAGAATCAAACTGGGCCATTTGATTTGATCTGTTAGCCTGATAAATATTCTCAGTTTGTGCTGTGATGCTGTGAAAAATTTATGAATAGAATGTGACCGCTATCAGGCAAGAAAATATCAGAAAAACATAAATATCAACAATTATAAAGAGAGAGTTCGATGCAGATATTTGAAGGAAATCTTGTTGCAAAAGGGAAAAAATTTGCTATCGTTATAGGACGTTTCAATAGTTTTTTGGGCGATCAGATATTGAATGGTGCGATCGATTGCCTGAAGCGGCATGGCGCCGAAGAAAATAATTTGTCGATAGCCTGGGTCCCGGGTTCTTTTGAAATCCCGTTAGTTATTGACAAACTGATAAAGACCAATGAGTTCGATGCAGTCATCGCGCTTGGCGTTTTGATTCGCGGGGCAACCCCCCATTTTGATTATATCGCAGCAGAAGTGACAAAAGGCATCGGCCTGCTTAATCTGCAATCCGGCACACCGGTCACCTATGGTATCATCACCGCAGACACAATCGATCAGGCGATAGAGAGGGCCGGTACCAAAGCGGGGAACAAAGGCTGGGATGCAGCGTTAGCCGCCATTGAAATGGTCAACCTGTGCGAGAATATCGAAGGGAAAGCAAATTAAATATGGCAGCATTTTTTAATCAAAAATTCAAATGCACCCGATCTGTTCTTTTTTTGATTTATCTATTCTTCTTCAATTCAGGGGTGAAAGCTCAATTAAATAACTGGACGACATTCACAGCCATGCGTGAAGTTGTCGAATTTGTCGAACTCGATGGTTCGATCTGGGCTGCAACAACCGGCGGCCTGCTGATTTACGATATTTCCAGCGAACGGTACCAGTCTTTCACAAATACCAGCGGGCTGGCATCGAATGATATTTCATCCATCAGCGTCGATGAATTTCAGCGCGTCTGGGTTGCCCAGTCGAACGGGTTTATCCATATTTTTAATTCGGCGACACGGGAAATTGAGGATGTCATCAGTGTTTTCGAAAATACATATATTCACAACATGTTATCAGTCGGCGACACGATGTATATTTCGCTGAATGTCGGTGTCAGTGAATATCGCATAGACCGGCAGGAATCGAAGGAGATTTACCGCCAGCTCGGCGAAAACATTCCTGAAGAAATACCGGTCATCAAAACACTTGTGCTAAACAACCATCTTTATGCAGCGACCGGCAACGGCCTGAGCAAGGCAGCTTTGAGCTTGACCAATCTCAAAGCGCCGCAAAGCTGGCAGACATATTCAGTAATCGATGGTTTGCCTTCAAACAAAATACAGGATTTAGCTATTTACCAGGGCAACATATTGATTGCGACCAATGCCGGTCTGAGCCAGGAAAATGACAACGGCATCGTCGATTTCAGCGCTGCGCTGCCCTCAAAAAACATCATCTCTCTCGCAGTTGCCGATGATGGCGGTACTGAAACCGTCTATATTGCAACTGTCTCCAACATCTATTCTTCCAATGATTTGCAATCCTGGAACCGTCTGCCGCAGGTGCGCGACTCGAATAACTTAATCAGCCAGATCAAAATGATCGATGGCCAGCTTTGGGCGGCTTTCATTGCAAACGGGCTGGTCACCTCGCCATTTGCTTTGGCACGGTTCGACGCAACTCTGAATGAATGGCGGACTTTCGCACCAAACGGGCCTAAAACGAGGACGTTCAACAGCATCGCTTTTGATCCCAATAGCGGCCTGCTCTGGGCTGCGGCGCAGGGGATAATGGCCTACGACGGTACGCAGTGGTATAATTTTGAAGATTCCGATATTTTTTCCAAAGGCGATTTCCGCAAGGTTGTCATCGACAAACAAGGGCGAAAATGGTTTGGCCACTGGGGTGACGGAATATTCGTTCTTAGTGGCAACCCTGATGAGTTTTCCTGGCAATTCTTCGATCAGACGGATAATAGATTATCTCCGATTTCCAGCACTAGTGGCGGAGATTTTGTCGTCGTCGATGAAATGGCGGTCGATGCAGCCGGCAATATCTGGATTTCCAATTTCATCCCGGCTTCCGGGCGGCCGATCGCAGTAGTCGATGCCGGCTTGCAAAACTGGTATTATTTTTCTCTTGCTGAAGGCATCCGCTCACCACATATCCATTCGATAATTGAAGATTTTCGCCGTCCCGGCTGGATATGGTATGGCAGCGGCGGCGTACACGCAGGCCACCCGGGGAACGGCGTCGGTGTCATTGTGCATAACAATACCCTGGGGGATAAATCTGATGATGATTATAACCAGGGATTTAATACCGACGAAGGATTGCTCTCTCTCGATGTGCGCACAGTCGCACAGGATATGGATGGCACGATGTGGTTCGGCACACCGGACGGGCTCAATTTTTGGCTTTCAGGCAATGTCAGCCAGTTCAGAGGGATTGCGGGCGGTGATAAACTGATTAGTACCGATATTAAAGTGATCAGAATTGATGTGACCAACAACAAATGGATTGGCACCAGCAGTGGCATTACGGTAATCGCACCGGGCAATAACGGGTTGACTCATTACACGACGGATAATAGCCCGATCGTCAGCAATGATATCAAAGATATCACTTTTAACCCGGAAAACGGCGATGTTTACATTGCGACGACGCAGGGGCTGTCCATCCTCAGCACACCTTTCGCAAGACCGAAAAAAGATTTTACACAAATATTAGGATTCCCCAATCCTTTTATCATTTCAGACGGCAGCGAGACTTTTAAATTCGGCAATTTGATGGCCGAATCAGGAATAAAAATCTTCGCCGCGAACGGCACTTTTGTTCGGGATTTTGAACCGGGAGCTTTTTCCGGTGCAACCCCGGAATGGGATGGCCGTGATGAAAATAAACAGTTGGTCGGCAGTGGAGTCTATTTTTTTATTGGATACACAGAAAATGGTGATTCCGGCGTCGGTAAAATAGCTGTTATTCGAAAATAACGCCCATGCTCAAACATGTTTTTATCAAAAACTTTGCAATTGTCGATGAGATTTCTCTCGATTTTCAGGCTGGTTTAAATGTCTTTACCGGTGAAACAGGCGCGGGAAAATCGATAATTGTCGGTGCGATCGGTGCTCTTCTCGGTGAAAAAATCCCAGCGGCTGCCATTCGTAACGGCGCCTCAAAGGCGATCATCGAGGGTGAGTTCGACATCTCATATTTGCCCCGTCTGCATAAATTATTGCAAGATGCCGGTTTGCTCATGGATGATTTTCACTTGATATTGCGGCGGGAAATCAACGCCGCCGGCCGCTCACGCGCTTTTATTAACGACAGCCCTGTAAAACTGCATGATTTAACGACCTGCAGCGCGCTTTTGCTCGATTTGCACGGTCAGCACACCCATCAGTCGCTTCTGCATGTCAAAGCCCACCTCGATT
Organism: bacterium; assembly: GCA_024275575.1. Lineage (GTDB taxonomy): Bacteria > Zhuqueibacterota > Zhuqueibacteria > Zhuqueibacterales > Geothermadaptataceae > Bioreactorimicrobium. Next base: position 35,907 of record JAJRYV010000053.1, read on the forward strand.
TTCTCGACGCTTACGGTAGTACCTTTTCACTGCGTGAAAAAGTTGGTGAATTATATAAAAACGCCGAGAATTTGCGCAAAGAACTTGCATCATTGTCGGTAAAGCAAAATGAAGTGCGGGCAAATGAAGATTTTCTGAAATTTCAATTGCAGGAAATTGAGTCCGTTGCACCGGAACCTGGCGAAGAAGAAATCTTGTTGCAGGACGAAAAAAAACTCGCCAATGCCCATGCGATACTTGAAAAAATCGACACTATAAACCATCGGATTTATGATGACGAGAATTCGGCTATCAGCGCCATATCGCAGAGCATCTCATTATTACAGGAACTCGGCGCTATCGATTCGCAGCTCGGCAACACTGTCAAAGATGTGGAGTCTGTGGTTCTGATTTTGGAAGAATTGGTACGTTCCCTGCAAAGCTATGCAGGAAAAATCGATACCGATTCTGATCAGTTGGAAATGATTCGCAACCGGCTGGCAGATTTTTCCTTTCTTAAAAAGAAGTATGGCCCAACGATTGAAAATGTCCTTGAACAGCGGCAAAAATTTGTTCGTGATTTAGCGCAAATCCAGTCGTTGGATGATGAAATTGCCGACAAGAATCAGGCCTGGTCTGTCGCTGTTGAAAGCTTTAAAAAACAGGCAATTGCCTTGTCTAATGAACGTCAGAAATCTGTAAAAAACCTGCAAAAAAAAATCCCTCAGATTTTGGCAACAATGGGCATGCCGCACACGAAATTTCATGTCGAAATTTCACAAAAAAATGAGGCAAAAAGCTGGTTTGAAATTGCTGGCACCGGCCTGAAAGCAAATGCTTCAGGTTTTGATCAGGTTGAGTTTTTTATCAAAACAAACCCCGGGCAAGCAACACATCCCCTGGTGCAAATTGCTTCCGGAGGGGAAGTTTCACGTATCATGCTGGCATTAAAATCGGTCATCGCTCATGCTGTGCAAATACCAGTTCTGCTTTTTGATGAAATCGATACCGGTGTCAGTGGTCGCGTTGCCCATGCTGTGGGGCAGAAATTACGGGAATTGGCCAAGTCGCATCAAATTATTTGCATCACACATCTTCCACAAATCGCCGGGGCCGGTGATTTTCATTATCTCGTTGAAAAAAGAAGCGATCAGGCGAGTGCATCGACACATGTTCGTCTGCTAAAAGATGATGAAAGAGAACATGCAATCGCCCAGTTACTGGCAGGAAAAGAGATTTCAGAAACACATATCGCAAGTGCGCGAGAATTATTAAAATAAAGCACAACTATTGGTTCTTTTTTTCACGCACAAATTCTGCTAAGCAGGTATAATATGGTAACTACTTTTAGTGGTCCTTACCAAACCTTCATGGAAGAAAGGATTGAACTACAGCTTGGACGTGCAAACCAAAGGAGCACATGCTAATGAACAGAACACAAAAAATTCTCGGAAGTATCATTGTCAGCTTTCTTTTTATCGCGATGACGATGTTGCCAATGTGCGGTGTCAGCCTGCAGCGCCTTGACCCCGGCATGGAAGATTTGTCCATGATGGATGAAACCGACGGAGAATATCAGGATGATCTTCTGAGTAATATGGAACCGCTTGACGGCGAAACCGATTTTGCCGCAACAGATGGATTTTCCGATGCTGATTTCAGCGAAGGCGATGCCGTTGCAACAATGAATGACAGCTTCGAAAATCAGGATATCATCGGCGATGCAGCAACAAGTGAAGATAATACCAGCGATTCGGAATGGAGTGATGATGGCTGGGGCGATGATAGTTTTGGCGATGATGCATGGGGAGAATCTACGGCATCCAATGCACAGGAAACACTGGCAGAAAATGCGGGTAGTGACAGTTTTGATGATGGTTTCGATTCTTTTGAAGACGGATCAGACACCTTCGTCATGACCGAAGCGAACAATACCCAGCGAGCCGATGAAGAAAGCTGGATTACTCCGGAACTGATGGAAAGCTTGCAAAAAGAAATCGAAGATCTCGAACGCATCGCCGACGCAAAAAACAGAACGGCAGACAGCCTGCGTCAGGTCAAACGGGAAACTGCCGACAATACTCCAAAGCAAAACATCGCAGCAACAAATGGTCATATGAGCGAACTCGATGACAGCGATTTCATGGATTCCGCCGGTTTCGATTCAGAATTTGCTGATGCTGATATCAACCAGCCGAAAAGGGAATACTCCTCGGTAGCAGCCGATGGCTCCAATACAGCGATTGAAATCGCCTATGATCAGGCGAGAAACACATTGATCGATCGCAACTATAGCGACGCCATCAGTCAGTTCCGCAGTATGCTGGTTGAGCGGAATGCGGGGCATCTTGCCGATAATTGTCAATACTGGATTGGTGAGGCCTATTTTGCCAGAGGCGAATACCTGAAAGCGATTATCGAATTTGAAAAAATCAATATCTTTCCAAATTCAAATAAAGCTGCCGACGCCCAATTGATGCTGGGTATCGCACTCATGCGAATTGGTGAAACCGAACAAGCTGAGCAGGAATTTACCGATATCATCACGATGTCACCGAATAATTCCGCCGCCCAAAAAGCCAGCCGATATTTAACCGAACTCCCACAAGCATAAATATAGATTCGAGGCTGCTCAATGATGGGTAGCCTTTTTTCTTACCTTTCAATTTGCAATTCTTATCAATCTTTTTATATTTTCACAATATCCTCTCCGGAAAATATTTATTATTCTGATCATTATCATTTATTTTACAATCAAGCCAAACACATCAGCCGTTCGGAATTTAACATAATGAAATGTATGAATTTCGTACGATAAAGTGAAAGCCACAATTGAGGAATTCATGTCTAAATATATTCATTTGCACAATCATTCACATTATAGCCTCCTCGATGGCGCAAGCCGCATCGACAGTCTGGTCAGCAAAGCCGTTGAAAACAACATGGATGCCATAGCACTTACCGACCACGGGGTCATGTTTGGCGCGGTTGAATTTTACCAAAAATGTGATGCTGCCGGTATCAAACCGATCATCGGTGTCGAAGCCTATGTTGCACCGGGACACCGGAAGAACAAATCGAACCTTAATTTGAAAAAAGGGGAGACCACCAACCACCTGATTTTGCTGGCAAAAGATGAGCAGGGCTATCGCAATCTTATGTACCTTGTTTCCATGGGATTCCTTGAAGGATTTTATTACAAACCACGGATAGACAAAGCATTGCTGCGTGAGTATCACGAAGGAATAATTTGTACTTCAGCCTGTCTCAAGGGAGAAATCTCCTATAAAAGCAATGTTCTGGGTTACGAAGCTGCACGCGATGCCGCCTGTGAATATCGCGAAATATTCGGCGATGATTTTTACCTTGAAGTGCAAAATCACGGCATAGACAAGGAAGAAACAGCAGCAAAAACCGTATTGGAAATCAGTAAAGAGTTGAGTATCCCGGCAATTTTAACCAATGATATCCACTATATCGATCGGCAGCATTCCGAAGCGCATGACGTTCTCCTTTGCCTGCAAACAGGAAAAGAAAGGAATGATCCCAAACGTATGCGCTATACGACGGATGAAATATATTTCAAATCCGAGACCGAAATGGAGCAATTATTTCCCGGGCATCCGGAACTCCTTTCAACGACGCGGGAAATTGCTGACAAGGTCAATTTCGCCATCGATTTTAATACGATTCATTTGCCTGATTTCGAACTACCGGAGAAAGATCGCGACCTTGAATTACAGGAATATCTTGAGAAAATTACTCACGAACTTTTGCGCCAGAGGTATGCGGCGGAAGAAATCGACGACAAACTTGTCGACCGTTTGAATTTTGAACTCGGTGTTATAAAAAAAACAGGCTATGCAGGATACTTTCTTATCACCTGGGATTTTATTCGCGCTGCACGGGAAATGGGGATCCCGGTTGGCCCCGGGCGTGGTTCTGCTGCAGGTAGTCTTGTTGCCTATTGCCTGAAAATTACAAATATAGACCCGATGAAATACGATCTGCTTTTTGAACGATTTCTCAACCCGGAACGGGTTTCCATGCCAGACATCGATATCGACTTTTGCTATGAACGGCGGGAAGAAGTTATCGATTATGTGCGTGATAAATATGGACGTAATAATGTCGCCCAGATCATCACCTTTGGTACGATGGCTGCGCGTGCTGTCGTCCGGGATGTCGGCCGGGTGCTCAGCATCCGCTATGCTGATGTCGACCGCATTGCCAAGATGATTCCGGCAACACTCGGCATCAAACTACCGGCAGCCATCAAACAAGTTCAGGAATTGCAGGATTTGCAGGATGCCGATCCGGTCATCAAGCAGTTGATGGATTACTCGCAAGTTTTGGAAGGACTGGCCCGCCATGCTTCCACCCATGCAGCCGGTGTGGTTATTACGCCCA
>JAJRYV010000054.1 GCA_024275575.1 bacterium
GCAAAAAGCGATACCGGCATCATAAAAAATGCCGACTGGGGGATGAAATTATGTCGTACATCGCACCTTCGGCGCTCGGGTTCCGTCCCCGGATTGCCCGATCCTCCGAAGGTGCATTAAACTAATAAATCGAAGGAATACATGTCAAGGTGCTAAGTTATGAATGTACCATTTCGTGTGAGGCAGAACAAAAAACAAAAGAAAAAGGACCCGTGTATAATAAATTTGTTGATTGAGCCTTTAACGCCGCAATTTAATTTGACAATAAAAAGATATCCGTTGCATGCAGCTCCGCAAACTCAACCTCGCTGAAGCGAGCTTTGTAATTGAACCGTCTTCAGGCGGGTTCATTTTTTTATGAGCTGCAGGATGAATCCCGCAGCGGACCTTAAGGGGGGATTAAAAAAAGCCCTGCGAAACAGGGCTTTTTTTAATTACATATTTGAATCTTGTGGCAGTTTGCAGCAGTCGTCGAGGTCATTGTAGGCGGTGGGGTCTTTTTTCGTTTCATTAGCATCGTAGCCGGCCAAACTGATGGCTTTTTCGATGGCGGCCAATTGCACGGCGCTGTCGTCAAAACTGACGTGGGCGACCTTGGCTTTGACATCGACTTTGACTTCTTTGACGCCGGCAACAGAGGAAGCGGCTGCGGTGATGTTTTTGGCACAGGATTTACACTGCATCGTCGATAGTTTGATTTCGGCATGGGCAAATTTGGCGTCCATCACCGGTTTGGCCTCTTCTTTTTTGCTACAGGCGGAAAATACCAGCGCTGCTGCAAGTAAACCTAAAAATACTTTTTTCATCTGTTTCCTTTCTCTTTCTGGTTTTAATGAACATCATTAGTTATTTCTTCAAAATCCGGTTGTCACCCAGCGATCTTCCGATTTACAATTTCCAATCAAAACTGCCTGTAACTGTGAAGTCCGGGCTGCTTTCGCTATATCCTTTTCCGAAAAAAAGCGAGAAAGTGGCATTGTTGGCCAGATGCTTAAACAAACCCAGTGAAACCTGGCCGGGCGGATCCAGACCGGGGATGATTTCGGTGTAGTTTTTCATATAAAGTGAAGCTGAAAATTGCCCGCTTTGAAACCAGCGGCCGACTCCGATCCCGTAATTGAGTGGATTACTGTAATCGAACGATACCGGATCACCCAGCTTTAAATAGCCCGCATCGGCAAAGATGTTAAATGGACCGGCCTGTTTATTCAGTGTCAAGCCAAGACCGTAATCAGCGGCACCGGTGCTGAAAAATGTCAATTCACTGCCTGTGGGAATTTTAACCTGCGCGGTTATCGCGATCGATGGCAAGGTGGATTGCGCCGTTAAAATGCGGTATGAACTATAGAGATAAATATCACCCAGCCCCATGGAATATGACCCTGGTGCATGCATGCCGTCGTCGGTTTGGGGCAGGGTGCTATCGTCTTGTTCATCGGTTGGGTTTTCCTGCCAGATGAGCGGCATTGAAGCGGTAAAATTCCAGCGGTCACTACGCCAGCGCACGCCGGAGGTTAAATAAAGCGTGCGGCTGGTTTGTTCGTAAATATAGGAACCGCTGTTCAGCGATGCAGAAGAATAGAGCGACCAGTTTTGCCCGGCGTTCAGCGAATCCAGGGATACGAAAATAAATATAAGGACAAATCCCCCGGAGAGGTACAGCAAACTCCGGGAAATTTTTACGACTGAAAATATCATTTCTTGCTTTCCACTGTGGGGTTCGCCTGATGCATTTTCTGATAGTTTTTAACCATTTTATCCATGGCATGCATCATTTCGCCCATATTTTTTTTCAGTTCCGCAAGGTGTTCTTTCATCGCCGGATCGTTCATCATATTTTTATCGGAGAACATCGACTGCATGTTTTGCAACATCTGCTGCATGTCGCTGGTCATTTCGTGCATACTCGAACCCATCTGGTTCATCATTTTTCCCTGGCCTGAACTCATCATGCCCTGTTGCATGGCCGCATGGTCGTGCTCTTGC
>JAJRYV010000007.1 GCA_024275575.1 bacterium
AGCTTTAGCTATGTCTGCAGCATTACTGCGTATTTCGTTGCGAAGAGGCTCGGCAAACTTTGCATAATCAAAAATACGAATATTATGTTGATATAAATAACTTGTCATGCAATAAAGGCTTGCTCTCCGCGCTGTGTCGCTTCCTGCAGGTGGGCGATATGCGATTTGGGTAATGCTTTACCATTGCTTTGCTTTTTTTCGAATGCGTGAAGATAATTTTTAACGTTTGAGAAATTGTGCATCTCGTCAGGAATTTCTGAAATTGCATAAGGACGATTGATGATAGACTTGCCACCAATTATAAACTGTAGGCGCAGAACCTCGAGTTCGCCGGTCATGCCGCTTTTGGCGATGTGAAAATCGATCCACGATGTTTCCTTCTGCGCTTTCTTTTTTGCGTTTGCACATAACGCTTCGGATAGTTGATACGCGCGATAAAACGGATATTTTGTTTTGACAATAGCAATGCCGGCTCAACAGCCCATTGTGCCGTATGCGTCGTGTTCTGAATTTTCAAATGCTTTAACGTATTCTTCCGCCAGGAAAAAACTCAACCGGGCATCGCAGACGAAGGTGCAGTTATCGCCGCTTAGAACGATGGGGCGAATCGGAATAAAACTCTTTCCAGATTTTGCATCCCGATTAAGTTTTATTGCTTTATTTTGTAACAAAACATCCATTTGTCCCCTTATTTTTTTAAACATAATCTGCATCGCATTTTCAGCGCGATTTGAAACAGCCATTGACAATTATCGCCAGTTTTCCAGGTTCTCTTGTTCAAGAAATCGATCTCCCATACCGTTGCCATCGATATGCACAACGGCGATATGATTGTCTTCGCCTTTGTGCTGGCCTAATTGGTCGAGTTCCGATGTAAAAATATAGTCCTTTAGGTCAGGGATTTTGGAGATGTCGATTTTTTTAAAGCTTGTTTTCTTGCTGATACCTTTTCCCATTTTAGCCAGGACATTTGCAGAAACAAAATGAACACGATCTTCAGACTCATCTTTCCATTCCACATCGCTGGAAAAATCGGTAAAATCACATTTTCGCGTGATGCCGTGGCGGGCTATCGTCGTGTTGGGCATAAAGCTGTTTTTCATTTGATCCAATTTTGCAAATATTTAATCGAAATCTTCTTTTCTAAATACTAAAAGGGCATTGCCCCCACCGATATAGGCAATCTCCACTTTCTGGTCTTTATTTTCATCCTTTTGAAGAGCCATTTGGCCGATTGTTGCTGGGGCTTTCCAGGCTTCCAGTATTGCTTTATCAACGCCAAACTGTTCTTTCAAGACGTTGAAAAGAAAATCATCATACATTTTCTCAACAAGCTCAGACGCGCCAATATTTGTGCGTAATTTATTACTGCTAAAAATGTAAGGTTGGATGGACATGCAGTCAAGCAAACAGAAATAATATTCACTCATATTGTGCTCCTGAAATATGCGTTGATTTAGCTGTAGATATATTTGGTTGAAAACGTTGATTAACTACTGTTGAAAATATTTGAGAGAAAAAAGAGGTTGATTCTGTATAAATAAAATATGCAATCTCTTTCTATTTTGCACAACGGGTCAAATTAAGTATCTCATTTAGCCTCACTGGCGATCAATAGCAGTGGAAGCGTCTCGCTGAACGGTAATGCTTCCTGAGTGTTCCGTGGTGCCGCTCCCGCGCTTCGGCAAGCTCAGCGGCTGCTTCTACCAAGCTTGCTTCAGCGAGGCATTTTTAATGGCGCGGATATGCTCCGGTGTGGTGCCGCAGCAGCCGCCGATGATATTGGCACCGGCCTGCAACAGTTCGCCCACCTGATCGGCCATATCCTCCGCTGTTTCCGGAAAAACTTCCACGCCATCCCGCAAGTGCGGCAGACCGGCGTTGGCGTGCACCAATAGTGGAACGGCGGCATCGATTTGCCGGATTTCACGCGTTATTTTGATGAGCTGAGCCATGCCATAACCGCAGTTTGTGCCGATGATATCGGCGCCGGCGTCGAGAGCGGCAGCGGTTGTTTTTGCAGTGGAGTGCCCCATCATCGTACGGAAGGTGCCGTGCGCTGCCTGTTGATAAGTAAAGGTGCAAATAACTTCGCAGCCGGTGTTTTCTTTCGCCGCCTGAATCGCCAGCACGGCTTCGTCGATGGCGCTCATCGTTTCGATGCAAATGGCGTCGGCACCACCGCGGGCCAGTGCCTGCGCCTGAATTTTAAATCCCTCAGCCATCTCCTTCGATGAAACATCACCGAGCAGCAGCATTTTCCCGCTTGGTCCGATGGAACCGAGAACCCATTTTTTATCGCCGGCGGCCCGGCGGGAAATCTTCGCTGCCGCTTCGTTTATTTGCGTGCATTTTTCAGCCAGATTAAAATGACGGAGTTTCAGCGGGCTGGCACCGAAACTGTTGGTCTCGATCATGTCTGAACCGGCGGTTATGTAATCCTCGGCAATGGCGAAAACATCGTCAGGCCGGGTGAGCGACCAGTAGTCCGGACATTCTCCGGGCGCCCAGCCTTTTTTTTGCAGAAAAGTTCCCCAGGCGCCATCGGAAATCAAAACCCGACCTGAGTTGACTTCGGCGGCAATTGAAGTTCGCGGCATTTCTTCTCCTTTCTTGAGAAAAAAGTGCGTCGCACTTGTCGGTACAGCGAGTGTTGTATTTTAGAAAAAACTACACATAGAACACGTAAAGCGCGTCGCACTTCCTATCTTTCATTTTTTCATGCAAATTTTTACACTACCTGAGATGTAAAATGGATTCGTTCGGGCTTTTGTATATTAAACTTGCTTCTCATTGCATGAAGCATTTTCTTTAGTTTCACTATCCGGTTGTCGCTAAAATAAAAGCTGCGCAATGCATAAAACAAGAAGAAAATGAGCTATGCCATCAAAAAATGGAACTGTGGACGGAATTAATGAAACCTCGGGTGATAAGTGTGCACAAAATCGCGGCTGTCTTTTTCGCGTTGCTGTTTCTGGCCAATTGTGAAGAGCATTCGCAAAAAATCGAACCGGTTGTTGTCGATTTTTCCAAGACCACTCCAATTTCAGCCTTCCGTGATTCCGCCAAAACCGGAGGGCATTTGCGTTTGGCCATTGCAGCGATGACCTCGCCCAACGAAACATTGGTGCATTATGATAAACTGGTCAAGTACATTTCCCAAAAAACCAACCATCCCATAAAGTTTGAGCAGTACAAGACTTATGAAGAAGTGAACAGCCTGATCGAACTTATGCAGATCGATGTGGCATTCATCTGTTCCGGCGCTTATGTTGAAGCGAAAAAAAAGTTTCCTGTCGAGATTTTGGCGGTGCCGGTGGTGCGGGGAAAGTTGACTTATAACGCCTATATTATCGTTCATAAAGATTCACCGGTACAAAAATTTGAAGATTTGCGGGGCAGGTCCTTTGCCTTTACCGATCCCTTGTCGAACACCGGCCGCTCTTATGCTTTAAAAAGGGTGTCACAAATGGGGCAAACGCCGGATGAATTTTTTTCACGCCTGATTTATACCCATGCACACGATTATTCTATCCAAGCGGTAGCGCAAGGTATTGTCGAGGGCGCAACCGTGCACAGCCTGATTTTTGACTACATGAAAAAGCAAAATCCGGAAAAAGTGAAAGAGTTGCGTATTATCGAGGTCTCTGAGGATTTCGGTATGCCGCCGGTTGTCGTACATTCGCGGCTCGATGCTAAAGTCAAGCATAATTTACGCACTATTTTTTTGAATTTGCACAAGCACCCGAAAGGGAAAAAGATTCTCGACCAGTTGTTGATCGATAAGTTCGTCTCCGGAGAAAATGTCGATTATGCTTCAATTCAAAAAAACTTGGAAATGTATGCCAATGACACATATTAAATTTCCCCTGTTCTGGAAATTTTCCATCGCAATTATTATGATCGTTGCGCTGTTTGGCACAATCAATACCTTGCTGATCACCCGTAGTGTTTCGGCCTCCCTTGAAAAAGAATTGGCAAAACGGGGTGAGTTTATCGGCAACAGCCTGGCAAAATATGCGGTGCGCCTGCTTTTATACGAAGATTATGTCACGCTGCAAGATGCATTAGTTGAAGCGCGCGCAATCGACGAGACGATCGCTTATATTTTTATCGTCGACCAAAATAGCGAGCTCATCGTGCATACTTTTGGACAGAACTTCCCCCGGGAATTGCTTGCTGCCAATAAGTTGCAGCCCGGCGGCAGTAAAAATATTAGCCTGATCGCCCCGAAAAGTTCAGAACATGATGTGCTCTGTGATATCGCCATTCCGCTCCTGCAAGGCAAGTTGGGCACGATTCGCATCGGTGTGCACGAGAACGAGATTCGTTATTATGTCGACAAAACGACACATACGTTTTTTATCATGATCGCACTCTTTCTCGGCGCTGGAATTATCGGGGCGTTTGCTTTCTCTTTCGTGATTACGCAGCCCATTAAAGATATCAGCGAGGCGGCTTCGAAGCTGGATTTTATGGCGTTAAAAAAACGCTCATATTCGCAGATCAAGGAGCGCATCAAGTTACCTGCACACTGGAAACTGCCGTGGCGTTCAAATGATGAGCTGGACCTGCTCATCGATACTTTCCAGGAGATGATTACGCGGTTGGAAAACACTTACGCCGAGCTGGAAGCGGTGCAGTCAGTGATGATTCAAACGGAAAAAATGGCCTCATTGGGTACGCTTGCCGCGGGCATCGCCCATGAAATCAACAACCCTATCGCCGGTTTAAAAAACTGTATTCGCCGGATGCAAAAAAATCCGGAAAACAGAAAACAGAATGAAAAATACCTGCAAATGATGGCCGAGGCCGTCGATAAAATCACCAGAGTTGAACGTGGCATGCTCGCCTATGCGCGCAAAGAGGACATCGTCTTTACTGAAATCGATTGCCGCGAAGTTATCGAAAAGGCCTTGTTATTGCTCGAGTTCAAACTGGAAAAATATGAAATCGCGATAGATAAAGATATCGATGGAAAAATGCCGTTGATCAGCGGCAGTTTTAATCAGCTTGAGCAGGTCATCGTCAACTTGCTGATGAATAGCCTCGATGCGCTAAACGAGAATGGCGCTGCCGGTTACGAGCATGAAAGAAAAATTGCAATTGCATTAAAAGAAGAAAAACGTTTCCTTATTTTATCGATTGCCGATACTGGCGCCGGTATTCCTGAAAAACATAGAGAAAAAATATTCGACCCGTTTTTCACCACCAAAGCAGCCGATAAGGGTACCGGACTGGGCCTCGCTGTTTGTTATAAAATCATCCAGGCACACCGTGGGCGGATCGAAGTGGCCTGCGGCAACGGTGCCGGTGCGGAATTTTCCATTTACCTGCCGCTGGCACAGGAAAAAGATTTTGCTTAGAGTTCATCCGGGAAAAGGGGGCATTCCAAATATAGCTGTTTATTATGGGAAACCTTATTTCAAATCCCCGGCAAAGATAAAAAGTCTTCGATTTGCAAGCAAAGGAAGTCTATGATTCCCCTTCGGATCATCGTTGTTGATGATGAACAGATTGTTCGCGTTTCCCTTGTTGATGATTTGCAGGAACACGGCTACACGGTGGAACAGTTCGAAACGCCTGGCGCCGCCCTGAAATATATAAAAAATTCACCTGTCGATGTCGTGCTGTCAGATATTCGCATGCCGCAAATGGATGGCCTGGAGTTGTTGAAAAAAGTCAGATCAATCAATCCTGATCTTTTTGTCGTCATGCTGACGGCGCATGGGTCCGTTGATTCAGCGGTCACCGCGATGAAAGAGGGCGCCTACGATTACCTGACCAAACCGTTTGATATCGAGGAAATTCTGCTGGTGCTCGATCGAATAAGCGAAATTCGGCGCATGCGTAACGAGAATAAACGGTTGCACTCACAGATTTCTTCGCGTTTTCCATTGCAGGCATTTGTGGGTGAGAGTCCGGCGGTCAAAAAGATTTTCGAGCTCGTGGAGATGGTCAGCAATACGGCGACAACCGTCCTGGTTACCGGCGAGACCGGCACCGGCAAAGAATTGCTCACCAATATCATCCATTATAACAGCAATCGCAAAGACAAGCCATTTATCAAAGTCAGTTGCGCCATCCTTTCACGGGAAATTTTTGAAAGTGAATTGTTTGGCCATGAAAAGGGCGCTTTTACCGGCGCCGGCAAAGAACGCATCGGTCGCTTTGAAGCCGCTGATGGCGGCACTCTCTATCTCGATGACGTCGATGATATCCCGCTCGATTTGCAGATCAAACTGCTGCGCGTTCTGCAGGAGCATGAATTTGAGCGGGTCGGGGGGAATAACACCATCAAAGTGGATGTACGCGTTATCGCTTCCACCAAAGCGGATTTGTTGCAACTGGTGCGGGAAGGAAAATTTCGCGAAGATTTGTATTACCGCCTCAATGTTTTTCCGTTGCACATTGTGCCCTTGCGTCAGCGCAAGGAAGATATCCCGTTGTTAGTGCAGACTTGTATTGAACAGTTCGCACCGCGAAAAAAACCGGAAATTCAGTCTGAAGCACTCGAACGCATGAAAAACTATAACTGGCCCGGCAATGTGCGCGAGCTCAGGAATATCGTCGAGCGTTTGCTCCTGCTCTCCCACGGCAAACCGGTCGATGTGAGCAAACTGCCGGTGGAAATGCTGGGAATCGGGCATGAAGATAGTGAGCGTACTAACGGTAATGCTTCGCTGGACCAGGTGCTGGCGGAAATGGAGGCCAATCTCATCCTGCAGGCATTGGAAAAATGCAGCGGGAAACAGGTAAAAGCCGCTGAAATGTTGCGCATTCCAGTCTCGACGCTGCGTTCGAAAATGGGTAAACACGGTCTCTCTCTGAAAAAGGATGAATAGGCTTTCACATTAATTAACCTAATTCTTACACTCTCTTCAAATAAAAAAACGAGGCTTCACAAGGTTTAGTGAAACGTCGTTTTTTTTTGCCGGATTCAATCCGTATATTCTCTTTTGCCGGCAATATTCTCATCTTATCAGATTTCTGTTTTTAAACAGGTTGTCGTAACCTTTTCAGGGGATTTACCACTATGCAAACGTTGTGAAATTTCTGACGTTTTCCATGGTGTATCACGTTATTTGACGATTAATTATACTTATGGCCTTAATGATGGACAAAAGGAGGTGTGTGGAAAAGAAAAAATCCGTGCCTGTGTTGAACTATTCCCATTAATCCATAATTTTAAAATAATTAAGGTGGATATTAAAATGGAAAAAAAAGGTTACTACGTTTTATTAGTCCTCGCTATTTGTATCCTCGTTGCCGTTCCAGGCAATCTGTTTGGGCAAACCTATGTTGGCCCGGAAAAATGTTTGCAGTGCCACAATAATGCCGGCCTTGGCGATATGACTGGCTGGCGCACGTCTTTGCATGCGAATGGTTATTCTTCCCAGTTAGATGACTCCCATACGATGCAAAACCTCACGGGTGTTATCAATGATTATGATCAAAACGGTATCGATGATTTTCATGACGGGCTCGATTTTAACACCATCGACAGTGCTTTCGACCCCTTCAAACCCAATGCGCCAATTTTAGCTTATTCTGACTCTACCGGTTATACGATCACCATTGGTAATGCCACACACCGTGTATATTTGACCTACGGCGGCAGTGGTTTGTACAAGCAACGTTACATTGTAAAAATCAAAACATCCGAAGGAGAATCCAAAGATCATTATATTGCCCCGGTGCAATATAATGAGAAGACTCGTGAGTATGTGCTTTATCATACCAATGCCTGGTACGATGCCAATAACGATCCTATCGACTACAGCACTCTGGCAGAGGCCGCGACTAACAATCGCAGTATGGCAAAAGGCTGTTCCGGCTGTCACGTAACCGGGCTGACGGTAGAGCAAGATGCAAACGGCGAATGGATTCAGCACGGCGAAAGCCCGGTAGACGAAGCGCTTTATGCCAGCTATAACAATGTTTACGATCTCGATGGCGATGGAGATCTGGACCTGATGAACACAACCTGTGAAACCTGCCACGGCCCTGGCAGTGATCACGCATCGACCGGCGACAAAACAAAAATCATTAACCCTGAAGATTTAACCGCAGAGCAGGCAAACAACCTTTGCGGTATGTGCCATTCACGCGGGAAAAGTTTGCCGAATGGTACGCTCTCTTATCCCTATGATGATGCCAATATGACCGGTTGGTCCATCGGTGATCTGGTCGCAGATTACTATAGCGACGGCGGCGGCAACTGGCCTGATGGAAAATCTTCAGTCAAACACCATCAGCAGTTTTTTGATCTGTATGAAAGCAGCAAACCAACTTTCCAATTTCATAATGTGACCTGTTTCGAATGCCATAACGTGCATAATACGGAAAAGCACCATATCCGCCGTCAGGTTATGGAAGAAGATTCGACCGGTGCGCCAATCGCCATCGCGACTGATAACGACGATAACACCCTCTGCCTCTCCTGCCATGCCACCCATGGTGATTTTGCAGATATCCCGGTTGAATGGGTTGCTGATTATGCCAATCATGTTGCTGATATTGCCCCGATCGTTTCGGCACACACGAACCACTCCTATGACCCAACCGGAACCGGTGCAAGTCGTTGTTCAAAATGCCACATGCCTAAAATCGCCAAATCCGCAGTGCCGTACGATATCCATGCCCACACATTTATGGTTCTTTCTCCGGAGTTGACGACGTTTTATCAGCCTGAAGGCGGCATGCCGAATTCATGTGCCGCAAGCTGCCATATTAAAGCCGGTTATCCCAACCTGGGGGTTGATGTCGGCAGTGATGTCCTGAGTTCATGGGATGAACCATCCGATATTGCCCTGGCCGATACTTTAATGCATTATTATGGTCCGGGTGGAATCTGGTGGGATACCGGTGCGCCGTTGGCCGTTGTCTCCCGCGATGCCGGGCTGCCGGCAACCTATGCGCTGGAGCAAAACTATCCCAATCCGTTTAATCCATCCACAACCATTGCATTCAACCTGGCTGATGCCGGTTTTGTCAAACTGAATGTCTATAATATTTTAGGGCAGAAAGTTGAAACCTTGGTTGACAAAATGGTGATGGCCGGTTCATACAAAGTCCAATTTGAAGGAACCGGGCTGGCCTCAGGCGTTTATGTCTATCGTTTGCAAGTCAATGGTATCGTTCAGGTAAAGAAAATGTTGCTCACCAAATAATGAGTCGTTTTTTGCCGAAGACAGGGTAAATGAGTTGTAATTAAAAAAAAGGGATGGTTTAATAAACCATCCCTTTTTTATTGCCATATTCCAGTTCACTTCGCCAAACCTGGCGAAGTGCCAAAAAAAAAATGAAACCACTGATGGCTTCAATTTCACAAATTTGTCATAATAATTCGGGCAAGCTGTGAAATTTATGCTTGGCGTTTCCTGCCCCCCAAGGGCAGAAAAAGACTTGTTAGATTCTACTTCAAATCACTCAAATCCGGAATTTTACCGAGCACGTCTTCGATGCTGTAATTCCTGATTTCACCAAAATTGAGCGCTTTCAAACCGGGTTCGATTTTTTCGCGATCACCAACGATGACGATGGCCATTTTTTCCGGTACGATGTATTTTTTCGCAACATGATTAACCTCCTCTGCGGTGATTTTTAGCACATTCCCAATGTAGGCGTTGAAATAATCGGCCGGTAAATCGAACGTGATCATTTCATGCATAGCCCCGGCAATATTAGCGGCAGTTTCGAAATCTCCGGGATAACCGAGGGCGTCGTAATTCTTGCCGCGCTGCAGTTCCATCGCCGGAACCGGTTCACGGATGGCGGTGAACTCCTTCATGAATTCTACCAGCGCCTTGTCGGTAACATCGGTTTGTACATTTGAATAGGCGAGAAATCGGCCTTCGGTGGGACGGAAATCCCAATAAGTACCGGCGCCGTAGGTATAGCCGTGTTCTTCACGCAGGTTGGTGTTCAGCCGTGAGGCAAAGGAACCCCCGAGAATCGTATTCATCACTTTGATGGCGAAATAATCGGCAGTGCTGCGTTTCACACCCACCCGGCCGATGCGTAAAACTGATTGTGCCGAACCGGGCTTATCGACGAGGTGGATAACCCGGTTCTCGATTTGTGCGGCAGCGGCAACCACAGTCTTTTTCACGCTGCCTTTTTTCCAGTCACCGAAATATTTCTCCAGCAAAGGCAGCAGTTGCGATCTGGTGATATCACCGACGACAACCAGCACGGCGTTGTTGGCTACAGCATGGTTTTTATAGAATTTTAGGAGATTTTTTACCTGCATGGCACGCAGACTTTTCTCGTCTCCGGCGGTGCTGCGGCCGTAGGGATGCGATGCGCCAAAAATGGTTTTGTTGAACATCACGCTTGCAATTGTACCCGGCTGATCATGGTTCTGTACCAGCGTGTTAAGCCGTTGTTTGATGATTCTTTTCAACTCATCCGGCGGAAAATCGGGGTGTAGAACGACATCGGCCATCAGCGAAAAAGCTTTGCCGAGCTGTGCCGTCGGAGCGTTGAGATTGATATCGCTGTGGTGCATACCGGCGTTTGTACTCAGATTGGCGCCGAGAAAATCGATGGCGTCCGCCAGTTCGAGCGCCCTTTTTCCTGCAGCGCCCTCGTTGAGCATGTCCATCGTCATCGAAGCGAGTCCGGGCCGGTCGGCGGGATCGTCAACCGAACCGAACCCGAGGCGTAAATTAGCCTGCACCAGCGGCACGTTGTGCTTCTCCATCAGATAAACCCGCAGGCCGTTTTTCAAAGAAAACTGCTGCAGTGACGGTAACTTCAGAGAAGATGCAGGCCCCGGTTTTGGTGGTGTGGAACGATCGGGTTTTTGTGCAAAACAAAAAGTGGTGGAGGTGAAGATTATCGAAGAAATGAACAGAAACAAGCGCCTTTTTTTCATCATTTTGTCCCTCCTTTGCCGGCGGCCAGTTCGGTTTTGCCGTGTGGCACAATGCTGAGAATCACCCGCGCGTCATCGCGAAAATAAGTATTGGCCATGGCGCTCAAATCTTTGGGAGAAACCGCTTTATATCGCGCCAGGTCTTCGTTGAAATAGTCGGGATTGCCGGTATAATAAAAATAGCTGTTGAGCAGGTTTGCCTTGCCGCTGAAACCACCGGCACGTTCGAGACGGCGGTAAAAATCAGCTTCGTACTGGTTCAGCGCCCGTTGCAATTCACGTTTGGCCGGCGCTTCGTTTTTCAGTTTATCCAGCTCTTCCTGAATCACTTTTTCCAACTCAGCCAGATTATGCCCGGCACGCGCTGTTGCGATGATATAAAACTCGCCGGAAAGTTTTTTCGCGTCGTTGTAGGCGATGACGGACTGGGCAATCTGCAGATCGTAGACCAGCCGTTTGTACAAGCGGGAATTTTTGCCCTCGGTGAGTATGGAAGTAAGCAGATCGAGCTCGGCATCACCCGGCTGGAAGCGGGCGGGGGAGAGCCAGGCCATGTAAAGGCGGGGGAGTTGAACTTTGTCTTTGAGTACGAGGCGTTTTTCTTTTTCGAGCACTGCCGGTACGGGGTCGATCGGCGGTGCAGGAGACCGAAAGGGTACATCACTAAACCATTTTTCCGTGAGTTTCCGAGCCTCTGCCGTTTTAACATCGCCGGAAATGACCAGCGTGGCATTGGCCGGGCAATAGTATTTATTGAAAAAATCGACTACATCTTCGTAGCTGGCGGCGGAAAGATCATTCATCGAGCCGATCACCGACCAGCTATAGGGGTGTTCCGGCGGGTAGAGGTTTTTCGACAAAGTCTCCCAGGCATGGCCATAGGGCTGGTTATCGACGCGTTGACGTTTTTCGTTTTTCACCACATCGCGCTGACCGTCGACTTTTTCCGCTGACATGGCGTCGAGCAGATAACCCATGCGGTCGGATTCGAGGAAGAGCGCCAGCTCCAACGCGTTGGCGGGCAAATCTTCGTAGTAATTTGTGCGGTCGTTATTCGTCGAACCATTGTTGTTGGCACCGGCGGCTTCCAGCCACTGGTCGAATTTGCCTTCGGGCACATGGCCAGAACCTTCGAATAAAATATGCTCAAAAAGATGGGCAAAACCGGTGCGCCCGGCTTTTTCACTGCCCGAACCGACGTGATACCAGATATTGACCGAGACACGGGGCACGGTGTGATCTTCGTGCACAATCACGGTGAGACCGTTGGACAGGCTAAATCGGGTGTAGGGCACGGATAGTTTCTCGCCGCCCGGCAAATCGCTGTAGACGGCGAGAGAAAGCAAAAGCGCCATGAACAATACTTTTCGCATATTCTCCTCTGTTTTTATTTGTGGAAAATAGTTCAATACACAATTCTGTTATAGACGGTGAAACAAGGAAAATGTTCAGGGCGAAAGAGCATGATTACCAGCCGATGAAGATGGAAATCCGTCAGGGTTCGGAGCCCTTGTCAGACATCATGCGCTTAACACGCTGAACAGATACTTTTAGACCTTACAAAATCCTTAATTTTTATAGCACTTAGCTTTATTTTTCTTGCTTTTTTCGGGAAATTGCATTAAACTATGCAGCACATCGTTTCATTAAATCCATTCAGAATTTGCAGGCCGCTAAATGATTGATAAGATGGGGGTTATATTCCAGGGAACAAAATCAGGACTGATTATCGCGCTGGATGAGCTGCAACCTTTTCCAGAACTGCTTTGCCAGTTAAAAGATAAATTGGATGAATCCGGCTACTTTTTCGCCAAAGCACATGTTACGCTCAGTCTCGGCAAACGCGATATAACTGAAAATGAGCTCAAAACGCTCGCTGAAGTTACAGCGCAGGCGCATGGATTGCGTGTCGAAGGCATTAAAACGAGTTCAGCGAAATCTGCCAAAAATGCCCAAAAGCTGGGATTGCAGACCAGCCTGAGTAAAATACTGAAACAGAAAAAAGAAAAAATCGCAGCAAAGAAAAGCCGTGCAGGCCGCGATTTCCCTGCACAACTCGTGCGTTCGACGATTCGTTCGGGGCAGATTTTTGAATCATCCGGTCATCTGATTATTCTCGGCGATGTCAACCATGGCGCCGAGATCGCCGCAGCGGGCGATATCATCGTCTTTGGTGCGTTGCGCGGCAACGCTTTTGCCGGGGCGACCGGCGATAAAAGAGCGATTGTTGCGGCACTCTACCTGGCGCCGCCGTTACTGCGCATCGACAACGCGGTCGCCCGCTGTCAGGAAAAAAAAACACCCACGCAGCAGGCTGAATTTGCATTTATTGAAAATGGGCAAATTGTTATCGATAGCTGGAGCAATAAAAATCGGTTGTCCGTTAATAATGGCAAATTATAATGATAAAAGCGCTAAATCCTGTGCAGGAATACATATTGAAATCAGCACAGAACAATTTGAATGATAAATTTTGATCAGAGGATAAAAAATGTCTGAAGCCATCGTTATAACATCAGGAAAAGGCGGGGTCGGCAAAACTACCGTGGTAGCGCACGTGGGTACGGCTCTGGCAAAACGCGGGAAAAAAGTCGCGGTGATCGATGCAGATATCGGCCTGCGCAATCTCGATATCATTCTGGGGTTGGAAAACCGCATCGTTTACGATCTCGTGCATGTCATCGAAGGCGCCTGCAAATTGAAACAGGCGCTGATTCGCGATAAACGCGTGCCGGGTTTATTTCTGCTGCCGGCTTCACAATCGCGTACCAAAGAAGCGGTCACTCCGGATCAAATGCAAATGCTCTGCAATGAATTACGGCAGGATTTTGATTATATTCTCATCGATTCCCCAGCTGGAATCGAAGGCGGTTTTCGCAATGCGCTCGCCGGGGCCGACCGGGCTATCGTGGTGACGACACCGCATGTTTCGGCGGTGCGTGATGCCGATCGTATTATCGGGCTCATCGAAGCGGCAGAAAAAGGCGTGCCGCAGCTCATCATCAATCGTCTGGATGTGGATATCGTCAAACGGGGTGAAATGCTCGACCAGGATGATGTCATCGAAATTCTGGCCGTTCGTCTGCTCGGTATAGTGCCTGAGGATGAGGGCATTTTGACCGCCTCAAACCGGGGTGAAAGTGTCGTGATGAACGGTAAATATAAATCCGGGGAAGCATTTAATCGCATCGCCGGACGCCTCGAAGGTGAAGAATTGCCGTTTTTGGACCTGGATTTTAACGACGGTTTTATTCAAAAGATCAAAAAATTTGTCACCAGCAGATCGGCTACATAGGAGAAAATCATGGCCTGGGTTGCCAATTTAATGAAAAAAGAATCATCCAAAGAATGCGCCAAAAGCCGCTTAAAACTGGTGTTGTCGCACGACCGGACCAGCATTTCCCCCGGTGTGCTGCAATTGCTTAAAAAAGATATTTTAAGCGTGATTAAAAAATATGTCGAAGTCGATGGGCGGCGCATGCAGGTCAGCATTACCGAAGATGCGGAAAGAGTCGAATTAACCGCGAACATCCCCATTAAAAATAGCCGGCGGCGAAAATCTGTTTGAACTGTTCATTCCCTTGCAGTGTACGGATTCCGATGGGAAAAACTTTTTTGAATGACAGATAACCGGTCACTGCATTGTTTGAATTTCGATAATTTTCAAACCTGCCTTCGCTGCCGCCACGAACAGCTTGTTATCGTGCGAGATGACGTAGTTGACCGGTGCATCAAAGCGCAAAAAACCCAGCTCTGCCAATCCATCCTCTTCAATCTGTAAAACCGCCAGCCCGGAAGTGTCATTGGCGAGAAAAACGAGGTCATCGTTAACCGATACGCCATTGCAATGCCCGCCGTTGGGGATTTTATACGCGTATTTCATTTCACGGGTCAAAAGATCGATTGCACGCATGCCGCAGGAGCCCGATGAAAAAAACAGTACATTATCCTGCACCTCGGTCTCTGCTTTCGATTGATACATGTTGGCGCAGCCCAACGGGATCGTTTCGATAAACGAGGTGTCGACCGGGCTGTACACATGCAAATTGACGCCAGTGCCCTCCATGATATAGATGCCGTCGGTCGTCACCTCCAGTGCTTTTGCGCCGCTGATGGGCGTGAAAGCATGCTGCCGTGTATTCAAATCAAAAATCGTCAAACCACCGCCGGTCGTTCCGCTGGTAACCAGCGCAGTTTGTTCGACGATGACGATGTCATTGGCATTGAAGCTGGGCAAATCAAATATTTTATAATCACCGCTCAACAATCCGGCATGCAATTCGATGATACCAAACACCGCCGGACTGCTGATATTGTCGATTTTATCGCTATCGGCAGCCCCACCGATGAAAATTCTGTTCCCTGCCCGCAAAACGATGGTGATATCCGCTTCGGTGAAGATCATTTGTGAGAGAATTTTAGGCCGGCTCACATCCTTGATGTTGATGATCTCGATGCCGCCAAAGTATTCGTTCTCCGGTGTGGCATAAGCAACATAGGCGAAGTCACCGTTGAGCGTCACGTGCACGGCGTGCAATATCTTATCGCCATATTGCAGCGGCGCCACGGTTGCATGCAGCAGGAAATCGAAATCAGCGGCATTTTCCCCGGCCTGGCT
This sequence comes from bacterium, assembly GCA_024275575.1. Lineage (GTDB taxonomy): Bacteria > Zhuqueibacterota > Zhuqueibacteria > Zhuqueibacterales > Geothermadaptataceae > Bioreactorimicrobium. The sequence goes on from JAJRYV010000007.1 coordinate 15,501, forward strand.
CAGGGGCAGGGATTTCGCAGCACCGGCTTGCAGATGTGAATTGAGCAATGTTACGTCATTATTGACAAGAACTTTTTCATCGGGTGGGTCGGGCGAGATCAACTTGCCGCAGGCGATTAACAGGGTAATAGCGCTCACAAGAAGAACAGGTGCAGAATTATTATTGAAGAATTTCATGGCTTGCCTTTGCGAATATCACGAAAAACCGATTAAATATATTCATAGTCATCGGAAAGCCGGTGCAAGAAATCAAGCCGGAGATTAGTTTTTGGATAATCGCAGATTATTGCGTGATTTCCATGTCCGTACTGTCCGACAAAACACCGTTTTCTTTTTTTTCGTTATGCAGACGCAGGCCGTTGGTGGGGGATATTTCACCGTTATGCGTCGTCTCATGATGCGTTTCAACAGCGCCGTTAAAACTAGTGCGGCAATGCAGGAGCTTGAGCTCCTGACAGGCCATTGAGATTTCCGTCCCGGCAGGGAAACGCAGGTACAAAGTTTTCAAAACCGGCATTTCGACACCGAGAATCAATTGCCCCTTGTAATTGCGGATGTCGAGACTTCGGCCGTCGAGTTTTAACGCCCGTACTAGCAGGTGAAAGAATTTACGCAAACCGGCAAATGACTCATCGGCAGATTTAACGATGATTTTTTGCCACATGACATGTGAAAAAGGCAGTACGAGAACCGGCTTATCCTGCAGCCTGGTGAAATATAAACAGGATTCGAACACGAGTTTATCAGCCGGTTTTTTCCAGCTCAAAATTCCGGGGTAACGGAATTCGAATTCCTGTTCGATAGCACGGATTTCATTTTGAATTTGTTCGTTTATATCTGCCGCGCCGATCTGTGCAGCAGCTTTGATCCATTCTTTGCGCTTGTTCCACAAAAATGCGATCTCCGAGTTTTGCGTGCAATCGATGCGAAACCGTGCCAGCAACTGAAGAAATTCCTGCCGTTGCTGGTCAATTGTGTTGGCCTCTTCGATCTCACGAGCAAAGCGCTCGTTATATTGTTGCCACATTTTCTGTTGCGATTGATCGAATTCCTCGACTAGCTTTTCGCGGCAGGTGAGCAGAGTCTCAACGAGTGGACGCGTCATTTCAATATTCTGCTCTTCCGCTTTGATGACTTGAATCTCCGTCTGCCGCTGATTTTCAATTGCACTGAGGGCCTTTCGCGCCTCCGCAATCTCATGACTATAAGCCGCGATCAGGGAGACGATTTCTACGCGTGCCGCCTCCAATTCGCGTAATTCCCGCTGCTTGTCGCGGGCCAGTTGCGTACGCTCGGTAAGAATATTTAGTAAACTCGACTTATTTTCTTTTTGCCGGGAAAGCGTCTCCCGCACCTGGGCAATCCTGCGCTCGGCATTAGAACGCACTTTCAATAACCGTTTCAATTGATGCTCCAACACATTCATGGAGGTGTTGTACTCCGAACACATTTCATCAATTCTTTTTCTAATCATCATGCTCTCTTTTAATTTTAACATCGGCCGTGCACCGCGCAATAACTTCCTGTTTGTGCTAACTGAAATACCGGCCAAGCAGGGATGCTGCAGATGGTTTTCAATTTAATCACAAAAATCGATAAATCTGCTTGCGATCAAATTTTAAAAGAGATATATTAGCCGCCATTAATCATATATGAATAACGTATGATTCTTCTATAGATGATATGTTTTATTACTAAATCATATGGAGCCAGAATGAAACACGAATTATGCCGACGGCTATCAAACCTTTTCCCGGTGCTCGTTTTCCTGTTCTGTTGTGCAGCCCCGACCAGTGCACAGGATGAATTTTTCGAGCCGTCTACGACCCTTGGGGGATATGGCGAACTGCATTATAATCTGGAAGACACAGACCAGAGTCCTGCTGAAAAAAAACTGGATTTTCACCGCTTTGTTCTTTTTTATTCCCATAGCTGGACTGAAAAATGGTCTTTCAAAGCTGAAGTTGAGCTTGAGCATAATTTTGTCACCACAGGTAAAGGTGAGTTGGGGTTGGAACAGGCAGCCATCAATTACCGCCATTCTGAGGCATTCGGGTTTCAGGCTGGCGTCGTCCTGCCGTCTATTGGTTTATTGAACGAATTGCACGAACCACCGGTATTTCTCAGTGTCGAGAGGCCGGATTATAGTAAATATATTATTCCCACAACCTGGGCGGGCAATGGTGTTTCACTGTTCGGCAAAAAGAACGGTTTTGATTACAAACTGACGGTCATGGAAGGATTGAACGCGGATGCGATCAGCAACGAGAGTGGCATCCGCGGTGCTCGGCTCAAAGGCTATCAAGCTGATGCGCGTGAGCTGCTCTATACCGGTCGCCTGAATTACATTGCAATTCCCGGCTTTCTCACCGGATTGTCATTCACCAAAACAAAAGCGATGGGAACAGTGCAAGATATCCCTCTCACGCTGATGGAATTCCACGGGCAGGTGCGTAAAAAAGGAATACACGCCAATTTTGAATGGGGCGGCATCGATTATGACAAAGGCAGTTTGCAAAAATCGCGTGGTTTTTATTTCGATTTGGGCTACGATATGGCTGCAAAAACCGGATTTTCCGGCGCACTCATTCCCTGGTTTCGCTTCGCTGATTACAACACTGCGGCGAGTACCAGCGCCGGCGGCGATAGTGAAGAAGCGCAGCGCTACTCGAAATGGCTGATGGGTTTGACGCTAAAACCCATCGATGAAGTCGTTTTCAAAATTGAATACGGCTACCAAAAAAACGGCCTGACAGACAGAGAACAGAGATTATTTAATCTTGGCGCCGGTTATATGTTTTGATTTTCGCCGTTGAGCGGGTTTTCCCGCTCCCGGCAATTCAGCAAATTTTCAGCTTAAAACCGAAAAAACAGCTTATGAAAATTTTACAGATAATCCTGCTCTTCCTTGCAAGCATCGCCTACGCAGGAGGTATTAAATCCAGTGCTGAGGTGAAAATTCGATCGCAATTCGATGTTAAAGCCAAACTGATTTTTAAGAAATACACGATTCCTGCAGATAAAAAATCTGCAATCGAAAAACGATGCCGGCAAAGATTTTACCGCGGCAAGGTTTACGTGTGGGAAATTCGTTTTGAAAATGCCCCTCCATCGATTGCCGTGCTCGATAATGTGCCGGGAAAAGCAATGCCCATCACTTTTATGGTCATTTTTGATTGGGACGGCGCTGTCCGCTTTGTGGACATCATCAAATATCGCGAATCTATCGGGGGGGCTGTTGCCAACCGCAGGTGGTTGCGGCAATTTGAGGGCTGGAGAGCAGCATCGCAGGAATTGCTGAAAAACAAAATCGATGGTCTGAGCGGGGCGACTATTTCCGCCAATTCGATTATTGCCGGGGTGCAAAAACTGGCGCTGCTTTTTCCGGAAATTAAAAAAGAAATCGATAACGCCAACTTCAGCACACAGGTCACAGAGTGAGATTATATCAATTGCCCGCAACGGCAAAAAAAACTATTCTGGCATTTTTACTCTTGCTAACAAGCGGGGTTCTCTTTGGCTTTGGATTTTTTATGACCTCCATCGGCACCAGCAGCGCGGCGACGGTGATCCATTACGCCGGTGATGCGGTCAATCCCGATGAGTTCGATTTTGCAGAGAACCTGCCCAAGCCGTTGCCGGAAATGTTTATCACCACGCACAATCATTTGCTCGGATTCGCTTTTATTTTTGCACCGCTGTGTTTGTTGTTTTATTTCAATTCCATCATTACGGGTCTGTTGAAAACGCTTTTGCTGGTGGAGCCGTTCATCTCGGTGCTCATCACTTTTCTTTCCATCTGGGGCATTCGTTTCCTCAGCCCTGCTTTTGTGATCGTCACGATAATAGCGGGAGCACTGACTTACATCGCTTATTTCCTGCTCACCGGAACGATTGCATTTGAATTACTATTCAAAAAAGAACGAAGTCGCTAATACAATTTAACAAGTTGTGAGCCGGGGTAATAATGGGCGATAATCTGTTCACATGAATATTTTTTGAGCGCCATGCCCAGCGCCCCGATCTGGCAAAGGCCGACGCCGTGCCCCCAGCCGGCGCCGCGAATGATAAATTTCTCCGGCACAGGCGCTTCTGTCGGCAGATGATCGATAACAAACGCTGCGCTGTAGAGAAATTTTTTATGCAGCACAGCACGAATAGCGACATCACCGGAAACGATGCGTTCCATTTCATGCCCGCACTCATCAACGTAATGAATACCGATTGCCTGCACTCGCCCGGAGCCGCCGCGTTTGCGCGGTAAAATCCTGTGGATTTGTACGGCGCCGAGGGAAAGCGTTTCGTTTAAAGTTTCGCAGAGCTCATTTTGGCTGAACTCAAATTGCCAGCGATAGTACCTGCCTTTCTCATCGACGCTGCCGAGATACTGCACCAGCTCGTCTTCTGCAATGGTTTTCGGACTGCAAAAACTTTCAGGCTGAGCATGCAGCCATTTTCGCATAGCCTGTTCCTCCGTCAAATCACCGGCCGGCTCAGATATTTCCCCTTGCCAGTCGCGTTTAATCTGCAGATAGCTGCGCTTTTCGTCTCCCCAGATAGTTTCAAACGATTCCATCATGCCACCGCAACTTTTTGAATAGCGCGCATCACAAATCTCTTGCTGAGCCATTGCGACATTGCCCCAGGTATTTTGTGCTCCGGCGATGCTCTGCTGCGTCAGGAAATTGGTGCCCTGATAGCGCTGGCAACAATCATCATTGCAGACGTCCATGCCGAGATGGCGATGTTTTTTTTCGATATTGGCGAGCATCCATGAGCGGGCGGCAATGGTCTGCGCTTCGATCAGAGCGGGCGGGCAGGCAGCGCCCATCTCCGAGGTGGCGACACACATTAAATAGATTTCGAATGGCAGATGATTGATGAGAACGAGAACGCCGCCAACGGCTTTAACCTCGATTTTTCCCAGCAGATAAACCGGAATTTTTTTACGCCAGTGGAAATCGCGCCCGGCGATGACGTCGTGCACACAGATGCCGGATTTTGCTGCAATATGGTCTACCGGCGTGTGCTCGATGCGAAAGGATTGTGCTTTTATAAATGCAGCAGAGGGCAGATCGAGGCGAACATCTTCACCGTCGACTTTAAATCTGAAATGGCTCAGATCTGCCGCTATTTCGATTTCCTCATCACCGGCAAAGAAACGACAATCATCTGGTGAAATATCAACAGTCAAGTTAGAGTAGCCATCCTGCGGCAGCACGATGCCGACACTCAGTTCGGGTTCAGATTGAGGGATTTGATCAATTTCCAGCATAAACATTCCTTTATGAATTGAAACCTGTTTTTCCCTGGTGGCCGGGAGGCTCAGGCAAGCGCCCCCGGAAGCCTTTAAAATAATTCCGCTTCGTCACTTTACTTATTAATTCTTGCGGGCAGCCGATCAATAAAGCTAATTAAAAAAGGAGGACCGATGAATGCCGTTTCCGCAGTACAGCAAAGCTTCCAGCAAATGGCGAATTTGCTACAGGTTATTGCAACCGAACCCTTCAACGTAGCAGAAAAAATCGCCAAAACCAATATCGAAATGCAGATCGATGGCCCGGTGAAAGAGCCTTTTAAGGGCGAACAAATCGATATTACAGCGTGACCTGAAGTTTGCATTGCAGATCAGATACTTTTAACCAATTCACTCAGGATAAGATCATGTGGATCAAAGCACGCGATAGTAAACTCATCAATTTAAAGCAGATCGAATCGATTGAACTTGTGCAGAATAGCGGTGTTGATGCCGGAATGGCGATCGTCGCTGTGGCGCCGGGGCAACAACTCAAAACAGGGGAGAATTACGTCATTTTCACAGGTTCTCCGAGTGATTGCGAAATCACACTTGCAGAAATTGAAGCAGGCATCGTTGGTAAAATCGACTTTCTCGAGCTTTAATCAGCGGCAGAGGAAACAAAAACTACCTCGATTGATCATGCCGGTGCGGCCGTAGCGGCTCCAGAAGTTCATGCAGCCCATTTTGCCTGATCTCATGCATCGTGCTCAACAGCATACCCAACTCTCCCGCAGGAAATCCCACACGACAAAACCATTCCAGATAGGATGTCGGTAGTTGGCAAATAAGGCGTCCCTGATACTTGCCAAACGGCATTGGCACCCGCACAAGTTTTTCGAGAATTTGGGGATCCATTTCATCCATATTTTACCGTCTGGCGCAACCCGCTCCGTACGCTTGCCTCAGTCGATGATTTTTATTTTTTTATTTGTTGGGAAGCATAGATTTAGTATTTTTTCAAATTCAGCCAACCACAGGCTTGCATATTTTTATAGAATCAGAAAGGACTCAATGCGAAGAAAAATTGCGCGCGCCCGGATAATGGTAAAACGTTCCATCAGCCGAGTCCATGTCAATCAGGCTATTCTCGACCTTGGCCGCCTGCCGCAGCATCGTACAACAAAAGCACGTGTCAAACGGATCAAAAGTTCACAAGCAAAAAAGTATGCGATTTTCTTGCGTGAGCTGGTTTCGAATCCACGCGGAGTTGGAGCCGCCTGTCCGAGTTCCAAAGGGCTGGCGAAAACCATGGCTTCCTACATTCCCTTAAATGACGATGGGTATATCATCGAACTGGGTGCCGGAACCGGTGTTGTCACCTCGGCCATTCTCGAGCGTGGTATCGATCCCTCGCGGCTCGTTGTCGTAGAAATCTCTGAAAAGCTGGTCAACTATCTTCGCAAGCAGTTCCCGCAAATTCAGGTTGTGCACGGCAGTGCTGCTGTTTTAAAAGAACATTTGAAATTTACCCTCGGGGAGGAAAGCCACCATATTTCAACCGTCATTTCCAGCCTGCCGATGCGTTCCCTGCCCGGTGATCTGGTGGAGAGCATCAATCAACAGCTCAATGAAATCATACCACAAAATGGACGACTCATCCATTTTACTTATGCGCTGAAACCGACGTCCCAGAGTTATTCATCCTGTTTTCAAAAAGTCAATTCCAAGATTCGCTGGGCGAATTTGCCGCCTGCCCGGGTTGAAGTCTACCATCGCTCGGCGGCACACTGTTGATTTATTAATTATCGGATTCATCCAGCACCCGGCGGAAGAGCTCCCACGCTTCGATCGTTAGCTTTTCCAACGCTCTGCACTGGCTTTTAATCACCGCATCGTTTTCCATGAGAACTTGCATCTGCTGTTTGCGCAACTGCAGGTCAAACGGTGCGGCAATATGTTTGACATGCCCCTTTCCCAGCTGCACGCCCACATCGTAGACGATTTCACGCAGCACTTCCACATTTTCAAAAGATTTGTCGATATCGACTTCCTTATAATTATCAACCCAGGAATGCACCCAGAAATTTTTATCGTGGTAGAAAAAATATCCAAGATGATTGAACGGGGTATAAGCGATTCGTGCCTGACCCAGCAGGACACGAAAAGGGTCGACTTTGTTGCCCGCGTTGATGCAGGGAATGCCGCTGATATCCCGCACTTCTTTGAGTTCGAGAACAACATCATCGATGGCTGCATCGGTTTTGCCGCGAACGCGCATGACGAATTTCATGTCCAGCGCACTGCCGATTCCCATGCGTAAATAACCCAGATCGATGACGCGAAAGTATTCTTCTGTCTTTTGCGGGTCTTCCGCCAGCATCATCCGGATATAAGGTTTAATTGCATTGATCAAAGCGGACTTTTCGTTTTCCGGCATGGGTTCGATAATTGAAGCCACCCATTTAAAATAACGGTCACGATCGATCGTAAATTTCGCCCGTTTCTGCGCTGCCCAGGCCGGTTCTCTCACCTCCAGTGCAGGGTTATCACAAGCCATACGATAGCCTTTGAGAAATACGTTTAGCAGGTTATCGCTTTCATTTTCCCAACCGAGCTGGCGGCAGGCGAGACGCAACGAAACACCAAACCGCGTGATGTCGATCAGCCCGGGGCCGGTGCTGGAATCGTCAAAATCAGTCAACCCGCGACCGAGATCAGTAACAGCATACTGTTCGATATGGGCGTCGCCATGCAAATTTAACGACGGGCTGGAGATGAGAATCGGCGCAAAACGCTTGCACACCTCGGTGCTAAAGGCAATATTGATGAAGCGGAAATAACCATGTGCACTGTTTTTTACCCGTTGCAGTAATTGTGGATTACTGGAAAAATCATGCGTTTTTTTTGCGACCAGCAAAGGATTATCCGCAGCGACAAGATATGACTGTGACAAAATCAGGGCGAAAACGACAATCGGTTTTATACAGCTTTTCATTCTTCCTCCATTGACATCATATAAATATCGAGACCGGGCCAGGCCTGAGCGCTCCATCACTTTCAAATGTCAAACAAATGTTTTTAAAATATCAATTTGCAGGCCTTGCAGCTCATCGTAGGCTTTGTTGATCTCGCTGATTTTTTCCTGCAGGCGCTGCATTAATTTTTTCTTTTCCAGGCCGTTGCGCACGATGAGGCGAATGTCCTCATTATCCCAGGGTTTTTCGATATACTGGAATAAGCCCACCTCATTAATGGCTTTGATAGCATTTTCTTTATCCGCATATCCGGTGAGAATGATACGCGGAACTTCCGGTTTGAGCTCGCGCACCTTTGTCAGAAAAGTAATGCCGTCCATTTCCGGCATCAAATAATCAGAGATGACCAGGTCGACATCATTTTTTTCAATGAATTTGAGCGCTTCGGCCGCCCGCGTAAAAACTTCGATGCGATAATCGGTTTCCAGCATAAAAAATGAGCTCAGGCTGGTCAGTACCATTTCTTCATCGTCGACCAATACGATGGTCTCATGTTGTGTATCATTTTGCATCCGTATCTCCTGAATTCGATTTTCGCCCAATGCCCAAAAGAGTGATATCGTCTCTGCTTGTATTTAGACTTTTATGGGTCGTTAATATATTCGTTATTTTTTTAAAAATCACACCGGTTGGCAAATGCAGATTTTCCTGCATGATTTCATACATCGCTTCATCGCCGAACTGTATGCCTTTTTCAAGGGCATATTCAACGATGCCGTCGGTGTAGGTGATCAGGCAATCGCCGGGCTGCAGGTTTAATTGCATCTCGTCACCGGGAAAATATTCATTTTCTTCCATCAATCCGAGCAGCAGTCCATCAGCGGGCAGCAACTCGATCGATTGCCGCGTGCGTGAAATCACTACCGGATGCGGGATGCCGGCATTCAGCAGACGGCAATCTCCCTTGCGCAGATCAAGCCCGACGAGCAACGCAGAAACGAAAACACCGTCGGGCAGGCTTTTGGCTAAAAACGCATTCATGCCGTAGAGTATTTCAGAAAAAGGCGTCGCCGTGCCGATAAAAGTGTCCACTGATAACTTCAGCAAGATGGTGATCAGCGCGGCCTGAATACCGTGGCCGGTAATGTCGGCCAGCAGGATGGCATATTTTTCATCCTTCAGCGGAATGACCGTATAGAAATCACCACCGATTTCCATCGCCGGCAGATATTCGAGAGTGAATTCGAAAATGTCATTTTCGGGAAAAGTCTGCGGCAGCATACGCGATTGCAGATCACGCGCGAGCTGCAACTCTGCTTTGAAGCGGTTCTGCGCCCGTGCCAGGGCGTCGACACGCTGTTTTGCCAGGTTGAGATCACGTATTTTTTTGCGCAGCGTCCGGTTGAGCGCACTGTTGGCGATGCCGTTGCGCAAGACCATGATCAACTGGTCGTTATCCCAGGGTTTCTCGATATATTGAAAAAGGCCGACTTTGTTAATGCCCTTGATGGCATTCTCTTTGTCAGCGTAGCCGGTGAGCAAAATGCGCGGTACTTCCGGAGCCAGCGCTTTAACGCTCTGCAGAAATTGCAGCCCGTCCATTTCCGGCATATAAAAATCAGAAACGATAACATCGAAGTTTTTTTGTTTCACCGCGGCGAGTGCTTCATGTGGCTTTTGAAAGGTTTCAACCTGGTAACCGGTCTCCAGTTCCACGACCATGCGCAAGCTGTCCGTCACCATTTTCTCATCATCAAGAATGAGGATTGCAGGACGGTTTTTGTTCTTATCGTCGCCGCTCATGCGCGATCCTTGCCGTTGCGCAGCGGCAGAATAAAACGGAAGGTCGTACCCTTGCCGGGCGTGCTTTCCACCTCGATTTTGCCTTTGTGATCTTCGATGATATTATAGACGATGGACAGCCCGAGCCCGGTGCCCACACCGACACCTTTGGTGGTGAAGCCGGGATCAAAAATATGTTTTAAATGTTCTTTTTCGATACCCTTGCCATTATCCTCAAAGGAGATAATTACATTATTTTCTTGCCGTTCAGTGGTGATAATGATCTTGCCCCACCCCTCGATCGCCTGAATACCGTTGACGAGAATATTCATAAAAACCTGATTCATCTGGTTGGGATGGCAGCGCAGCATCGGCAAATCGCCATAATGTTTTTCGATTTCGATGCGGTCTTTTGTGTAATGATAAACCAGCATAAAGGTATTCTCGATGCCTTCATGCACGTCGAACTCGTCGAGTTCAGCCTCGTCGAGACGGGCAAATTTGCGCAAGCTGTTGACGATGGCGATGATGCGTCTGGCCGCGGTTTTATTGACGGAATTGAGTTTTTCAGCCTGATCGAAAAGCGAACACAGTTTGTTATGCTCCTGCCCATCTCCCAGGGCGCCGGTTTCATGGAACAATGCATGCATTTTATCGACGATACGGGTGATTAAATCATTGTTTGCCGCCAGCACCCCGAGAGGGGTGTTCATCTCATGCGCCACACCGGCGACGAGATTGCCCAGCGAAGCCATTTTCTCTGCCTGAATAAGCTGGGTCTGTTTTTGTTTTAACTCCTGTGTGCGTTGTTCCACTCGTTGCTCCAGCGTATTTTTCGCTTCGATGAGTTTATTTTCCAATTGCCGTCGCTTGGTGATATCCTGCACGATGCGTATTTCATACCAGGAATTATCAGTGTCGAGAATATAGGATGAGCTGAAAAGATAGGTCTTGCCATCGCTCGAGGTGCGTTCTTCAAAATAAGTGCCGTGTTGCGAAATATAACACTGGTGTTTCTCCTTCGATTCGAACGGGCAGGATAACCAGTCGGGTATTTTGCGGATATCGGAATCTGTCGGGAACATCTTTTTCAGCATGGTATTTTCAAAGGTGATTTCATGTTTTCCCCCGGTAACGCGGATAACCGCCAGCCCCAGCGGCATCATATTGAAAATCGCCTCGAAATTTTTTCGATGTGCCGCCGCCTGCCGTTCCAGTCGCCGGCGTTGTGTGATATCACGGCAAGTGCGCTGAACGATGGTCTTTTTCCCAAAACGAATCAGGCAGGCGCTGATATCGATATCGATGAGCTCGCCTTTTTTGCTGAGAAAATGCAACTGCCGGTTATACCCCATGCCCTGCGACCGCACCTGCTCGAACAATTGTTTTGCTTCATCCCATTCCTCTGGCGGGTGCAACTGCCAGACTTTCTTCTGCAATAATTCATTCCTGGAAAACCCCGTCACCTGCGATACTTGCGCATTGACTGAAACGATGGCGCCATTCTGCGGATCGATATCGAGAATGGCGTCACGCGCCTGTTCGAATTTTTTGCGATATTTCTCTTCCGATTCGCGCAGTTTTTTCAGTTCATCTGCATCAATATTGGCCATAGAAATGCCTGTTTTTATGGTTTTGCGAAGATAAAAAGAAGCGGCCGCCTGTCGTTGTTGTCGTCTTGCCGCGCATCGCCGTTGTTATCGATGATAATGTAAACGAAATCTTTATTGACAAACAAACCCTCAGCATGGCCGTATTCCATATTCTCATAGCGCCAGGCCGCGTCATTTTCAACATGCGCAAATGTCCACAAACTTTTTTCACTGATTTTCCCGTCGCTAATGCTGAGTTCCGTCACAGCATGAATACCACGTTCAAGGCAGAAAATCGATCCGTTAAAAAATGCGAGACCGGCATAATCCGCCGTGCGCCTGCCGGGAGAGGGCAATACCGCATGATCCTGTTTTATGGCTGTGATGCTTTGCGGCAGGTCTGCGAGATTCAATTGCATGATGCCGCGCGGTTCCCGTTCAGCACAAAGAGTGAAGTTTTTGTCGTCAGTTATACTCAATCCTTCGAAATTCGCATTGTTTTTTTTGAACAGCCCGACCTGTGCGCCGAATGGCTGCAGGTCGGGCGTCACCCATTCGGCAGATTGCCCCCCTGCACTCACTTTCAGAATGCGGAAAGCTTCCTCGCTGACGAGATAAAAATTGCCTGCCGGATCGACTGTTATCCCTTCAAAATCCAGATGATTCACAGCGGGCAGCACCGGCGCCGTAAATTCGAGAAATGGTTTCAAAACAGCGCTTTTTTGAGTCGTATCGAAAGCGACATAAAAAATCGTGTGATCGTGATCATCGGAAATGGTGAAAAGGCTGTCGTTGCGCATCGTCAACCCCGAGGGTTCCACCTGCTCCGGCACATCAATCGCCATGGCTGCATGCAGTTTGAGAACCCGGCCGACAATTCCTGTGATGTTTTCGCTCTTGCCCGTACACCCGGTAAAAAGCAAACACAGCAAAAAAACAGGTCGTCTCATCGCCTTCCCTTTTCGATTAATTCGTCGTGCGCGTCAGCAATGCCCGCAGTCGTTTTGCCATCGATTTTAAAATGCCTTCGGTGATGCGGCTGTGATCGGCCAGCAGATTAAAAAAATCCTCCCGTTCCAGGCGCAATAATTGACAATCCTGCATGCAAGTCGCTGTAACGACCCGCGGTTCATCATCAAAAAGCGCCCATGTCCCGAAGACATCCTTGCGTTGGGCGATCATCACCTCTTCGCCGTTGCGGTGTAGCCGCACTTTTCCACTGATGATCAGATACATGGTGTCGGAGGCATCGCCGAGGCTGTAAATCTTTTCATTCTCCGGCAGGTGAATCTCCTCGGTAATCATCGCGATGTAGGAGAGGTCTTCGCTTGAGGCAAATTCAAAAATATCGACATCCTGCAAAAATATGACTTTTTCCACAACTGTGAGCATCTTCAGATTTCCTGTGAATGGTTTTGCAGCGCCAGGCGGGCGGACTGGGCGATTTTTAAATCTTTGTGACCGGTAAAATTTTGTACCAAAACTGTATCAAAATTGATTCCGCTGCAAGCCAGCCAGTGCAGTGTGCAGCTTTTCAGCCAGTTATCATTACCGGTTAATATTTTATGATAACAATTTTGTTTGCTAATTCCGGTATTTTTTATCGTCAACCGCAGTTTTTCGATTGCCGGCGCTTCGAGAACCTGGATGATGAAACTTTTTAAATCAGGCTCGAGAACGTTTTCGAGATATTCGATCGCGTTGGCCCGTACGTCAGTCTGACCGCCGTAGATGGCTTTATAGGCATTGCGCAAGTCGGTGCCGGCCAATTTTGACAGCCCGAGAAAGCGGAAAATCCGTTTCATCGATTCTTCCATGCGCTCTTTCAGGGTTTTTTCCAATAAAGAAGCTGCCAGCACCGCGGCGGTCGAAAGGGGTGGTTTTCGTTTACCGGAGATAAATTCTTTGATGACTTTTTTATGCATCCTGAAAAACAGAAAATTATTGAGATACGCCTGTTTTTCTTGTAAAATGTTTTGCTGCACTTGCCGCGGGTTAAATTTGAGCAACGGGAAACTCTCGTGCAACAGGCTCAGGGCTTTGACGATCTGCCGGCGCACCGGCTGATCGACTGCAGCAAGTGCCGCGAAAAGCACTTCGACGACATCCTGCGTTCCGATGAGCGCGAGAACCCGGGGAACGGCAATTTTGATCGCCGGGGAGACTGCGGGATTTTGCAGCGCTTCGGCGAGCAAGACAACACTGCTTTCGCCGCATTCAGCAAGCGCCTCTCGGGCATGTTTTCGCAGGCTTGGAATGTCGAGAAATTCGATCAATCTTTTGCTGAACGAGACTTCGCAGGCGCGGCCTGCAGCAGTAATCGCAGCAAGGCGCACATTGATTTCAGCATCGTCAAAAAAATGGTGCAGGATGGGGAAAAACAGCTGCAAGCGGGCCCGGCCGATGGCTTGCGCCAAATTGGCCTTGATATAAATTTCATCCGCCGGCGGATATGTTTTGGCTTGTAAGTTTTGCTGAATCTGCTTTATAATCGGTGAAATATCGAGTTTTTCCCGCAGCGAAGGATTTTGTGCCATTTGCATGGCAGCGCAAATGAGCGCCGAATTCCGGATTTTAAAATCATCCTGATACAGGGCTTTCTCCAGTGTTTCCACCGGGTTTAGAGAATGGGCGCACAAATGCTGCAGCGCCGCCGCCCGCACTTTATGCGATTCCGATTCCAGTAATGCCGTCGTCTCATACACCAGCTCATTGTCATAATTTGAGATTACTGACAGCACCTTCACTTTAACTTCGTCGGAAGGGTGCAGAATCAGTTTGCGGAAATAGGGCAGAAAGCGAGCATTCTTAACATTTTCCAGCAGGTCGAGGGCGTAAAGAATGCGCCGCTCGTTCCGACCGTCGAGCACTTTAATCATCGAGTCGATAACTGCGGCGTCATCGAGATTGACCGTTTGCGTATCGAGATCGATGGAGCGTTTTTCGATGGCCGTGCGAAATGATTCGATGTATTCGGCTTTGAGCCGGCCGTTCAAATAGAGCCAGACCAGGATTAGCAGGAGACTTAAAAGGCTGATGAATTCGATGTTTATTTTGAAAACAAGCGTAAGGACGAGCAGCAATAGGCCGCTGATCCCGGTTGACAGGTTGTCGATAAAGACATCGATAAAGGTTTTGACTTTATTTTTAACCGCCGCTGCGATTGGCAGGCTCACCAGCTCTAACCCGGCCTTGTTCACCGATTGTTTGAACGCCCCCTCACTGACTTTCAAAAAGATACCCGCCCATAGCGCCGGGTAAAAAAGGATGAGCAACGAGCCCAGCAGAACACTTACGGGTAAAATAAACAGCGAAGCGCCAACACCGAAATATTTTAAAATACGGCCGGTAAATAATATCTGAATGAGCAATGAGATGATGCTTAAAGTTGAAAGCCAGAAACCGAAAAACGCTGTTAATTCATCTTTATTGTTCATCGTTTTTGCTGCGATGGCGTTGAATTGGTAATCGACGATGTTGGCGACGATGACGCTGATGCCGACGATTGCCGCAAAATAGCGCAGGTGTTTCGAGTTCAAAATAAGACTGAGTGCACTTTTCTCTGAGGTTTTCTGTTGCAATCGTTTCTGCTGCTGCATACGTTCGCGGTAATTTTTTCGCGCACTTTTTTTCCAGACTATCTGGATAATCAGCATGCAGATGGCGATAAAAAATACGCAGACGAGGACCAGGTTGGCGGTACCGATGAGGGCGGCGAGATAATTCGTCAGGTAACCGCCGAGAATCCCTCCGGTAATCGCACCGGCACCGATGAAGCCGAAAAGCCGGCGCGCCTCACGGGCATCGAAAACATAATTGGCAAACAGCCAGAATTGCGAAGTGATGATCACCGCAAAAATTGCCACCCAGACATAAAAAAAATAGATAAACCAGGCAGCTTTGTAGGCAGTGGCAAGCAGAAACCAGAAACCGAGAAGCTGCAAAATTATCAGGCCAGTCGTGCTCAGGATCAACACATTCAGGCGGATTTTGTTGGCAAAACGGGAATAGATGATAGTCACCAGCACGGCTGCAATCGCCACCAGTAGAAACGCGAACGGTAGTTGTTCGGCGCTAAAGCGGGTGAGAAAAAGCGAATTGCGCACCGGTTTGACGATGAGCAGCGAGGCGATCAGTAAGAAAATATAGAAAAACATGAGCAAGGCTCGCAGGCCCTCGCCTTCGCGAATATCGAAAAATCGACGTATTAATCTGCGCATAAATTGATAAAAAAAATGGTTGATTAACAGTGTCTGTTCAACGTACACAATTTTTACACATAGAGCGAAGCGATATCCTGTGCTTGCCGAAGGGGCGTCCTCGCCGAATGGCAGGAGCTCTACGCTCAGCGAGCATGCTTTCGTTGCTATTTATCGCGAGTGAAGTTGAACGAGATACGATTAGCAGGATTTAACTCGCTGCAAATTTAGTATTTAATTGGCAAAAATACAAGTGGTGCATGCAACGCACCATCTCGGGGAAATCGAAAGGAAAATTTGCGGTTATTTTGTGCGGCTATTATCTTTTTCAGCGACCAGCAGCTTATTTAACATGCCGATGCGGAATGCGACAAATATCCAAATGCAGACCAGTGCGAGATTAAAAATTGCAAAGTGCCGGGTTTCCAGCGCCAGCCAGTTGATGCCGGCATAGACAAGCACAGCCGAGAGAACGTCGCCGGCACGCTGAAAAAAAGTATCGATCGCCTGTTTCGCTTTGTATTTCTGCTCCCGCGTCGTGGGCAGAAAGAGTACGTGGCGCACGGTATTCTGTAATGAATAATCGGTGGCATTTTCCGCGGTTTTTGCCCAGCGTACGATACCGAGAACCGGAAAAAAGGCGAGAAAGAAATAACCGCCGAGAGCGATGAAAGGCAGGATCAAAATAGCGATACGAATGCCGAAATATTTCAGAATCCTCGAGACCAGGAAAAGCTGCACCAGCACGCCGACGATGTTGACCACCGTAAAAAAATCCGCATAGAATTGACCGATGTATTCTTTAACACTCAGGCCGAGTTCGGCGCCGCTTTGCGCCGCGTCGGCGGAGACGATTTTGCCGAGAAGATATTCACCGGTGCTGTTCACCCAGTTCAGGAGCAAGATCAAAATGCCGATGAGCAGCAGATAGCGGTTTTTTAAAATCAGACTGAAGGCCCCTTCGCCACTCAGGGCTTGTTCAGATTGCATAGACGCCTGAGACAGTTTCTCCTGGTTGTTTTTTTCGCGGCTTTCGACATAATTTGTGATCACTAAGGAGAGCAGCAGCAAAGCGGCCGCGACCAGCAAAAGTTGATAGATTCCCAGGGGTTTGATGAGCAACCCGGCAAAGTAACTGCCGAATACTGCGCCGGCCGAGGCGCCAAATGCGAAGATAGCAAACAGTCGTTTTCCGGCTGCGGGGGCATATAAATCATTGGCAAACGCCCAGAATCGCGAAACGACCATCAAACTGAAAATGCCCACCCAGAGATAAAAAACAATACCGATGGGGACCTGTGCAAGTGCGAGCCCATAAAATAACAACAGACAAGTGGTGAAAAACAGCACGACGATGTTGATCAGTTTTTTGCGTGGGAATGTGTTCGCCAGCCAGTCATAAAGCCGTACGGCGCCGATGAGCAAAATCGCCTGGCCTGCCGCCGAATAACTTTTTATCTCTGCGCCACCGCCGGCGAGAATCAGGGGTTCGCGCACGACTTTGGCGATATAATAGGATGTTAAGATGAGAAATATATTAAACGTCAGTAGTACGACCGTGGCGCCCTCACCGGCGCGTGTTTCCGCAAATAAGTTGAGAAAGCGGTCAAGGAGATTCGGAGACTGGGTTTTGCTCATTCAAATTCCATACAAATATTGAATAAAGAGGGCGTCATCGGCCCTCTTTATTACAAATAAATCAGGGGTTTTCTTCCATTCGAAAACCGATTTTATCAAACGGATTAACGATGCTGGTGGCGACATTGATCAGGTGTGCGGCAATGCGTTTCAGATAGCGAACATAAAGCGCCGTTGCGGTCGCATCTCCGGCCTTTAGTAAGGCATCTTTTTCCAGTACACAACTGTCAACGATTTCATCGCTGGCTTTCAGTACCCAGAAATTATCTTCAACACAGGCGCGAGCACGCTCTTTCTCTGAAGAAGCCAGAATGGGTAACAAGTTTTTAAACATGTTGGAGACCGAGGCTTCAATTCGTTTCAATTCGGGTTCATGGCTTCCGGCGTTCAGCTTTTGCGCTCGTACTTTTGCCAGGTCGGCGATATTTTTTGTATAATCGCCGATGCGTTCCAGATCGATGACGATGCTGGTTAAAATCAAACCGGGGATGATATTTGCGCCACCGGTAATCGCGAGATATTTCAGCACTTTGCGCCGAACTTCCCGTTCGTATTTGTTGAGCATTATATCTTTCTCACGAATTTCTTTTCGTGTATCGCCCTTGTATCCGGTTTTCCGGAGTATTTTGACCGATTCCACAAACATCTCGTAAGCATTTTCGAGCATGATTTCAGAATCATTATAGGCCAATGTCAGGGAATTATCTTTACGCCAGAGCTCCAGCAATTCTTTAAATTTAATCATAAAATTATCCTGCCACGTAGATTAAAATAATTGGAATAATAAAAAACAAAATTAAGATATAAAACAGAGGGACCAGCTTTGATTTCACGGAGAACTCGGCCAATTTTTCAGCGAGGGCCAGGGGAATAAACCTGATCGGCCAGATGACAATGATTCCGGTGATGTTAAACAGCAGGTGTGCAAAAGCCACTGTAACCGCCGCCAAATTGCCTGTAACCAGCGAGGCCATCATCGCTGTAACCGTAGTGCCGATATTTGCCCCCAGGGTAAAGGGAAAAATTTGCCGCAAGGTCAATATCCCGGCGCCGGCGAGCGGCACAACCAGTGAAGTGGTAATCGAACTGGATTGCACCATTACCGTGAGAATTAAACCGAGCACCAGGGCGCGGCCCGCATTTTTAAACAAGGTTTTATCAAAAAACGCCTCAACACGGCCGATGATCAGCGCTTTCAGATTCACGACGAGATAACGCAAAGCGACGAAGAGCAGAATGACCGAGATGATGAGCATAATGGTTCCCGAAGGCTCTGTTCCCGAAAGTGCCGTCGATTCCTGAATGAAATCCACTGTCGGTTTGACGATCATTTTAATGGGGTTGATTAACTTCAAACCGCCGGCGTCTTTTAATGCATTGGCCATAATTTCAGAACCATGACCGAGAAAATCCGTTGTCAACTGCAGCGGAAACAAAACGATAACTGCGATAACATTGAAAAAATCATGCACGATCGACGCTGAAAATGCGCGTTTGAATTCATCGGCACGATTGATATGACCAACAGAAACCAGCGTGTTTGTGACACTTGTGCCAATATTGGCGCCCATAATAATGGGAATAGCCCGAGCAACATCGAGGGCACCACCGGCCACCATACCCACAGCCATTGAGGTCACCGTTGATGAACTCTGCACGAGCGCTGTCGAGAGCACGCCGATAAAAAGCCCGACAAATGGATTTTTCGTCGTCGCCATCAGTTGCTCGGCGAAACCTTTCCCGAAAAACTTGAAAGATGCCCCCATTAGCGAAATGCTGACGAAAAAAATATAGATCAAAGCAATGAGAATAAACAGGCGAATTAACGGATGCAGCTTTTTCTCCGTAGTAATGACTTCCTCCGTATTTGAATATAATTATTTTCCGCCGGCCGTCCTCTAATTCGTCATTTCCTTCATACTTCAGCCGGACACGATGCTTGTTAAAATTGGATTAACTTAGAAAAAAGAGAACGTATCAATCTTGCGTTCATCGGTACCACTTTCGCCGACCTCCCACACTTCAATCCTGAGATGATCTTGCGCTATTTCCACGAGACCGTAATGATAGGCCTTTGCCAGATGCCGCGGAATGACCTGAATATCGAGTTCGGCATATTTTTTACGGCACTGATTTACTTTTCGTTATCCGGCAGGGAGCGAAGCGGCACGCCGCCTCCACCACCGATCAGCAGTTCAATTTCTGAAATTCCTTTTTTCAGCGTTGAATGCTCATAATAATGCTCATGGCTGGCGAGGATAAGACGCACGCCATAGCGGTGAAAAAGATCGAGTAATTGATGTAATTTATCGATCAAACCGGGGCCGTTATTACTGTCAAACCAGTCTGCGTGATGCACGCCAAATGAAACCGGCGGGTGATGCATGGCCACTATTTTAAACTTTTTCGAACAATTTGCCAACTTTTTTTCCAGCCAGGCCTTTTCTTTTGCTCCTTTGGGGCTGACAAACCACTTTTCAAACAAGACATTCTGACTATCGTCCTGGATATCCTGATACTGATCAAGGATGAAATCCGTATCGATGATAAAAATTTCAGCAGCAGGAAATTCAAGGGTATAAAACTGCGGCGCTGCAAAAACGGCCTGATAATTGGGTTTACCGTAGCGGCTATCATTGACGTGTTCGTGATTGCCGACAACCGGCACAAACGGGATATCGTTCAAAAGCCGCGACTGGTGGCGGTTTTCGATGAGAAACTGCTGCCAGTCATACGCCTGTCTGCCATCGGTGATAAAATCGCCCATGCTGAGGATAAAATCAAAATCCTGCTTTTCCTGCTGTTGTAAAATTGCCCGGCGAACCTGCATTCTTTCATTTTTTCCATAGTCGGATTTTCCCCGCAACGCATGCACAGTAGCTACAACACCTTGTGTAATCCACCAGGGCGCTGCCAGAATTCGCCAGCCTTGCCAATTCTCCTTGTTGAAAAGTGTTTCCAATATCAGCCAGCCCGGACGACTGTCGCCATAGATAACGAATCTCGGGTTGTGGTTAAATTTAAAACTGCTCAAACGTGTGACCGGGTACAAATCAGGATTGACTTTTTCCGTGACAAGCCCTGAGTTTGTGCAGTTTTGCAGCACGAGAGCGAGCAAGCAGAAAGTAATGATCGAAAAAAGTAATGCCGAAGTGACAATGTCGTGGTGCGGCAGGCCGGATTGTTTCATGCTAATAAACCCTCCTCAGTCCTAAAATCCGCACAGATTTTTGTGCCTCCGGTTTTTCTAAATATAATATCGTGGGCTGACTCCATTTTTTTGCTGCATGGCGTTTGCTGAAAATTTTAACCTGCAAATAATCACCAGCCGGCATTTCAGCAAAATATTTTGCGGCAATCTGTAAGTGATTTGCCCGCCCCAGGAGTTGCGAATCCAGCGTTTTGCCGTTTTTTTTCGCTAAAATGTAGCGGTAGCCGCTCGCTGTTGCTTGTTCCAAACCACAAACAACAGCAAGGTCGACAAATCGCAGTTCGATGCGACCATCAGGTTGATGAAGCAGTTTAAATCCATCGAGGGGATTGATACGTGAAAAAACATAACGCCCGACGATATCGCGCCGTTCGATGAGGCGTTTGAGCAGGTAATCGGCAGCGCCGGGTTCTGTATACTGCCCGGTTTCTACGGCAGCTCGCAGCAATTCATCGGAAAAAGACACGATAATTCGTGCGGCCCAGAAGGCATCGCGCAGGGTGGCGTTTTCAAATGCCGGATTGGGAATGATGGGATCATAGCTTTGCGGATCGAAATCATCCGATTCAAAATGCCCGATCGATTGATAAGGCACATGCCATTTCTTTTCCCAGGGTTTGACCCACAGCCCCAGGGTTGCCAGACGGGCAAAAATGGCCAGGGGGTCGATGGTGTTTTCGTGGCCGACATAGGCCGGCATGGGTTCATCGCCCTGGCTGCCCAGGGTGCTGCCGAAATCGATAAGCCAGTGGCGCAAATAACCCTTATCAAGATAACTGGTGTAGGTATTATTGGCTTTGGTATCGTAATGATTGAGCCACGCAGCGATGTACTTCAGTCCCCGCAATTCCCGCCTGTGCTGATGCGGTACGATGTCGTTTAAATCATCCTTGCGTGTGCTCTGGTAGCGAAATGGCCCTTTGGGTTTGCCGGGAATATATTTGCTGGCGACAGCGCGGATGGTGCCGTCGGGCTGCCGTGCAATCCGGGCGAGTTGAGCTTGTAAATCAGCCTGTGTCATCGGTCGTTTGCGGCTTTTTTCGTCGGTGATTTTGACGTTGTCGCCGAGCCTTAAATGCGCTGGAGTAAAACAAACGATATAATTTTCCGGGACGTGAAAACCGGCGGCGTAGAAGAGTTTGGTGCTCACAACTTCGGCCCCGGTCGAAAGCCCGGAAAAACCCAGCGGGTCGAACTTGATCACATAGCGCTGGCCTTGCTCATCGATGATGCTGAACCCCGGTGTGACACCCTCGGCTTTGGCGCGGAAAATCGTCCACACCTCACTCGTATCCGGTTGTGTTCCCTTGTCCGGCCCACGCCTGATTTTCTCCGGGGTCCATCCCCCGAGGTGGATACGGTTTTCAAACCAGCTCGAATTGGCGACATTATCGAAAGCATCGACGTTCATCGCTTCTTTTCGTTTGTTGCGGAGAGAGCGATAGGAACGGGATAAATCCAGCGCCTGCTCGAGCTGCTCGGTGAATTGTTTATCAAAGCCATCACCGATGATATTAATATCGCGCCGCGCCATTTCAGGTACCGCTACGCGGTCGTCCGGCAGCGGATCGGTCACGACGAAACAGGCCGGTCCACCGCAGCCTGGGAAAATTATCCCGAGTAAAACGGTGAAAAACAACAGCGTCGAGTTCATGATTTTTTCAGCAGCCGTCATTTTACAATCCTTTGTTCAAAGTTAAATAATAGCGCGCCCCATCTTCCGAAAAACCCAGCTCGGTTTTTAAAACCAGCCCGCCGGAATTGTAAACCCTGATACCGGCACCGTAGCCGGCGATCAAATTATCACCGGGCGGCGGTGTTGCCAGATTGTATGCCACTTTTCCGGCATCGGCAAAAAGATAGGCGTCGCACATATTCCAGATGGGGTAGCGATATTCGATGGAGGCGAGCAGCCGGTCGCGGTCGTGAAAGCGCCCGCGTTTAAATCCGCGTATCGTTTCATAACGGCCGATTTCGCTCAAATAGTAAAATGGAATGGTTTTGCCGGTAAACGGCCGGGTAAACTCCGCTGCAATTCGCAGGGCAAGCGTACGGTTATAAAAGAGATGAAAGACTTTATTGAAATCAAATCCACTACGCCAAAAATCAAAGCGGTCGGCGCCGACGTCGTTGAAGATGCCGCCGTAAATGAGTAAATCGGTAGATCGCGTGGGATTGCCGGCGCGGTCGTCACGAATGAAGTGCAGCTCCGTTTGCCAGATCAGCAAATCGGCGACTTCAGCGATGCCGGGAAGGCTGCTTTCGTCATAAACTTCAAAAATTGAGGGATACTCATCGTCGTGAGTCGGGCGGATTTTCGTTTTCTCATAACTGCCGGTCAGGTTCAAAGAAAGTCCAGCGTCGGGCGTCACGTCGAATTCAAATGTAAGCAGTTTCTGCCGGATGCCGTAGCTGGCGCGGTCACCCCTGGTGGACGTCGGTCCTGATCCGTAATATGATTCTTCATCGAGCTTGGTGTAACGATAGAAGAAACCGGCGGCACACAAACCCTTTGCAAGAGAAAATTTATGCTGTTTAAATTCAAAACTCTGGTTTTCTGCATCAAAGCTGCTGGTCGCTGTGAGGTTCAGGCGGGTTCCCTCTTGCAACAGATTTCTATGAAAATAATAAGCGCCGGCGCCGGTGCGGCTGTTGTAGGTTGGTCGCACACCACGCACACCATCATCGGAGGTGATGAGGTCGATCGTTTCTGGGATTATTTTAGAATTGTCGATAAATTCCAGCGTTTCACGTGAGATTTCCAGCAAGAGTTTCACGGGCAGGAACACCAGGTCTCCTGGCAAATCGATGGCTTTTTCCCAGGTCGCCTTTGGCTGCAGAACTGTTTTTTTTGCCGGTTTCTCCGGGTCATTTTCCTGCGCTGTGAGAAGATCGACCCAGATGATGGCGAAGATCAGAGCAAGAATCCGCACGAATAGTGGTCTGTGCATCGTTCAAAATCCTTAGTCGGCGCTTGAATCGTATTACAGTTTTGTGTAATTGAGTTGCTGTATTCACAGCGAAAAAACATGCTGAGATCACAAAAAATTCCTGTGATATCATATGGAATTTTGTAAAAAAATGCAGCATGCTTCGAAGATGGCTCAATGTATAAAAAACGGAGATAAAATAAAGCACAATTTGTCCAATTATTCCATGCTGGTACAAGAGCTTCACTCGCAAATTGCGTTCAACGATCAAATATGTTGTTTTTATATAAAAAAATTCATTTTTTTTAAAAAAGCGAAAACCCCATTAGCGGGGTACGGTCTATTTATAACGGGAGTTATCTTTGAAATGAGAGCATTCACTGTCAAACGTATTATAATCGCGATCATCATCTTGTTCGCTGCTATTCAATTTATTCCGGTCGAACGCACTAATCCGCCGGAATCAGCGCCGCTGCAGGCACAATCTGATATAATGCAAATTCTAAAATCATCCTGCTTTGACTGCCATTCCAACCAAACCGTGTGGCCATTATACAGCAAAATCGCCCCCCTTTCCTGGGTTATTGCTGATCATGTGAATGATGGCCGACGGCATCTTAATTTTTCCAAATGGAACGAATACAGCCCCAAAAAACAATTGAGAAAATTGGATGAGCTGGCTGAAGAGGTTGAAGAAGGCAAAATGCCGCTGGATCAATATCTCTATCTGCACAGCGAAGCGAAATTGAGCCCGGCAGAAAAAGAGAAACTGCTCAACTGGGCACATACCGCAATGGATTCGGTGCAGCTCGATTAAAACCGCACTCGGGTTTTCTCCCCGGGTGCAATGCTGACAGCAACCGGCATATGCCGCAAGCAATTCAAGAATGAATTTGCCGCGACTTCAGAAATGATTCCCGGCATCTCATTTTATAAACCCGTCTTAAAAAGACACCGGTACAGCTTCCCATATTTCTCGCCTTGCCCGGCCGCATTGCCGGTTTTCAGCTCAATTTTTTAATTGCAGCGATGGCCGCTCTGTCGCAGGCTTTTCCGCTGATTTCAGAGTTTCCGTCTACAAAATACATTGCTGTCAGGTCTTCGATCAATTGCCTTGAGTCGTATGGGCTCAATCGCCGCCCCGGCAAAGACTTACCGGGTTTCAAAAACCATATCGCCCCGGACGCCCTCGCATGTTACCTTTTCTCTATTAAAATGTTTAATTTTTACACGCGCTTTATTAAAAAAACGAGATTTCACGAATTTTAGCGAAACGTCGTTTTTTTTTGCCGAATTCAATCTGTATATTTCCTCTCATTTTCAAATTCATCATCTTACTATCGCTATATTTTTTAATAATTTAGAAGATAGGTTGCAGCAGTTTTTTTATTGTGTAAAAGCGGTGAATTTTCTGGCATTTTTTTTGAGACATCCCATAGCTTAACGATTAATATACTTATGGTTTTGAAAAGTGATGAAAGGAGGTGCGTGGAAGAACAAAAATCCGTGCTTGTGCTGAACAGTTCAAATTAACAGTTGTTATTCATGATCCTTTTAAGGTGGAAATTGAAATGAAGAAAAAATGGTACACAATTATTTTGGTAACTGCAGCCTGTCTTTGGGTTGCCATGCCGGTCAGTGTGTCCGCACAAACTTATGTAGGCTCCGGCGCCTGTCAGACCTGCCACCCGGCTCAGGCGGCAGACTGGGCTGACTCCGGCCACCCGTATAAATTCTCGGTGATCGAGAATGATCAGGCTCCCACTTATCCCGACATGGTTGTCAATTTTCAGGATAGCTGGCTGGCCGGTCTCGGCGATGGTTCCCATACGTGGAGTGATATCGCCGGCGTCATCGGCGGTTTCGGCTGGAAAGCCCGTTTCGTCGGCACCGAT
>JAJRYV010000055.1 GCA_024275575.1 bacterium
GCAATATGAGCGACAAGACCATCGAGGCTTACTTGTATCATGTAACCGGGTTCACACGCTATTTTGCCAAAGCGCCGGACGTGCTCGGTGAAGAAGAGGTGCGAAAATACCTGCTTTATATACGTGATGAGAAAAAAACAATACAAATCATTCAACTTCGGTGCGATTTGATCGAAAAGGTGCAAACGCTTTTCGATGACTTTTTGATTTGCGCAGTGGCTCTGTTCGATTTCTTTAATGCTCGTATTGATTCGCCGGCCGATAAAAACCAGCACGACCGGCAGCAAAATATTGACGAACAAACTTATAACCCCGATGATGTCGCGCATTTCCATTTGGCGCTCCGCTTCAAGTCGTTTCATTTATTCAAGTTTTAAGCTCAAAATTGACGCTTTAGCAAAAAGATGCAATGGTGTTGTTGTAATTCCCAATTCAACATACAAGGCTGGCGGCACGCTGATATCGCCGAGAAACAAACGGCCGTAATATTTGCCAGCGTGTGGATTTACAAAACCTTTCTTGGGCAACGCCAGAGTCAAAGTTGCATCCGCAACAACGACCGGCGCCTGACCCCGTCCGCTGGTGGCATCCATGCCTGAGGGTACATCGAGCGCGATAGCAGGCGATTGTTGTGCGTTCGCCCACTGAATGACTTTAGCGGCAATTCCATGCGCTTTGCCCTGCAGTGAATAGCCGATAAGACCATCGAGAATCAGGCGCACATGAGTCCATTTTTCTATTTCTGAAAAGTCGATCACCGGAATTTGCATGCGCTGCACAATTTCCAGTTGGTGTGCGGCTGCACCACGATAGTATTTACTCTCTTTTACAAGCACGATAAAAACCGCATGCCCGCGGTTTGCCAAATGCCGGGCTGAGACCAGCGCTCCTCCGCCATTTCCTCCGGAGCCGGCAAGTACGGCAATGTGTCCTGTCGAATCGGGCGATTTTTCCAAAAAATGCTGTGCCAGTTGTGCAAGATTTCGCCCGGCATTTTCCATCATTTGTAACAGGTCTATTTTGTAGTCTTCCATCATCATACGGTCGACTTCAACCATTTGTGCAGTACTGATTTGGGGAATTACAGATAATCGTTTTTGCGGGAAAGAACTCACGGGCAACCGCCATATTCAATGAGAAGAACGTGAATTTCCACTTGTATGAATTTCATGGACCAACAATATCAGTGTGGCGGCCAAAAGATGTCGATGGCAAAACGCAGGGCGTTGTCGAGCTCATCTGTGCGGTAGCCGGCCTGCAGCGCAACCCGAAATTGCTGCCATTTCATATTGTAAAGCCCAAAACCCGTCGTCCAGATTTTATTATGAAAAATCCCACCGGTATTTTGCGCCAGGCCGGAACGACGAACCAGCCAGGGTGTGATGTTGAACTCGATCCCGGAGAAAACCCGCGTATTGACATCGGTGTAAACCGCAGGTTGCACATCGAGGGAAAAACGCAGATGCGGTTTTACATAAGCGACACCGAAACGCAGCCGGCGGGGCGGATTTTGTGTGTATCGCCCCCGCACCGAGGAATTCCAGCGGAAATGGGCCAGCGCATCACGCAGCGTTGCCCCGATACGGATGCCGTCCATTTTGAAATAATAACCGAAATCCAGAGCAAAACCACGGCCATCACCGCGTACACGGTCCTCACCCCCATCAGCATTTTCGCCAAAATTTGCCAATAAAAAACGTAACGAAAGGGAGAACGACATTTGGTCGAGCCAGGGGATGAATTTGAAATTTTCGTCGAACAGTTCATCGCCGCGCATGGCTACCGCCAGGCCAAAAATCGTTTCGTTGAGCAGGTCATCACCCACCTTCTGAAATCCACCAACAAGGGATAGCCGCTCAAACGGGTAGTGAATGCCGAGAAAACTCGCGGGCACGATGCTGAAAATTTTTGTCGTCATCGCAGTCAGGCCAATATAAGGCGTAAAAGTCGTCGCTGCCGGATTGTAGAGCAATGCGTTGCCGTCGTTGGAAAGCGCTGTATAAGCCCCACCTAACCCACTTGGCCGGACGCCGAGGTTGAGATCGGCAAATGCACCGGCGAGATGCGAAAGTTCCTGCCCCCGCAAAGCACCGGAAAGCAGAAAAATCACTGCAAATTGTAATGATAAAAATCGTTTCATGGCATCATTGTATGAGAACTATACTTTTGATGAATTCTTGTTTATTACGACCGTCTTCCACAGTGAACTGCAAAATATAGCGACCGTTGCGCGCCATCCGGCCGTCGATTGTGCGGCCGTCCCAACTGAAATGCCGGCGGCCTTTGGCGGTCGGTTTTTGATTAGCTAAAATCGCCGCAAGATCGCCGCTCATATTAAAAATCTTTGCTGTGATCAACGGTAGTGCGACCTTGTTCGAAGTGATAATAAATGAAAAAGCAATGCCTTTCTCACCAAATTTATTGATTTGTACTGGTGAAAACGGATTGGGCTGCAGTTTTAAATCAAGGACTGTCAACGGCTGTGAAAGCTCAACCAGCGCAAACTCGCCGCCGCCTGAAATATGTCGTGTTACGCGTTCATCAGTTGCGCTGACCCGGGCCGACTGCATGTCTTCGACCGGCTCCCAGGCACTCAATAAATTATTCCAGCGCAAAATGCCGAGTTCTCCCTGAACCGGATTAGCCGGCGCCGGTAGGGAAAATTGCGCCGGTTTTGCAAAAACGATGTTATTCGGGACGATTTTCACCACCGGATTGATGGCACGAAAATCACGCTCGACATTCTGTACAGGTGTTAAAACCTGTGCTGCAAAAGAAAGGGTCGTGCTTTGTTCAACCGTGCCCGGGGCGATAACCAACAGCTGTTTTTCACGACCGAAAAACTGAAAATCGGTTGTCGAATCGACTTGCGCAATAATTTCGATGCGCTTTGCGGCAGACATACCTGTGATGGAATCGAAGACTGAAATATGCAGCTCGCCGATGAATCCCGGATCGAGATTCAGGTAGCCGGAAGAAGTAAAACTTGCCGTATCGGCTGAAATATCGACAGACCACCTGATCGATGGGATGCTGGATATGCTGCGGTTCAGGCTGTCGAAGGCGCTCAGTCGAAATTGACCGCCAGCTGTCACATTTTGCAGGATGGAGGGGCCGTCTATCTGCAGTTGGTTTAATGCCTGTTTTTCAAGCGTGTAAACACCGAGATCAGTGGTGTCAAGTTTTGTAAAAACATAGTTTTGACTCGATGGCGCGCCATAATACAGCGGCGCCTCAACATGCACTTGATATTGTCCCGGCCATAAACGGGCAAAAAACCGCCCATCCCGATTTGTGATCACGGTATCACTTTTTCCCAGGCCATCGGTGCTGGTAAAAATGAAACCGGCATTACGAAACGCCATCTGGCTGTCGAGGAAAATCGCTTGCCCCGTCGCATAAGCATACAGCCGCTGCAGGTTAAAATCGACGAGAAAAGCCGGCGCATTAACAGACCAGACTGACGGCAGGAAATTGCTATCCTGAACCTGTAATGAATAGCGGAAGCTTTCCACCAGATTGCCAAAAATGTATGAGCCATCCCGGCTGCTTGTCGTTTGTGCACTATAGCCATCATTAAACGATTGCAGGCTGACTTGAATGCCGGCCAGGGGCAGGCCGGTTTCCGAATCGATCACCCTTCCGCTAATTGCCGAATTTCGCGATAACATCGTCAGCTCGAGATCTTCGCTGAAAGCAGCTACCGAGTCAGCGCCATTGATGAGTGCGAAACCATCTTTTTCAGCCGTAATTTTAAAACTAACACCAGCAACTGATGGTAAATTTTGCAACAGGAAATTACCGCTGTTGACGGATTCAGCCGTAAACAACTGACTGCCGTTGATCACTTGCGCTGTTACCCGCGCCCCTGGAATTGGCGCCCCGGTTTTGTGATTGCGCACCGTGCCGGAAATATAACCGTCATTACGCGTGACGACAATTTCCAGCGTTTTCATTCGTCGGCCGACGAGTGTAACGGGTTGTGGAGGTGCATAATAATCCGGCGAACGCACGATGAGCACACCCTGCCCCGGATAAAGCCCGGAAAACAAAAAAAGACCGCCGGCATCGCTGGCGCTGATAAACTGCTGCCAGGTATTTGAAAAGATCAGCTGAATGCCGGCGACCGGCTGCCCATCCGCCAATTTTATATTGCCGCTCAAAGTTGCAAAATTATTTTGTAAATAAAAATTCATCGCGTTAAGTGAGTCATTTTCAGCGATGACAAACGTCGTATCCCGGGTCAAATAACCCACATGCGAGATGAGAAAAAAATAAGCGCCGGCATCAAAGCACAGACTGTAATAACCGAAGGAATCGGTCTGACTGGTGACGCTGGTAGTGCCGGCAGTAAGAATGTTGGCACCGGCTAAAGGTATGCCATTCTCATCGAAAACATAACCGCTGACGACCGAAGTCTCGCCGCTGAGCACAATTTCAAGATCGACCCCTACGCTCGAGGAAACGACGACCAGTTGTGAAAAAGGATCGAGACAATCAGCGGTGATAGTCAGATTATAAATTCCAGGAGAGACGTTAACGGCAAACAAGCCGGCGGCATCGCTGCGGGTGGTAACGTTCAATTCTTCGATGTAGATTTCAGCATCGGCGACCGGCGTGCTGTTATGCAAAACCCGGCCGCGAATTTGTGTCGATTCCTGTTGCAGATAAAAATCCTGCAAGGTCACTATACCCTGAGCAGCCGTCACGCTGGCGCTCGAGGGGATAAATCCGGTAATATTGGCTGAGAGCTGATACGTTTTGTTGGCAATGGCAGAAAACTGATATTCGCCCTGGGTATTGGTTTCAGCGAGCACTTCATTGGTCGACACTTCAAAGATTTTCACCCCGACTAACGGTTCATTCGTCGCAGCATTATAAACAGAACCGGCGATAAAAGTCGCTTGTGCCAGTGAGAACGTAACATTTTTCACGACATTCTCAGCAATTTCTATCGTTTTCTTTTGAAAACCAACACCGGGCGCATCCACTGAAATTTCCCACGAACCGGCCTGCAAATCAAAACGGAAGGTTGCGTAATTGCTGATATGTGTTTGCAGGATTTCACCGTTGCCAATCCTTTTTGCCTGTACTGTGCCGCTGCCGATGAGCACACCGTCTTTCACAACTTTGCCGTTTATAATTGAAGCCGGGCTAAAAACAAGAAAAAGTGGCCGTGTTTCACCCGCCGCTAACACGAGATTGGCTTCCGGCGGGATGCTGTAATATCCCGGATTTTCAACGCGAATATCCCAGGCGCCGCTTTCCAGTGCGAATTCGAACCGGCCGCTCTGATTAAATTTGCGACGGTATTCGTAATTTTCATTTTTAAAAATAAAAGTACCCCCGGAAACTGCCTGACCGTTGGTGTCGGCCAGTTTTCCGGTTATTTTGCTGCTGGCCGGTTGTAGTAATATATCGCCGATGTTGGCGAGGCCATTTTGATAGACCGAAGAAAGCGGGTAAATTTGAGTCTCGTAACCAAGTGCGTGTGCTGTTATCTGACGAAGTGCAGCGGTCGTCGCAAGGGTAAAGTTACCGGCGCCGTCTGTTTCAAAATTTTCACCCCCGGGCACTTTTATCTTGGCAAACGGAACCGGCATCTGTCTGACTGCATCGAGAATGCGGCCGGCAAGCAGGAATTCCGCCGCTTTGAATGCCATCAGCACGCCTGAAGAATCAGCATTGTTTACTATAAAATCAACTGTTGCAGGTAAATAGCCGTGAGAATTTCCATCGGCACGGTAAGTTCCGGCAGCCAAATCAATGGTTAAATGGCCGTCATCACCGCTGAAAAACGGGAACGGGCTACTGGTGCCCGAGGGATGTTTGAGATTGATCGAGGTATAGGGCAACAATGAACCTGAATCCAGCGATCGCGTTTGCAGATCGATATAACCACTTTCAGTATTGAAAATGAATTTATGTTCATCTGAAACAGAAATTTTGCCGGAGTTTTCAGCGATGACGCGAATTTTACAGCGTTTATATGCGAGAAATTTTTTCGCATTAAAAACAGCCGTCGTGTCGATCGTCGCCTGTTGCCAAAAAAGAATGGTGCCTTCGCCGAGATCATCGTTTTTTAAAATTTGCTGCAAATAAATATGGTAGCGCGAGGCGCCGGGAACAGATCGCCAGGAAAATTGAATTTCATCTTCAGCGATAAATGCATTTTCCTGTGGTAATAAAATTTCCGGTTTTTGCGAAAAAGTTTGCCGTTCGACGGTAAATTTGGTCATCGAAAGCGGGAACAGTTGCCAGGCGACAAAACGCAAATCCGGAGCAAAAGCGCTGAAAACAACCCAGTTGTATTCGATGCCCGGAAGCAGAAGTGGGGTATTGGCATCGGGCCAGGTGCCGGAGCGATCAGAATCACCGTAACGAAGCGCAGCATTTTCCGTGAATGCCTGCCAGATGATATTTAGCCCAATGATGGAATCGATATCGCCATTTTCATCTTCGATAATTTCCAGTTCGCCCTGCGAAAGCAAAATATAATAATAGGGTACGCCATTAATTGGCTGCCAGCGGAATTCCGGCGGCGAATTGCTGATGGCAATGCTGCCCTCAGGTTCGAACATACGTACCGGCGCCTGTGGCTGCAGGTAAATTTTAAACTCCATCGAAGCGAGGGTGGGATCGGAAACGCTGCGCAGAATGCAATAATAAATACCGATGGGTAACGTTTTGAATTCATCGATGATTTGCAGTTCACCCGTGCCGCTGCGTGCAATTTTATTGGGATAATTTTCCGGTTTGCCCAGCCCTGGTCTTGCGGCATAATACAACTCACAAGTTAGAGATTGATCCAGCCAGGTGATTTTAAACTCACTGCTTTGCCCGATAGTGATAAAAATTCCCTCGAGTTTGGCGATGGTGATACCGGCCGTATTATTTTGCGGGCTCTGGATTATTGCAGCACGTATCTGTTTTTGCAATTTCTCAACAGAAAGCTTTTGTGCAACTACCGGGTGGGCGAAAAACAACCCCATAAACAATGCGATTAAAAATACTGGCGGTCGGATAATTTGATTGATCTTTTTCAACATCGGGAATTATTGAGCCCAAAAGTTTATGTATTTAAAAAATAGTCAATTATAACGAATCATGCTACCGCACATTGACCTGGCGATGGTGATCGATCTAGAAGCCCCAGGCGACCAGCAGCCATTGCGATAAACCGCTATAGGCCAGGGTCTGCGGGGATGGCGGCGGACTACCGAATAAACGCCCAGATAAATCAACACGAGAAAGGCCACCAGTCCTCATAATGCCAGTTAGCCTGTTTTATTCTTCGCTTTTGTTGATTTTAAAAACCGGATAATGCTCGAAATTCAATGGCGTAACACCCGCCCTGTTCTATAACTTGCACTTTCAATGCCTGAAAACAACAAAAACGACCATAAAAGGTCGATAAACCGGGCGGCAACAAAACACCAGCCGAGCGAGATATCCGGTAACCATTTTTTTACTGCAAATCCGGCAGCAAAATGCCCGATGAACATAAAATTATCTCCACGTATTTTCCGTGCTTAATCAAGCTGATACGACAATCCAAAGCGGAGAAACGAGGTCACTCCGACAGTAAAAGCATAATCGAATTGAAACTGCCGGTAATGCGGTGCGACAAAACCGCCGATGAGCCCAAAAATAGGCAGCCAGAAGCTTTCTTTGCTTTCCTCGCTGCCGCGACTGTGGCGATTGATCCAATCAGCGCGCACTGCGCCGAGGCGGATTTGCATCCAGTTAGCGCCGGCGGAAATGTACATCGCCCGCAGGGGTTGCAATCCAATTTCCCGCGTGCCGCTGACCGGGGTAAAAGTTGAATCACCGATGCTGAAATAATTATACACCAGTGCATTGCTGCTTTGGTAAGATTCGTAAATGATGCTGGCTCGGCCATTACGCCATTTCCCGGCGAGCGCCAGACTCAAGCGGCCGGGAAATTTTAGTTTCAAATCACGAATTTCCGTCGTGCGTTCGTGGGTGCCCGTATAATCATCTTCAATCAGTTGGGCCGCATCAAAAAAATTATCGCCGCCGGTGCTGAAGGCGAGAATCTGGTTATAATCGAACAGCATGCTGCCATCCATTTGCAGCCGGTAGGGCGAGAAATAAGCCGCATCAAAAGCAAGCCAATCGCCGAGATGGTAACCGATACCAAGGCGAAACCTGGTTCCATTGCCCTTAAAAAAGCCTTCCGTTTTTGCCGCCAGTTTATCGGGGTGATCAGCGAGTGGGTCGTTAAAAGTAAATTCCTGCGAACCCGATGAAACCTGCGCTTCCGGCTGAAATTGACCGATGGTTGAAAAAGTCGCCGTGTAATCATCGAGCCCGAATCCGACGCCGATATTATAGGGCAACAGCCGGGCAAATGCCAGGGAATAACCGGAAATTTTGATTTCTGAGGAAATAGTCCCGCTGAGAATAGCCAGCAAGCGAATGGTGGTGCCACCGCCGCTGGACGCGGTCGCCGCGCGGAATTTGGTGCCGCTGACACCAATATCGGCCAAAAGGCGTGTCGGGCTGTGAATGGCGCCACCAACTGTGAAATAGCGCGTTTTGGCGATGACGGCATAATTGCCCTGTCCGCCGTCCATGCCCACTGAAGGATCGATGATAAAATCTTCGATTTGCGGTTCGGTTTCGCTGCTTTTGTTGAGGTTATCTATATCGGCATGCAGTTGCTTGTTGACCTTTTTTTCGATATCAAAAACCGGATTGATATCGATCGTGATGGGTGGCACCCATTCCGAATAAAGCGAGCTTTTCTTCACATAAGCCAATCCCACCGGATTCCAGCGTATGCTCTCTCCTCCGGGTGTAATCTGACTGATACTGCCGCCGATGCCGTCAAAGGTGCCGCTAAAGCCGCTAAGCCCGCTGCTGCCGACACGCAAATCCGCGCCGATGATACCGCCCTGGAAAAGCTCAAGAGTGCCCTGGGCGATGATGGATTTCACGAAGATGAGGGCCAGGGCGAAAACTAAAAGGAAAATATGTCGTATTTTTATTTGATGAGTACACATAGTTTTTAAAAAATATCTCACACAAAACCGCAGCGTATCTGCTTAGCCATATCCGCTCGGCGGGATTTTCTTCCAGCCCGGCATCGCAGAATCCCGCCATTTAATTGCATCGGGGATTCCTGATGGTGCGTACGTGGGCTTAAATCCCCGAAGAGCATATCCGAACTAAACAGATACGAGTCACCTAAACTAATTTCAGGTTTATTCTAAATTTAGAAAAGATAAGGATTTTATACAGATTTGTCAATGTGGAAATAACTTCCGGTGGGTGCACCGCTGTTTTTATTTGACTGTTAAAATGTGCTACATCGTGAGAAAAACCTGGCCCTGCACACCGCGAAATATGCTTTCTTCACCGAATTTTGCCTGAATGGCGTCCAGTGCCTGCAGCAGGTTTTGCTCTTTTTGCTGCGCGGCCGAGGCAAAAAGCTCAAGCTGTATCGCCGGCGCGAGATGCAGTACGCGAATGCCGATGCGACGCAAGGCTACTCGCCGCTCGAGTAATTTTTCCCGCAACAGATGCAGTACGGCAAAAAGCTCGCCCTCGTTTTGCCCTCCGCCACGTATATTGCGCCAGCGGGCCAAAAAACGGTCGTCGGCAAAAGTTGCCGAAAGCGCCAAACGGCCGGCCGACAAACCTTTGCCGCGCAGCTGCCGCGCCAAACGATTGACCAACGTGCAGCAGGCCGCATCGATATGGCGCATATCATTGGTTTCCGGGCTGAAATGCCATTCCGCGTAAAATGCCGGCCGCCGGTCGGGCAACATGATCGGCGTGCGGTCGATGCCCTGCGCCTCTTCGTGAATATACCAGCCCGTACGTCCGAAAAGCTCCTGCAACTGCAGTCGTGAAAGTTCTGCCACCGCACTGATTTTATTGATGTTGATATCACGCAATTCCAGGGCGATTTTGCGGTCGACGTGAGGCAGAAAGGTGATATCGAACGGCCGCACAAAACGGCGTTCGCTGCCCGCCGGCACGGCAACGATATCCCGCTCGCGAATGCTGCGCTGCGACGCCATACGGCTCACCATTTTATTGCTGCCCAAACCCACCGCCGGTTCGATATCCAACTGCTGTGTCACCTCTTTCTGCAGCCGCCATGCCGTGTCGCGGGCGCGCTGCTCGCCAACCTGAGGGCCGGCCGTATCGAGCAGGTGGGCAGCACCCTCACCCAGCAGCTGGTCAAGAACCTCTTCCTGACTCCGGAGCGCACGCTGCACCGCAAGCTGCGGGAGGCCGTGATGGCGCTGATCGTCGAGGCCC
>JAJRYV010000056.1 GCA_024275575.1 bacterium
AGCATGACCACAAAAGATTTCTTCATGTTAGTTACCTCCTTTAGGTAAGTGAATGGTTTTGAAAAGTGATGGATAAGTTAGTTAATTAATTTATGATTTAGTTCACTCTGTGATTGGGAAAACTGACAACCAACACGAGCTTTTAAACAAAATTAAAAGAATCCTGCCGGAAGCTGCAAACCTGTCAAGCCAGAGCAAAAAGTGCCAAATAATTATGTACAATATCCAACCAAATTGATTTCAGTTTTGAAGTATCAGCACATAAATTGTCCGTCACTTTTGCCCAACTCCTTTTGGATGCAAAAAAAGGATTTTCGACAGGCTGGCTACTTCCGAACACGATTATTTACCCTCACTGGTAAACAAATTAAATATCATGACAAGTCAGGCACATCGCGCTATTAGCATTCGACATGCGCAGGAACGGACGGTTTGAATTATCATGCGGATTGTGACAGGAAGCACATTCCACCTGATCGTTATTCGTACCGTAGAGTTGCAAGACGCCCACTTTGCCGTTAGTGGCCGGGTGGAATTTTGCGTCCTGCCCCGGATCATAAGTAATTGAAATCGGGTGATCGTTGGTCAGATCAGTTCCGATGTTGGTTCCCTCAAAATTCAGGCCATCTTCAGGGTTTGCGCCAACATGACAGCTCCCAGCACAACTGGAAATTGTGGTACCAGATGGCGTCACATTGCCAAACTGCGAGGTTGGAATATTGATAACCTGATCGAGACCGATTGAGTTGTCATGGCAAGACAAGCACGCCAGCGAAACACCCTGTGCGCTACCGGCGACCGTCATATCGATGGTCGGACTGTCATACATAGAATAAGGGCCGGCTGGTGTCGAACGATTCCACAACGGCGCATCAATAGCAGTGTTGTTGTTGTGCGGAGTGTGGCAATAAACACAAACTTCGCCCAAATCCGTGACTGTCATCCCATCGCCATTAGCTTTGCGCAGGTTGTGTGGTGTATCACTAACTTTGTTACCAAACTGCGCATAGACATTACCGGAAACTGTGAAGCACATTACCAACGCCAGAATGAGCATGATCATATAAGACTTCTTCATGAAACTACTTCCTCCGATCGATGTTGAGTTGTTATTATTACTTGAGTAGTAATTTGGGTTGATTAATTATTTCATGCACTCCGTGATTGAGATGATTTACAACCGATTGAGTCTCTTGAACAGACAACAACTCATTGAGAAAGCTGCAAACCGTCAAACCAGAGCAAAAAGTGCCTAAACTGTTGTGTACAAAATTCAAATTCGTTTTCAATTGTTTTCCTATGAGAAATACCGAGATCGATTGTCGTCCATCACTTTTTCCAATTCCTATGGGTTGAGAACGGCTGGCTAACTTTACTTCCTTTTGTTAAATCCGATCGTTGATCTTCCTTTCTTTAAAAAACAATGATTAAATATCATGGCAAGTCAAACACATGGCGCTGTTATCATTCGCCATGCGCAGAAAAGGCCGGTTTGAATTGTCATGTGGATTATGGCATGACGCACATTCCACCTGATCCTTGTTTGCGCCATAGAGGCGCAAAATTCCGATCACGCCATTGGTCGCCGGGTTAAATTTTTCATCCTTGCTCGGGTCGTAAGTAATTGAAATCGGATGGTCATTGCTTAAATCAGTTCCGATAACCGTGCCTTCGAAAGTTGTCTTGTTGTGAATTGCATGACAGAAAGAAGCACATCCGGCGATCGTGCCGCCCTGCAAGGTAATTTGTCCGAATTGCGAAGTGGGTAAATTGATCACTTGGTCGAGAGCGATGCTGTTGTCGTGACAAGAGAGGCAAGCGAGAGAAACCCCGGTTGCACTGCCGGCAATGATCATGTCAATTGAAGGACTATCGTACATGCTGTAAGGCCCGGCTGGTGTTTCACGATTCCATAACGGTGCATCAATTTGCAGGTTATTGTTATGAGGTGTATGACAATAAACACAAATTTCGCCCAGATCTGCGACACCCATATTCAGAGCTTTACGCAGATTGTGTGGGGTATCAGCAACTTTGTTACCGAAGATGCCCTGAGCAGGCAAATCACCAGAACCGCTCACACACATCAAACAGATTGAAACCAACATCAGAATGCATGGTTTTTTCATTCCCCTAATCTCCTGTTTTTGTTGTGATTGTTTCTTCTTCAACGGGCTCTGCTTTTAAATATTGGTAAATTTGCACGCGGTGGTTGAACTGATCCACCACGTAAATCTTATCATCCTTACTAATGTACATCCCTGCCGGCAAACGCAAGTCTGCAAGGCCGGCACCGAATTGCCCAAAATTGAGTAAAAGCGTCCCGTCATCCTGAAAGATCTGCACATTGCTGAATGAAGCATCAGCAACATAAACATGACCATCGCTATCCAGCCCGATACCTTTTGGGCGGTATAAATTGCCCGGCAGGTTGCCAATCTTACCGAAAGCATGGTCAAATTCACCATCACCAGTGAACACCTGAACACGAAAGTTCATGGTGTCGACGACATATATCTTGCCCGTCGGCGAGATCGCGATATATGTCGGAAAACTGAGCTCCCCTTCACCACTGCCACGGTTCTGGACTTGATCGAGGACGCCATCTGTTTTTTCTTCAGGCTCAGGTTCATCGCGGCCGACGACTTTGATGACTTTACCTGACTCAAGCTCGAAGATTTTGATCTGGTGCGCCCACGTATCAACGACATATGCACGGTTTAATTCTTCATTTATTACGATACCGGCTGGTCGCAGGAGAATCTTTTTGCCACCGAATGCCCTGATGAAAGTCAACGTCGAGTCATAAACCATAACCCGGCCGCCACCGATATCCGTTACGTAAATATTGCCTTTCTGATCACTGGTTACCGCCAGCGGATTTTTTAAATGCCCGCGTCCGCGTCCACCAAGTCGCTCCAGCTTGTGATTGTCAAAATCGAAAACCATGACAGAGGTCACACCGGTATCAACGACGTATAAGCGTCCTTTATCATCTACATGCACCGTCAACGGCTTGCGCAGATAACGCAGTGCACTGCGGCCAAAAAACAATTCAAAAATTTTCTGTGTTGTACTTTTTTGGATGCCCACATCCATTTCAGAATGGACGCTGCCGATGTAACGAATTCGAGGTTGTTGCGGCGGCAACGGCCAGACAAAATCCTCGGCTTTCTTGGCAGTATCCTTTTTTAAACCACCGGCACAACCTGCAAGCATGAATGCGAACAAAATCAAAACGATACTATGGAATCTCATTGTCGAAATCATAAAAACGGCCCTGTTTTTCTGTTCATATCCGGAGATGATGTCAACACTATTATTTCTGCTAATCAAAAACTCACCATACATAAACAATACATAAAATAATCTAATCTGCAGAAATTCAAATCAGCTGTCCATCACAGCTAAGATTCATTGGATATTGTTTACAGAACGCAACAGTAATGCCAGAATCGCATTTAGATAAAAAAAGAAAAAAAGAGCACTTTATTTGAAAACCAAACGATGAAAAAACAGGCGGTTACAGAAAAGAAATCCAGAGGTGGGGATAAGTGAAAATATAAACAGAACTAATAAAGTGCGCTATATCGCACAGCTAATGCGCTATTTAACGCTGACGATAAATTAATTTGATAAAAAACAAAAACATCCCCTTTTTGCAGCAGCTTCAATTCAACAAATTATACTTTTTCATTTTATATCGCAAGGCATGGCGGGAAATATTCAACAATTTGGCGGCGTGTGATTGGTTTTGGTTGGTGTTTGCCAGTGCTTTAATGACCAGCGATCGCTCTACTTCGTCAAGCGGCGTACCCTCGGCGGAAAAGGTTAAACTACCTGCTTCATCAGACAGTCCATTATAATACAAGACCTCGGCAGGCAGGTGCTCCGGCAGAATAGTATCGCCTGTCTCGAGAATGATGACTCTTTCGATAACATTGCGCAACTCGCGAATATTGCCCGGCCAGCGGTAGCTGCATAATTTCTTCATCGCCGCTTTGGAGATTTTGTGCAAGCTCTTTTTGAACTTTTTATTAAAATGCTCAACGAAATGAAGCACCAGCAATTCGATATCCTGTTCCCGCTGAAAAAGCGGCGGTAGTTCGATGGGAATAATATTCAATCGGTAATAAAGGTCTTCACGAAACAGCTCCTCTTTTACCAGTTTCTTCAAATCCTTGTTGGTTGCCGCGATGACCCGAATATCTACAGAGATATCCTTGGTTCCACCGACGCGTTTAAATTGCTTTTCTTCGATGAAGCGTAACAGTTTTACCTGAAAAGAGGGGCTCGCATCACCAATCTCATCGAGCAGAATCGAACCCCGGTTTGCCAGCTCAAATATACCTTGCTTGCGTCCTTTCGCATCTGTAAAGGCGCCCATTTCATAACCGAACAACTCACTTTCAAGCAATGTATCGGGTAGCGCGCCACAATTCACCGCCATAAACGGATAATCCATACGCGGACTCTCATAATGAATGGCTTTGGCGACGATATCTTTGCCGGTTCCACTCTCTCCGGTGATGAGTATCGTCTCCGCATCGCTGTGAGCAACCTTGTCGACCAAATTGATCACTTGCTGCATTTGTGGTGATTTCCCGATGATTTGATCGATGCCAAATCGTGATTTCAACTGTTTGTTTAAGGTTGAAACCTTCTGACTCAATTCCTGTGTTTTCAATACTTTGTCAATATTCAGTTTAAGTTCGTCACAGGTAAATGGTTTTTTAATAAAATCAGCGGCACCGATTTTGATTGCTTCGACTGCGGTTTGTACAGTGGCATAAGCCGTCATCATGATGATAATCTGTTCCGCATTTTCAGCAAGAATGGCTTTTAAGACCTGAAGCCCGTCGATATCCGGCAATTTCAAATCGAGCAGCACCAGGTCTGGGGTATTTCTTGCATACTGCTTGATACCGCTTTTGCCGTTGCTTACCGTTTCTACTTTATAACCCATGCTTGTTAGATCACGCGATAAAGACCAGGTAATCAATTTGTCATCATCGATAATAAGAATTTTATTTTTTTCCATAGGTACCCTGAAAATAATGAGGCTGAATTTCACCGCAGACCGGTATTATGAAAAAAAATGCAATGAAACCAGCGGTAATTCGAATGAGGTTATTCCCCCGGGAAGAATTAATCTGCGCGGTGCTTACATCTGGGTGATCATTCCGGGAGAGGTTGGTTGATAATTATAGTTCAGCAATTGAGCCGACCGGAAGCTCGATAATAAATGTTGTTCCACGACCGTCTTCACTTTCAAAATAAATAACGCCTTTATGGCGATTGATGATCTCTTTGCAGAGAAACAGCCCCAGACCAACACCTTTATCTTTGGTGGTAAAAAACGGTTCGAATACTTTGTGTTTTAAATCGGCAGGGATACCTTTCCCCGTATCGCTAATTTGAATATTGATATTCTTTTCATCTTCTATAAATTTTACATTTATAGTAAGTTGTCCCCTGTTAGACATCGCCTGGATCGCATTGATGATGAGATTCATGAGCACCTGTTCGATCTGGCGGCTATCGGCGAGAATTTCGGGCAGGTTTTCATCGATAAAACTTTTCGTCTTCAACTGCTTCGTATCCTGCTGGGAAACGAAAAGGATAATACGTTCGATCATCGGCTTCAGGTTGGTTGGGAACCGTTCAAAACGGCTTTCTCGTGCGATCGTCAGCAGGGCCTCGAGATTTTGCTCAACGCGATGCGCTTGCCGGACAATCTCCTCAAAAATTTCGCGACGGCTGTCGTCTGCCGGAGTTTCACGCAAAATGGAATTTGCCGCGAATACAATCCCAGAAATTGGATTTTTAATTTCATGCGCCATACCGGCTGCCAGCTCACCTACTTTTGCGATAGATTCCACTTTCACGAGCTCACGGTTGTGTAATTCCAATAGTTCATTTCTTGCTGCCTGCAATTTTTCCCCCATTTCGTTCATGCCTTTCGCTAATAAACTGATTTCATCACGCGGGATATTTTTAATGCGGTATGAAAAATTCTCTTTTTTCATTTCATCCATGGCTTTTTTTAAATCTTTAATGGGTCCATCCACTGAGCGGTTGAATAAAACATGTGTTGCCAACGATAAGGTGACGATGGCGACAAACGTAATTCCGCATAAAATTAGAATGATCGAATTTTGGTCCGCAAAAGAATTTTCTGCGCGCGTTTTGACCAGCGAAACACCAAGAATTTTGCGCTTCGGGTTGTGACAGCTATTGCAGCGCCCGCGGTTTTTCAGCTTTTTCAGCAAAATCGCCTCAACGAAACCATCGACGGTTTGCGTTGACAGGCGAACACTGTCCCGACTGGTGATAAAATCGCCCAATTCATGATGATCAGTCGGCTGAAAGAGAGAGTCGACATGTGCTGTTAGCCGAACCCTTCCCAGCGTATCCAAAAAACTGACTTCCGTCAGATGGGGCAAGTTTATGAATTCGAGCAAAGTATTACGCAGTAAATCCGGCTCGTTGAGTCCGGATTGAGCGAGCACCTTTTCAAAAATCTCAGTAAAAATTGTAACATCGGTAGTCACATGCTCTTTCACTGTGCTCTTGTGCAAAATGAGGCCGAAATAGAACGTAACGACCGTAGCCAGGGAAATAATAAAGAATATGTGAGCAACAACCCGGGACCTGAGCTTTCTGAAAACCATCAATTGTTCTCTAAAATGATAATGACCAATGCAAGAGATATGCCTGAAAAGCGGGGATTACCCATGCAATATAAAATTCCAGCGCCTAATTCAAAAGCCCTAATTTTACTTTGAACAATAAATTACGAATTCTGATAGCTATAGTTAGAATTAATTAAATTAACTGCAATCAACACGCATCCTGCAGATTTCATCCGTCGACAGCATTAGAAAAAATATTGAATTGCGCTATTTGACACAGTTTGTGTGCGATATGTAACAATGATTTTCATTGATAGGCGTCTATAGTGCCAACCCTGGTCCATGCCAATTTTTCTTTCTCCTCTTTCATAGCATAAATCAGGCGAAAAGCAGGAAAAATATTCAACAACTCTTTATTATACAAAATAATTTTATTTTCTGCAAAAAAGGGAATGAAAGTTGCGATTTCACCCAAAGAAACAGAGTCTCGCATCCTGAATTGTTCAGGATTATAAATTTTTCACAAGGGGGTTAGGTTCAGTTTAAACGTATCTGTTTAGGCCAATCCCGCCTGAAGGCGGCTCAAATTTCAGCCTGCTCTATCAGGATTGAATAGTGTTAGTCTGTCGGTTTAGCAGTTGGCTAAATAATCACTTCAGCGCAAAGCAAACCTCAAAATAAAGTAAGGTTCATCAATGATGAAAACTAGAAAACTGTTTACCTTTCTTTTTGCTGCTTCCGTCTTTTCGCATGCTGCGGGATTGCCTGCCCCCGCTCAGGCAGCGACTTCAAATATCAAACATATTTTCTCCATTTCGGAAGGTTTACGCAGTCCACTGCGCATCGCTGTCACCACAGATGATTATGTTTATGTTGCCGACGTCACCGCCAGAAAAATTTGCAAGTATAACCTGCAGGGCAACTTGATGGCAGAAATCAATCTTCCTTCGGTGCCGCTGGCTTTAAGTGTCACCCCGGAAAAGCAATTGCTCATCGGTGATCCACAAGGGCGCCTGCAGCTTTTTGACGCCGGCGGGGTACTGCTGAAACCGGCGCCTAATCCCTATGGTATCGCCAATTTGCCGGTTGATGCGGCAATGGATGATGATAATAATCTTTACCTTGTCGATAGCAACAACAAATCCGTAAAAGTTTTTAATGCTACCGGTGCACTCGTGCGCACTTTCGGCTCAGATATCATGATTTTCCCCACAAGCATCACCATCGACCACCTCAACAACCGGCTTCTCGTTGCGGATCACGGTGGTTTATTTAGCGAAAACCAGACGAATGGTCTCATTCATATTTATGATTTCCACGGGAATTACCTTTCATCTTTTGCCGAATTCGGCACAAAACCAGGCCAGTTTTCACGAATTCAGGGCATCACCATCGATCAGTCCGGGCACATCCTTGCCGCGGACCCGTTTCAGGGCAAAGTCACGATTTTAGATAAGAATGGCGCCTATTTGGGTTCAGTTGGCAGATTTGGAACTGAAGCCGGAGAATTTCAGATGCCGATGGACGTGGCTGTGGATTCAAAAAATCAACTCTGGGTTGCTTCGACAAATACCGGCCGGGTCGAAGTTTTTGCTCTCGGTGATCCTGTCTCAGCAGTGACTGAAGCAGAAGCGCCCGCCATGTTTTCGAAAAACATTCTATTGCAAAACTTTCCCAATCCATTTAAAAAAGGCACCTGGATTCCTTTCATCATCAGTGAAAACAGCCACGTTACGCTGCGCATCTACAGCGGCGTTGGGCGCCTCGTGCGCACTATCGATGCCGGCGACATGGCAGCAGGCGCTTACGATAGCAAAGCGCGGGCAATTTTCTGGGACGGAACCAGCAATACTGGGGAGCGGCTCTCTACCGGGCTATATTTCTGCAAGTTTGCCGCCGATGATTTTAGTGCAATGAAACGCCTGATTTTATTAAAATAAATCGAAACTTTTGAAGGTAGAAAATGACTGTTAACAAGGAATGTATTGCCGATTATCCGATCCCGGTTACAAGCAGGAGCCTGAAAACAACAGTACAGATCATTTGTTGCTTATTCATATTTTTCAACATGTTCCGACCCCTTGCAGGGCAGGAAAAAGGCAATCAGCCAAAACTTTTATTCGACGGCAACAACCCGACAATCCAGGCGATCGATGCGCCACACTGGGGCACAACGATTGAATGTCTCTCCTGCCATGCATTGCATGAAAGTCCGGGTGGCCAATTGACCGCTGTTGCGGGAAATGCCAATTTGTGCATGAGTTGCC
Organism: bacterium; assembly: GCA_024275575.1. Taxonomy (GTDB): domain Bacteria; phylum Zhuqueibacterota; class Zhuqueibacteria; order Zhuqueibacterales; family Geothermadaptataceae; genus Bioreactorimicrobium. Next base: position 8,903 of record JAJRYV010000056.1, read on the forward strand.
ATAACCCAACCGGCCAGGCCGGCGCCAAACCCTTTGTCGCAGCAGACAAAGCAGTGCCCGGGACCAGTGGCACCTCGCACGCCTGGGATGTGGCAGCAGACAATCCGACGCACGGTGCAGCGCTGCCGGCGAACCCCGATATCAGTAGGCAAATCATCAATGGGCAGATTATTTGTTCCACCTGTCACGACCAGCACAAACAAACTTTTCAGCCATTTTTGCGGGCGGATAATACTGACGACGCTATGTGCCGCGATTGCCATGCTGAGCGCGATATCGGCAGTTATCGTGACAACCCTGGAAACAAGGGCAGCCATCCCATCGATCTACAGGGTTCACTCACCTGCTCAAGCTGTCATCAGGTACATTTTGCTTATACCGGCGGCGCCTACCCGCAGGGCGACGGCTATTTATTAAAACAGGCAAATGACGACAATTTATGCATGAATTGCCACGACACCTATGGCCCACACATGGGCATGGGCTGCCGCAAATGTCACAAACCACACGATCCCAACAAACAGAATATTTTGCTTGTCAAAGACCGTATCTGGACGCCCAACAGCGGGCAGAAAAATGTGCGTTTTTACAGCGAAACCGGCGCTTTTTCATTTGCCGACGGCGATAATACTTACGACGGCATTTGCGAAATCTGCCACACACAAACCAACCATTTTCGTAACGACGGCAGTGGGCCGACACAAAATCATGAAAATTTTGCCGGTGGTTATGCCGGCGCAAACTGTACCGACTGTCACTTACACAAGAACGCATTCCTGCACGGAAGTGGCGGCACAGGCTGCATCGAATGTCATGGACACGACAAGGATTTCGAGTATGAGCCGGGGCTTTTCAGCGCTGGTGCCGGGACTTCGCAAAGCCATTCGACGCATACCGAGGATGACGCTGACGATATTCGCGGACCGCTACTCGTTTGCGCCGATTGCCACGATACCAACAATTTTCCGACTTTTGCCGACGGACAAGACCTGACAAATACTACCGTTTGTGACGCTTGCCACAGTGCAGACGGCGCCTTCGACGGATTATCATCTGTCAACGGTTCCATCGGCGCCAAAGATAATTGGAAAACCGGTGTTTACACTGCAACCGACAGTTTGCAAACAGGCAAAGAAAAATGGTGTGTCGGCTGCCATGACCAGGGCAGTTCCACCATTGAAGGCGTGAGCGCGCCGCCGGTCGCCGGTGATAATTCAGTTTGGGGCTATTATGCCAAAGGGCACGGCCTGAATAACAAAGCCATCTGCTCCGATTGCCATGATTTGAGCACCGATCACCTCGACGGCGAACCGCGCACCTACAGTTCAGGTAGCAATAATTACACTGCCGGGTATCGACTGCGCAGTGACCTGACCCTGCTTGTACCCAATCCACAGGGGACGAAAAACATCACAGAATCTGACTATAATCTATGCTGGCAAAGTTGTCATACTTTAAATGCGCTGCTCAATAACACCAATTTTTCAAAAGGCATGGGTGGCAAGAGCCTGCACCAAAAACATCTGAAAGAAAATGCCCGGAATAGAGAAGGCTGGCAATCGGACTGGAGTGTACCGCTCGATTCACCGAACAGCGATTCACGGGTGACCTGCCCAGCCTGCCACAATATGCATGGATCAGATAACAATTATCAGGTGCGGGATGGCCGTTTAACCAATGGGAACGGGAATATTGGATTTACCGGCGGCGGTGGTAGTGGTACTTGCAGTGGTCAGTATTGCCACGGTAATGAAAGTTACGGTGGTGGCATGGGCGGAGGTATCAATCACAAAGATTTACTTTACAGCCCAGCAGATTCATCTCGCCGCTGATTGAATACAAAACCCCGTTTTTTTTAACGGGGTTTTTACCATCTGGTAAATGATGTCGGAATTTTGATTTCTGTGGCGCCCGTACATCATAAAAACTTTTCATACGGATTCTTCCGCCACTTTCAGGAAAAACATCAATGGGTTTGATCGGGCGGACTATTTTTCAAAAAAAAGTATCTGTTTACCCTCCCCCCGCCGGATGTCGGCGGTTTTTAAACTTAAAATAACGAAAATGCAGGACAGGCAACTGTTACCCCCAAAAGGTAAAAGCCATGAAAATGGGTAAAACAATTGTTTTACTATGCATCACGGTTTTACCGATGCAGCAACAGGGATATGGCCGACAAAGAGGAAAAGTGCCGCTTTCACGTGTGGAAATGGAGAAAGCGGCAGCGTTGGCCTCGCCGGATGCACCGCACTGGGGCGATTCAATCGAATGCTTATCCTGCCACATGTTGCATGAAAGCAAAGGCGCCCAACTGACGAATGTCGCCGGCAACGCCAACTTATGCATGAGCTGCCACAACCCCACCGGCCGTGCGAGCGCAAAACCGTTTACCAATGCCGACAGGGCCATCCCCGGCACTTCCGGGACCTCGCACGCCTGGGACAAACCGGCCACGAAGCCACAGTTCGGCGCAGCGCCACCGACAAACACCGAGATGAGCAGAAGACTTTTTAATGATAAAATCGTTTGTTCAACCTGTCACAATCAGCACAAACAGACCTTTTCACCCTTTTTGCGGGATTCGAATAACGGCAACGCCCTGTGCAAGGACTGCCATAGTGTACGCGACGTGCCCAGCTACCGCAGCGATGCCAACAGCAAAGGCAGTCACCCGGCCGGTGTTGTCTACCCGGTTTCCGACTCGCGATTTTTCAGCAGCCCCCAGAATCCCAATTTACCGCTGATCGATCCCGACAAAGTGGAATGCACAACCTGCCACAAGCCCCACTTTGCCAGCTCGGGTGACACCAGCAACGGTCAGGGTGACGGTTATATTCTGCGTGATAAAAACGATGATCAACTCTGCATGGATTGCCACACTTACACGGCGCACATGGGCATGGGCTGCTGCAAATGCCACCAGCCCCACGATCCGGACCAGAACAATATTTTGCTGGTGAAAGAGACCGTCTCAACACCAAATAGCGGTTATAAATCGGTTGTTTTCATACAGGAATCGGGCGTCAGTTCCTTTGCCGACGGCAACAGTACCTACAATGGGATTTGCGAGGTTTGCCACACACAAACGGCCTACCACCGTAACAACATCAGCGGTAACCACACACACAACGCCGGTGATAATTGCACCGTTTGCCATAAACACGAGAAAAGTTTTATTCCGCCGCCATGCCACGAATGCCACGACCAGCCGCAGGACAACGGCGACGGCATCCCCGCCGGCGGCCGCCGCGCTATCGTCGGCGAATTGACCGGCATGAGCCACCACCTGCAAAGCGCCTCCCTCAAGCCGGATGATTGCCGGATCTGCCACGACATGAGCAAGCATAGCCAGGGCCGCGTGCGACTGAAAGACCGCGACAATTCGGCAATAATTTATGAACTCATCAACCGCCCGATGGATGATTATACCGAAGCGCTGAAACTCGAACCATTTTGCCTCAATTGCCATGATGGTGATAGCGACACCCCATTTGCCGATGGCAAAATATCGCCGCAGGTCGATGCCGGCATGTGGCAGAATTCCGCCCACAAAAAAGGCGGCTCCGGCCTCAAACTAACCTGCATGGGAAAAAACGATGAATTCGGTTGCCACGCCACCGGCCACGGATCGGATAATATCAAAATCTTAAATACCGACAATGCTCTGGAAACCCTCGATAAATTCTGTTACAAATGCCATACAGCCGGCAAGGTTGAAAATCTCGCCCTGTCCGGCGCCGCAGTCTCGAATGATATCGAAGAAGTATTCATGAAAAGTGAAAAACACAATTTGGGCACCCAATTCACCACGGATGGCAAAACTTTCACCCTGCAATGTACTTCCTGCCACAATCCACACATCGTCACCGGGAAGCATTGGGATGTGGCATCCGGAGTTTCGCCGGTAACGCGACCGGATTTAAATGCTGACCCGGCAACCAATCAGCGCGCTATGGGCAATGCCCTCTGGGGCGCTTCCTCCGGCCAAAAAATGCGGGATTTTGCTGCGCAGGGTAGCGGCACCGGTGGTTGGTATTACAGTACGGCGCGCGGCGGCACGATTTCCTGGGATCAACCAGCGGTCTACCAGCCCCCGAAAAAAGGCTCCGGCTACAATTTCGAATTCAGCAGCAGTGTGCTGCCGGACTATCCTACTCTCTGCCTCGATTGCCATTCACAGCGAGTGAGCCCGAGCAACCCACCCGTAAACTGGGGTCAGGGCATCTCCTGCACCGACAACAGCGTCGACCCGCCTAATCAGCGTATCGAATGCGGCGCACAGCATGGCCTCAATGCCGCGGGCATGCCGAATTATGTCAGTGATCAGGGCAAAGCCGGGTTCTGGGGAAGCAGCGGTAATCCCGATGTACTTTTTCACATGAATTATGTCACCCGCGGGCGCGGTGTGGGACATTTCATGCGCTGGCCCTATGATTCCGCTGAACGCACGGCAGGAATAAATTTTGTTCTCTCCTGCACCGATTGCCACGAGTCGCACGGTTCCAATGCCGCCTCGATGCTGCGCTCGACCATCAACGCTTACGGTGCCGGCACCAGCAACTGGAACACGATGTGCAATAACTGCCACTACTATTACGGCGGCCAGCATGCAGGAATGAGCTGCGGCAACGCTTCCTGCCACGAAGCCAATTCGATTCACCGGATTATTCATACGACCGATAGCGGCGCCGGTACAAAGCTGCAGCTTACCGCTTCAGGAAACGAAAGTAATTACCAGCGCCCGGATTTCACGCCGGACATCATCAAAGCGGAAAGTGATATCGGCAGCAATCAAATTCAATTAATTTTCCGCGGCGGCGTTTACACGAACAGCAACCTCACCGGCAGCGTCAACACCAGTGACTTCTGGTATTTCGACGTCGGCGGCAACAATCCCAAATATATCACCAATATTTCGCACAGCGCCGGTGCAAGCACGGCCACCGTCCATATGAGCAGCGCGCTTACTTCCGCTGATCTCAACAATGACATCATCGCCTCGCGCGGCAAAACCATCTGGAACTGGTACGACGGTGGTTATGTCAACTCCGCCACCGGCACTATTCCCGCACAGGCTGTTTCTGCCGGACCCTGGCCGGTGACAATTTCGAGGAAATGCCCCACAGGCACGGTTGCATTTCAGCTCAACGAATCTGCCGGCAGCTCCACGGCTTCCGATCAGAACGGCTATTTTGTCGGCTCCGTCAGTAATCCCTCGGTGGTTTTCCCCGGAGACGGTTATTTTCACGGCGAGGAAAGCCAGGGGACTTATATCGAGTTCAACAGCAATAACGACTGTCTCATTTCTCCGAGTTCTACCGGTTATCAGCGCGAATTAACCATCGAAGCACGCTTCCGGCCCAGCGTGGTCGACCTTGATTTCACCGACAGCGATGGCGACAGCATCGACGACAACACACGCACCAGCACACAACTGCGCGTCTTCGAGCGCAAAAGAACGTTTCAACTCACCGTCATGCGCGGCGACTGGATGACAGACAATGTACTGGATCGCGCCGGCAAAGCCCGCATCATCTTTAAATTCCGCGCTGCACCGCCCTACCGCCGCGATTGTGGCGCCGATGGCCCGGGTGCATGGATGAAACAGGTCTATTCCGACATCAACAGCTATCCCATCGTGGCGAACCACTGGTATCGTGTCAAAGTCGTTTTCAATTCCAACGATTCTCAAATTCCGGTACGAATTTATGGTGATGATTTGGGAACGGACGGCAATGGCGCCGGTGAAAACTGGGGTGGTTTCGTACAAATTTTCTCATCGAACCCCAACGACAGTGGCGCCTGCAAATGGGTCTCGCAACCAGGGGATGAAATGGCTGTTGAAAGCCAACCGACGATCATCGGAGATAACACCGTACACAATGATGTTCCCGGAGACAGCGGCAACCAGTTGTTTAAAGGAGAGATTGACTGGATTACGTGGAAATCGTTCGTTGATTAGCGCGCATCCGGAAATGTACTTTTTTTCGTCATTCCTGCTGCGGGAATGACGAAAATTAATGCAGTTTCGGGCGGACACTAAAAGTTATGCGCCTACAGGAATTTCCATCAGTTTGATATTGCGAAAATAAACCTCCATTTCGCGGTTGGGGTGCAATTGCAAACCGATGGCCCCTTTTTTTTCCGCGGTTTCCGAGATGTAGTGCATCACTTTTTCACCGTTCAACCACACCATATAGGCTGCCCCCAGCGCTTTGATGCGCAGATGATTCCAGCCTTTTTGTTTGAGCAAATTGGCAATATTCTCCGCCTCCACCGGATAACCTTTGCCGCTGATATACGGCGAACAGGTCATGTCCCGTTTCAAGCTGCCGGAGATACCGATTTGAATCTGCTCATGTTCGGTACGCAGAAAAACACCGGAATCCACGATGCCGTCGCCCATTTTAAAATCGAGTTCGAGAACGAAATCCGTATACGCCTTTGCCGTCCACAAAACAGAGCCCTGCCTGGTCGAATCATTTCGTGCTGAAAGTACGCCGTTTTTGATTTTCCACCAGACATTGTTTTCCGGCTCGGTCCAGTTGCTGAAATCTTTTCCGTTAAACAAGATTTGTGATTGCTTTTGGGGGTCGGATTGCTGCACACAGGCGATAAAGAACAGGCACAGAAAAAACAGATATTTTAGTTTTGACCACATGTTAAACTTCCTCATAAGTTCGATAAAAATCCCGGCGTCGCTTACCGGAACCGAATTGAAATTGCCCGGGTGAAGTATTCAGCATAAAAAATCAATTCCATTTAAACAGGCAAAACCCAACGAAAACAACGGCATCCCCGCATGCCGGTAGCGGGGTTCCTCAATGTGTTGTGCTCACCGGATTTTCGTTCAGGCACTTAATATTTTATGCTGTTTTTATCCACACCACTGCGTCGCCGAAAGAATGATAAAGGATAATTCTTTTCTTCACAAATAATTATTGAAACAATAAAGATGTTCACTTCCTTTTTATTAAAACATTAACAATCGAACAAATCTCGCTGAAAAGAGCTGCCGGGTAATTTAAGATCGACTCGTCGCCCAAACTGATTGCCCTCATCAACCCCGCCCAGGTTATTAATATTCTCGATAATTTTGGGGACGCAGTATTCCCGCAGCGCTTCCCGAACACGGTGCCCGGAAAAGCGAAGTCGCTGCCAGCCATCTGATGCCAGGTCATTATCCCGGAAATTGTCCAGTCGCGCTTGTTCTGGATTATGGTGCCACTTGTCGCCATCGGTTTCAATATTCAGTTTTCCTTTTTGGCAATAAACGGCAAAGTCGAGAAAATAATTGCGGTTGTTTATCGTAACCAACTCCTGGCGCTCACATTGAATTTTCATGATTTTCATTTCGGCCCAAAGCCTGTCTTCAATTGGACTACCATCGAACAGATCATTGATTTCAACGGCATGGCTGAATTTTTCTGCCGTAGTGGGGATGAAAACAATCCGTCGCCAGCGCCGACTGAAAATCGGGTGTTCCCGTTTTTTTAAATGGCCAATCAGCAGTTGATAATAATTCCGCTTGCTGTTTTTATCCGCTGGTCTGTCGGGGAACAGTTCATTGCGTGTACGTTTTTTTATTTCAATCACGCGGGCAAAATATTTGATGGCGTGTGCATCATTTTTAAATGCATTTGTTTGATAGAATGCAATCCAGCCGGGTGGCCAGCATTTTTTCAACCATTTATCCGCTGCAGTCACGGGAATTCTGTACCAGTGCTGATCTCTGGCAATTTTAAAATCGAGTTCATTATTCAAAATAGCAACGAGTACTTCTCCCCGGCGTGCCATGGTCACCCTCCTGAATTATAGAATGAATGGATATGTGGTGGAGGACTTGCGGTGTGGCCGGAATAAAACAGTCTAATCCCTCCTGACAATAATAGAATAGGCGAGATTATCTATTTTGTCAAGTAATTTCGTGCACAATTGGATTCGTTCATGAACTGTCATTTTCCCGAGGTGTCAAATAAAATGGTGTCGAACTATCAGTTTTTAGTGATTTTTGAGTGGAAATGCTGAAATGAACTGCACATGGTCTCCGGTCTCGATGAGTTTAAAATTGATTCTCGGATATCGCTGACAATATCTCTATATTCCACACTTCTTTTTTAATTCATCAGGAAATTGAGATTTACATGAAAGCGCCCCATGGATAAAGCAAAAAAAGACCCGATGTTTGGTTTTCTCGCCATTCTCACGATTGCATCGACAGCAGGTTTGCAAGCCTGGCGTACGCTGTTCAATAATTTTGTCGTCGAAATCGTACACCTTGGGGGTGATCACATCGGCATGATTCAGTCGGTGCGCGAGATTCCGGGATTTTTAGCATTGCTGGCAATTTTTATCATCATGTTCATCAAAGAGCATCGCCTTTCGGCGTTGTCGATCATCATATTGGGCGCCGGTGTCGGCTTGACGGGAATTTTCCCCAGTTACACCGGCGTGATCGCCACAACGCTGATCATGAGTTTCGGCTTTCATTACTACGAAACCACTAACCAGTCGCTGACATTACAGTATTTTGATATAAAAACCAGCCCCTGGATTTTCGGCAAACTACGCAGCTATGCTGCAGCTTCGAGTATCGCTGTTGGAGCAGTAATTTTCACCTTGAGCTATTTTCTCAGCTACAAATTGATGTTTGGCCTTTCCGGATGCGGCATCATCGCGATGGGTTTGTGGGGATTGCTGCAAAATCCAACGCGGGAGAATATAACCCCGCAGCGAAAAAAAATGATCCTGCGAAAAAAGTACTGGCTCTACTATTTTCTCACTTTTATGTCGGGCGCCCGGCGGCAAATCTTTGTCGCTTTTGCCGTCTTTCTACTGGTGAAAAAATTTGAATTCAGCGTGCAGGAAATTACCGCGCTTTTTATTTTCAACAATGTCGTTAACTATTTTTTAAGCCCGCTCATCGGCAAAGCGATCATCCGTTTCGGAGAACAGAAAATCCTGTCGCTGGAATATGGCAGCCTGGTTTTTATTTTCACAGCCTATGCTTTTGTCGAATCGAAAGCCGTGGTTGCCGGGCTTTATATTCTCGATCATATTTTCTTCAATTTCTCCATCAGCATTCGCACCTATTTTCAAAAAATCGGCGATCCCAAAGACATAGCGCCGAGCATGGCCGTCGGATTCACCATCAACCATATCGCCGCCGTTGTCATTCCGGCGGCCGGCGGGCTGTTGTGGCTGTTCGATTATCGCATTCCTTTCTTCGCCGGAGCTGTTTTGAGCTTGATTTAACTAACAGCGGTACAATTCATCTCCCGGACTCTGCATGGTCACAGCAGCAATGCCGCACCCTAATGAATACGAACCGGTGTATCTGAATCGAAAATACTGGGGCGATGGAAAAAATATATCTCCAAGAATCCAGATATCCATTTATCAAGCACTATAAATTGCCTCATCTTTATCCCGCATCGCCGCGATTTATCCCGGCAAGACGCTTCTTAACCCATTCTGCAAAATATTTTAAAATTTCCGGCGTATAGTTGATCAGAAAAGCAGTTCGCTTTGAAAAACAAACAACAAATTAACCGAAGAATCAAAACCTTCGGACGACTAAACAAAAGGAGATTATCATGAAGAAGAAAATGCAATGGATCGTCATGCTCCTGATAACCTTTGCCATCATCATCGGCAGCACCAGCTTAATGGCGCAACACGATTTCGGTGGCCGCGGCATGATGCATTCACAACTAACTGAAGACCAGCGCACCCAACTGCTCGAGACTGTTTCACAACTGCGTGAGAGCAATGCCAGCCGTGAAGAAATCCGCGCAGCGGTCGCTACCCTGTTTGAAAGCTGGGGGCTTGAAGCACCGCAATTTGGACAGCATGCCGGGTTCAGCCGTGGAATGGGGCAAAAAGGCGCCTTCATCGATGCGAACACCACTGCTGAACAGCGTATCGAACTCTACGCTAAACACGATGAAATGTGGAAAAGCGGCGCTACGCATGAAGAAATGCGCACAGCGGCATATGCGTTGTTGACTTCATGGGGAATCGAATTGCCGGACACAACTGCCTGCCCCGGCATCGGTATACACAGAGAAAACCACGAGGATGAACTGATGCAGGAACAGCGTGTTGCAGTGCGCGCAAAAATTAAAGAAATGCGTATTGCCGGAAAATCCCGCAAAGAAATCCACGATGCCGTTGCAGAAATCCTCAAAGGTTTTGGCGTTGAACTGCCTGGTAAACCTGAATATTCGCGTTCAGGCCGGGGCCATGGCCGCATGGGCCAAAAACCGCAATTAACCGACGGGCAGCGCGCTGCACTTTATGCCAAACAGCAGGAATTGCTGGCAACTGGCGCAACCCATACCGAGTTGCGCCAAGCCCGCCTAACGATGTTGCAGGAATGGGGTTTCAGCCGGCCGAATACACCTCGCGGCGACCAACCGATGCGTGGCAGAAAACACGGTGAAACCCGCGGTATCCAGGCCTGCAATTATCCCAACCCTTTCAACCCGCAAACCAATATCAGCTATACACTGGAAAATGCCGGTCAGGTTAAAGTGAGTATTTTCAACTTGAGGGGACAGGAGTTACGGGTGCTGTTTAGCGGCAGCCAATCGGCCGGCGAACACACTGTACGCTGGGATGGCAAACTGGCCAACGGCGAGTCGGCAGGTTCAGGAACTTATCTCTATCGTATTGAAACGGTCGGTCAGGTGACGACTAATAAGATGATTTTAATGAAATAAGGATTGAGATAAACCTGCCAAGTTTTAAAAACCTGGCAGGTTTATACATTATTGGCTCACCATCCCACGTATGATTTATTTTGGTTGCTTCCAAACGCCTTGTTGGATATTTTAACAAGAAAGAGAAACGGCAAAAAACGAGCAATATTTAAAAAGGGTCTGGTATGAGTGGTCGTAGAAATTTCATAAAAACATCGATGCTGGCTAGTGCTGCATTGATTACACCTGCTGCCTACAGAGGCAACAAAAATCAACAACAGGGAAAAAACACAGCAAAAGGCGCCAAACCTATCGTCGTATCAACATGGCAAGCCGGATTATCTGCAAATAAAACCGCCTGGGCAACGCTTGCCGGCGGCGGCAGCGCACTGGATGCTGTCGAATCTGGTGTGCGGGTCACCGAATCAGACGCCGAAAATTCCAGCGTCGGTCTCGGTGGGTTGCCTGACTGCGACGGCAAAGTCACCCTTGACGCCTGTATCATGGACCACAAAACCCGATGCGGCGCCGTAGCTTTTTTACAACATATCGAAAACCCGGTTTCGGTCGCACGCAAAGTGATGGAAGACACGCCGCACGTTATGCTTGCCGGTGAAGGTGCGCTGCAATTTGCCCTTGAAAAAGGTTTTGAAAAAACGAATTTGCTGACCACAAGTGCGAAAAAAAAATGGCAAAAATGGCTGGAGAAATCCCGTTATCAACCAGTTATCAATATTGAAAATCACGATACCATCGGTATGCTGGCCATCGACCAAAACGGCGATCTCTCCGGCGCCTGCACCACCAGCGGCATGGCCTACAAACTGCACGGCCGTGTCGGTGATTCACCGATTATCGGCGCAGGTCTGTTTGTGGATAACGAGGTCGGCGGCGCCTGCGCGACCGGCGTCGGAGAGGCGGTTATCCGCATTGCCGGCAGTGCCGTCGTCGTGGAATTGATGCGCAACGGGCATTCTCCGGAAGAGGCATGCAAAGAGGCGGTGTTGCGCATCATAAAAAAACATCAGAATTTAAAAAACCTGCAGGTCGGTTTTCTGGCGCTCAATAAAAATGGCGAATACGGCGGTTACTGTATTTATAAGGGATTTAATTTTGCCCTGAAAACCCGGGCAGAAGAAAAATTGATCGATGCCAAATATGAAATTGATAAATAAAACTCACTGAGGAACTCTTATGCAATACACAAAACTCGGTAAACGCGGCCCGAAAGTTTCGACGATCGGCTTCGGAGCCTGGGCGATCGGGGGCATGAATTGGGGCAAAACGGATGACGAAACATCATTAAAAGCATTGCATGCCGCCCTCGATCAGGGCGTCACGTTCATCGATACGGCTGATGTTTACGGTTTCGGGCATTCCGAAGAATTGATCGCACGTTTAATAAAGGAACGCGGCAAAGGTGAGGTGATCATCGCTACAAAAGCGGGCAATGATTTCTACAATGCCGGCGCTGAAGATGACGAGGGTTACGGCGCGATAAAACAAACCTATTCCAAAGAATATCTCATTTCTGCAGCGGAAAAAAGCCTGCAACGCCTAGGGCTGGAAACGCTGGACATCCTGCAATTACACAGCCCGGATCTCGACAAACTCGAGCAAGACGAACCTTGGCTGGCGCTTGAACAGCTCAAAAAGGAAGGCAAAATTCAGCACGCAGGTTTGAGCATTCAGTCGTTTAAAGAAACGGAACAGGCTTTTTTACTGGATGCACACGCTGATATTCTCGATTGCATTCAGGTGCGTTATAATTTACTGGAAAGGCAAGCGGAAGAAGTACTTTTTCCGAAAGCGATGCAATACGGCATCGGGGTTATCGTGCGCATTCCCCTGCTCTTCGGCTTACTGACGGGTAAATTTAAAGCGGGCTCAACTTTTGCCGAGGATGACCACAGGCAGATGAATTTATCGCCGGAAAAACTGGCCGGTTATCTGACAGCACTTAAAAAATTACAACCCCTGTTCGACCACTATCCACAACAAAGCATGGCACAGGTGAGTCTGCGTTTCTGCATTTCTCACCCGGCCTGCCACACGGTTATCCCCGGAGCAAAAACTGAGGCACAGGTCATTGATAATTGCACTGCTTCCGATTTTGGGCCGATACCCGAGACATTGATTCCATCACTTTGAAATGATGGAATCAATAATTCTGGTCGTCCCGCTATTTCAACATGCTGCGCAGCACCGTTTGCAGAATACCACCATTGCGGTAATAACTGATTTCTACCGGTGTATCGATGCGTACGGTCACGGTGAAACGGCGTTTTGTACCGTCCGTATTTTCAGCGACGACTTCCACATCCTGTAACGGCTGCAGATTATCATCGATCTCAATACTGAACGTTTCATGCCCTGTCAGGCCGAGGCTCGATGCCGATTCACCTTCTTTGAACTGCAACGGTAATACGCCCATGCCCACGAGATTGCTGCGGTGGATCCGTTCAAAACTTTCAGCGATCACCGATTTAATCCCCAACAAAAAAGTGCCTTTGGCCGCCCAATCGCGCGAACTGCCGGTGCCGTATTCCTTGCCGGCAATGACCACAAGCGGGATATTTTCCGCCTTGTATGCCATCGCCGCATCATAGATTGAGGTCTGGGTTCCTTCGGGCAGTTTCAATGTCACACCGCCTTCGGTTCCCGGTGCGAGCAGGTTTTTCAGGCGAATATTGCCGAAAGTGCCGCGCACCATGATGCGATCGTGGCCGCGACGCGAGCCGAATGAATTAAAATCTTTACGCTCAACCCCGTTTTCATTTAGATAACGCGCTGCCGGGCTATCCGGCGGAATCTGACCGGCCGGTGAAATGTGATCCGTGGTCACCGAATCACCGAGCAGTGCGAGCACCCGTGCGTTTTCGATAGTACTGATGGGGCCGGGTTGCGGTTGTAAATCAATAAAGAATGGCGGTTCCTGTATGTAGGTCGAATCCGCCTGCCATTGATAAATATCACCTGTCGTGGTCTGCACATCTTTCCACTCGCTGCTGAACGAATTGACATCGGCATACATACGTTTGAAGTTTTCCGGGTTCGAAGCTGTTTGCAGCAGTTCGCCGATCTCGGCGCTGCCCGGCCAGATATCTTTGAGAAAGACATCTTCGCCATTTTTTCCTTTGCCCAGGGGTTCACGGGTCAAATCGATATCCACTGTGCCGGCGAGTGCATAAGCCACAACGAGCGGTGGCGAGGCGAGATAGTTCGCTTTAACATGAGGATTGACCCGGCCTTCGAAATTGCGGTTGCCGCTCAAAACCGAAGCGGCGACGAGATCGCTTTCATTGATCGCCTCGACAACGGCTTCATCCAGCGGCCCGCTATTGCCGATGCAGGTCGTGCAGCCATAACCCACCGTGTGAAATCCCAGCTTTTCCAAATAAGGCGTAAGACCGGTTTGGCGGAGATATTCCGTCACCACGCGGGAGCCGGGAGCCAGACTGGTTTTAACATATTCTGGAACTTGCAAACCTTTTTCTACTGCTTTTTTGGCAACCAGGCCGGCGCCCAACAGCACCGAGGGATTACTGGTGTTGGTGCAACTGGTGATGGCAGCGATGACCACGGAACCATGTTTCATTTCGATGCCGCCAGTGGCGTTTTTCATCGTTGCCGAGCGTTTAAGTTCTTCGCCTTTGAGGGCAAAACCGCGTTCATCGAGACCACCGGTGAGTGATTTGTGAAAAGCCTCGGCCATCGCCGGCACCGTGATGCGATCCTGCGGCCGTTTCGGCCCCGCCAGGCTCGGTTCTACTGTGCTCAGATCAAGCTCCAGGGTGTCGGTAAATATAGGGTCCGGGCTATCCGGGGTGCGGAACAAACCCTGCACTTTCAAATAGCTTTCCACCAATTGCACATGTTCCGGCGAGCGGCCGCTGCGACGCATGTAATCCATCGCTTCGGCATCCATGGGAAAAAAGCCCATGGTTGCGCCATATTCCGGCGCCATATTGGCCAGCATTGCGCGATCGGGCAGGCTCATTTCATCCAATCCGGGGCCATAAAATTCGACAAATTTACCCACCACACCTTTAGCACGCAGTATCTCAACCGCAGTCAGTGTCATGTCAGTGGCAGTGACGCCTTCAGGCAGATTACCCGTCAATTTAAATCCGATAACCTGTGGCGCCAGCATGTAGATCGGTTGGCCGAGCATCACCGCTTCCGCTTCGATGCCGCCGACGCCCCAACCGACAATGCCGAGACCGTTGATCATCGTCGTATGCGAATCGGTGCCGACGAGGCTATCGGGATAAATGACTTGCATGCCGTTTTCTTCACTGGAAAAAACGCCTTTAGCGAGATATTCCAGATTGACCTGATGGATGATGCCGACGCCCGGGGGTACAACATTAAATTTTTCGAAAGCCTGCTGGCCCCATTTGAGAAACTGGTAACGTTCGGCGTTGCGCTGAAATTCGATTTGCATATTTTGCGAAAGGGCATCGGCAGTGCCGAATTTGTCGATCTGTACCGAATGATCGACGACCAGGTCCGCCGGAATCAGCGGCTCGATTTTCGCTGGATCACCGCCCAAACGCTGCATAGCTGAACGCATGGCTGCGAGATCGACCAGCGAGGGCACACCGGTAAAATCCTGCAGAACGACACGCGCTGGTTTGAAGGGGATTTCCTGCTGCATTTCGGCGTTTGCATCCCAAGCAGCGAGTTTTTTCACATCATCCTGCATCACCTGAAAATCATCACAGTTGCGCAGCAGCGATTCGAGCAAAACTTTTATAGAAAAAGGCAATCGGTTGATCGATCCGAGCCCGTTTTTTTCGAGGAGCTCGAGGCTATATAGATAAGCTGTTCCGGACGGCGCAGTAAAAGGTAGTCTGGCTCCGAAGATGTTTTTCTTCGTTTGACTCATGCGACTTCTCCTGTAATTATTCTGAATTCTTTATTTAGATTTTTGAGCAATCACGATTAAGTTCATTCCCGGGCAGTGCATCGATGATAAATGCCGGGCACAGCTGTCAATTATAGAATTATTATTGAGAAGTGGAAGAAAAATTTTGAACAGGTTGCTTAAGATTTCCTCTTAAGCTGATTATTTCTTAGAGAATTGATAAGAATGTGAAGTCACAGCACAGTCATATCCACTGTGGAATAAATCCCGCAGTTCTTAAAAAAGTGAACCCGCCTGAAAGCGACTCAATCACAGAGCTCGCTTTAGCGAGGTTGAATTTACATAGCTGCATGTTTTAATACGCAGCGGACATCTTTTTCTTGTCAAATCAGACTCGGGATTAAAACCACAAGCAAATAATTTATTTGCAACAGATACACGTTCACACTTATCTTTATTTCTTTAATCTGAATTCAGTGCATTAAGTTAGTGGATGCTAACCCTTGCAAAGATTAGAAAAATCAACAATTTAGTCTCAAAGCGTGTTACGAAATCATAACTCCTGTATTTCCAGTAATCTTCGCAAGGGTGCCCACGGCTTAACTTAATGACATTGAATCAGAATTGTACGATAGCGCGTAAGCACGTTAAAAAAAATAGCGACATAACTCAATGAAAAAAAAATATACGATCCTCATCATCGGAGCCGGGCCGGCGGGTATGGCCGCCGCAGCGGCGCTCATCCAAAAACAGCCTTGCCTGCAGGATGAAATTCTCGTGCTGGAAAAAGCCAGCCATCCACGGCCAAAACTCTGTGGCGGCGGGCTCACCCCCTGGGCAGACGAAATGCTGATCAAGCTCGATTTAAATGTCGAGGTCCCTTCCTTTCGGCTGGAGAATGTCGCTTTCTATTTTCGCGAAAAACCGATAAAATTTGCCACGAACAATTTTTTGCGCATTATCCGCCGTGATGAATTTGATGCTGCGCTGGTGCAAAAGAACCGGACCAAAGGTGTGAAAATTCAGGAAAATGTAAACGTCACGGCAATTCATTATCAAAAAGACGAGATGGCGCTGAAAACCTCAGCAGGCGATTTTCATGCAAAAATCGTCATTGGCGCCGACGGTGTGAAAAGCCTGGTGCGCCATCATCTGATGCGTGAAAAGGTTTCGCGTATCTCCCGACTGCTCGAAATGCTCATTCCCGTCGATGCAGAGCGCCTGCCCATGGAATTCGAAAAAAAAATGGCGGTACTCGATTTTACTCCGATCAGGCAGGGCTTGCAAGGTTATATCTGGGATTTTCCCAGCATTATCGATGGTGCGCCATATTTAAACTGCGGCATTTACGATTCACGGGTGAATCCCGGCAGCAAAAGGGCTGATCTGCCCGCGCTCCTGCGCGATCATTTGCGTCGACGCGGTTTGGAAATTCATCACAAAATCGAAGGATGCCCCGAGCGCTGGTATCATCCGGCGCAGAAAATCAGTTGCCCGCGCGTATTGCTCACCGGCGATGCAGCGGGCATCGAACCCTGGCTCGGCGAAGGCATTTCCACGGCGCTGAGTTTTGGCCCTATCGTCGCCGATGCTGTGATCGAGGCACTCAAATCCGGCGATCATTCCTTTTCGGATTATGGCCGGCGTGTAAAAAAGAGCAACCTCGGCCGCTATCTGAATCTGAAACGGCAAATCGCCCAGCTCATTTACCGGCCTGGTTTTTACCGCTTATTGCCGGCTTTTGGCCATAGCCTCGCATTTTTTATGCAGCGGCAAAAGAAATATCCCATGACCGCATACGTAGAAAAAACCCGGGCACATCCAATCGAATAGATCAAAAAGAATCGGCGGCAGCATTTTCTGACCGGGTTCGAGATCAACCTTTCATTTTGCCGCATAATTTTTATATTTTATTGGATGTTGACCAAAATACTCCCGCTTATGACGGCTTAAAAATATTTGCAAACGGCAGCAGGAATGAGCAAAAACAATAACGAAGATAGCCTGCAATGGCTGCTGGAGAATTATTTTTCCTCACCGGGAAAATGTATTCACATCAAAAAAGGTGACTGTCTTTTTAAAAAAGGGGATGCTAACGACCGCCTCTATCTGGTGAAAAAAGGTCATCTGATCGGTTATGTCGATAACCCGGACGGCAGCCGCTATGCCAGGTTTGAAGCGAGTGAAAACATGTTTGTCGGCATCGTCAGTTTTTTTTCGCGCACTTATGTGGCGCGGGCAAACGTCATCGCACAGGAAGATTCGCAAATCGCCTATATCAGCAAAGATCAGCCGTTCATTCCCCGGCAAGGTTACCATTCCCTTTTCGACCAGTTCATGCCCGTCGTCGTCACCGATCTGGCATTCCGGCAACACCGGGAACAGAAAATTTTCCTCGAAAAAGAAGCCGCGACCAGGAAACTGGCGCATACGGAAAAGATGGCATCGCTGGGTCAGATGGCAGCCGGACTCGCCCATGAACTAAATAATGCCATCGCCGTGCTGGAGCGCAATACAAGCTGGCTGCGCGAAAATATCACCATGATTTTGCAAAAACGCTATCCCCAGGAGTTTCCATTTTTTCAGCACGGCAATAAAAACGGCCGCCGCCTTTCCAGCAGTGAGGTGCGCAAGCGTTCCCGTGAATTCATGAAAAAATTTGCCCTGGCGCGGCAAGACGCACAAAAATTGGCACAGACCGGCATCAGCTCCGGCGATGTGCGCCGCTTTGTTGAATTTCTCGAGGTTGAGGCGGATATCGTACATTACTACTGGGATATCGGCGCCACATTTCATGACATGGCCGTGGCGGCACGGCACGCAGCCCATGTCGTCCGTTCGGTGAAAGCCCTGGGGGCACAGCGGCATTCACGACAACTCAATCTCGATGTCAATGACAGCATTAAAGAGGCGCTCGCGCTGCTCGCCGCAAAACTGGATACGGTCAAACTCAAACAGGATTTGGGCAAACTGCCGCCGATAGTCGCCAACATCGGTGAACTGGTACAAATCTGGAGCAATCTGATTAAAAACGCTGTAGATGCGATGCAGCAGGCGGGCACAAAAAACCCTGAAGTGCGCATTCGCAGTAAACTTTCAGGAACGGCAATCCATGTTTATATCGAAGATAACGGCCCGGGAATTCCGAAGAAATTGCAAAACATTATTTTTCAACCCAATGTCACGACAAAAGCACAGGGCTTATCTTTTGGATTAGGCCTGGGGCTCTCCATCATCGAAAAAATCGTCGACAGTTACAACGGCACGATTTCCGTGGCCAGTGTGCCCGGGAAAACCGTTTTCAAGGTCGAGCTTCCGGCAGGAGACCGTGATGACCAAACCTGAGACCATCTTCATGTTAACCTTCAACATGAAATCTTGCTCTATTCATAAACTTTGTTGTTTACCCGCGGGGTGAATTGCCTTTATGCAATGCGAGTTGCAGCCCATAAAGGGGTTGCACTCCGACGTTAATAAATTGTTTATTATAATGCAAATTTAAATATTATAAATTCATGGATAATGCAGGTGAAAGATTACAATATTCAACTTGGCAGAGAAATAATTGCTCAAAATATGAATCGCGATGGAATACATAATGATATACGATCGTTTTTCGAAAAACTCAGGTCTTTGAGATTATCATATTTTAGCATCACTCAATTTGAAGGAGACAGGAAATGAAGAAGTGGATTTTATTACCGATAGCGATATTCATCGCTTGTGACAATGCCGATGAAACAGGCAAACTCGACCCCAAAGCGCCGGATTTCGCTGAAAAGGCGGCAGCCATTCATCGGGATGCAGTGCTCGTCGATACCCACATCGATATCCCATACCGCATCACCCATGAAAATGTCAATGTATCCGAACGCCTTGAAGACGGCCATTTCGATTTCGTCCGCGCCCGCGAAGGTGGCCTCAATGCACCGTTTTTTGCCGTCTACGTCTCGTCGAAATTCAACAAACCGGGAACTGATGCCGACGCCCGGGGCGGTGCATTCGCCGAGGCGATGCGCGTCATCGATCTGGTCGATAGCGTTGTCAGCGCAAATGCCGGCGTCGCAGCGCTGGCAAGCAGCCCGGATGAAGTTGAAAGAATTGTTGCTAACGGAAAAATGGCCGTCTGCATGGGCATGGAAAACGGCGCGCCCATAGAAGGAAGTTTTAAAAAATTGCGCACATTGCATCAAAAAGGCATCCGCTACATCACACTCACCCACGCCAAAGACAACCATATTTGCGACTCATCCTATGACAAGCGACATACCAACAAAGGCCTGACAGCATTCGGTAAAAAACTGATTCCCGAACTCAATCGCATCGGTATGATGGTTGACATTTCCCATGTCTCCGATGAAACCTTCTGGCAGGCCATCGAACTGAGCCAGGCGCCGATGATCGCTTCCCATTCCGGTTTGCGCACCTTCCGCCACATGGAACGTAACATGTCCGATTCCATGCTGGTGGCGCTGGCGAAAAACGGTGGTGTTTTTCAGTACTGTTTTGGCTCCTTTTTCATCACCGACGAGGTCGGCATTCCAGCGCAACTACGCTACGAATTCAAAGATTCAATCGATACCAGATACAAGGATGATCCGCAAAAGGCCGCAGCGCTATACGAGCACTATCTCGAGGAACATCCGGCACCCAACACCGATATTGATGAGGTAGCGCGGCAAATCGATTACGCTGTTAAACTGGCGGGGATCGACCATATCGGCATCGGCAGCGATTTCGACGGCGTCGGGGCTGTGCCGGTGGGGCTGGAAGATGTCTCAAAATATCCGGCTTTGACGAAAAAACTGCTGGCCCTGGGTTATACAGCAGCGGATATCAAAAAAATAAACGGCGGCAATTTATTGCGCGTCTGGCGCGAAGTTGAGGCCCATAGTTCACAGCATTCAGCCACCCATTAGCTCGTGTGAAAACATCTTGTGATGACTTAATTTCACTTGCATTATAAGGAAATAATTATAAGTTTAGCAAGCTGTTCCGGGCCCTTAGCTCAGTTGGTCAGAGCAACGGACTCATAATCCGTGGGTCGAAGGTTCGAGCCCTTCAGGGCCCATCATAGAAAAAACGGGAGTCACCCGCTTGTCGAGTGCTCCCGTTTTTTGTATCGATCGTTCTATTATCTCTTCTTGCGTGTGCGACTGTGTTTCACTGTTTTGGTTTTTTTGCCGCTTTTGCTTTTTGTTGTCTTGCGCTTGCTGCGTGTCACTGTGCTTTTGCCGGTTTTGGGATTTTTCTTCTTTGATATTTTTCGCGTGGTGGTCGTCGTTTTTCCCGAGGCCGTGGTTCTTTTCGTTTTTGTGGTGATGCTCTTTTTGCCGCCTTTATTGGTATAGGTCACCGTTGTTTTCTTTTTTACCCTGGTGGAGGAACGGGGTTTGTAGCGCACCGTTGTACTGTTGCGAACGACACTCGTCCGGCGAACCGTAAACGTCCGGCGCGAGGTATAGTGCACCGTGCGCGTCCGGTAAACATTGATGCGCACCGGTCGCCACGGACGCCACCAACGGGGATAAACGCCGTAATAATATACCGAACGATAGGGACGATACACCGGGCGGTAGATCCACGGGATGATAGGCCAGGTATGCACGTGCACATGGACCGGAGCGACGTAATAATCCGGGCCGTAGATCACCTCATTGCCGCGCACCTGCAGATTGTAATCTTCCTCGGCATTTTTTTCCACTTCGATGGTTGCGACATCCTGAAATTCATTTTCCCCAAGAGGCACCTGCAGGATGATGATATGTGTATCATTTTCGATCTCTTCAACAATGCGAATATAATCCACTTCTCCGTTGTCGTCGAGATCGAGGTTGTTGATACCGATCTCGGGATCGTTCAGTTGCTTCTCAAATTCCTGCAGGTTTTCCGCTTCTTTAAAAAGCTCACTCACCGCAGTAAGGTCTAAACCCTCGGCAACTTCCGAAGTCGGTGCGATGATGGTCACATTCTCATCCTGGGCTTTTGCGCTGGAAAAGCCCAGGATCAGCGTCAGGACAACCGTTAAAAAAAGAGTAGTTCGCTGCATAATGCCTCCTGTTTTAGTATGTTTAATATCAATAATAAATTTTCTAAAAAGAAAAAATGCTTGCATGATCAATGGAACAATGCAGCTAACATTATTTACGAACCACCGGTTCCATTGGCTTCTCGTTGACAGTCAACTGAAAGACGTCCGGGCGGGCGAAATGGCCAATGACGTCGAAATCGAGTTTTCCGCGGACAATTTCTGCAAAATCGAGTTCAGCGAAAAGTATATCCTCCCAACTCCATTAAAACTGACCTGCTAAATGACAAATTCAAGGCTTTCTCGTCGCCGGGGTGTCGATCAGTTTTCCGTCGATACTGTGGCGGTTTTTCTCAAACCGGTATTGGGCATTGCCCGCTTCGCCGAGATGCAAAGCCGATTTTTCCAGTGTTTGCCGCTCTGCTTTAAATTCGTAGAGTGGCACGCCATAACCGCAGGAGGTTTGCAGCGATTCGATTTTCATCGTGATGATCTGCCGCACACCGGCATGATCATCAAACAAACCACATAATTCTTGCCATTTTTGCTCGCCGGGAAAAACCGACGCCCCTTTGCCGTAAAGCCGCAAAATATTCGGTCGTTTGTCGAAGCTGCAAAACATGATCGTCAGGCGGCCGTTTTCCAGAATATGAGCGCAGGTTTCATTACCGCTGCCGGTAAAATCAAGGTAGGCAACGTGGGAAAAATCGAGGCAGCGGAAGGTATCGATGCCTTTGGGGGAAAGATTGATGCGCCCGTTTTCAGGCGCAGAAGCGACGAAAAAAATGTGCTGATCACGAATAAATTCAATATGTTTTTCTTCGAGCTGATGAAAAAAGCGGCCCATGTTTCCCTCATGATTTTTTCAGATTTTTCCGCCCCACCTGTTTACACAGCGGGCAGAGTTCGGGATCGTGCCGCCGAGCCGGGCAATGTTCCCGACCAAAATAAATGATCTGCAGGTGCAGCCGGTTCCAGCTTTCGCGCGGGAAAAGCCGCTTCAAATCTTTCTCTGTCTGCTCGACATTTTTACCGTTTGAAAGCCCCCAGCGGAAAGCCAGCCGGTGAATATGTGTATCCACCGGAAAAGCCGGCTCGCCAAATGCCTGGCTCATAACGACCGAAGCTGTTTTGTGGCCGACGCCCGGCAATGCCTCGAGATCGGTATAATTCTGCGGCACTTTGCCGCTGTGTTTCTCGAGCAAAATTTGCGAAAGCCCGGAAATTGCCTGCGCCTTGCGCGGCGCCAGGCCGCATTTTTGAATCAGACGGCGAATGGTCTCCACCTCAAGACGAGCCATTTTCCCCGGCGTATCAGCGAGGGCGAATAAATCCGGCGTGACGCGATTGACCATGGCGTCGGTTGTCTGCGCCGAAAGTACGACGGAAATAAGCAAAGTATAAGGGTTTCTGTGTTTTAAAGGGATAGCGGGCGCAGGGTAGAGTTCATTTAATTTATCGAGGATAATTATTACTTTTTCACTTTTTTTCATTTTAAACCTGAATTACGTTTTTGTGGGAAGATGGAGTGCAAGTTTCAGCTTTATTATCCTTTATTATTCTCGCGGAGACGCAGGGACGCAGAGAAAAAGTTACTGTTTAGCCTCACCCTCGATAAATAGCAGCGAAAGCGCCCCCGCTGCGCGTAATGCTCGTGCCGCCCGGCGAGGACGCCTTCGCTCTATCTTTTAAAATTGTGCAGGCTAAACAGTTACAAACAAACAGTTATAAAAACAATTTTAACGTTTTGTGAATAATGCTGGTTATGTTTAATAAATCGAGAAATCATTTTTAAAAAAACGAACGGGAAAGTGAAAACATGTGGTGCAGATCAGGACCGGGACGCAATTAATTAGTGTATATTTTACAAATTCTAAAATTCAATTCCCATTAAAAATTCCAGGGACTGGTTTTGCACTGTTACCTCTTCATCGTTAATCGTATCATCAAAAACTTTAACGGATGAGGGACTGTAGCGAAATTCCAAAAGCAGGCGGGCGCTATAAATTTCTGCGGATTTTATTCCCACGCCGATGGTGGCGCCGAGATCAACGCCCTGCAAATTGTCGTAGATTTGATCGTAGAGCGAGACATCGTCATTGGCGATTTCAATATCGAGGTGGGGGCCGGCAAGAAAATAGGTTTCCACCGTTTTCGAAAGCACAAATTTTGCTAGCAGAAAAAAGGAAAGATAATCGAGACGAGGGTTGAACGATTTATTTTTACTGTTCGGATAACCCTGGAAAACCGCTCTTTCCTTAAAACCTTTTTGAATATAAAAGGCTTCCAGGCTTGCCGATAGTTTGGGCAGCGCGCGTAGTTCGACAAATGTGCCGACAGCCATACCGATACGCGGTTTCTTCTGAAAATCATAAACCTGGTCCCATTTCCAGATTTGGCTGGCCCGCGTACCGCCGGCTTTTATGCCAAAACTTTTTACAGACTGTGCCTGTAGCGAGACGAATAACGAAAGAATGAGAAGTAGTGCGAAAGCTGTTTTGACCATTAAGTTGCGAATTACTTTGCTATTTTGATGAGTATTTTGCCGAACTGTTCTCCATCGAGCATGCGCTGCATGGCTTT
This sequence comes from bacterium, assembly GCA_024275575.1. Taxonomy (GTDB): domain Bacteria; phylum Zhuqueibacterota; class Zhuqueibacteria; order Zhuqueibacterales; family Geothermadaptataceae; genus Bioreactorimicrobium. Next base: position 33,087 of record JAJRYV010000056.1, read on the forward strand.
GCTGAAACCGGACATGGGAAATATCGAATCGACCACGGGATCGAGCTTTTTTTGAAAGATCAACTGCATGACCTGCTGATAATCCTCATGCGTGCCCATGGTACTGCCGAGAATTTGCAAATGCTTGTAAAAAATGAGCCCAACGTTGACTTTTGCCTCATAACCCGCAGTTCCACCCACCGTGACCAGGCGGCCGCCGGCACGCAGACTGCGCAGGCTGTCGCTCCACGTTGCCGCGCCGACATTATCGACGACCATATCGATACCATTTTTGCCGGTCGCCGCAAAAACGGCCTTGCTCCACTTCGGTTCGGCGCTGCGGTCGTGAACCCAATCCGCGCCCAGCGCGCGGGCTTTTTCGGCTTTTTCCGGCGTGCCGGCGATAACAAAAGCCGTTGCGCCGAATAGTTTTGCGATCTGCAGAGCGGCCGTATTTACACCCCCGCCCGCCCCGACAATAAGCACATTTTCAGTCGGCGCCAGTTTACCGATGGTCACCAGACTATGCCATGCCGTCACATAAACCAAAGAAGCGGCGGCCGCTTTTTGCATATTATAATCTACAGGAATCACAACGAGATTGCGTGCCGGAAATTTAATAAACTCTGCGCAGGTGCCGGAACGGTGTTCCCCGGTGAGATGGGCAAATTTGGAACGATTTTGCATTCCACGCAGGGTAAAGCGGTCTTCACCGCTCCAGATGAGCGGATTGGCAGTGACTCGATCGCCCGGCTGTAAACCTTCAACACCGGAACCGGTTTTTTCAATCGTGCCGGAAAAGTCAGCGCAGGGAATGTGCGGAAACTGCAAATTCAAACCAAGCCAACCGATACGAACGAAATTATCGAGTCGGTTAAGAGCAGCGTATTCGACACGGATGAGCACCTCATCGGCTCCAATTTCTGGTGGGGTTGCATTTTCTACAAGGGAATAAATATCCAGGTTCTTCGAATGTTCGTTTAAATGAATTGCACGCATATCTAACCTCATTTTTTAGGATGTCCGCTGCATATCAAAACATACAGCCACGCAAAACCACCCGCACTATAGCAGGATCAATCTAAAAATAACCGTAGGGTTAGAGCTTTCAGGTTTTGGAAACCTGAAAGCTCTTAAGTTACTTAAAAGCCAGGAAGTGCTCGTCGGGGAGTCAAGTCGAGCGGAGGTGACTGCCCGGTTACAAAAAGACTCGAGTCGTATTCGTTAAAATCAGTGCGGCAGTTTTGAACGCACAGTACTGTAAAGATAGACACCGCACAGGGCGCCGCTGAGCGTCACCAGCGCCGGCCAAACCCCGGCGCCGATTTGCGAAAAAATCGGCCCCGGGCAGGCTCCGGTAATCGCCCAGCCGATGCCGAATAAAAACCCGCCGATGACAAATCCTTTGGTTTCAGTTTTGCCCGCAAAATTGAGCTTTTCCCGCTGCAGCGAACGCAGTTGCAATTTTTTTAAAATCGCGACGGAAAAGGCGCCGACAGCGATTGCCGAGGCGATAACAAGGTACATGTGCGCTTCCTGAAAGCGAAACATTTTTTCGATGCGAAACCAACTAACGACTTCTGATTTTGTCAGAATAATACCGAATAAAACACCGGTGATACCATATATAAAATTCATGATTAACGTTCACTTTCTTTAAAAATACGTATAGGCCAGCCCGCCGGCAAAAAACGCGATGGTGGCTTTTAAGCTCGGCCAGTGCAGCAATGACAGCCCCATGATTGCGTGACCGGAGGTGCAGCCGTTAGCGTAACGTGTGCCGAATCCGATCAAAATGCCGCCACAAAAAAGAAGCAGCAAACCGGGCATCTCATAATATTTCCCCGGCAGAAAAGCGACTTTTTCGCTGGAAAGAAAGTTGGCCGCAATGAATCCGCCCAGGGCGATACCGATAGCGAAATAAAATTTCCAGCGATCTTTTTGCCGATCAACTTGCAAAAACTGCTGTGATTTTGCCGGCAAAAAAAGTGAACAAAACTGCATAAACGAAGAGGAAATCCCCAGTTGTCTGTTGTTGATGAGCAGCAGCAAAGGAACAAATGCACCGAGTAGCGGCCCGGCAACATACCATTCCCAGGTGCCGAAAATTGCATCTGACATAAAAATCTCTCTCCTGATTAGTTATAATTTGGAACGACGCAATGCCTGTGTTAAATCTGCGATGATGTCATCACAATTTTCCAGGCCGACTGATATACGCAGAAGCCCCGGCGAAATGCCGACGGCGGCGCGTTCCTCGTCGCTGAGTTTTGAGTGTGTTGTCGAGGCAGGATGGGTGACGATGGTTCGCGTATCGCCGAGGTTGGCGGAGACAGTCAGCATTTTTAATGAATCGATAAAACGGGCGGCGCGGTCATAGCCGCCTTTTGCTGCAAAGGTGATCACACCGCCGGCGGCGCGCATCTGCGATTTTGCCAGATCAATTTGCGGAAACGAAGGCAAAAACGGGTATCGCGTTTGTTCCACTTCAGCATGCCGATCGAGAAACTCCGCCACAATCATCGCATTTTCACAGTGTTTTTCCAAACGCACAGCGAGAGTTTCCAGGCTTTTCGATAACAGCCAGGCATTAAACGGCGACAGCGAGGGGCCGGTTTGCCGGGCAAAAAACCGTAAATCCCGCACGTATTCCTTTTTTCCCACGGCAATGCCGCCGAGAACCCTGCCCTGCCCGTCGATATATTTTGTCGCCGAATGTACGACCAGGTCGGCGCCGAAATCGACAGGGTTTTGCAGCCAGGGAGTGGCAAAAGTATTATCCACCACAAAAATCAAATCGTGTTTCGCGCTTAATTCTGCAGCCCGGGCCAGATCGATCAAATCCAGCCCCGGATTTGACGGTGTTTCGATGAATAACATGCGGGTATTTGGCTGAATTCGCTCATCCCACCCACCCTGATCTGCAGCGTCGACATAAGTGCAGGAGATGCCCCAGCGCGGTAGAATTTGGGTAAAAATCTGATGGGTTGAACCGAAGAGTGAGCGGCAGGCGAGAATGTGATCGGCGGATTTCAGCAGGGGCGCCACGACGCCAAAAATCGCTGCCATACCGGTGGCATAGGCGACACCGTCCTGCGCATTTTCCAGCTCCACCATTTTGTCGATAAACTCACTGGTATTCGGATTGGAAAATCGTGAATATATGTTGCCGGCGACTTCTTCGGCGAACATTGCCCTGCCCGCTTCCGCGCTGTCAAAAGTAAATCCGGAAGTGAGAAACAAGGGCGTCGAATGCTCGCGCAAAGGGGTTTTTTCAACCCGGGTTCGAATGGCTTTGGTTTCTTTTTTTGCCAATTGACGATCTCACGTTCGAATTCTGGGATGAATTTAAAAATCGCTCATTCGATTTGCTTTAATAGAGCACCGCACTGCAAAAGCTGACAACAGACTGCTTGTCGTCCATGATGCCGTTATCATATCGCAGAATTTTTCCTTCGCCGGCATGGATGGTTTGCAGCAAGGTGTAAACCGGTGCGAAACCGCAAATCCGGTATTTGTCCTCAATCCGAGCGATAGAATTCACCCAGCCGGTTGCGTCAGCGGTTTTGACATTTTCCAATGCCGACATATCCGCGCTTTTTACCTGTGCGAGAAATTTCTCATCCGGGATTATATCATCGCCGTATCGCGGCCCAACGTGGGCCAGGTCGACACTTGCGAGAACCGTGACTTTGCCCTTATAAGCTGCAATGGTCGTTTTCAATGCCCGGATAAAATCGGCAATCATTTCCTGCTCGGCCTCAAAGAGTGGATTTTCCAGAACCTGAAAACCAAAGGAAGCAAGCACGGGCACAATCTTGAATGATTTCCCGGCCAGCGCCTGTTGCAAAAAAATTAGTTGAAACTCGATTGTATGTTCAGTTTTATGCGGCAAGACCTCGCTGAAAAAATCATGGTTTGTATTTTTTGCCACATTTTGAATAAATGTTTTATCGCTTTCGACCCGGCCCAGCGGCGTTTCAAAATCGATGGGCAAAACAGAATAAATATTTTGCAGGCCGGAATGCCCGGTACCGATAATGATGTAGAGATCGGCAGCCGGCGATTCAGCCAATATTTTGTAGGCATGACTGTAGGTAGTCCCGCCAATGCGCAAATCGATATGCGGGGCGATTAAACCCGCGGGAGTAGGACGGCCATTGACCGCACCCGGCAAACCGGCGCCTTCAGTATAAAACTCCTGCAGGGTTGCGCGCAACTCCTTTTCATCTTTCGGATAACTGGCACCGGCATAGCGTGCCGGCCGGATACCTGAGGCTAAAAAATCCTGTTCCATTTTTTTTCTGACGGCTGAAAAATGATCATTTTCCAGAAACAACTTTTCATCCAATTGCGCAATGAGTTGCTCAATTTCACTTTTCTGAACATTCAGATGGGCATTCTGCTGTAAAAACTGCAGGATGGTATCGATATCATGTTCACCATTAAAATACTGCAGAACGTAAACTGCAGCGTTGCTGAGCACAACTGTTTCTGTGGCAATACCGGCAGGATCACGCAGGGCGATCATCCGACCATCCTCAGTTTCGACCGGAAAAGCATCGACATTTCGCAGCCTGGGGTTCGTCTCCATTAAAGAAATCCTTTCCTGAGCAATGAGGCTTTTTAATAACAAAAGAAATAATAAAAATATTGCTGTCTTTTTCATATTAAAACAGAGCACGTATAATTTTCACACCGCTTGTTGAGTTCTCCCCCGTTCCAAAGTATCAAATCTGCTAATTGTATAAAATAAAAAACTACAGAGAAGTTGCGGGTTTTGAAAAAAACAAAAACTTTCCCGATATAAACGGTAACAATTTACAAATTTTGGCAAAAAAATGCTGTAAATTTTTTCATTTATTAAAAATTCGGTTCGATTCTTTAATATGCCATCAACTTTTAATTAAAATCAATCCGAATACTGCAAACAGCATAATTCGTCGTTATATAAAACAAAAAAATAATTTTCATCATGATTCATAATTCAAGCAAAATTTACATTGATAAAAATTAAAATTTTAATTAATTACAGGCTGGTCTTCATCTAAAAACAATTAAATAAATTTATGGATTTTACAAAATCCATTGTTTTTAAAAAAAGTAATAATATATTATAACTGGTGACAACCAAATTAATAAATCTTATGTAATTTGATATCATTGGAATTAAAATGCAAATCCGGACATTAAAAACATTTTGTGACGTTGTGGAGCTTCATTCTTTTTCAGAAGCCGCAAAAATCAACCACTTGACTCAATCTGCCGTGAGTCAGCAAATCAGTCATATCGAGAATGAATTCGGCGTACGCATGATTGAGCGAGCTCAGAGAAATCTGGCACTCACACCGGCAGGTGAAGTTTTCTATCGCACATGTAAAGATATCTTGCAATTATTGGAAGCCTCGCGTGTTGAAATCAATGAATTGGCCAACGTCATCGCCGGGACGATCAAACTCGAAAGTATTTATACGATTGGTTTACACGACCTGCCGATGTACGTCCAAAAATTCATGTCAAAATTTACAGAAGTCAAAGTGCTGTTAACTTACCGGCATTCCGCAGAAATTTATCAGGACATCCTGGGCAATATGGCCCACCTCGGCGTTGTCGCTGAACCACAAAAAAACCGCCAGCTCGATATTCACCCCTGCTGGAAACAGAAAATGGTCGTTGTCGCTGCCCCCTCGCACAAATTGGGTTCGCGTGATGTCATCAATATCAACGAATTAAATGACGAAGCGTTCATCGCATTTGAACGTAATATTCCGACGCGGAAACTGCTCGATAAAATCTTGCGGAAAAACAATGTTCAGCCGAAAATCACCATGACGCTCGACAATGTTGAAACCATCAAACGAATTGTTGAAAACGGCACCGGCTTGTCGATCGTACCGGAAAATTCCATTCGTGAAGAAATGAAACGCGGTCTGCTCAAAGCACTGCAATTAGAAGGTATTTCCATCGAAAGGGAGATTGCCATTATCGCGAAAAAAGGACGTATTCTTTCGAACGCAGAAAACAAGTTCATCGAATTACTGCGCGATGAGTTTGGCCCCCGTTAGGAATAATTTTATATCTTAAAAAAAATTAATCGACAGCTCTGCAATTTTCGCATAAACGGCCATTCTGTTTTGGAATGGCTTTTTTTATAAATAATTCAGGTTAGCCAAAACGTAAAAGTGAATATTACCGTAATGAAATTCGGCGGGACATCCATGGGTTCCGCTGCTGCCATCAAACAATGCGCCGACATTGTCATCCGCCATGCAAAATCCGAAAATATAATCGCCGTCGTTTCCGCAATGCAGGGTGTGACAGACATATTGGTACAATCCGTTGAACAGGCGGCTGCCGGGGAAGGCAGGCATTTTAAAAACAATGCCGAAGTGCTGCGCCGGCGTCATTTTGAGACCGTCGCCGGATTAAACCTGCGGGACCCCGGTATCGAAATAAAAAGAGCCATCGAAGAAAATATTGTCGAATTTGTTACGCTTTGCCATGCCGTGCATGTGCTCGGCGAAGTCACGCCCCGAGCTCTCGACGCTGTGGTTGCTCTCGGCGAACGCATGAGTGTTCATCTGCTTGCTGCGGCAATTTGCCAATCGGGGCAACAATCTGTCGCCGTTGATTCCGGCGATTTTCTCATAACAGATGACCATTTTCAGCATGCCAACCCTGATTTCATCATGGCAAAAAAGAAGGCGTTACAAAAGCTGCTGCCACTGCTCAAAAAAAATATTATTCCGGTGGTGACGGGATTTATCGGCAAGACAAAAGATAACGTCACAACTACACTTGGCCGCGGTGGCAGCGATTATTCCGCTGCGATCATCGGCAATATACTCAACTCAAAAAAAGTGACCATCTGGACGGATGTCACCGGTGTGATGAGCACTGATCCACGGATTGATGCGACAGCCCGGACAATTCCGAGGCTGATTTACCGCGAGGTCGCTGAGCTGGCCTATTTCGGTGCAAAAGTACTACACCCCAAATGCATTCGCCCGGCGCTGGAAAACGGCGCTGAGCTCCGGGTTAAAAACACATTTGCCCCGGATGAAGCAGGCACTGAAATCGTGCCGGATATGCAACAGCCGCCGGGCACGATCCGCGCGGTCACCTCGATTCCCAATTTGAGTCTGATCACCATCGCCGGCACCGGCATGCTGGGCATCCCTGGTGTGGCTGCACGCGCCTTCGCCGCCACAGCAAAAAGCAAAACCAATATTTTGATGATTTCACAGGCTTCATCCGAGCAGAGCATATGCTTTCTGGTGAAAGAAAAAAAAGCCGAACGAGTCATCGCTCTGCTGAAGCTGGAGTTTGCGCAGGAACTCAAAAACCGTGATATCGACGCGATCACCAGCACCACCGAAGTGGTCATCATCACTGCTGTCGGTGCGGGCATGCAATACACACCAGGTGTCGCGGGCCAGGTTTTTTCAGTCCTCGGCAAAAATAAAATCAACGTCATCGCTATCGCTCAGGGGTCTTCCGAGTGCAGTATTTCATTTGTCGTCAGCATGGAAGATGAAAAAAAAGCTGTCCACTGCATTCACAGTTTGACGCAAAATTGAATGATGGATTGCGGATATCATTTTGCAAAGCATACTTCAACTGAACCCGAAAAACGGATAAACACAGACCTGTCAAAACTCGAAAGGAAAAAAATGAATAAAAATCTATTCTGGCAATGCTGGGCTGCGACCCTGATTTCACTCTCGATTTTATCTGCAATAATCAGCCTGCTGAGCATTTGATTTGTCAATTGTCAAAAATAAAATACTGCGAATATGCGCTCTGCTTTTTGTGATGTTTCATATTTTGGAAGCAAGCGATCTCGCACCGGCAATTCTCGCTGCCTACCTCGATGATTTTCTTTGTTTACCGCTGCTGCTTTCCGCTATTTTACTGCTGCAGCAGCGATTCATCGTGCACAACGTCGAATTCAGCTTGCCGCCGGCACAGGTGGTTTTTTCCCTCATCTATATCAGCATTTTGTTCGAAATCATTCTGCCGAATTTTTCTGAAAAATTCAACGCCGACCCTTTTGATTTTTTCGCTTATGCAGCCGGTGCGCTGCTCTTTTATTTTTTTATTAACAAAAATCTCCTCCCGGCTACCCGATCAATCTAAAAATAACCCAGCATGCGCCTTGCGGAAATACAATATATTTTCAAGTTGAACTCAGGCGTCGTTGACATATTCCCTTTGCCACCAAGTCATATTCCCATTACAAATGTATTGCTTTTTTAACGATTCTTGTTTAATATTAGCTTTCCTGTTCAAATATAGCAAATCTAATATTTTCAATCACATGGTTCATTATGCCACACACGAAAAAACTTGAAGAACTACACAAAAAGAAGAATTCGGCCCACGAAGGCGGCGGCGCAAAGCGAATAGCATCGCAACATAAAAAAGGAAAATTAACCGCCCGGGAACGCCTCGATGTGTTGCTGGACAAAGGCAGCTTTCACGAACTTGATATGCTGGTGCGGCATCGGTCCAACAGTTTCGGACTGGAGAAACAAAAGTATTACGGTGATGGCGTCGTCACCGGTTACGGCCGTATCGACGGTCGTCTCGTGTATGTTTTTTCGCAAGATTTTACTGTTTTTGGCGGTTCACTTTCAGAAGCGCACGGTGAAAAGATATGCAAGATTATGGATTTGGCGCTGAAAAACGGCGCACCGGTAATCGGCATCAACGATTCGGGGGGTGCGCGAATTCAGGAGGGGGTTGCCAGTCTCGGAGCCTATGCAGAAATTTTTCTGCGTAACACCCTGGCCTCCGGTGTGGTGCCGCAAATTTCGGCGGTTGTCGGGCCTTGTGCCGGCGGCGCTGTATACTCGCCGGCGATTACAGATTTTATTTTTATGGTGGATAAAACGAGTCACATGTTCGTAACCGGCCCCAACGTCGTCAAAACCGTGACCCACGAAAACGTCACTTTTGACGAATTGGGTGGCGCCTCAACACACGCACAGAAAAGCGGCGTCGCTCATTTTAATGAAAAAAGTGAAGTCAATTGCCTGCAGAACATCCGCAAACTGATGGGATTCATTCCGCAGAATAATGCTGAAGACCCGCCGGAGCAGCAATCCGGAGATGCTCCTGACCGTATCGCGACTCAATTGAACTCATTCGTTCCCACTTCGGCGACCTCACCGTATGATATGAAAGAAATCATCAAAACGGTTATCGATGACGGTGAGTTTATGGAAGTGCATGAAGAATATGCCGGCAATATCATCATCGGTTTTGCACGATTTGCATGGAAACCGGTGGGGATCATCGCCAACCAGCCGATGATGCTTGCCGGTGTTCTCAATATCAACGCTTCGGTGAAAGCAGCCCGCTTCGTACGTTTTTGCGATGCTTTCAACATTCCGCTGGTCACATTTGTCGATGTGCCGGGATTTTTGCCGGGAACAGAGCAGGAATGGCAGGGCATCATTCGCCACGGCGCAAAACTGCTCTATGCCTATTGTGAAGCAACCGTTCCAAAAATCACCCTAATCACCCGCAAGGCTTACGGCGGCGCCTATGATGTTATGAGTTCGAAACACATTCGCGGCGATATCAATCTGGCCTGGCCCACCGCCGAAATTGCCGTTATGGGCCCCAAAGGAGCAGTAGAAATTATCTTTAAAAAAGAACTCGAAAAATCAAAGGACCCGGAAGCATTGCTGCAGCAACGCACCGAGGAATACGGCGAAACCTTTGCCAACCCATACATCGCAGCCGAACGCGGTTATATCGATGACGTCATCGAACCTGCACAGACGCGACCGGAAATAATTTCAGCGCTTCAAATGCTTGAAAATAAAGTCGATACAAATCCGAAACGGAAACACGGCAATATCCCTCTGTAATCAATACACAACCCACAATTATAGATTTTGGTGGCATTATGAATTTTAAAATTGAAACAATAAACGATATTCACATTCTGCGACTGCATGAATCACGGCTCGACACCAGCGTTGCACCTGAACTGAAAGCCGAACTTATGGTACTGATTCAGCACGACGCTGAACAAAAAATTCTCATCGATTTAAAAGAAGTCGACTATGCTGACAGCAGCGGTCTCGGTGCAATTCTTTTCGGCATCCGCCAGGCGCGGGAAAATGACAGCACATTAAAACTGCTGCATATCAATATCCGCGTGATGAGCCTGATCCGGATTGCAAAACTCGATAATATCATCGAGTTTTTCGACGATGAGGTCACCGCTCTCGCCAGTTTTGAAGCTTAAAATAAGCAATTCGTGAATCTCCAACCGGCTGGATTTTGCATGCCAATTGCCGAACCGGGATCTCATAAAATTTAAAAATTGCAACAGGTTCTCATGTCTTTCATTAAAAAAATTCTCATCGCCAACCGGGGTGAAATCGCCGTTCGTATCATGCGCACCAGTCGTGAAATGGGGATAAAAACCGTCGCTGTCTACTCCGAAGCCGACAAACACGCCCGGCATGTACAGCTTGCTGACGAAGCTTTTTATATCGGGAAATCCCCGGTACACGAGAGTTATCTGCGGCAGGATGCCATTCTGCAAGCTGCGCAAGAAAGTTGTGCCGATGCCATTCATCCGGGTTATGGTTTTCTTTCCGAGAACGCAGAATTCGCCGAGAAAGTGATTGGCGCCGGTTTAATATTCATCGGCCCGCCTGCGCAAGCCATTCGTCTTATGGGCGATAAAACCGCTGCAAAAAAAATCATGCGTAAAGCCGGGGTTCCCGTTATTCCAGGGACGAAAGATGCGATTGCCAATGCCAAAGATGCCTTAAAAAAAGCGGAGGAAATCGGCTGGCCTGTCTTGCTCAAAGCGGCCGCAGGCGGAGGCGGTAAAGGCATGCGAATCGTCGAAAATGCGGACGAGATGGACAGCCAGTTTGAACGCGCTGCTTCGGAAGCGGAAACAGCATTCGGCGACGCACGCATATTCATGGAAAAATACCTGAAAAAACCGCGGCACATCGAATTTCAGATTTTCGTCGATCATTTCGGCCACGCCGTTCATTTGTTCGAGCGTGAATGTTCGATTCAGCGGCGGCATCAGAAAGTGATCGAAGAAGCGCCGTCGAGTGTGCTCGATGATCGATTGCGACAAAAAATGGGAGCGGTTGCCACCCAGGCCGCACTCGCCTGCAATTACACCAATGCCGGCACAGTGGAATTTCTAATCGATGAAAACAGAGATTTTTATTTTCTTGAAATGAATACACGCCTGCAGGTCGAACATCCGGTTACCGAGATGATCACCGGCCTCGACCTCGTGCGTCTGCAGATTGAAACGGCAGGCGGCAAAGCACTGGCATTAAAACAAGATGAAATTCAGGCAAACGGCCACGCCATCGAATGCCGGATTTATGCGGAAGACCCGAAAAACAACTTTCTCCCCTACACCGGAGAAATCACCCATCTCGAACCGCCGGATGGGCCTGGCATTCGCGAAGATTCAGGTGTTGCCCGCGGTGATGCCGTTTCGATGTTTTACGACCCGATGCTGGCAAAACTTGTTGCACATGCGCAAAACCGCGAGCAGGCGATCGCCCGCATGCTGCGGGCACTGCACGAATACCGCATCGCCGGGGTGGTGACAACCATTCCATTTTGTGCCTGGGTGTTAAAACACGAACGTTTCAAACAAGGGACGATCGACACCGGTTTTATCGATCAGGAATTTTTCAGTAAAGAGATCAGTGAAACGCTGGGTTTTTCCGAGGAAGAAAAAAAGGAAATCGCCATCGCTGCGACACTTTTTGAGCTGACGCAATCCAGCGACCACGAGCGGACAAATTCAAATAAAACCGGCATCTCCAATTGGCGTCGGCGCAGCTGGAAAAATCTGTAAAAGGCAAAGAATCATCAAAGCTGTTGCCTGATCAATTTTTCGGCTGCCCGGGCTGAAACTGGTTTGGAAAAATAAAACCCCTGAACGATATCGCAGCCATGTTGCTTGAGAAACTCCAGTTGTTCCCGTCGCTCCACCCCCTCGGCAACTACTTGCAATTCCATAATTTTTGCCAGTGCGATGATCGCTGTTGTGATCGAACAATCCTGGTTGTTTTCGGGGATACCATGAATGAATGAACGATCGATTTTCAACGTATCGATCGGCAGCCGGCGCAAATAACTCAGCGAGCTGTAACCCGTACCGAAATCATCGAGAGATAAGCGCACATCCATCTCCCGGAAACGTGATAAAATATTAATCGTATTGTCGATATTATCCATCGCATTGGATTCTGTGATTTCGAGCTCCAGATAGCGCGCCGGCAGTTGCGACTTTTGCAGAACATTTTGAATGAGATCATGCAGCGATTCATCTCGAAACTGGCGTGGTGAAAGGTTGACGGCAATGCACAAATCAGCAAACCCCTCCTCGTGCCAGTGTTGCATCCGGTTGCAAGCTGCCTGCAATACGTATTTGCCAATTTCGATGATCAATCCCGATTCTTCTGCAATCGGAATAAAAACCGATGGAGAAATTGCCCCCCTGCGCGGATGCCACCAACGCAGTAATGCTTCAAAAGCGATAAGCCGGTTTTGTTGAATGTCAAACTGCGGTTGGTAATAAACTTCCAGCTCATCGTTCGTCAGGGCAAAGCGTAAATCCTGCTCCAGTTCGATTCGCTCAACAGCTTTTTTATCCAAACCGGAATTAAAGAACTGGAATGAGTTTGCAGCATTGAGTTTAGCCCGTTGATGCGCCAGTTCAGCATTGCGCACGAGAATTTCCGCGTCATCCGCATCCGCCGGAAAGACGCTGATGCCGAGACAGGCCGATACACTGTCTTTGTTGCCGCTGAGAATTATCGGCTGGGCGACATTTGATAAAACTTTCTGCGCAATGCGGATAATATCCTTTTCATCAGAGATATCGTTGATGATGAAAGCAAATTCATCACTGCCCATGCGGGCGACAGTATCGCTTTCGCGAATGCAGCATTGCAGGCGGCTGGCAACATTTTTCAATATCATATCTCCGGCGCGGTGCCCGATCGCATCATTGATGAGCTTGAAATTATTGATATCGAGATACATGATTGCCAACAGCGTACCACTGCGTTTGGCAGATGCCAGCGCCTGAAACAGACGGTCAAAAAAAAGCTGGCGATTGGGCAAATCCGTGAGCTGATCATAAAAGAGCAGGTGTTGCTGCTGGCTCGATTTCTTCTGCAATTTCCCGTTAAGTTGGTGGATCTCTTGCGCGTGTCGCAGGCTGCGCAGCAATGAATCGGCTGCGATTTGTTCTTTCAAAACGTAATCCTGCGCACCAAATTGCAGCGCAGTGAGCGCGATATTTTCTTCTTCCGTCGGGCTGATGACGACGATGGGAACGGCAGATTCCACGACCTGACTGATCGTCCGCAATTTCCCCATTCCCGAAGCTGAGTCGACATTGACGAGAATCGCCTCCGGTAACGATTCTTCAAGCTGCTGTAATAGTTTTTCAGTTTCATGCAAATGTACGATATTCACCGAAAGCCCGGGTTTAAGCGATTCCAAATCAGCAGCCATCTGTGCAGCCTGTTCTTGCTCCTCAGTAAACCAGATTATATTCAGCCTGTTTTTGATCATCCACTACTACCGTTCATTTTTCGTATTTTCTGCGGATCGATTTTTCAATTATTGAGTCATTCTCCCGACTCTGATTTGCATTTACCGGGAAATTCAGCAGTCGCTGCTCAATTTACATGCACGCGTTACTTTTGTTTTTGCCTGTTTTCGAACCTAACAATAAAGTCGTCTGATTGAGCCTTTTGCTAAAGCTCGGTGGCCGATAAAAATAGACCATTGCCTGCAAGGCCGGTGCAGAGCGAGCAAAGCAGAGAAAAATTTCTTGCGATCCAGGTTAAAATTAAATACTCTTGCACTTGTATAATTTTACAACCCGTCAGCTTGTTTGATGGTAACAATTCTTCTTTTCAAATTGGCAATCACATGATTTCAGCTCAAAACCTCGAAAAATTCTTCGGCGATAAACAGGCGCTGAAAAAAATCACTTTTTCAGTGCAACCGGGTGAAATTCTCGGTTTCCTCGGCCCCAACGGCGCTGGGAAAACCACCACGGTGAAAATCCTCACCGGGCTCATTCCAGCCACCTCCGGCAGTGCGGAAATTGCTGGTCTGTCGATCGACCGCGAACCCGTTGCCGTGAAAAAAAAATTTGGCTACATTCCAGAAAGCGGTGCCCTTTTTGAATCTTTGACCGCCTGGGAATACCTCGAACTGATCGCCGATTTACATCATCTGCCACGGGCGACATTCCAGCAACGTGTGCAGGATCTCCTCGGGCTTTTCAATATGCAAGAGGATTGCCATTCCCGCTTGTCCGGTTTTTCCAAAGGTATGAAACAGAAAATTCTCATCATCGCCGCCCTGTTGCACAACCCCGAAGTACTCTTTTTCGATGAGCCGCTTAACGGCGTCGATGCAAACACGGCTCTGGTTTTTAAAACCCTGCTGAAACAACTCCGCGAGCAGGGCAAAACCATTCTCTTCTGCTCCCATATTCTCGAAGTCGTCGAACGCCTGTGTACGCGCATCATCATCATCAACGACGGACAGATCATTGCGCAAGGGACCCCGAAATCCATTGCCGAACAAACCGGTCGCCAAACACTGGAGCTTGCATTCAACGCGCTCACCGGCGGCTCCGACGCCGAGCAAAAAACGGTAGATTTCCTTTCTGCGTTGCGGGAGGCGCCGGAATGAAACGGCTGCTGGAAAAATTTGCCATCGACAGGCGGCAATTCAAAGCGCTGCTGCGGCTCGCTTGGCGGCTCGATATGCGCAGCAGCAAGCTGGGTTTCGGGCTCTCGCGCAAAGGTAAAAAGCCCCTGTTCATATTTCTCTTTGCCATTGCTTTTTATTTCTTTTTCGGTTTCGTTTTTGCTGTAACATGCTATAAAATTCAGGACACATTCCTCGCCGCAACCCTCATTACCGGCATCATCATGCTGATGATGTCGGCAATCATGCTCATCGAATACAATGCCATCATCATCGCACCCGATGATTATAGCGTGCTCGGATATATGCCCGTCAGCTCGCGAACCTACTTTTTAAGCAAACTGCTCAATTTATTATTTTACACGCTGACTTTCACACTGATTCTGGGCGGCCCCACCGCGCTGGTTCTATCGATGCGCCACGGTTTTTCCATCTTTAAACTCTTCACCGCCTTTGCCGCAATTCTCGGGGCCGGGCTTTTCGTAACCCTGCTCATCGCCAGTTTGTATTCCCTGTTACTGAAACTGATCTCACCGGCACGCATGAAACGCCTGCTCTCCTATCTGCAATTTGCGCTGGCGCTATTTATTTACCTTGGTTACATCGTCATACCGCAGCTGCTGGCGCAATACACCGCGGGTTTACAGATTGAGCAGACCGGCTGGTGGCTTTTTTCTCCAACCTCATGGTTTTCAGCTTTTGTGCTTCTCGGGCAGGGACGTTTTGGTCTATTTGAGCTCAGCGGCGCGTTTTTGGCGACCGCTTCACTTGGTTTTCTGTTTTATTTTGCCGCGGCCAGGCTCTCACTCAGTTACGCTCAGAAACTGGCGTCATTTGAAACAACAAGCGAGTCGACGAAGGAAAAATCACCGGCATCTGCAGTGCAAAAAAACGGCTTTCTTTTTACTCATACCCCGGCCGAAATACGCGTTGTTGCCAAACTGTTGCGTGGACAGTTCCGCCACGATTTGCGTTTTCGTTTTTCGGTCCTCGGCATGCTGCCGATCTTGATCGTCTATTTTTACCTCGGTCTGCAGCAAGGCACATTTTCCGATCCATTCGTTACCAGCTCCGCAAATCTGCAAGATTTCGGTATTTTCTTTTTTGCTATTTTGATGATGCCCATGATTATGAAAAAAAATATTGAAACCAGCTCAGCCTTCGCCGCAAGCTGGATTTTCTACACAGCACCAACCGAGCCGGCCAAACTGGTTCTCGCTGCGCGCAATCTCTTGTTTGCCCTGTTTTCATTGCCCGGCCTGATGCTGATTTTTCTCATATTTTTCTTTTATTTTGCAAATCTGATGCATGCCTTTTTACACACACTGACCCTTTTTCTGCTTAGCTTTCTCATTTTGCAACTCATTTATTTTATCAATCCCAAATTACCTTTTTCAGAGCCTAAAACCCGAAGCGCTCAATCCAAAAGCAATATGATTATCTTTCTATTTCTACCTGCCGGCGGTTTGCTGTTACTGCATTTGGTCACAACAAACTTCTATTTCCGACAAAGCCGGTTGATGCTGTTTTATATCGCAATCCTGGCAGCGATATTCCTGATTGAAAAATTGACCCGGCTGCGAATCAGGCAGCGTCTACAGCGTCTGAATTTTGAACTTGCACGGGAATAAATTATGGGAAATAACAGAGAGTGATTTATTGTTCTGATCATCACAATCGGAAAAATCCAAACGCTGCAATGCACCAGTTTTGAGATTTAAACAAGCAGTGGATTTAAGTGAAATTACGGGGAGATTTCTGCAGCCAACCATTGGCTTCCTCGCTGCAAAGTGCGTTCGAAATAACCCGGGCAAATGGGTTTAAAGATAACCCAAAGAGCTCAAATTAAATAAATGATAAACCATGGATCAATTCCATTTCTCCGGCAAATGATGCCGCGAAGTTAGAATTTCACAAGAAAGAAAATTATGAAAATTGGTATCTCCTGTTACCCGACTCATGGCGGCTCCGGCGTCGTCGCTTCCGAACTGGCCCTGCAATTGGCGAACAATGGCAATGAAGTCCACATTTTAAGCTACGCCACCCCGTTCCGACTGACGGAATACCACCCCAACATTCTGCTGCACGATATCGAAGTCGGCGTTTATCCCCTGTTCAAATATCCGCCCTATGCCCTCGGTCTGGCGACGAAAATGGCCGAAGTTGCCCAGGATTATAACCTCGATATTCTGCACGCCCATTATGCAGTGCCCCATGCGACCAGCGCCTATCTGGCAAAACAGATTATCGGCGGAGATAAAATTAAAATTATTACAACGTTACATGGCACCGACATCACCCTGACCGGCGCCGACCCCAGCTTTAAAAGAGTGGTGAAATTCAGCATCGAGCAATCGGACGGTGTCAGCGCAGTATCACACTATCTGCGAGATCGAACCTGTGAGGAGTTTGAAATCCCAAAAGATAAAATTGAGGTCATTCACAACTTCATCGATGCCAACCGCGGCATGCGGCGCAACACTGCTTGCCGCCGCAATCAGTACGCACCCAATGGTGAGAAAATTCTCATGCACGCCTCAAACTTTCGCCCGGTAAAGAGAACGACCGATGTGGTGCGCATTTTTCAGCGTGTTCACGAGCAGATCCCGGCAAAACTATTACTCGTCGGTGAGGGGCCTGACCGCATTCTCGTTCAGCAGGTCATTCGTGATCTTAATTTACAAAACGATGTCATTTTTCTCGGACAGGTCGATTTTATCGATGATTTGCTCAAATGTGCGGATATATTTCTCCTGCCCTCAGAACAGGAAAGCTTTGGCCTGGCAGCGCTGGAAGCGATGAACTGCGCTATCCCGGTCATCGGCGCCACGACCGGTGGCATGGCCGAAGTGGTCGTTGATGGTGAGACCGGCTTTTTATTTCCGGTAGGTGAAATTTCCGCTATGGCAAAAGCGGCCGTCGAACTGTTGCATGACAGCGAAAAACATATAAAATTTAAGGAAAACGCCCGCAAACGCGCCGTCCATACATTTGCCACCGACGTCATCATGCCGCAATGGGACCAGTTTTACGCGCGTGTGCTCAATGGTTAACTTTTCAGCAAAATACGGCCTCGCCCTGACGCTGCTGCTCAATCTTCCGGGGGGGCAAGATGTTCGCAGCGCTGAACTTTTTAGTGAATATTTCCTTTCCTGTGCCGGCAAAATAGAACGCGTTCACACACAAGACCTCAACGCCGACCACCGCGCCGATATCATTCTGTTCTACCACGATAAGAATTCATCGCAACGAAAGTTCGCCCTGTTTTTTCAGCGGAATGACGGATTTCCCGAACAAGCTGACCAGGTTTTCACCCTGCCGGAAGATGCTTCCATCATCGATTTCGGAGATATTGCAAGAACCGCGGGACAAGAACTTGTTTATTTCACGCCGAACGCCCTGTTTTTTCACACACTTGATGATTCCGGTTATCAAAATCAGCGATCGGTTTTTCAAAAAATCCGCTCAATTTTTCTTTATCCTGATAAAAGAAAAATTCGCCTCTGGGATTTTGTCACCGATTTCAACGGAGATACACGTGATGAGGTTTTCGTGCCGCAGTTTACCGGCTCAACGATTTTCATCATGCAAAAACAGTCCGATGAATGGCGCAGAAACGACCTCGACTTGCGGCCGCTTTCCCGTCCATTTTCGCATTTTGATCCCCGTTTTTCGGTGGGCACAAAAGCCGGTTCAGTCATTACTCTTCCCTATTTGCTTTTGCATGATTTTGATGCGGACGGCCGTAACGATCTCATCACGATTGAAAAAAAACGTCTTACCGTACATCGATTGCTGCCCGATGGATCATTTTCAAAAACCGCAGTGGAAACCATTCCGCTCAACCACGGCGACATTTGGCCGGGCGCCAAAATCATGCGCACCCATCTCGATGACGAAGGTGAACGGCAATTTTTAATGCGCCTCACCGATATCGATGGTGACGGATTGCTGGATATCGTCTCCGCATTCATTTCGACGAAAAATAGCCTGATCAATCCCGAGACCAGCACGAGAATTTATTGTGGCAAAAAGACGGCTGACGGGCGATTTTATTTCGAAAAAAATCCCGACTACTACATCGAACCTGACGGTACGCAAATGGTCATCGATATTTTTGATTTCAACCACGATGGCCGTATGGATTTTCTCATCCCGACGATCAAAATCGGTGTGACCAGCATTATTAAAATGCTTTTGACACGCTCGGTGAACTTTGAAGCTCAGCTTTTTTTGATGCACGGCGAACGCGGCTACAGCGCGAAAGCACAGCAGAAAATCGAAATGAACGTGAAATTTTCCTTTCGCGGCGGCGCCGCTTCGCCAATTTATGAAGTCGCCGATCTCACCGGCGATGGCTTGCTCGATATTCTAACCAGTGCTGATGAAGAAAAGCTGCTGCTATACCACGGTGGTCAGTCCAGAATATTCAAAAAAACAGCTAGAGATTCCTACCGGATCATATTGCCGCAGGATGGCACGCTGGTTAAAACGGTAGAGCTCAATGAGGATAGTCGAGCCGATGTCATCATTCGGTATGAGGAAGAAAAACTCCGCTGGATGGGAAAATCAAATGGTATCATCGTCCTGCTCAATAATTATGGCGGCAGAAAATAATAAAAAAACGCGTCAACCCTGGATGATGTACAGATCATCACTTGAATGAACACAAATGGATATATATGAATTGAAAACAATGGATAAATGGATCAGGTTATTGTGGTGCATAAAAGGCACGCAGAAACTTTAACTTCATCATAGCTGTTCAGCGCATCAGGTGGATGCTGAGCTTGCCGAGGCGGGATATCTTCTCACTTGTTCGAAACGTAATGAACTCAGGACATTGCTTCGGCAAGCTCAGGGAACGCTTCTCGCACGCTGAATGAGTTACAATAATTCACAGATAATTTCAAACAAAACAGGCTATTCCGGGATTTCCCACAGCACAGGATTGTTAACCGGGTAAAATTCATGCATAAAACGCCAATTTCAGTTTTTACCGCAATTTGTTCATTGCTCATTCTGGTTTCCGGCCTTTACGGGCAGGAAAAAGAAATCAGGATCGGCCTGGCCCTCAGCGGTGGTGGCGCCAAAGGTCTGGCGCATATCGGTGTGCTCAAAGTGTTGGATGAGGCCGGTATTCCGGTTCATCTAATTTCCGGAACCAGTATGGGCGCCATCGTCGGCGCGTTTTATTCTCTCGGCTATTCACCGGCAGAGATCGAAACGCTGGTCACGTTAATGGATTGGCAACAGGTATTGACGGATCAAATTCGCCGTCGTTCATTGCCGATGGTGGAAAAATATAAATACGATCGCTACCTCGGTTCTCTCGAATTGCAAAAGGGCATGATCAGCCTGCCTACGGGGATTATCAAAGGGCAGAACGTCGCCATGTTGCTGGCAAAAATGACCTGGCGGGCCAATGGCCTCAGCGATTTCAGCAAACTGCCGATTCCATTCGTTGCGGTGGCGACCGATATCGCTTCCGGCAAAGCAATAGCGCTGAAATCAGGCAATCTCGCCACTGTCCTGCGGGCGACAATGGCCATCCCCAGTCTTTTGACGCCGCAGGTTTTGCAGGGTAAGTTGCTCGTCGATGGAGGCATTACACGCAATTTACCAGCACAGGACGTGAAAGCGCTTGGCGCTGATTATATCATCGGTGTCGATGTGGGAACGGCTTTGCGTTCGGTGGAGGAGCTCAATACTTTTATCGATATTATGGATCAGTCCATCCGCCTGGGTTCCTATTTACAAACTATTGAACAACGGCAGATTTGTGATTTAGTCATAGCGCCGGATATGAGTGGTCTGACATTTTCCGATTTTAGTTCCAGCCGTGAATTTATCCGTCGCGGCGTGCTGGCTGCACGAAAAATGCTGCCGCAAATCACAATCTATGTGGAAAACCACAAAATAGCAGCTACAGTGAATGCGGAAACCCGCCGCCGGCAATTGAGTAAAAAAACCGTCTTCATCGATAGTGTTAAAATTTCAGGGGCGATTCAACGACCGCTGCAAGTCGTAAAGGATGAGCTCGATTTGTCTGTTCCCGGTGATATTACCGCTGCAACAATGAGCGCTGCGATGAACCGGGTGTACAGCAGCCAGGCATACCACAAAGTTTCATATCGAATCAAAGAGCAGGGTGAAAGGCATATCGCCTATATCGAGTTACAGGAAAAAGACGCCCAGGTTTTGCGCTATGGGTTTCACTACAATTCGCGTGATGCCGCGAAATTTTTACTCAATACGACGATTCGCAACCTGCCCGGCGCCAATTCCGTTTTTTCGGTCGATTTGCAACTGGCAAACCGTACGCAAATCGATGCAGAGTATTATTATACACCGGAGGTGGCGCGGCATCTCGGCTTTCGCCTGCGCGCCTATCATCATTCGACCATTTATGATATTTATAAAAATGACAACCGGGTCGCCCAATTCGGTAGCCAGATTCAGGGCCTCGATTTGTTCATTGGTTCGATTTATTCTACCCGGCTAATGTCGGGATTTGCCTATAATCTGGAATTTGTCGCTGTCGAACGGGAGATCGGTGCACCGGTGCGCCGCGATTCTTTTTCCCGCATTGCACGGCTGAGTTATTTGCTGCAATTCGATACGCTGGACAAAACCGACTTCCCCCGGCAAGGGATGCTTTTTACTGCAAATACTGAATTCGCGCTAAATGAAATCGGCAGCGAAGAGAAATTCTGGCGCAGCAGCGCAGACCTGCAAACTTATATGCCTCTTTCAAAAAAGCTGAGTCTGTTAATGCATTTGCAGGCCGGCTTCACCACCAGCAACTCCCTGCCTTTGCCGCAGCAGTTTTACCTCGGCGGCAATGGATCCTTCAGTGGTTTCAAAACACATGAGTTGGCTGGCACCAATTTGCAGGCATTTTCACTCGGATTGCGCTGGCAGGTTTTACGTGATAAATTTATCACCGCGCGTTTTGATATCGGCAATACATTTCCGACATGGGAATTATCCCGGGACTTCGGTTTTTATGAACAGGGATTTGGACTGGGAATCGGCGCGGCAACACCATTCGGCCCCCTGGAAATTACATTCGAAACCAGCAAACGGCATGCAATTCTTACGCATATTAATATCGGCTATTTGTTTTGATATTGCAAAACCTGCTCTTCTCCATGCAAAACGCGCAACGCCCCTTCGGCGAGGGCGCGCAATTCTTCTTCACCGGCAAAAACATAGACGGGTGCGATCCATGCTGTTTTGTCGCGAATGGCCGCAACGATTTCACCGCTATGCGCCATGCCGCCGGTGAGCAAGATTGCGGCAACACGTCCGGCCAAAACCGTTGCCATGGCGCCGATTTCTTTGGCGATTTGATAAACCATCGCTGCGAAAACTATAGCGGCCTGCGGTTCACCCTGATTTTTCAACTCCAGCAACCGGCGGATATCTTTAAATCCGTAATAGGAATACAGACCACCTTCTTTAAAAATGCGATCGATCATTTGCTTTTTTGAATAGCGACCGCAGAAACAATCTTCGATCAGCGGCATGACCGGCAGCGACCCGGCCCGCTCCGGCGAAAAAGCACCCTCATCACGCGGATTGGTGACGTCGATCATGCGACCGTCTTCATGGGCCGAGATGGAAATGCCGCTGCCGAGATGGGCAACGATTAGTCGTAATTCAGCGTAATTCTGATTTTGCTCTTTGGCAAAACGTTTGGCGATAGCTTTTGTATTGAGGGCATGGCTCAGGCATTGCCGGTCCATGCCTTGCAGGCCGGAAAGCCGCGCTACCGGCTGCCATTCATCAACGCTGACCGGATCGACGATACAGGCCAAAGCCGTGGATTCTCCGGCAATTTCTTTTGCCAGCATGGCGCCCAGGTTTGAAGCATGTTCACCCCGGGCAGCTTGTCCGAGATCAGCAAGCATTTCGGCATTGACGGCGTAAGTACCACTTTGAACGGGTTTCAGCAGCCCGCCGCGCCCCACTACGGCATGCAATTTTTTGAGCTCAATATGATGCGATCGACAAAATTCGCTGATTTTTTGCAGACGAAAGGAAAGCTGTTCTGCCATCGGCTCTTTAACGAATGGCTGTAATTCCTGCGGCGCATGCACGATATTTTCTTCAACGCGACAAAATTCATTCTCAAAATAAGCGATCTTGGTTGAAGCCGATCCGGGATTGATAGCGAGTATGCGATAACTATCAGGCTGCATCGATGAGCACCCCCAACGCAATGGCGTACAGTTTATCTTCCGCGTTCTCAACCCGCGAGGGGATGAGCACCGGTATTTGTGCGCCCATAATCACATGTGCACAGGCAGAACCGCCGATGTATTTCACCGCTTTCGCCGTCATATTCGCTGCTTCAATATTCGGCGCCACCATGCAATCGACCGCACCGGCAACAGATGAATCGATGCCTTTGGCTTCTGCTGCGGATTTGAGCAGGGCATTATCCAGCGCCAAAGGGCCGAATACATCGCAATCGCTAAAGAATTCAGCGGCGCGTGCGGTGATTTTTTCAGCGTCAACCGTCGAAGGTATCGCCTCGGAAACCGCCTCAGTGGCGCTCATCAAACCGATTTTCGGCCGTGCTATGCCCAGCGCCTGCAGCACCGGTACCGCATTGCCGATGATCGCCAGCTTCTGCTGGAAATCCGGCAGCGGATTGAGACCGCCGTCGGTGATGCCGACCAGCCTTTTATTGCCGGAGCACTGGTCTTCATAGAGCAGGATATCGCTGAGCAATTTACCCTTGCGCAAGCCGGTTTCACGGTTTAAAACAGCGCGCAATAACTGGTCGGTGCGCAAATTCCCTTTCAGCAGAATATCGATTTCTCCGGCACGGGCGAGAGCCACCGCCTTTTGCGCCGCATTTTCAACGTTTTCTGCAGTGTGAAATATCGAATTTTCGAGTTGTGGCAGCAAATTCAAAGTGACAATTTTCTCACGAATTTTTGTCTCATCACCGATTAAAATCGGATGGACAATTTTTTTCTTTACCGCTGCAGCCAGTGCCGACAGCGCGACGTCGTTTTCAGCGCAGACAACCGCCACTTTTTTTTCCTGCCTCTGTTGTGCCGTGGAAAGCAATTGGGCAAAAGTTCTTATTGAATATTCATTCATGTTCATTCCTGGTTTTGCTAAGAAGCATGACAGTTTAAATAATGCCGGATCGATTTTTGTGAATGGGAGGGAGCAGCCAGAAATTTTTTACAGATACCCGCTGCATATTAAAACAGGCAGCGACATAAACCTAAGCGCGCTGAAGCGAGCTTGATGATTGAGCCGCCTTCAGGCGGTTTTTTAAAATTAGCTGCGGGATTCATTCCGCAGCGGATATTATATCATCATTGTTTTCAAATGATTTACGCTCTTAATTTGCCAGTGATGCCCCGGATAGACAAGCTCAGGGAGCCTTCTTTGACGCTTGCCGACCTGTTACAAACATTGTTACATTGAGATGCTTATCCGTTAGCTCGTTCCCGTGCCATTTTTTCCCGCAACAGGGCTTTGCCGATGCGAAATCGCTGCACAAGGGGAATATTCGAGGGGCAGGCATAAGAGCAGGAGCCGCATTCCATGCAATCCATGATGTTCAAATCCATCATTTCATCGTAGCGGCCGGCGCGGGCGAGGGCGCCGAGCTGTGTCGGGTTGAGATAAACCGGGCAGGCATCGACACAGCGCATGCAGCGAATACAGGGATACTCCCGGGTAGAGATCATTTCATCTTCGGTAAAAAAGACCACCCCGGAGGTCCCTTTTGTGATGGGGATATCCGTCGTGCGTATCGCATTGCCCATCATCGGGCCGCCGAAGAGGATTTGCCGCACGTCGTCGCTCATACCGCCGCAAAACTCGATAACTTCAGATAATTTCGTACCGATGGGAATGAGCACGTTGCGTGGCTTGCGAATTCCCGGCCCGGTAATGGTCGTCACCCGTTCGATCACCGGCTGGTTATAACGAAACAGATCGCCGATTGCGGCAACTGTCCCAACATTATTCACCACAACCGAAATATCGATGGGCAATTTACCACTGGGAATTTCGCGTTTTAAAACAGCTTCGGTGAGCATTTTTTCCGCACCCTGCGGATATTTTGTTTGCAGCGGTACGATTTCACAGGGCAGGTCGGCAGGGACTTTATTTTGCAGCCTGGCCAATGCATCGAGTTTATTGATTTCAGCGCCCAGATACGCACGTTCGGCACCGAGAATTTTCAGACAAATTTTGATACCGAGAAAGATAGCTTCAGGCTGCTCGAGCATCACCCGGTGGTCGCTCGTGAGATAGGGTTCGCATTCCGCTGCGTTGACGATGAAAAACTCCACCCTTTTGCCTTCCGGAATGCTCAGTTTAACATGGGTGGGAAATGCGGCGCCGCCAAGACCGACAAAACCACCTTTTTGAATGGCGCTCAAAAGCTCCGCCGGTTGCATATTTTCCCAGTCCAGTACATGCTCATCAAACAGGCGCTGGGCCGAATGCAGATCGCGTTTGATGACGATGGATTCAACCATGCGGCCGCTGGGATGTGGGCGCGGTTCGATGGCTGTGACCGTCCCCGTGACCGAAGCATGCAAAGCAGCGGAGACAAAACCACCGGCTTGCGCAATCAATTGGCCACGATAAACTTTTTCACCGGCTTTGACGACCGGTTTTGAGGGGCCGCCGAGGTGCTGGCTCAAAGGCAGAATATACTCATCCACCAACGGCATGCGCTCGACCATGTGCGTGCGCGTCAATTCCTTAAAATCTCCCGGGTGCACGCCCCGGTCAAAAGTTTTGTTTGCAGAGCTCAAAAATGTGAACATATATTTTCTACCGCTTTAAATATCTTTGTAAATTTAAACTTCGTTAGATGTTTCATTCAATCCGGCTAAAAATGAACGCAACGTTTCCTGAAAATCATTGCTGCCGACGGCAAAACCACTCAAATGCAATAAGCGGCTCTTGAGTTTTTCGTGCATAACCTGATCGCTGCTCTGTTCAAGTTGCCGGATTCTGCTTTCGCGTTCATCTTTCTCAACTGCTGAAAACAGATCGCTCACGGTTTCGCTTTTCTGTGTTTTTCGTATCTCGAGCGGTTTTGCGAGATTTTGCAGTAGCGCCCAGACATGCGCCGCCCCAGTGCAAATTTCCACTATTTCAGCCGCAACCCGATAATAGTGGAGCACATTCTATGCATCGATTGAGCGGATATAAGGGATTCTTCCGTTTTGATCAGCGGCAGATAGCTCAAGAAAATCCGGCAACGGCATTGTCCGTTCGTCAATTGCTGCGGCTTCAAATTCCTCAAATTGTCTTTGAAATTTCGGCCACTGCACGAGAAAATGCGCCGGCGTTAAAAGCTCGGTAATTTCCTTTTTCAATCCGTCACGACTCTGCTGAACCCATGTGACGGCAGCCCATTTTTTATCCGGGGCAGGATTTTCACTAATGTCTAAACCTGGTAAAATCTGGTCTTTTTCGGTCACAGCACAACTGAACAACGGCGCGTAGCGGCAATGCACCGCCAGTTGCGACAATGCCGTTGCGGCGCTGCCGGGAAGTTTATTTGACGCTTCAATTTGCAGAAAAGCCGCGCCGTCAAATTCGATGGCGGCGAAAGCATTTTTCAATAAATTTTTCGGTGTGCCAATGGCACTTTGCGCAACTTGAACGTTGTTGAGAAAACAGGAATTTAACGCTGCCACTGTGTCGATTACGGAAGCACCATGAGTCAATCGGGGCTCTGTATTTAAAAAGACGCATTTAAACGGTTTGGCGCCATCAGCCAGCGGTAACAAATCCGCCGGATTTGCAGCCGATAAAAGGCCCGGGAAAACACCCACAACAGGCGGGTAAAAAGATTTTTCCTCCTCGCTGAAATCCTGCCATTGCAGAGAAAGCGGAAGTTTCCCATGGTGATTTTCCAGTAAATTCTCGGCCCGGCGCAAAACGAGAAACGTCTCCGACATTTGCTGCATGAGCCCGGCAAAAAGACCGCTTAAGCTGCTCACGGAACAGGAAGGTTGCATTTGCAGCCACGGCGATTTAAAGGCATTGTACGGGAACTGCAACACATCGAGGCGGGAATCGATTGCAATAATGGCATTGGCGCGCGCAAAACGATTATTCTCAGTGGAATAGGCCTGCTGCAGGGCGACGAGTTTTTCGCGTATGGCGACCAATTCCTGAATTTTCCCTGCATCCGGCTCGTCGTTTAAACGACTTGCAGCCAGGCGCGCCGCGTTGATATTTTGTTTACCCTGCGCCAGCAATTCGCTCAACCTGCGGCCGTAAGCCTCGAAGTCATTGATCTGGCTGGTTTTACTGAGATCACCCTGCACTCGGGTTTCGATTTTATCTTTCAGGTCATCGATTTTTGCCTGCAATTTCGCGACGCGCTCCTGCATCGTTTTTTCGATGGCCACTGTCAGCAAACGCAAAGCATTTTGTACATTAGCGGTTTTAGCAGCGTCGGGAAAAGGCAAGACAGCCGCACGCACATTTTTATTAAGCAGGCTGTGCCAGGGCAATTCATCACAGCTTAAATCAGCGAGATCAGCAGCCGGCAACGCCTGTAAAAATGTCCAGTTTTGCTGATTCAGGGAAATAACTTCGGGTGTCGCCGCAACGATTTCCGCCGCCAGTTCGGGCAAAGCAGCGAGCAGCGGCGCTGCATTGCGGTATTCCGCCGGATTGATGGCGAGAACGATGACGCGGCCGCTGCCTTTGTTTTGCTCGTTGGCGCGACCGAAAAAATGATGATTCTTCAGTAGCAGCACTTTGCTGCAGATGGCCATGGTTAGGGCGAATTCTTCTTTAATTTGCTGTTTTTGCTCCTCGTTCGGCTTCATTTTTTCGATGAGTTTCACCAGGGACGAATCGAACAATTCACCGGCATAACAGAAATTTTCGATGATCTCCGTTTGCAAATGCTTATAAGCCAGCCTGGCCAAATTATCGCGCAAGCGCGGCAGTTGGGTGAAAACAGCGCCCTCATTTTGCTTCAGCGCCATTGCGGTTTCGAGAATCGTTGCCAAATCCTGAACAGACGCCCAAACTCCGGCTTCAAAAGCTAACAAAAAGTCGAGACGATCCACCGGCAAATTTTCGGGAATAAACTGCACGATCTTGCCGGTTTCCCGTGCGCCGTGGGTGAAAGCGCTGCTGCCGGCAGGCATCGTTGATATCGCGGCGAACGGATCGGCGCTGATGTTTTTCCATTGACCGTCAGCCTGCAGATATCCGATTCGGCTCCAAAATTTTTCCAGATCAAACAGGCTGCCATCCAAATCCTGCGTATTTTTGACGGTCCAGGGTGCGTCAATTTCATCGACACCGGGCTGATCCGTTGCTGCGATTTTCTTTATTATTACACTGTTAACGACTTCATATCCCGCCTTGAAGGCCTCGGCTTCCGCGGCAGGCGCTGTTGCGGTGAATTGCTTTTTAATTTTGACGTTTAATTTTTTATCACCGAGATCGAATATTCGAGTGATTGCACCGAGAAGCGCGCTTTGCGTTTGCAGTTCAGGTGCGGCGGACGCTGCAAATACTTTGACTCCGGCTGTTTTCAAATCCGCTGCAATTTTTTCCGGCAAATCGATCTTTGTTGCACAATTGCGCAGCAGTAGAGCGCCCCCTGCCGCAATGCCGTCATTTGCTATATATTTTTCCAGTTCAGCAACGTTGCTGCAAACGACGAGCTTGCGGCCGGTGCGCGGTTCTGCTTTCAGCGGGAGAAAATTAAAATAAAAAGCCGGCTCGCCCTGATGCCAGGTTTGCCCGGCTTCCATCTGGCCCTGTTCGATGCCGGTAAAAGCTTCGCAAAAATATGCCGATATTTGGGGGTCAAATCTGCTTTGTTGCAGAACGAGAATTTCATCGCCGTTGATAAAATCCACCGTGGTCATGTCGATTTTCAGGCCGAGATCAGCCGCTGCAGGATAATCTTTACGCACGGCCTGTTGCAGCATTTCCAGTTTGGGCAAACGCAAATCCGGCTGCCGGAAATTTACTCCGATGAAAAAGGTATTGCCCGTTGCCGTGCTGCCCGCCAGCGCCGCCAATTCGGCGAAGGAGACTTTGCGCTGCCCGCCGGCATCGACGGCGGTTGTAAAACCAATTTCACGGCCGGCCGCTGCAGAAAATTGTTGTTGAATCAACCGCGTGAAACTACCGGGCTTGCTGCCGGCGTTCGCTGATTTTTCGATCACCGTTATTCTTTCAATTGTCGTGAGCGTTTTTGCCAATTCCTGAAAAACTGCAGGGGAAAAATGATTCAGATGCAAAACGCTGAAACCGGCTTTTTTCTCCTTAGCCAGGTGATCGGCGACCCGGCAAGTTTCACGAAAAACAGCGCCCTGGGCGACGATCAGGTGATTTGCCTTTTTTACAGAATGCAAGCTGTTGCAACTGTAATCTCTGCCGGTCAATTGGGCGAATTCGCTGATGCAGCGCTGCAAAATCTCGTCGTGATGGGTGGCGGAAAAGGCAAAATTTGCTGCATTTGATTGCGCCAGCCAGCCGGTCTCCATTTGCGATAAAACGGCGATGGGGCGGTCGAGATCACAATAGCGCGGCACGCGTCGACGTTTTTCGCCGAAGACCAGGGTCTGTGCCGGAGTGCTCGCTTCGGGAAAGTCTGAAGCATCACCGTTGAATTTTTGCAGCAAAGCATTTGCAGGTCGGAAGAAACTTTGAACACGGTTGAGCAAATCAACATCATTGAGAACGACGCAGGGAGCCAGCGCCTGTTCCGCCGCAGCATGGCCGATGAGCGCAAGATCGACTGCCGATTGCACATCATTGGCATGGAGAACAATGGCACCACTGTCTATGAGTTGCTGCAGAAAAAAGCTGTCATGCAATGTCAGATGAAACAGGATCGGTAAATGTTTGCCCACGGCATCGGCAATACCATCGATGAGTTCAGCCGTATTTCTCGCTGAAGAAAACAGTGTGGTGCGCAAACCTGTGGCTGTTGCGCCTTGTGTAAAACCCAGTCCAGCAGAGCAATCCTGCGAAATTTCAATATTGTCGGGAAGGTTTTTATTGTGTGATTTCCACGGCTGCCGTGAAATATCCAAAGCGACGACATTGCATAATACAGCCTCAATATCGAGCAAAACCGCTCGTGTTGCTGCAATATTACTCTGGTCGCCAAACGGCGCCTGATCGATTTTTGATTTATTTTTTTTCTTGAAAATCATTGCGATTTCTCTCAAATATTTTGCACTTCTGCAGCACGTTGTTCCTGCGGGAATTGTTGCTTTTCAATCCATAAAATGGCACCTGTGGGGCAGCGCAAGGTGGCGATTTCCGTCTGTTGGGAAAAGTTATTATCGATGACGGCGAGATTATTTTTAATTTCGATCAAACCGGCCGGGGCATCGGCTGCGCAGATGCCGCAGCCGGTGCAAGCGACTTTGCACAAATCGGTAGCGCTATCGCCGGCGAGCAGGGATTTGCATTGTACCAGCAGTTTTTGTTTTTCGGAGCGAAGTTCAAACAAATCTTTGGGGCAAATTTCGACACAATCACCGCAAGCGGTGCATTTGTCTGCATCGACGACGGGCAGGCCGGTGGAACTCATGTGAATCGCTTCAAAAGTACAAACGACCTCGCAATCAGCGAGCCCGAGGCAGCCCCAGGAGCAGGCCTTGCCACCGCCGGCAACAACAGCCGCCGCCCGGCAGGAGGAGAACCCCTGATAATCGACGATATCCCCGGCAACATCGCAGCCGCCGGCGCACATGAGCCGGGCAATTTTCCGCTCTGCCTCACCGGCATCGATGCCGAGAAAATTTGCGATAGTTTCTGCTGAATCCGCTCCACCCACCGAACAGGCACTCGGCGACTTGCTGCCGCCAACCACTTCTTCGGCAAAAGCGGCGCACCCGGGAACACCACAGGCACCGCAATTAGCGCCGGGCAACATATCGGTCACCTGGCCGATGCGCGGGTCTTCATAAACGCTGAGTTTTCGATTGGCAAAAACGAGCACCAGGGCAAGCGCGGCACTCAGCCCTGTGAGAAATCCTACGGATGATAAAAATTCCATAATTGATCGTTTGGATTAAATTTTATAATTGCAGCAGGTCAAACGGCCGGATGAAATCTTAATTAAAAGGCTGCGCTCGTTTCATCAGGTCTTCAAGACCCTCTTCGTCCGGGTTTAGCGGTTTGCCGGGGTGGATGATTTTCACCGGACATTTTTCCGCAGCTTCGACGATATCGCGGAAAGGGCCGGCGCCGGCATCTTTGATAATTGCTTGCTGATTGCCGTCGTAAATGAAGATCAGCGAATTCCGTTGTATGCATTCATTGCAACTCGTGCACAGCGGTGTATCGATGTAAGCGGCATCGAATGATATATCATCATCAGCTTCCCCGGCAATTTCAGCTTTTGGTGTTTCCTCGCTTTTCGGCGCCGAGACTGCTTGTTCCGGCGCCGCAGCAGGTGCAGTCGCAGGTACGGCAACGGGTGCCGCCGTCTGACCGAGCAATCCGGCAGCAATATTGCCGACAATCTCATCAGCAAGGGAACCGACGGTCGAGTCGAGTTTAGCCTGATAAGTTTGTTCCAGTTCATTTTCTTTGGCGGCCAGGGCTGCTGCAAGTTTTTCCTGTTCAATCTGCATTTGAGCCTGCACATGGGAATTTTCTATCCCGGCCAGTTCCTGTAAATTCTGCCAGTTCAACTGAAGTTTTTGCCCTGAATTCAGCAGAAATTGTGAAACGACGACAGCGAATTTATGCCCTTTTTTATCGTATTTAATAACAAATGGAATCTTGTTCGATGTTGTACTTTCGTGCAAAAAATCTGCAACGGGAATAAAATCATCGGTCAATTCAGCAGCATTTATTTCGACACAATGGGCGGCAAATTCCGGTTGGTCGGAAAGGAAATCGACGGTTGTATAACAATCTTCGATAGTGATATGATCGCCGTTTTCATCAATAAAACCGGCCTTTGTCCTGATCCAGTCGCCGGCGAAATCTTCATTCGTTGCGATGGAAAACTTATCAGCCCATTTTAAACCCTTGCCGGGGTCGAGTGCAAATGCCGGATTAACGCGGGACGAAGTGGCTCCAATGACTTGTTTAAAGCGATTTTCAGCATCCTTGTGCCCGCCGACAAAAACCCCCCAAAATGATGGGCCGCTAAACTGCAAACCATTTTGAAAAACTTCGGTTAGTGAGGTAAAATTCGACAATGAAAGCTGTGCGGCAAATATATTATTCTCCTGCAAAAGGCTGCGCATTAATCGGTTGGCAGCAGCAGAATAAAAATGCGATTCATGGGGTGCTTTGCCCTGTTCCAGCACCTTGTCGAATTCGATAATAACTTTGACGGGTGCTTCTGTCGCCGCGAGTCGTAAAATTTCGCTGATATGATCGGCGGTGAGTTTACTCTGTTTCAAATAGACAACCGCAGGCCAGATCATCTTCAGCTCAGAAACCGGCACATTGATAAGATCAAATTTCTCAAAATAGGCATCATGTTGTTGTGCATCGTATCGATTTTCAACTTCGAGCATGGCGATTTGCCGGGCGCGGAAATAACCGATAAACTTTTTCAAGGTGGATTCATACTGCTTGAATGCAGTCTTAAAATCACTTGCAACGGTCATCTCACCGTTTTCCAGTTCTTCGATCATCTGCGTCAATTTATCTTTTACCAGTTGCAGCCGGGCATTTCTCGTCTGCGATGGATTGAGATGGCCCACATGCGCCATGAGGCCGGCAAAAGTATCAGGTTTGATTTCATCGGTTGCGAGACGGCCGGCCAATTCTTCCGGTGACTTTGCCGCCTCCGATTTTTCATATTCAATGGTGAGAATATCACTGACACGCTGCAGCAGGTCGTGATTTTGACGGAGAAATTCAGCACTGGAATTTGCCGCCTGCCGCGCATAAATACGGGAAAATATGCGTTGGATGACTTGCGGCTGGAAAGCGAGCAATTCTGCTGGAAAGCTCTTTTCGCTGAATAGTGTTTTGAGCGTTTTTTGCAGGTTTTCTTTTTTATCTTTTGCGGTTCTCGCTGATTTAATAACGTCTTTTAGCGCTTTTTCCCAGGTTTCTTCCAGGTTTGCGGATTTCGCAAAGCACTTTTGGCGCATCGCATTTTCGAGGAGATATAAATAATGTCGCAATTCGGCAGTTTCTTCGTTTTCCGCGTCCAAACTGGTGATCATTTCATCGATAAATTGCGTCAATGTGATCATCGGTTTTTCAGTATCTTCCGGTAAGATCAGCGGGAAATCAAGGCGCATTTTTTCAAGATGACGCAAGCCGGCATCAAAAACCGAGCTTACCCCCGACAGAGGCACTGGTTTTGCTTTAAACTCGCTCTTTTCTCCGGTGATAAAAAAATGACGCAAATCAGTAATAAAGTTCTGTTCATCTATTTGAGCAAGGGCGCCGTTGTTGCTGACCTGCCCAACTTGATTTTCAACCACGACATCAGGCATGGCCGTTTCCTCCACTTACCGGCTCGATCAAAATCTTGTTAAAAGCGTTCTCCAGAACATTTTTGCGCATCTCGCTGGTCACAAAACGCTTGCGCCGCTTTGCATCATCATAAACTTCAACATTTTCATTGCGGTAAAGAATACCCACTGGCAATAGGTCTTCTTTTTCAGCCAGCTCGCGAGCTCGGTTCAAGTTGGATGGATCATGATTTTCATGATTTTTAAAAGTTTTGAGCATGGTTTCGCTGGAGTTCAATCCGTCTTCGTGCTGCAGCATTAAAATCGATTCCGGTTGCATCAGATGATCGAACATGTGCGGGGTGAAATGCGGGCAGCGCTGCACGATATGAATAAACGAGAAACCACGATGGTGATAGGCCGCTTTAATAATATCATACATCATTTCAGGCATCCATTCACCGACTTGAGCGACGAATGAGACATTGCTGATACCCAATGTGACGCTGAGTGGTTTGATGGGCTTCAACGGCGAACCTGTTGGTGTAGTATTGGTTACCAGCCCTTGCGGTGAAGTTGGGGAAACCTGCAGTTTTGTAAGACCATAAATTTCATTATTATGCAGCATTGCGACCATATTCATATTGTATCGCACAGCGTGGATCCAGTGCGCCGTTCCGATGCTGCAGCAATCGCCGTCGCCCATATTGACAAATACGTCAAGATCGGGCCGGCGGATTTTGATGCCTTCGGCGATGGGCAAAGCACGGCCGTGCAAACCGTGGAAACCGTCTGTTCCCATGTAGTGGGGGAAGCGGCTCGAACAACCGATACCGGAGACAAATACAGTTTTCTCCGGTGCGAGTTGTTCATCGCGGCACAAGCGCTGGACAGATGTCAGAATAGAATTATCACCACAGCCGGGGCACCAGCGCGGCACATTGCTTTGATATTCTTCCAAAGTGTAGTAAGTATCCGGTAATGCAATTTCACAATTTTGATTTATGCCAAACATGGCTCACCTCATGTCATTATGTGCTTAAATTTCTGGCGCAATCAGCGCGGCATTATTTGAGACGTTCCTCGATCATATCGATAATGGAATGCGGCTTGATCGGCTGTCCGAAAACATTGGACCAGCAATCGACATCGATGAGATAACGTGCCCGTAGCAACAATGCAAGGTTTGAGTAACGGCGATTATTTTCATCGAAAAATTTATCCTTATAACTGTCCGAATAATTAATTTCAACGGTCATCACCTGCTTGAATTGCTGCAGTATTTCCTTGATTCCTGAAGCCATGGGTTGCAAATATTTGAGATGCAACGAGGAGACTGAATAGCCTTTTTCACAGGCTGCATCCACGGCTTCTTCGATCACGCCGAGTGTACTGCCCCAGCCGATGATGAGCAAATCACCTTTTTTATCACCGTGAACTTTCGGTGTTTGCAGTGTTTTTTGAAATGCTGCCAGTTTCTTGCTGCGCTTTTCCATTGCAAATTGATTGATCCAGGGATCGTAGGCCACTTTGCTTTCGCGTGAATGCGCCAGGCCGGTCAGGGTGTGCATGCCGCCGGGCTGCCCGGGAATGATCCGGCTTGAAAGTCCGGTTTCTTCATCCCAATCGTAGGGGGCCATGTCTTCCGGAACCGGCGACTGGTCAAACGGCGGCGCCACCCATTCTTCTTTAAACTCCGGTTTCATGAATGGTTGCTGGCCGGTTGCCAGGTTGGCATCAGAAAGAATATAAACCGGCATGCGGAAGGTTTCAGCGATTTTGCGCGCGGTTATCGGCGCATAAAAACAGTCTTCGATGGTCGCCGGCGCCATGACGATTTTGGGCGCGTCGCCATGAGTATGGAAAAGCGACATAAGCAAATCGCCCTGTTCGACTTTAGTCGGCAAGCCAGTGCTTGGGCCGCCACGCTGAACGTTCACAACAACGAGTGGGATTTCCGCCATTGAAGCGAGCCCCAGAACTTCGGTTTTTAATGACAACCCGGGCCCGGAAGTGATGGTCACCGCGCATTTGCCGGCATAGGAGGCGCCAACGGCAAATGCCGCCGCCGCAATCTCATCTTCCGCCTGATGCACGACGCCACCGACATGTTCAAAAATCTCGCTGAGATAATGAGACGCCGAAGTTGCCGGTGTGATGGGATACATGGCGCAGACATCCATGCCGGATGCGACAACGCCCAACGCCAGCGCGGTATTGCCATTCAAAACAATTTGCCGATCTTTGATGCCTGCAGACGGAATTTCAAATTTAAAATCGAGGTTTTCTTCAGCCCATGCATAGCCGGATTCGAGCAATTGAATATTCGGCGCGATGACCTTCTCGCCTTTTTTGGCAAAGGTCAGACGAATCTCATTGCGCGCAGCCTCGAGGTCGCGTGAATAAATACTGCACAACATGCCGAGAGCCCACATGTTTTTACCGCGCTGCGGATTTTGTACAATTTTCAGGCATTCCTTTTCCATCGGCACTTCATAGATGCGCAATTTCGTTTTGCTCAGTTCATCCAGGCCTTCCCGGTACATTTTTTTGATTTCCGGGTCCGCATGATCACGCCATTTGTCTTCAAGCAAAACGATGGCATTGGGTTTCATATTGTCTGACTCAAAGCGGCCGAGCAGCGATTGTTCATTAAAGGCGACAACGAGATCGGCTTCATCGCCGGCATTGGTGATATAAAAGGAACCGATACGAATTCTGTTGCCGCTGCCGCCGACCTTGCTGCGGGGCGGCGGCTGAATTTCTGCAGGAATAATTTCCACAGTCCAGATCCCGTTGCCGCTTTTTGCGGAAATCGCACCGAATGCCTGCCCGGCTTTCTGCGCACCCTCACCAGCGTCACTGACGATTTCAATAATATGCTCTTTTAACAGAACTTTCTTTTTTTCACCCGCAGCAAGCGGGGAAACCTTTGCCAAAGCTTCTACTTTGTCCATCTTTGCCTCATGTGTGGTACTTTTCGTTAAAATTCGTTGGCTTCCACTTCACATCGACTGCTCAAAAATAATGGGCTGAATCCAGAGGGGAGCAAGAGACCATCGGAATGATTGTGAACCAAATTTTCAGGGAAGGTTGACTCTCTCCACCTAATCGGTTTTAAAATAAATCAGTAAACAAAAATTAAGCGCTTAAAGTAAATTTTAAAAAAATAATTCGCAAGCAGAGAATACAATAATTCTGAACATATAAATTATTTTAATTAACGACATTATGAAAACAGGCGCAACGATATGCAATCATTAGACCAAACTCATCGTTAAACGATTATCTCTTTTGACTCGAAGCAGCGATGAAAAAAAAATGCAGCATAATAATTAATTTCCTGTTTATAAAAAATCCCGATATTTTTTCCCACAATTAAGAATTCTGATATTTATTTTTAATAAAAAAACGGGACCTGGTCAAGCCAAATCCCGCTTTGAAATGCGTCGTAACGAGCGAACCCTGGCAGGGTATTGCCGTCAAGTTATTGATTCAATTTTGTAAAACTCGCTGTTGTGTTGATTACTATATATAAAACAGGCAGCGACGTCAATCCAGTCTCACTGAAGCGCGTTTGTAATTGAACTGCCTGCATTGTTGCACGATTATTTTACTGTGATAGCGCTGAAAAATCGCCGTGAGCCGCGTTTGCAGCGCAGGAGAATAGTATCGCCGGTTTTCAGCCCGTCGACGATCCGGTTAAAACTACGTACCGAATCAACCGTTTTTTTGTTAACCGACAGGATAACATCGCCCACGCGCAACTGCTCCTGCCAGGCATCACTGTTGCGATCGATATTGGTGATCACAACCCCCTCATCGCCATCTTCAATATTGTAGCGTCTGAGAATATCATTGGTCAGATTTGCAACCTCAAGACCGAGTTTGTTATAATTGTCTTTTTTCTGCGTTTTCGTTACCGCGGTCAAGTTCTCCGGATAATCACCCAAAGTTACTTTCACAGTCTTTCGTTTCCCATCACGAACGATACCCATGGAAACGCTGGTGCCTGGTCGAATCGTTCCCACGACTTTACGCAAATGATTGTCGTCACGAATTTCACGGCCATCGATATCGGTGATCACGTCGCTTTCGCGCAATCCGGATTTGGCCGCCGGCGTACCATCGGTCACTTCGCTTATCAACGCACCTTTTGTCGATTCGAGTTTGAGGGCCTCGGCAACTTTTTCAGTCACTGGCTGCGGGATGATGCCGAGATAACCATAACTGACTTTCCCATCTTTGATCAAGCTGTCCATCACCCATTTTGCCAGATTGATCGGTACGGCAAAACCGATTCCCTGGAAGCCACCCGATTGGCTAACGATCGCCGTATTGACCCCCACCAACTGGCCATATAAATTGATCATTGCACCACCGGAATTGCCGGGGTTGATCGCTGCATCAGTTTGGATAAAATTTTCCACGGCGGCGAGCTGCAGCGCCCGACCTTTGGCGCTGACAATACCCGCCGAAACTGTATTCGCCAGACCTTCGCGCAGCGGGCTGCCGATCGCCATCACCCACTCACCGACACGAAGATTTTCAGAATTACCGAAATCGATGGGGTGCAGGTTCTTTGCATCGACTTTGACGACGGCGATATCACTGCGCGGGTCACGACCGATGATTTCAGCATCCAGTTTTTTCCCATCATACAGCATGATTTTGATTTCATCGGCATCATTGACAACGTGATTATTCGTCAAAATATAACCGTCGCTGCTGACGATTACACCTGAACCCTGGCCGCTCATATGCCTCTCTTGCGGCATATCAGGTAAGTTGAAAAAATCAAAAAAGTCACCAAACGGCGTCTGGCGGCGGTGAGGATTGGTGGCGGACGTTTTAACGATTTTGTCTGTCAGGATTGTGACGACGCTCAACCTTGCCCGCTCGGCAATGGTAATAAATGCGTTGTTCAAATCGCGAATAACGTCCGGGTTGTACTTTAACGGCTCCGGACTGTTTGTCGTTACCGGCACATTTACCGGCTGTGGAGAGCCGGCTTCAGATTTTGGCAGCCATTCCAGTTGTGTCGTCGCCAAAATACCCACAAGAATACCGATCGCTAATACAGCAAAAACTTTCATAGATCGCATTTTTGTACTCCTTGATGTTTATTTTAAAACTCAGATAACCGAGCAAAGTGATAGGATTGCTCATAATTTACATTTTAATCAGATAAACAGTGACTACTTTCGATGAATCAATTTTTATGTTTACCCACCTTGTTTCTTAAGTCCCGATTAGGACGAGCTTTCCAAAAAAAAAGATTTAACTGATGATAGAAACAATCTTTTCCGATCAGCATCTTCCAGAAAAGATTTTCGTGTCTATATAAAGAGCCTTAATAAACAAGTATAGCACAACTTTTTAATCTCCCGGCCCTGAATTAAGTTATTTATAAAACTCCATTAGTATTATTAAATAACTTTAGCAATAGATTCAATTTGGTAAATAAAGTAATAAAACCTGTTGCATTTTATGCTGCCTGTTGCTTATATTTCGCCTCATTAAATCTCACTAAAAATCAAATAAAAACCCACAAAACAGTATAAAAATACACCAAAACCAAAGAATTACATTCTTTTTTGAATAAATATTATTTTGTTTGCCGAAGTATGTGGAAATTAGCGGACATGCTTGACAAATGCTGACCATCAATAGTGAAAATGTGACTATTTAGCCAACTGTTAAACCGACGAGCTAACGCTATTCAACACTTTTTCATACAAAATCAAACATTTCCAATGAATTTCAATTACATAAATGAACTCGAGCAACAGGAATATGATGCCTGCGCCATTATCGCCAGTGTTAAAAAAGATGGCCAGGCGACCCACGGCAGCGTGAAAAGAACGCTGGAAGCGCTGGACCAGATGGGCCATCGCACCGGGGTTATCGATCAGGAAGGCGACGGATCAGGTATTCAAACAGATATCCCCTATCTCATGTGGGAACGATGGATCGGTGAGGCGGAACTCAATTCCGTTGTTGCATCAGACCCCTATTTCACAGTCGGCCACTTTTTAATTGAGAAGTGTGAACAGAGGCAAGTCGAAGATTTAATCACCAAATTGCAGGAAATTATCTGTAATTTTGCATATGAGATCGTTCTTTCGCGCCGGCATAAAGTCCACAGCTATGAGCTCGGCCCGCGCGCTAAAATGACCGAACCATACTTTCTGCAAATCGCATCACTGCCATCGCGCCACCGCACCAGCAGCGATGCGCGGAGTTTCCGGGCGATGATAGAAATCGAGAAAAAGCTACCGCAAGTCCATGTCGCTTCATTCAGCAAAAACTCAGTGATATACAAAGGGCTCGGCGACATCAGCACGATCTGGAGCTACTATCCGGAATTGCGGCACCCGGATTATACTTCGGCGATTTCCCTGGCACACGGCCGCTACAGCACCAACACTGCCTCCGTGCCCCGGCGCGCGCAAATGTTTTCGACCCTAGGCCACAACGGCGAAATCAACACCATCGCCCGGCTGCGGCGGGAAGCACGCCTGCTCGGATTTGATCTCATCGACGACGGCAGTGATTCGCAAAACCTCGATCGCATCGTCGAATCGTTGATGTTCTCATTTGGCTGTTCATTATCGGAAACGATCGAACTGCTATTTCCGCCGGTATGGTCTGAGATGCTGCAACTGCCTGCCGAAGTGCAAAAATTTTATCTCTATGGCCGCCGTGCTTTTGGAAAACTGGCACAGGGTCCGGCAGCGATTATCGCCCGCCAGGGAGATGAAATTGTTTTCAGCGCCGATGCTCTCGGCTTGCGGCCGTTGTGGTTCTGCGAAACGGAGAAAGAATACATTGCTTCTTCGGAAAAAGGTGTCGTCGATATCAGCCGTATGGAAAGGGACCCCAAACCGCTGGCGCCGGGCGAAAAAATGGCTATTCGAATCAAACGACCATACCGTGCCGACAAACGCCGTTTCCCTGCAAGCCGCGAAGCGGGCAGCCGTGTTTATTCGCATAAGCAATTGCAAAAACGAATTGTCGACCGCTTTAATAAAAGAAACGGCAACGCCCTGGCAAAATCAAACTTGCGCATAATGGTGAATATGAATATCGGTGAGCCGCCGCTAATCACGAGGCCGGAACCATTGCCGGAATCACATTTTTCAGCTTTTGGCTGGCGACGGGAAGATGTGCAAAATCTCGAGGCCCAGTCCGACAGCAGCAAAGAAGCCATCGGCGCCACGGGTTATGATGGCCAGTTAACCATTCTCGCGCCCGGTTTGCACAATCTCGTCGATTATTTTAAAGAACGCGTTGCCGTGGTGACCAATCCGGCTATCGATCAGGTGCGCGAGGGGGCACATTTCTCGACACATACATTTCTCGGCGGCAAACCGCCATTTTATCTGCCGGCAAAAAAAAATGTTGAAAACCTCACATCTCTTGCAGCGCAAATACTGATCAGTTTACCGATTTTATTCGACAGCGCTGATGCGGCGATGGAAGATTTATTACAGCATGAAGCCAGAAAATTTGCCACACTGACACTCAACACGTTATACGATAATTCCGGAATCAGCGCCAAAGCTGTGCCGCAATGCGGCAGCGAAGACTTGCAGCGGACGCCACAAGACGCGCGAGAAACCGGCAAGCCGGAAACCGTACTTTTACCTACGACTTTTCCCTCAGGTACCGACCTGGCTACCTGCATGGAACAACTGAAAATTTCTGCTGAAAAAGTCGTACAAAACTACGAATCTTCAATCATCGTGCTCGATGATCGCAAAGCATTCTCGAACGGCCATGAATTTGTCCTTGACGGCCATTTTGCACTCGCTGTGATCAATAATCACCTGGAAGCACTCGTGAACGCTGAGGGGATCAGCCTGCGGCGAAAAACCAGCCTTGTCTTGTGCTCCGGCATGTTGTGCAATACACACGCGATCATGCTCGCTCTCGGCCTCGGCGCTGAAGCCGTGGCTCCCTATTTGATGTTCCATCGTGTTCTGGCAAATAAAGCCGGCACAGAGGCGAACGCAGCCATCGAAAATCTCGTTAGCGGCATGCAGTCCGGCATTAAAAAAGTCATGTCGACCATGGGCATTCACGAAATTAGCGGTTACGGAAAACTCTTCGCCTCGATCGGCTTTAGCCCGGAGCTCGCTGATCTGTTCCGCTGCAAAAACGACCTCGCAAGTTCGAAAGCCGGAAAAACACTAGCAGCGGTAGCCGGGGATATGCGTTTGCGTTTTGAAATTGCACAAAGTGAGCGCACACGCACCCCGGCTGACAGCCATCTTTATCCGAAAATCTGGAAAGCCATCGGCGATACGGCACTCGGTAAGATTTCCTATGATGATTTCCTGCAAAAATTAAAATTTACTGAAGAGAAAACTCCGGCTTCTCTGCGCCATACCTGGGATTTAAAAAAGGCTAAACAGCCCCTGGCGCACGATGATGTTCAGCTCGATATCTGCGGCCTGGCAGCGCCTGTTTATATCTCTGCGATGAGCTATGGCAGCCAGGGCGAGACTTCTTTCCGGGCCTATGCCGAGGCCGCACGCCAGCTCAATATCCTGGCGATGAATGGCGAAGGCGGAGAAATTCCAGATATGCTGGGGAAATATTATGATAATCGTGGACAGCAAGTAGCCAGCGGCCGTTTCGGTGTTAATGCGCGCATGCTCAATTCGGCAAAATATCTTGAAATAAAAATTGGTCAGGGTGCCAAACCCGGTGAAGGTGGACAGCTTCCCGGATTTAAAGTCACCAAAAAAATTGCCGCCGCGCGCAACACTGAAGCCGGCGTCGAGTTGATTTCACCGAGCAATAACCATGATATTTATTCCATCGAAGACCTGGCACAAATCATCGAAGAACTGAAAACCATCAACCCGGACGCTAAAGTTGCGGTGAAAATTCCGGCGATTCCCAACATCGCACCCATCGCTACCGGCATCGCTAAGGGCGGCGCTGATATTATCGCCATTTCAGGTTACGATGGCGGTACCGGCGCCGCGCGAAAACATGCGTTGAAATACGTCGGTTATCCTGCTGAAATTGCCGTTCGCCAGGCACATCTTGCACTCGTCGCCTCCGGCCTGCGCGAGCGGGTGGAAATCTGGTCGGACGCCGGCATGAAATCGAGCGAGGATGTGATTAAAATGATGGCCCTCGGCGCTAACCGGGTGGGGTTTGCCACTGCCGCCATGGTTGCTATCGGCTGCACTATTTGCCGCGATTGTAATCTCGGAACATGCCACGTCGGCATCACTTCCCATTTTTCCAGCCAGGCTGCGGCGCAGGAATATGGTTTGAACAAGTTTACCCCACGCGAATATGGAGAAGCGGTCAGGCGTCTTTGTACATTTTTTCAAGCGATGTTCGACGATCTGCAAGACCGCAGCGCACAACTGGGATTAGACAATTTACAGGATATCGTCGGACGGACGGAATTTCTGCAGCAAACACGGGAAACGCAGCGCGTCGATTGCAGCTCGCTGCTACGGCAAACACGCGCGCAGGAGGGCGCTCCTGCCATTTTCAATGAAGCGATACGCCTGCGCCGTCGCATGACCACCGTAACGCGCAGTATTTCGCAACTCGTTTTGCAACAGGTAAAAAATGACTCGCATCGCATTATTTATGAAGACGATAAAATCGCCAATGTCGACCGTGCGATCGGCACCCATTTGGCCGGCGCCCTTGAACGTTTTAAATTTGAAAAAAACGGCCATGTCGGGATATTTGATATCACCCTGAAAGCAAAAGGTGATCGCGTGCCGGGAAACGGTCTTGGTGCTTTTTCCAGCGACAGCATCAAGCTCATGATATATGGCGGTGCGCAGGATGGTACGTTGAAATGCGGCAATGGCGGCACAGCCTACATTCTCAAAGGCAGCAACCACGATGGCCTGCGCGTCGACGGGTCGGTCGGCAAATGCTTCGCTTACGGTGCACAAAAAGGCCTGTATATCGTGCAGGGCAATGCCGATTCCCGCGCGGGAATCCGGCTTTCAGGAGCCGATATCGTCATCGGCGGCATGCCTGAGAAGCCATTGAAAGATGATGATGGGCACCTTGCCGGCAGGGCCAATATCAAAGGTTTTGCTTTCGAATATATGACCGGTGGCAGGGCGCTGGTGCTCGGTGATCCGGGCCCATGGATGTGCGCCGGTATGAGCGGTGGTGTGGTCTATTTTCGTCTTGATAAAAAAATGAAACTGACACGTGAAGCACTGCAACGCCGGCTCGCCCGTGCAAGCCTAGCCAAAATTCAGAAACTACAGCGAAATGATTTGGCCAACGTTAGCGAATTGCTAACAGCCTACGAAACCGCACTGCGTGAAACGCATCAAAATGAAGCAGCAGACCGAATAAAAATGATGCAAAGAAATATATCGACAACTTTTATCAAAGCGGCTATCTCCGCTGATTGAAAACGAACTTTTCCACACCAACCAACCATAGCATCCCCCGTGCGTTTCAGGAGATTAGCCACCTCCAGCACGGGGGTTTTTTTATGTGAACAGGTGAGTTCAAACAGGCATCATCTTCGCCTTTCCCTTAAGTCCATATGAAATCTTTCTCATCGGGAGATAACGATAGGAACACATTGTCATCCTTATACAAAATACTGTGCA
The DNA here is from genome assembly GCA_024275575.1 of bacterium. Lineage (GTDB taxonomy): Bacteria > Zhuqueibacterota > Zhuqueibacteria > Zhuqueibacterales > Geothermadaptataceae > Bioreactorimicrobium. The sequence continues at coordinate 76,864 of JAJRYV010000056.1, forward strand.
GAATTTGCACTTGATGGGCATGAAATACACTTCCGAGATCAAATCAACATTCCATAACTCATTGATTTTAATAAATATCTACCTTTGGCATGACCTTTGACAAAAAAAGGAAAAACATACGTATGGACACGCTTCAACAACTAATCTAACAAGGAGTTAATTTAATGAACACACCTCGAATGAACAACGTTGGGACATGGAGGTTATTCACAGTTGTAATCGCCCTTTTAATGCTTTCCGGTATCGCCGTGGCTGATGATTCCGATTTCGAAACGCAGGGTGTGATCGAATCCATCGGGGCTGACAGTTTAGTCGTCAATGGATTTATTTTCGATGTTGATAATGACACAGAGATCAAAACCGACCACCGCGGTAACGCCGGTTTTGCTGATCTCAAAGTCGGCGATTTTGTCGAAGTCGAAGGTGTCGAAAAAGATTCTTCACGCTATTATGCGAAGAAAATTGAACGCAAGGGGAATCACCATTCATCGAAGCATGATCTGAAAATGAAAGGTATGATCAGCGAGCTTGGTGAAGATTATCTCACTGTCAACAATTACACATTTTTTGTTGACAGCACAACCCGTTATGAAGGCAAGCATCGAGCCTCTTTTTCATTTGCCGATTTGCAAGTCGGTATGCGTGTGGAAGTTAAAGGCGTGAAAATGGACAACGGTGATTTTCTTGCCGTAAAAATAGAAATGGAAGACCATTCCGAGCATGATAGTGACAACGATTTCGAAGTCAAAGGGACCATCGATTCGGTTTTATCTGCTGCAGTCGTCATCAATAATACGCAATTTTCCATCGATGATCAGACCCGAATCGAGCTGGACCATCATGTGTTTGGTACGTTGAACGATTTGAGCGCGGGAATGTATGTAGAGGTGAAAGCCTCGCGTTTGAGCGATGGCAGTTATTACGCACGCAAAATTGAAGTTGAGAACGAAAACGACACCCGCGTGAAAATTACCGGCGCTATCGATTCTGTCGGTACGGACTTCCTGATGGTTCTCAATTATACGGTACAAATCGACAGCAACACCCAAATAATGGACTATAACAAAGCGGCCCTGACATTGGCTGATCTTGAAAACGGTCAGCGTGTCCAGATCAAGGGAAAACTGATTGCGGAGAATACAATTCTTGCCGACCGGATCAAAGTGAAACCTTTCCACCAGTCTGATATTGAACTCACCGGTCAGATCACTTTTCTCGAACCAGGCCGTATTCAGGTCGGACAATCCAGTTTTATGCTCGATAGCGCGACAGTTATTCTCGACAACAACAGAAACTCGATGACCGCCGATCAGTTGGCCGTCGGCATGCTTGTCGAAATAAAAGGTTTTATGCACAACGATGGCAATCTGCACGCCCTGCGCATCAAAGTTGAAAATCAGGCAAACGATGAAATCGAATTGACCGGTTCAATCGAAGCGCTCACTGCCGGCTCACTGACTGTTAATGGCATTGAATTCCTGGTCGACAGCACGGTGATGGTATTCGATTTACAGCATAATCTGATCACTTTCGCCGACCTGGCGCCGACCGATCTCGTCGAAGTTAGAGCCCTCCTGCAGGCTGACGGCTCCTATCTCGCGGTACGCATCAAACTGGAAGATACCTCGAATCTGATCGTTGTTGCCGGTATCATCAGTGCAAAAAGCGCCAATGCAATGTGGATTGACGGGCCGCAATATCAGATAACCGCCCAGTCGGTACTGCTCGACAGTCAATACCAGCCGACCGATTTGACCCAATTCAACACCGGTGATCAGGTCATGCTCTGGGCTGTTGCAAGCAATGGCAGCGCTTCGGAATTGCTGCAAGTAAAATTGGATAAAACCGCATCGGTGACCACCGGTGCAGCCGAGCAGACGCTGGCACAGGTTCCACAAACACTGCAATTGCATGCGAACTATCCCAACCCGTTCAACCCGTCAACCACAATTTCTTTCACCCTGGCAAAAAGTGAATTTAACCGTGTTCGCCTGGAAGTTTATGACATCACCGGACGAAAAATCAAAACACTCTTCAACGGTGTGCTGAACGACGGCAGTTATTCATTCAAATGGAACGGCACCAACTTCGCCAATCAGGTTGTCTCCAGCGGTGTATATTTCTATCGCATCAGCACGGGTGCGAATGTTATCAGTAAGAAAATGACACTGATGCGCTAAAATGCATCGGTTTTAAAAGGACCCCCCATATCCCAGCCAGCCCCGGTGTTATTGTCTGTGATGACACCGGGGTCTTTTTAATTTGAAGCATTTTTACAAGCAGGTCCGAAAGGATTTCGGAAAGCACACTCCAACCTGGAAACGGAGAACACATCTATGATATTGAATAAAGTAAAAACGCTAACCCGGGTATTGATCATCTGCGCCTTTTGTAAAAAATTTCGTAATGAAGATGGGGAATGGAGCGATGCCGAAAATCTCGACCACCGGCATGCCAAATTAAAGATAAGCCACGGCGTTTGTACAAGTTGCCTGGAAAAGTATTATCCCGAATACATGTAACCCACCGATTTTATCCAAACACTGCATCCGAATTGAAATTGTGACTAGCGCCTTAGCCTCGACTTCCAAAAGGTGTAAAAACATGCTTGACTCCTTGTTTTTGCCTGTGTATTATAAACAAAAAAGTTCGACTATGACAAAAACAACATTGCAGTCCTTTTTTAAAAACTCCGAAAGTAAGAGGGAGCCATCGTATGTGCTGAACAGCTTTCACAGCAGGTTTCAAATCAGGTAGAAATGCTGTTTTTAACACTACAAGAGCAGGCTCCATTTTCAAAACCCTTGAACAATTTACAGGCACAAACAGACCCACAGACAGACAAAATGCGGGCATCGATGCAGAGGTCGCTAAAAAAAGATGACAGACGCGCTGAAACTCCGGTCATTATTCTGGTAATCGGATTACTGAGACAGGACGATTGCTATATTTCAGAGCTCATCGATTTTGTTCAGCATACTTCCGAAACTGAATTGATTTTTATCTACTGCAAAAATTTCAATGAAGTACGTCAGTTGTCCATTCTGGAAAACGTGAATGTCATTCTGCTGGATTTAACCGAGCAGGAAAAAAGCAGCCAATGCCTGATCAGCAGCGTCAATCAACTCATCCCCGACCAGCCGATTATCGCCTTTACGACCCTCGATGCAGATCTCATGCACTTGAACCTGCAACATGAAAGTGTGCAGGACTATCTGGCCATCGAACACCTCGACAGCAATTTCCTGAAACATTCCATTCACTATGCGATTCAAAAGCAGCACATACAAAACGGCCGTCGCGAAAGCGGCCTTTCCCTGGAACAGCGATGCCGGCAATTGAACCAAATTTTGAGCAGCAGCATCGATGGTGTGCTCATCATCGACATGAAAAACAAGATCCGGTTCATCAACCCTGCAGGCGAGTTTTTATTGGGTGCAAAACGCAATCAACTATTGAACACTTTCTTTGCACACCCCTTGCATGACCGTACGAAATTTGAAATTAAACAGGCAAACAGCCGCGGGAAAGTAATGATTTTGGAAGCGCGCTCTGTTCGGACGAGCTGGGAAAATCAATTCGCTTTTCTGGTGACTTTACGCAATATTACTGATGAAAAAAAACAACATGTGCGCGACGAGAAACAGCGCCTTCGCGTTAAACATCTCGCCTATCATGATCTTCTCACGCGGCTGCCTAACCGGCAATTGCTCGACGACCGCCTGACACAAGCGTTAGTACAAGGCCGGCGGGAGAACAAACGTTTCGCCCTTCTTTTTCTCGATCTTGACGATTTCAAAGAGATCAACGATACCTGCGGGCATCATACCGGTGATGAAATTCTAAGGAAAGTTGCCCGCCGTTTGACTAATTGTGTGCGTGAGAGTGATACGGTGGGGCGCTACGGCGGGGATGAATTTGTCATCATCATGAACGATATTTCAGAATCTGCCGACGCTGCGAAAGTTTCGAGCAAAATTATTTCACAAATCAAACGTCCCTTTATTCTCGGGAATCGCCAGATTCATCTGACAACGAGTATCGGTATCGCCATATTTCCAGTTGATGGTAACACGATTTCTCAGCTTTTGCATCACGCCGACGCGGCGATGTACCTGGCGAAAAAGAATCGTAAAGGCACCTATAACTTTTATAACAGAACTATTAAACTCAACAAACAGCTCACTGAGCGCAAAGAATTCAACTTGCGCGGGGCGTATAAGAAGCATGAGTTTATCATCTATTATCAGCCGCAAATTGAATGTGGCGGCAATTTGATTGCCGGCGTCGAGGCTTTGCTGCGCTGGCAGCATCCAAAGCGGGGTATTTTAAATCCGGAAGATTTCCTGCCAAAAGTTAAAAACAGTAAATTCAGTGAGAAGCTCGGGCTGTGGATATTGAGTCAGGCCGTCGGTCAGTGCAAGTGTTGGCAATCCCAATATGGCTTTGATTTAAGGGTGGCGCTGAGCCTTTCCGATTTTCAATGGCACCAGAAAAACCTGCCCCACAAAATGCAGGCCATCCTGGAAAATCTCGACCTGTCACCGGGCGCTTTAAACCTGGAAATTGACGGCAGGCAGGCTGATTTTACTTCACATATATTTCGCCTGCGTTTGCATAATTTACATCGAACAGGGGTCAATTTGACTTATGTCGGATTTGGTAAAGATAATTGTTCTATGCCCTATTTACTGGAATTGCCATTCGATATTTTCAAAATCGACACGGCAACAACGGCATTTATCAGACAAAAAACGAGCATGCGCAAGGCCTTTGCAGCGCTTATCGATATGGTGCATTCCTTTGATAAAACCGTTATCGCCTCCGGGGTTGAGTCAGAAGATGATATCAGAATGCTGAGAGCTCTCGGTTGCGATTTGTTGCAGGGCCCGGGTTGTTGTGAGCCGTTACCGGTGGCGCGCATTTCTGATTTTATTCGCTCAACAAGAAAAAAGACGCATTTTTATACAAAAATACAAAAGGCAGGTTTCCAATGAAATCTTACAGGATGTTATTACTCGTAGCGATATGTACACCGGTTTTACTCAACAGTTGTGCTGACTTGCAAAAATTAGCTTCTCTGCAAAAACCGCTGGCGAATATCACCAGTGTGCGTTTTGCCGGTATCTCGTTCGACGATCTCAACCTGCTTGCCGAAGTGCAGATAAAAAACCCCAACGCCCTCGCGATCACCCTTGCCGGTTTTGATTATGATTTGCAAATTGCAGGCACTTCCTTTTTATCGGGTGAACAGACGGAGACAATGCGCATTGCAGCAAATGGAGCCGGCATGCTCTCCATTCCGCTGACGATAAATTACAAAGAACTTTATCGTACGTTCAAGGCGCTGGAAAAACAAGACAGTACAAAATATAAAATTGCTGCCGGCCTCAAATTCGACGTCCCTGTTTTGGGCCCAATCCGAATCCCGGTAAGCCATACAGCATATCTGCCGGTGATGAAAATTCCTAAAATAAAACTGGGATCGCTGCGTTTGAAAAAGCTGGGATTTACCAAAGCGGACCTCGAATTAAAGCTGGATATCAATAATCCCAATGCCATCGGTTTTGTTGTGAATAGTCTTAACTACAGTTTGAATATCAACAAACAAAACTGGGCCAAAGGCACAACGGCAAAAGCCTTGCACATCGCGAAAAAAGGAAAAAGCACGGTGGCAATTCCTGTGAGTTTGAGCTTTGCACAGGTCGGAAAAACAGTGATCGGAATTCTCAAAGGCCAGCGAGCGCTCGATTATACGCTCATCGGCGACATCGGCCTGAAGACCTCGTTTCCCGGTTTCAAATCGGTGACTTTGCCGCTAAACAATAGTGGGAAAGTTAAAATTACGCGCTAATTTGGCGGTTTATTTCTTCTTCAACTTTACCAGCACAAGATCGACTTTTTGCTGTGACAGAATTTTTGCCGCCGGCAGCCTTTTCAACAATTCCAGCCAGCGTTTTTCTTTTTCGATGACTTTTTGAAATAGCGGCAAGGCTTCATCCATTCTATCGACGGATGCGAGGGTGACTGCCGGCCAGAAAACCATCTCCAGATTATCCGGCGCTAATTGCATGGCTTTGCTGTATTCTTCCATGGCTTCGGCGACTTTGTTTTCCGTCATCAGTTCATCACCGTAATTAGCGTGCTGATAAACCCGGCTGACATGCAACAAACGGCGCATTTCTTTCAGCGGCGCCGGGTGGTCTTCGATGCGTAAATCGACGATGCGGCTGTTCCACGGAGCGCCGCTGCGTTCACCGGCAACCACGAGAATCGCTGCTGATTGTTTGCCGCGGATATCGCCACCTTCGGCTTGGGCCGCTTCCAGCGCAATCATCAGGCGTTCAGCCAGATCGCCTTTGGCGTTGCTGTATGCTTTGGCCATCGCCGCCGGAACGGTCGATGCGCCCATCATATTTGCCTGGCAGGAAAATCCGGGTCCCTGCACATCACCGGCGTAGATGATGCAGTTTTCCCCGGTATGCGCACTGACATTGCCGGCAGCATCGACCATCGCCACTTGCCGGACATCGGTGTGATCATCCGCTTTCAGCAAAGCGGCCAAGCTTTGTTTTGCCGTTTTACCGGCGCGCATTAAACCGAGACCGAGAGGGCCATAAGAGGGTTCGACGAATGATTGGGTGGCGACCGCGCCGATGCCAGGTTCAGCCCAGCTTACAATACTGCCGACTGAAAACCAGTTCGATTGCACCGCCACGCCCAATTGCCTGGTAATGGAATCCCGCGCGACGATGGAATAAGTGGCCACCGGCCTTGATTTTTCACCGGCAAAGAGGGAAAAAACAGGGAGCAGAACAAGAGTTAAAAAAACGAATTTTACTTTGAATAATTTCATGATGCCCTCAAATTATAAATAGAAAGTAAATCGTCGTGGAAAAACGGCGCTCACCGCTAAATCGTACAGGCCTTGTTTGCCCATCGTTTCTTGCGAACGATAAGTTTCACGAAAATAGCCGCCTGCAGGATGGACTGTGAGGTTGAGTTTTTTAACCCAGTCGTCTGTGGTTTTCATTTTCGAATCTCCAAACACGCTTCTGCGGCGAGCCAAAACAGTTTTTCACGAATGGAAATGTCTTTGGTAAAACCGCGGGAATCCCACATTTCGCCGCCGAGGGAATCACCGCCGTAAAGAATTTGCCCGAGTGCTACATTGCGGAATTTTGCTACGGCAAAAAGTGCAGCAGCTTCCATTTCTACCGTCAGGCACCCTTCATTTTTGCGTATTTGCATGCGCTGCCGTGTTTCACGGTAAAGCCCGGAAGTCGTCCAGGTTTTTGTGCGAATATATGGAATCTCATTTCGATTCAATACTTTTTCGATGGCATCGACGGCTGCTGGTGTTGCGCTAACCTCGCGGGCGGCTTCGAGGTAGTGATATGAGGCGCCCTCATCGCGCACGGCAGATAGCGGCAGCAATACATGCCCCATAGCAATTTGATCGTCGAGTACACCAGCACTGCCGCAAGCGATAAATTTCCGGCATCCGCGGGCGATGACTTCCTCAAGCATTGCTGCTGCAAACGAATCACCGATTCCAGGATGAAATACGGCCAGACGTTGACCGTTGAATTCAAATTCCCACAAAGGATGCATACCCATTTCCGAACGCTGGCGAGCGACTTTTTGAAACGGAACTTTTTGCGCCAGCCGTGTGAGCACATCCTGAAAAAAACAGAGCACACAGCATTCCGGCGCATCGACGCCACGGATGATATTTACCGGTTCAATTATAGCCGTTTTTGCCGGGTCAAATTCTAAAATCGGAGCGCAACTCTTCATCCGGTTTTCCTTTCTTTTGCCATCCAGCCGGTATCTGTTCAGCGTGAAAAATTAAATCAATAAAGAAACAAAACGTTGCATGCTCTGCGCCTCATGAAAAGCTTTTAAAAATCACTGGCGAAAAAGAGTCTTGGATTTTACAACAAAAAGCAGCTATTTTGCAAACAAAAGATTATATTTTTCACGCTGTCTGGAGAAGAGATATGCCCATTCCTGAAATCCTGATTTCGCAAAAAGACCACATCTGCATCCTGCAATTGAACCGGCTGCAGCAAAAAAACGCCCTTAACGAAACCATGTACACCGCTTTGGCCGACGCGTTGGAGGAAGCGGACGCTGATGGGGCGGTTCGTGTTATTCTCATTCAAGGCAGCGCCGAATGTTTTACCGCCGGCAATGATTTGCGGGAATTTCTCGAAAACCCACCCACAGGAGAAGACAGCCCGGGGTTTCGTTTTTTAAAAACACTCGTCAATTTACAAAAGCCTCTGGTTGCCGCCGTGAACGGGCCCGCTGTGGGCATTGGCACGACGCTTTTGCTGCACTGCGATTTCGTTTATGCCGGTGAATCCGCTGTTTTTATTTTACCGTTTATCAATCTCGGTCTCTGCCCCGAGGCGGCGTGCAGCCTGCTCTTGCCACAGACAGTCGGGCGCCGCCGTGCCGCCGAATTATTGATGTTGGGGGAACCATTTGATGCGAAAACAGCAAAAGAATTCGGCATTATCAATGCGGTTTGCCGGGACGAAGAAACGCTCTCTCAAGCGATGGAAACAGCAGAAAAACTGGTCGGCAAACCGGCTGCTGCTTTGCGGCACACAAAAGCATTACTGAAAGCGACCACGGGAACAACTGTGGAAGAAGTGCTTTTCAAAGAGATCAAACTCTTCACAAAGCTGCTGCACAGCCCGGAAGCAAAAGCCGCGATGCAGGCTTTTTTAGAAAAACGGGCACGTTAAACATTTTTGTGGATATCATCTCCGCAATTTCATGAGTCCCAAAATACGCAAAGAAAAGTCGGTCTTTCTTTGCGTGAGAAGAGACCATTTAAAAAAGTAACCATTGATTTATTGTTTCCCGATGGTGCACAGCACGACTTCCGGCCAGGCGAAAAAACGCAGCGGTAAGAAATGATAGCCGATGCCACTGGAGACGATGATGGAACTTCGACCGTCCTCACCGACTTGATATCGGCCATAGCTATATTTGCGGCAACAGGGCTGGCGCGGCAGGATGAGGGGATATTGAAACGGCAACGCAACCTGTCCGGCATGGGTGTGGCCACAAAATGCCACATCAAACGGTCGGATTTTGATATCGAGATAATTGGCGGGATTATGCATGAGAACGAGATTGACTTTGCCGTTTTGCGCAAATGCCCGTGCCGGATCAGGCTCACCGGCGAGCCATTCGTCCAGACCGCAGAGGTAAATACCATCAAATGGCGGGGGCAGAAACAGGCCATCGTTTATTAAAAATTTTACGCCGATTTCCTGCAACGATCTTTGAATTAGAACATCGTCCGACCACAAATCGTGATTACCGGGAACGGCAAAGAGACCCAGCGGTGGTTGCAATTTTTCTAACGGCGGGATCACATCCCGCATAAAAGCCGCATCAAAATCGACGAAATCTCCGCCGAGCAAAACGATGTCCGGATTTTCATTCTGAATTTGTTCGATACTGCGCTGAATCATTTTGGGGTGGGTCGCGTGTCCGGCATGAAAATCAGAGAGAAAGCCGATCTTTAACGACGGGTTTTGTGCCGGATAACTCGCCAGTGCAACGGTGTAGCGGACGGTTTTAATCTTGTTTTGCAGCCCCAACCGGAACGCCACTTTTGCCGGCCAGGCATGGCGAAAGATGAGATTTTCAAAAGCGTTGATCGATGCGCGAAATCGCGGATAGTTCCTGCCCCTGCCTGCTAATGCCACTGCTGTTTTCCGTCCATCGCTGTATTGCTTTCTATTCTTTTTCCATAAATTGTCGGACGAAATCAGCACGGCCTTCGGCGACTTCCTGGCTGCTGAAATTGCCGAGCTGTAAATCTGCATCACTTTTTTCCGCCAGACGGTTGTAAAACAAAATACCGTTTTCAACCATGCCGGTTACGGCCGCTTCCGCGAGTTCGAACAATATATTTTCAGCTTTATCAAAATCACCGCAGAGTTCATAATAGAGAAAAAGCCGGCGGCGAAAAGCCGCTGTTGTACCGCTCAGCTCGATATTTGCAAGCGCCGGGGCAATTTGGGGCAACGTTTGCGCATTGATTTCCGTGTTGCCGCTTTTCAGGATTTCAAGGTACAACGTCGCTGATTTTAAAAACAATGCAGAGGCTCTCTCTTGCTCTCGCCGGCGGCTGAGGGCATCCGCTTGTTCATAAAACAGTGAGGCCAAAACATAGGCTTTCGCCGAATCGATGAATTCACCACTGCGCAACAGCTCGATGAGTTGTTCGCTTTCGATATGGCGAAACATGGCATAATCGACGCCGAGCATTTTTTCGCAAACAGCGCTGATGTTTTGCTCCATCTCCCGCCAATTCCCTTTTTTCCTGCTGGATAAAATCGTTGCGAGCGCCTGCGCAAACTGCTCGATCATGCGCATAAAATAATCACGTTGGATCATTGAATATTCACAGGTTGAAAATTAAGGATTGTCCGTTGCCGGGCCTCGATTTATTTAAAAATTTCAATCGTTTTAATGCGCACCGGTTTGAGCGGACGATTGCGCTTATCTTTTTTAACCGCAGCGATAGCATCGACGACTTCCATGCCCTTCAGGACTTTGCCAAATGCCGTATATTGCCCATCGAGATTCGATTTTGTACCGTGCATGATAAAAAATTGCGAACCGGCACCCATTCGCACATCGCTGACACGCGCCATTGAGAGCACACCGGGCACATGTTTCGTCGTATTAAATTCGTGAGGGATGGCCAGCAGCGGCCCACCCGAGCCGTCGTTGGCTGGATCGTCATCTTTGGAGTTGGGATCGCCGCCCTGAATCATAAATCCCGGTATCACACGATGAAAAGTTGTATTGTCATAAAACCCGTTTACAGCACGTTCGATGAAGGCAAAACAATGGATTGGCGCTTTATAGGGCAAAAAACCGAGCTCGATATCACCATAATTGGTGATGATTCGCGCTTTCAAATTCTTCATTTTGGCTGAAAGAAAATTGAGCTTCATGTCGGCTTTTTCGTAGAAGGCCAGGTCTTCTTTCATATTTTCTATCTTTTTGCGCAACTCACTATTTTCGGTTTCGAGCTTTTCGAGCTTTTCGAGCTTTTCGAGCTTTTCCGAATTGTCGCATGCCGGTAAAAACAAGGCGAGGCAGAGTAAAACCAAAAATAATTTTTTCATATTACACCTGTACATTACAAAGTTTAAAGTATCAAAATTAAACTAACTACCAAGAACAAAGCTGCCCTATGTGTTACTACGAAAATATCAAAACTTTTGTAACTGGCAAGAACGTTTTTTATGGAATAGACGTTCCCCAAAAAACATTGGAATCTCTGTTAAATTTTTACTCAAACAATGTATGCCCCGATCTTGAAAATAACGCAAATATAAGGAATGTTGGCCCGGTGCGTCGTGGGAGGTGCTGTAAAAACACGCAATAAAAATTAAAAATCAACACATTTTGCATTTCTTGATTGTTTATTCGAAATATTTTTCATTTTTTCTTGTTGCTCAATTTTTAAAAACAAGAACTTATCAATACGATAAAATCAGGAGTTTGGTGTGAGATTAGGAGTTAACATCGACCACGTTGCAACCGTGCGCGAGGCCCGGCAAATTCGCGAACCCGATCCGATTGCAGCCGCTGTGCTGGCAGACCTGGCAGGTGCCCACGGCACCGTTTGCCATCTGCGTGAAGACCGACGCCACATTAAAGACCGCGATGTCTATTTCCTGCGTGAAATCGTCAATTCGCATCTGAATCTCGAGATGGCGGCAACAGACGAAATGGTCAAAATCGCCATCGACCTGAAACCGGATATGGTCACGCTGGTGCCGGAAAAAAGGGAAGAACTGACGACGGAAGGCGGCCTGGAAATCGCCGCGAATCGGGATCATTTGCGCGAAGTTATCAACCAGTTGCGCAAGCAGAAAATCATCACCAGTTTATTTATCGAGCCGGATATCCGGCAGATCAAAGCCAGTGCCCGCGTCAAGGCTGATTTCGTCGAATTACACACCGGCCGCTATGCAAATCTCCGCTCAAAAATACTGCTCGCAGACGAGTTGGACAGAATCGGTTCCGCTGCAGTGGCGGCCGGCAAACTTGGCCTTGGCGTCAGTGCCGGCCATGGTTTGAATTATCATAATGTGCAAGAAATCGTCAAAATCCGGGAAATTGAAGAGCTCAATATCGGCCATTCAATCATCGGTCGTGCGCTGTTCGTCGGCATACAACAGGCCGTGCGTGAAATGGTGGAGTTGATAAAATAACCGTTAACCGCATCTCTATGCCATTAAGTTAAGCCGTGGGCACTCTTGCCAAGGTTACTGGAAATACAGGAGTTATGATATAGTGATACGTTTTGAGATTAATTTGTTAATTTTTCTAACCTTGTAAGGGTCAACATCCACTAACTTAATGACATTGTATTTAGAGTTCGTAATCGCTCCATGCTTGTCATTCCGGCAATTTTTTAACCGGAATGACGAAGATCGGGCGCTTCCGTTCAGACACTGCCCGTACATTAACCAGGTTAAATATATGCGAAGCCGGATTTTTCCTCATGCCGAATAAAGTTGATTGCCGGGCGGTGCGCCTGGCGCGTGTATTTCGCGGTGAAAATATCGAAAGTGAACATTTTGGCCATGCCGTGCTCGTCGATGCAACGGGAACCGTTTTGCATCATTGGGGTGATGCCGGGCTGATCGTGCACATGCGTTCAGCGGCGAAACCGTTTCAGATTTTGCCGGCGCTGCGTGATGCTGTGGCGGAGCATTTCCATTTGCAACGGCAGGAACTGGCGCTGGCCTGTGCTTCACACAACGGCGAGGCAGTACACACGATGCTCGCAGCCGCAATTTTAAAAAAAACCGGCCTGTCGGATAAAGATTTGCAATGTGGCTCGCACCGACCGCTCGGTGTCGATATAGGCGCCCTGGCGGACAAACCACCCTGGTCTGTGTTGCACAATAATTGTTCCGGCAAACATGCCCTCATGCTGGCCGCCTGTGTTAAAAACGGCTGGCCGCTACAAAATTATCTCGATCCGCAACACCCACACCAGCAACGCATTCTCCATACTCTGGCGAAAATGGGGCGAATCGGAAGTGATAAAATCGGTGTGCAGATCGATGGCTGCAGCGCGCCAGAATTTTCCTTGCCACTGCAAAATATCGCTACGCTTTTTGCAAATTTGGCGGCATTACCCGAAACACCGGAAAATTCCTTTGATCTGATGCGTGAATTCCCTTACATGGTCGCCGGGAAAAATCGATTCGATACAGCGATAATTGAAGCCGGCAAGGGCAAATTCATCGCAAAAACCGGCGCAGAAGGACTGGAGTGTTTTGCTATTCGCGGCAAAAAACCTCTCGGGCTGGTTATTTCTATCGCCGACGGCAATGGCCGGGCGGCACCGCCGGTTGCGTTGAAACTTTTAACCCGGCTCAACATATTGAATACCGAATCCATACCATCGCTGCATGGCTTTCTGCGGCCACCTGTTTACAACCACCGAAAGCGAATCACCGGTCACATTGAGTGCGCTTTGGCGCCATAACTGCAGAAGGCGAGCAAAACAAGGATTATTTACTACTTTGATTATTTGAAAGGATTGAATATTGTATAAAGCTGTATTATTTGATTTTGACGGCGTTATTTTACAGAGCATGCCGGTACATGCCCGCTTGTGGCAGGAAATTCTGGCAAGAGAATATGATCTCAAAATCACCGCCCGGGATATTTACCTCGATGAAGGTCGCACAACGGATGCGGTTGCCGAAATTATTTTTCAAAAATATGGCCGTTCAATTTCCGCTGCAGATGCTCACAAAATTGCCGAGCAAAAACAGGCAGCTTATTTTAATGCTGAAAAACCGGAGATATACCCGGAAATACCGGGGATACTACAGTTTCTGAAAAAAAAACATGTGCAGACAGCCGTGGTCACCGGGACGAGGCGGGCGAATGTTGACCGCGCATTACCACCGGTTTTACAGCCATATTTTGATGAATTCATCACCGCCGAAAAATACCAAAACGGCAAACCACATCCCGAACCTTTTTTAAACGGTGCAAAATTTCTGGGTCTGAAACCGGATGAATGTATTGTTGTCGAGAATGCACCACTCGGCGTGATGGCGGCAAAAAACGCCGGAACATACGTCATCGCTGTTTGTACAACCCTCGCACCGCAAGACCTGCGGGAAGCCGATGAGATCGTACCTGATTTTGAATCGCTGTTAGAACAATTTCATGTTATTTTTTAAATAAGGGATTCCCATTACCTTTTCTCTGGAGAAAAATTTGAAAACAAAAATAACGGGGATTTTGGCGATTCTGCTATTCATTTTTATTGCCTGCAGCGAAGATCAAATCAGCCGGCCGGAATTGAATATCCCGGAAATCATTGATATATTGGCGCCATCGCAGATTTTTATCGCGGAAACGACCATCCTGCAAGTTGTCATTGACGATCCTCAGGGCGCCGCTGATATTCGGTCAGTACAAATGATCCTGAATAATCCTGCCAGCAACATCAGTACCCTGGACATGCGTGATGACGGCGCTGAAGGTGACATCATCGCCGGCGACGGACAGTTTGTTATCGCTTTGACCGCCGGGCAGTGGCAGACTGCCGGCACAGCGAATTTATATATTATTGCGACCGATGCAGCGGGCCATTCGAGCGAAAGTGACACCGTCACAATAGCGGTTTTACCTGGAAGCCGCGGCTCTTCACCGCGTATTTTACAGATTGTTTTTGCTGATTCAATTCGCATCGATTCAACATACGACGTACAACTACTTGCCACGGTTGAGGATGAAAATGGCCTGGCGACGATCGACCGTGTCGAGGCGGCTTTTTACCGAAGCACGGCAGCGACGCCGGAGCTAAAACTGCGGCTGAACGACGATGGCCAAAGCGATGACGGCATCGCCGGCAACGGCATTTTCGGCGCTGAAATCATTTCTTCTGCAAGTGGTTTTGTGCGCGCCGCTTACCTCCTGCGGGTGATCGCCATCGACCAAAACGGCAATCGCTCAAAAGCAGGTGTAAAAACATTTTTCACCACAAAACCAGGAGAAATCGCTCCGGAAATTCTCAGTGTGACCGCACCGGATACGATTTCACGCAGCGCCGGAGAGCCCATTGTTTTAAATGCACAAGTCATTGATCGCAATGGACTTGATGATATTCGACTCGTGATCTTCAACACCTTTAAACCCGATGGCACCCCCTCCAGCGGCAACCCGTTTTCCCTGCGCGACGACGGTGTGAAAGATGCGCTGGGGTTCGGCGATGCGACTGCCGGCGACGGCGAGTACACTGCGGTGATCAGCATCGATGCGGCCAATGCCACCGGAAACTACCGCTTTGAATTTCAGGCTGAAGATAAAACCGGCTTGAAAAGCGAAAAAGTCAACCATATTTTAACGGTGATCGAATGAAAAAAACAATTTATTTGCTACTGCTGTTTTCCATCTGCCAGGCACAGGAAAACCAGGTCGCAGCTTTGAATAAACAGGCCCACCTTTTAAATATAAACCAGCTCAAATCGAACGGTATTGCCGACGTCATTGCCGAAAATGACAGAATCTGGCTCGCCACCGGCGCCGGCTTATCGCTTTCCACCGATGGCGGTGAAAGTTGGCAGACTTTTTCAAGAGCAGAAGGATTGGGACGCGGCGAAATTACGGCATTGGCGGTGCGCACTTTTGATTCACAAACGCTTGTTGTTGTGGCCACGGCATTTGACACCACCGTGGCAGAGGGCAACCTGCCCGTCGGCGGCGGCATCGCCTGGTCTGTGGATTTTGGTGCGACCTGGCAGCACAGCGCCCAGCCCGGATTGACGCCAATCCAAAATGTAACTTTTGATATTGCGATTCACGATGATAAGTCGGTGTGGATTACCAGCTGGGGTGGCGGCACCCGTCGGGGTACGGGTTGGGAAACAGGCGAGCCTCTGGTTTTCGAAAAAAATCCTGCTGATGAATATACCCATGACCCGCTGTGCAACCTCAACCACCGGGCGTTTTCGGCTACGAGCACCAATGGTGTTTTGTGGATCGGCACTGCCGGCGCCATCAACAAATCCCTGGATGACGGTCAATCCTGGATGAACATCACCCACCAAAATCAGGATGAACCTATTTCCGGCAATTTTGTCGTCTCCATCAGAGTGCAGAATGTCGGTGATGACGAATATATCTGGGCTGCCACCCGCCTGGTGCGTGATACGACGGAAGCATCCTGCTCCCGCCTGCTGTTTCCCGGTTCCGAGGGTCAGTTCAACGGTGTATCGGTGAGTGCCGACGGCGGATTTTCGTGGCACACGACGCTGGCAGAAAAGAAAGTTCACAATTTTGCTTTTGACGGCGCAGTGGTTTATGCCGCAGCCGATGAAGGGCTTTTCAAATCCCTTGATTTCGGTCGCACATGGGCGGAATATCCACCGATTGTCGACAGTCAAAATGGCGGTGTCTATTTTTCGGAACGCCTGTTCTCCGTCGCTGTTTCTGCAGCGCAAACCCTGTGGGCGGGCGGGCCGGACGGCCTGGCGGTTTCTGAAAACGACGGCAATTCATGGCGCATCCTGCGTGGCAGCGTAAAAACCGGCAATACCGGCGAAACTCGAACCTATGCTTATCCCAGCCCGTTCTCCCCCAGCCGCCATAATGTGCTGGGCGGCGACGGCCATCTGCGATTTCAATACAACACACTCGGCGAGACACAGGTAACGCTGCGAATTTATGACTTTGCCATGGATTTGGTCAAAGAGGTTGTCAACGGTAAACCACGCGGGGCCGGAGATTTTTATGAAGTGTGGAACGGTTACAACGAGCACGGCGAAATTATCGCCAACGGCGTGTATTTTTACAGCCTCGTTCTCGCCGGTGATGGTGTGTACTGGGGAAAATTCATCGTTATGGATTAAAGAGGTGAAACTAAAAATGATAAATTTTCAGCGATTGACAACTTTTTGTTTTATATTATCTTGCAATGCTTTGTTCTGCTCACTAAACGCCCAAGGTGGTTATGCCGGCGCATTTTTACGCATGGGAATCGCCGCACGTTCGGAAGCGATGGGGCGGGCCTATAGCGCGGTTGCGGGATCACCGGAGAGCGCTTTTTTCAACCCTGCTGCTGCGACGATGATGAAACGTCGGGGAATCGATTTATCGCTGCGTGCCCTGCCGCTTGACCGGCGTTTTGCCTACGCAGGCTTTTCAACAGCGATTAAACCGGGTGCAAAAAACAAAGCGAAATCCCGCGGCCGGGCACCTGAGGGAGGCATCGCGCTGACATGGATTCACGCTTCGACGACGAATATCGACGGCCGTGACAGCGATGGCCGGAAATATGATTCTTTTTCAAATTATGAAAATGCTCTCAATCTTTCTTTCGCATTAAAATTCAGCGAAAAATTCTCCGTCGGTATGACCGCAAGAACAATCTGGAACAGTTTTCCCGCTCTGGGCACTGGCAAAGCCGATCTCTCCAGCCGGTCAGTCGGCATCGATATCGGCGCTCTTGCGCAACCATTGCGAAATATCTGGCTCGCAGCCGTACTGAAAAATATCAGCTCAAAATATAACTGGAACAGCGGCAAACTTTATGAACGCGGCAGCAGTATTAAAAATGAATTCCCCAAGGTTTGGCGTCTCGGTATGGCTACACGGCAGCTTAAAAATAAACTGCTGCTCGCTGCAGATCTCGAGGGATCAAAAAAATTTAACCCGCGTATGATGATCGGCGCCGAATATGCTGTTTTGCAAAATGCGGTACTGCGCGCCGGCTTGCGCGATGGCAATGCAACATTCGGCACAGCCTATTTTTTCACTTTTCAACGTATTGACACCGGTTTGCACTACGCTTTCGTTTCCCAACCGGATGATATTGACATCGAACACATCTTTTCGTGGAGTTTTGCATTTTAGGAAAGTCATTAAACATTTATCCGAAAATATATTCTAATATTTAAACTTAAAGTTCTGATGAAAAAACAACTCTTATTGTTAATTATTTTCCCGACTTTGCTCTTTGCCCAGGCCGGTTCCACCGGATTGGCCTTGCTAAAAATAGGCATCGGCGGGCAGGGCGCCGCTCTCGGCGAGGCAGTCGTCGCCGGAGAAAATGGAGCGCTGGCAACATTTTGGAACCCTGCCGGATTGCGGCAGGCAAAAAATGAAATTACTTTCGGCCACTCCGAATGGCTGCAAGATGTGAGTTACGAATTTATCGCCATGAAATTCGACGCTTACAGCGCCAGTTGGGGGCTGTTGTTGCAAGTGCAAAATGTCGATAATATCATGCACCGCACCAAAGCGACACCGGAGCCGCTTGCCATTTATTCCGAGCACGAGATCGTCGCCGGTTTGAGTTATGCCCGAGCGCTGGCAACGAATATTTCCATGGGTGCAACGGTCAAATTTATCAGCGAACGTCACTTCAGCTATACCTCCAAAGGTGCAGCGCTGGATTTGGGTTTGCATTATAAACTACCGCAATTCGCCGGCTTGCAGCTAGCAGCATCAGTACATAACCTGGGAAAACTGAGCGAACTGCGCAGTGAATCCACCACATTGCCGGCCTTGTTTCGTACCGGCATATCCTGGACACCCACACTGAAACTGATGCAGGCGAAATACCGCCTGCTTGCAGGAATGACTAAAATTTTCGATAATGAAACCTATAGCGGTATCGGTATTGAAGCGTTGGCAAAAGAAACACTGGCCCTGCGTATCGGCTATCAGGCTGGTCGTGAGGCACAGTCCATAACGGCCGGGCTGGGCGTCAAATTAAACCGCTACCGTCTGGATTATGCCTATGTTCCATTTTCCTTCGATCTTGGCGATACACACCGACTGTCTTTTGTGTTCCTGCTGTGAACAGTATGCCTTTATTGAATAGGAACCAGGCCGATCGAACGGTACAGGACAGATTTACACTTAGTAATAAGGAATAAACATGCAAAAAGCAAAGCATGTCAAACCACTCATTTCAGGCATCGTTATCGGGCTGCTGATCGCTATTTTATTGCAGCCGGTCATCGGTCTGTCGGGCGGCAATCTGCTCACCCACTTGCAGCGTTTTGCCGAGGTGATCACCGATGTTTCCGGCCTTTATGTGGAAGAAGTGGATGCGGAAAAATTGGTCAACAGCGCCATCGATGGCATGTTGAAGGAATTGGACCCGCATACGGTTTTTATCCCGAAAGAGGATTTAGCTGACGTCGTCGAACGTTTCGAGGGCCATTTTGAGGGCATCGGCATCGAATTCATCATCCAAAACAAATATCCAACCGTCGTTTCACCCATCGCCGATTCGCCGTCCGACCGTCTGGGATTGCGACCCGGTGACAAAATTGTGGAAATTGCCGGCCAATCGACTTACGATTTCACCGATGAACAGGTGATGAGCAAGCTGCGCGGGCCGCGTAATTCTGTTGTTGAAATCAAGATCGAACGGCAGGGCGAGCCCGGCCTGCTTCGTTTTTCCATTCGGCGCGACAAAATCTCAATCTACAGTATTCCTGCAGTTTTCATGCTCGACAAGGAAACCGGATATATCAAACTCAGCCGTTTTTCGCGTACGACGGACAGTGAATTTATCACTGCTTTACAGAAACTGGAAAAGTACGGGATGAAAAAGCTGATTCTCGATTTGCGCTATAACAGCGGTGGATTTTTAGACCAGGCCGTTGCTGTGGTGAGCAAATTTTTACAACCCGGACAAAAAATCGTCTCGACAAAAGGCCGTATACCACAGGCGAATGAGAACTATTTTGCTGAAACAGATGAATACCACATGAAAGATTTGCCACTGATCATTTTAATCAATCATGGCTCGGCCAGCGCCTCGGAAATTGTCGCCGGCGCAATTCAGGATTGGGATCGGGGTCTGGTTGTCGGTGAACGAAGTTTCGGTAAAGGTTTGGTTCAGCGGCAGGTAGGGCTCAAAGACGGCGCTGCCATCCGCATTACCGTAGCGCGCTATTTTACGCCGAGCGGGCGGCTAATTCAGCGTCCATATAAAAACGGATATGAGCAATATTATAAAGACGGGTGGAGCAATGATGACAGCACAACAGCCGACACCGCTGAAAAATATTTTACCGACGCCGGGCGTGTGGTTTACGGCGGCGGCGGCATTCGTCCGGATGTGCTTGCCAGGGCGGATACCATCACTTCCTTCTCAGCTTCATTAATTCGCAATCGCCTATTTTTTGAATTTGCCACCCAATTTGCCGGCCAACATCCTGAGCTCACAAAATCGGCGAACAAGTTTTTACAAAATTTTTCAGCCTCGGAGAATGAACTGCAGCAGTTTCGCACCCTGATCGAAGCAAGGAAAATCGACTTCGATTTGCAAGGTTGGGCTCAGGATCGGGCATTCATCAAATTGCGCATCAAAAGCGAAATTGCACGGCATCTGTGGGACAGCGAGATGTACTATCGAGTTGAAACCAGCGGCGATAAACAATTGCAAAACGCCAACCGGCTTTTTTCCCGAATGGTCGATATATTACCCATGTTACGACAAAATCAGAAAAATTGAAATAATAATGAAACCTGAAACCAGCCAATGTATTTACACGATGGCCGCAGCCCTTCAGGCAAAAAAGAGTTGACTCTTTTTGAAAATATTTCTATTATGAGAAATATTTTTCGTAGAAATTAATGTCTAAATTGCTGCGTTTTACTTACTAATTAATCGGGAGGATTTTTTAGAATGGAAGTTAGTTTAATTCAACTCTATATCGATGGCGGCGGCTTCATGCATCCGATTCTTGCATTGCTCATCCTTGGTTTGGCTGTTAGCATTGAGCGTGTAATTACCCTGACGCGTGCTTCTGTCAACAACCAGAAATTTATTGCAAGAATCAAAGAATCTCTATCCGACGGCGGCATTGCAGCAGCGACTGAAGTGTGCTCCAATACACGCGGCCCTGTTGCTTCGATTTTTCACGCCGGCCTGCTGCGTGTGGATCGTGGCATTGAACATGTAGAGAAAGCTGTAATGAATGCCGGTTCAATTGAAATGGCTTTCCTGGAAAAAAATCTTATCTGGTTATCCACAGTAATCGCAGTTGCCCCGATGCTTGGATTTATGGGTACGGTTTGGGGAATGATCATCGCCTTCCAGGATATCGCGGCTGCAAACGATATCAGCCCGGCTATCGTTGCCGGTGGTATTTCGACAGCGCTGCTGACCACGCTGATGGGCCTTGTCGTTGCAACCATCATTCAATTATTGCACAACTGGTTCATTTCAAGAATAGATAAACTCATCGTCGATATGGAAGAAAGCTCAACCGAACTGGTTGATACGCTCATCGAAATGCAGGCTTCTAACAAGTAATCAGGAGCTTCGAATATGCTGGTAGATAAGAAAAAAAAGCGGGAAGCTGAAGTGCCGACCAGTTCGTTGGCCGATATTGCTTTTCTCATTCTCATCTTCTTCCTTATCTCTTCAACAATGAATGTGGACAAAGGAGTAACCCTGACCCTGCCGGGGATTGAACAGGAAAAGAAAATTAAGCAAAAAAATATTTCTAATATCCTGATCAGCGCCGAAGGAAATGTGATGTTTGATGAAGAACTCGTCGACATTCCAGTCATCAGGGAAATTGTTCGCGAAAAATTATTGGCCAATGAGAATCAGATTTTTTCGTTGAAACCTGTGGCCGAAACCGAATACGATGTTTATATTCGCGTTCTCGACCAATTAAAACAAGGTGGAGCGAAAAAAATATCATTGGCAGAACCTGATTTTTAGAGATAGGTAAATAACGATGATGAAATTTAGTAAAAAATCAAAAGTCGATAGTGAAATACCGACATCATCACTTCCGGATATTGTATTTCTCTTGCTGATATTTTTCATGGTAACGACGGTTTTTAAAGAATTTACCGGACTACAAGTCAAGTTGCCGACAGCAAAAGAAATCACTAAACTACCCGGCAAGCGGGATGTCGCCCATATCTGGGCAGATCGCAGAGGGCTCATTTCCATCGATGATAAAATCGTCGAAGTCCCGGAGATTCAAGGTGTGATGTGGGAACTTCGGACCCGGACGATCAACCCGATACGTGTCACTTCCATGCGAATTGACCAAAAGGTGAAAATGAAAACTGTTACTGATATCCAGCAGCAATTGCGCAAAGCAGATTGCCTGGCGATCAATTATTCCGCCAAAGTCGGTTCTTAGGAGGGAATCATGAAAAAAAGTCCCGATGCTGACCTGCGTATACGTTACAGAAAATTGATGGAATTGGGGATGATCGGCAGCTTGTCGTTTATCCTGATCAGCTTTCTGGCGTTTCGTGGCGGCGAACTCCAAAAAAGACAAGTGGATATTCCGGATCAAATGATCAAAATGGAAGAAATCCCACAAACGGAACAAGTCAAACGGCAGCCGCCACCACCACGGCCATCCGTTGCCGTTCCAACGGAAGACGAAGATGTTGATGATGATGAAACCATCGATGAAACCGATATCAATTTCGATGAGATCCCGCCACCGCCCGAAGAACCGCCTGTTGATGAAAGCGCCAATATTTTTGTGGCGTTTGATACAGCACCGGCGCCAATCGGTGGTTTTCCTGCAATTCAGAAAAAACTGAAGTATCCGGATATCGCCCGGAAAGCAGGAATTGAAGGCCGGGTGATCGTCAATGTTCTCGTCGGTACCGATGGTACGGTAAAAGATACAAGAATTCTCAAATCACTCGGTCACACTGGTTGTGATGAAGCCGCTGTCAAGGCGATCAAAGCCGTGCGCTGGACGCCGGCAAAACAACGCGACCGCGCCGTGCAGGTCTGGGTTGGTATTCCTGTTATCTTTCGTCTGAAATAATTACCGGAGCGGTGAAACTTCCGACCAACAGATAAAACAGACCGGGAAAATTTAGCTTGGTATCAATAGGCTAAAGCTGGTCATCGAGAAATTCTATCGCGATAAAAGCGGCACAACGTGTCGCTTTTTTTTACGCAGGTGTTTTCTAAAAGGTAAAGCGGATGCGAACTTTAATAAACGGGTGGTTTAAAACAATTGTCCTATCATCAGGATTATCAGCAATAACCGGCTGTGTCAATCCTTTTTCCCCGGCGCTCGATCAGAGCGACGCTGACGTCCCGTTTATCACCGAACAAAAAACCCCGGAAGATTTTTTCCAAAATTTTCGTTTTGCCTACACCTTTAAAGATTCTCTTGTCTATTCGGATTTACTCGATAGCAGTTTCACTTTTCAATATTTTAACCCGGATGTCGGTGAGTCCGGCGCCTTCGATTCATGGCGGCGCAAACTGGAACTCAAAACCACCGGGCAACTATTACGGACATTTGAAACGATCGATCTCATCTGGTATCGCATCTTTTTCGAATCTGAAACCGTGAACAGGGAAAAAAAAGTGTACCGTGATTTTCGCCTGACATTGATCAACGGTGATGAGAATATTTCCCTTTACGGCTCTGCATTGTTCACCCTCGTGCAGGGCGCCGATGAAAAATGGCGCATTAAATTATGGGTGGATGAAACGAACTATTAACCGACTCCGGGCCATCATTTGTTCTAAACACCCTGATTCTTTGCCAGTAACTCGATAAGCAGACAGGGTTTTATACGATACCGAATTTTCGCAACCGGTAGCGCAATGTTTCCCGGGAAAGCCCTAACAACCGCGCAGCTTTCGACTTGTTTCCCTCGGCCATTTGCATACTTTTTTTTAAAAAAGCCCGTTCGACCTGCTGCAGAGAAATACCACTTTCCGGAATATTGACGGAAATGCCACGACCATTTTTCTGCACGCAAAAATCTTCCGTTACCCCGCCCCGCCCCAGCACAAATAATTCCGGGGTAATTTCACCGTAATGCCCCAGCAACACAGCCCGTTCGACGGCATTTTTAAGTTCACGAACATTGCCTGGCCAGGAATAATTCAAAAGCATCGACTGAATTTCTTGTGAGAATTCGCTGACCGCGCAGTTATGTTCCTCATTAAATTGCCGGCGGAAATGATCTGCAATCAACAAGATATCCTGCCCACGTTCGCGCAAAGGTGGAAGGGTGACAGACAAAACATTGAGCCGAAAATAAAGGTCTTCACGAAAATGCCCCTCCGCTACTGCTTTTTCAACATCGCGGTTGGTGGCCGCCATGATGCGCATGCTCACGCGAATATCTTTCGTACCGCCAACACGGCGAAATACTTTTTCTTCCAGTACTTTCACCAGTTTAATTTGCAAGCGAACATTCAAATCACCGATTTCATCGAGGAAAAACGTGCCCTGGTCGGCCAGTTCGAACAAACCTTTTTTAGTGCGTTTAGCGTCGGTGAATGCACCTTTTTCATAGCCGAAAAGTTCAGATTCCAGCAGATGATCGGGCAGGGCGGCGCAGTTTATTTCCACAAACGGCTGATCCGCATTGTGGCTGTTTTCGTGGATCGCCCGGGCGATCAACTCTTTCCCGGTACCACTCTCGCCGCGAATAAAAACAGTGGCCATCTCGCTCTGTGAAATTCGCTCGACTAATTGAAAAACTTCCTTTATCGCATGATCCACACCGATGATATTGCTAAATGCCGGCTTTTTCATGACTTTACCAGGGCTATTATACAGTTTATAAACCATTCTTTTGAATTGATTTAGCTCATCCTGACGGCGCATGACATTGCGCAAGCCCAGACTGCGGCAAAACTTCAGCATCTCTTCGTTCAGGGTGTCGGTCAATACGAGAGTTTGCTGGGGATTTTCATTATCAAACAACCGGCGCAGTGAGGAAATAAATTTGATTTCATCACTCATCTGCGGTGTACAGATGATGAGCAAAGCTATTTCATTTTCGAGACAGAATATGCGACATTCACGCGCACTGCCAAAAGTCGCTACCTCATAGCCCTCGATAAACAATTCCTGTGCAACAAAATAGGAATAGGACTTTTCAGGGTCGATAATTGCGATTGTCCGGGTCAATTTCCCGGTGATGGTTTTCATGGCATTTTTAATTTTGCGATAATTAAAACGGAATCAAACAAAAATGCTGACAGGGACAGGATCAGCAAGTTAATTTAATTATCGACAAACCGGGGAGATTTATGCAGGGAATGGCGGAAGCAAATGCGGCAGGCAATTCAGGATTCTTCGGGCAGGCCAAGTTTCTGAACAGGAATAATTCGCTTGAACAAACCAGGGCGAAAGGTTACGAGGTCTTTTAAAGTCATGTTTCTTAAAACATCATCGACCGCGTTTTGCAGAATTTGCCAGAGGGAGCGAACGGCACAATCGGCCTCGATATTGCAGCAATCGTTGGTGCCTGAACGCACTTCACAGAAATCGGCATCGTAGAGTTTTCCGCCGAGGACTTCAAGTACCTGGCGTAATTGAATTTTTGCCGCATCGCGGGCGAGCAGATAACCGCCTGCTTGCCCACGCGTGCTGGTAATCAGATCGGCGAGGCGCATCACACGACAGAGTTTCGCTACATTATGCTGGGTCAAACCAACATTGTCGCTGATTTCCGGGATAGTTTCACCTGCCGGTTTTGCACGCAAAGCGAGATGCAAAAGAATTCTCAGACCATTTTCTTCCTGTGCAGTGATCTTCATTTTTCGTTGTATTTGGTCAAATTGAAAAGAAAAAAACGGGCGCTCCGGAGTATATCAGAGAATGCTTTCCGGTGGAACGCCCTTGGTTTATATTCGAACTGTTGAAATAATTATCCCTGAAATTTTGGGATTTTACTACCACAGGTTTTGGCATAGAATATTTCTTCAAATTGTTCCAGCGGCACCGACGGGCCCTGGCGACTGCAATGCTGATCAAAAAGTTGTTTCAGGACGGCTGCGATATCTTCGGCATCATGGCCTTCGATCTGGTGACGGTGAATCATAAAGACCAGTTCGCCGTTTTTGAACAAAGCTGCGCCTGGTGACGACGGCGGTTGGCTGGCGAGGTAACGTTCGCGGAGTCGGGAAACCGCTTCCTTTTCCTGACCTGCAAATACCGTAGTGAGACGATCCGGGATGCGAGCATTTTGCAGCGCAGCAGAAAAACCTGGTCGGGCGCTGCCTGCTGCACAGCCGCAGACAGAGTTGATGAAGACCAGAACCGTCTCATCATTTTTTTGATCGAGGACTTTGTCCACGTCTTCCGGTGTTAATAATTCCTCAAATCCCACAGCCGTCAATTCATCACGCATAAATTGAACAGCATTGGGATCGTAATTGGGTCTGTTTGAAAAATAATCCATGTTTTATTTCCTGATAAATTTAGAGATTACATAAAACCAAGCTCCAGCCTGGCTGCTTCGGTCATCATTTCCATATTCCATTGCGGCTCCCAGACTAACTCCACATGAGTAAACTTAACCCAGTCGATCATATTCACCCGCGTGGCTATCTCTCCCGGCATTGTACCGGCAACAGGACACGCCGGCGAGGTCAGGGTCATATCGATCATCACCTCGTCATCATCTGTGATATCGATATTGTAAACAAGCCCGAGGTCATAAATATTGACTGGAATTTCCGGGTCAAAACAGGTTCGCAATGCATCGATCACTTGTTGTTTTTTGGTGGTGTATGTTAGAGTTTCGTTCATCGTAAGGCCTTTATTTCCAATCATTTTCATTCAGTAGTCGCAATTTCTTTTTTTTCTTCTAACGCTTGCAGCATCGTGTGCCATGAGAGACTGGCGCATTTGACGCGCATTGGAAATTCCCGCACACCGGCGAAAACGGCCAAATGCCCGTATTCATGCAAATCAACCGCTTCACTCATTTCTGCTGTAATGAGGTGCTGGTATTTTTCGAAAAGCTTTTTTGCTTCGGTTATGGTTTTGCCCTTGAGCATTGTTGTCATCACCGAGCTGGCTGCTTTGGATATGGCGCAGCCATGCCCCTGAAAGCTGATATCGATAATTCTCTCATTGTCCACTTTGAGAAATACTTCAACCTGATCGCCGCACAAAGGGTTATGTCCTTCGGCAGAATGGGTTGCTTCATCCATCTGAAAATAGTTTTTCGGATTTTTGTTGTGATCGAGGATCACTTCCTGATATAAATCGCGCAATTCGTCCATTATGAAAACATCTCGATTACTTTGTAAAGTGCTTTTATTAAAAGATCAATTTCTTCTTTGGTATTATAGAAGGCAAAAGAAGCCCGGGTCGTCGCCGGTACTTTGAAGCATTGCATCACGGGCTGAGTGCAGTGGTGGCCGGTGCGCACGGCAACGCCCTCGCGGTCGAGGATGGTGCCGATATCGTGCGGATGTATATTTTCCAGCACAAAAGAAATGGCGCCGGCGCGATGTTTGGCATTACCGATAAAGCGCAGCCCTTCGATTTCCTGCAAACGCTTCAGCGCGTACTGAATCAGCTCATTTTCCCAGGACGAAATAGCATCGTAACCGATCTGCTGCACATAATCCAGCGCGACGCCGAGGCCGATCACATCAGCAATATTCGGCGTGCCTGCTTCGAATTTGTAGGGCAGCTCGTTGAACTTTGTGCCCGCAAAAGTCACGTTTAAAATCATGTCGCCGCCGCCCTGGTACGGTGGCAGTTTTTCTAACCATTCTTTTTTGCCATAAAGCACGCCGACGCCGGTAGGGCCGAAAACTTTATGGCTGGAAAAGACGAAAAAATCGCAATCCAGTGCTCGCAGATCAACTGCTGTGTGTGGCACAGCCTGTGCGCCATCCACCAGAACGGGAACATTTTTGTTGTGCGCCAGATCGATGATTTGCCGCAGCGGGTTCACCGTGCCGAGTGAATTGGAAGTATGCACGATGCTTACCAGTTTTGTGCGTTCATTGAGCAAGTCTTCATAGGCTTCAAAAATGATTTCACCGTCGTCGTTAATGGGAATGACCCGCAACCTGGCGCCACGATCTTCACACATCAACTGCCACGGCACGATGTTGGAGTGGTGTTCCATGGCTGAGATGACGATTTCATCGCCTGGTTTAATCAGGCCACGGCCGATAGACGAGGCGAGCAAATTGATGCCGTCGGTCGTGCCTTTGGTAAAGATGATTTCCTGCAGTGACGACGCGTTGAGAAATCGCCGCACTTTTTCGCGCGCCCCTTCGTAGGCGTCGGTGGCGATGTGGCTCAGGCGGTGCACGCCGCGATGCACGTTGGAATTGTATTCGCGATAATATTTTTGCAACGCTTCGATGACCACTGTCGGCGTCTGGCTGGTCGCAGCGTTATCCAAATAAACCAGCGGTTTCCCGTGCACCTCCTGTTGCAGAATCGGGAAGTCCGTGCGAATTTTTTCGACGTTGAATTGTTGCAGTGTGGTGTTCATAAAAAGTTTCACGTTACAGGTTGAATGTTGCAGGTTTTATGTTTTAACGCTTGTTCCCAGTCTCCAAACTGGGAACACATGGCTTGCAGGCTCAGGCCTGCAGTTGCAAATCTCTGCCCTCAGGTCAATACAGGCGGCTGAGCCGCCCTGTCGGCGTTCCCGGTTTGGAAACCTGGAATGAGTACTTCGAATTTCACTCACTTAAGCTATATACCCCCATTGCTTAAACTGCTTTTGTAATTCCGGAACATTTTTAAAAGCCTGAAAATAAATGTATTCCGGCGCCAGGTCCGCGCCATTTGGCCAGACGATTGTTTCCAATTCGCTATCCACTGAAAAATTTGCAAATTCAGATTTATTTAATAATGGCTCAAATACCGGGCAGGTTAAGGCTTGAGATAAATCGGCCACGCCTTTATTACCATCGTTAAAAGAAACTTCGACTTTGTAATCTTCCAGATATTTGACTTCTGTGACATGAAGAAACATAAGATTTACTCCAGAGGTTCTATTGGGTTTGGCGTTTTATTTTTTTCACAAAGTTTCCAGTCTGCTGTCAATTCTTCTTTGTGCAGCTCATACCATTCAAGCACATGCCGAAGCGCTCGCTCTTTTAGGAAATTTCCCTTCGACTATTCCGGTTTGAATATTTACAGTAATATCATACTCTCCATATTTCGCATGGAAATGTGGTGGCGCATGATCTTCCCAATGCATCGTGATAATGATACCAAGGAATTTACTTATTACCGGCATATAGTTTTTTCTTCCTTTTTTCCAACTTTTTTAATACTCTCCGGCGTCGGCTAACTTTTTATTATGCTCCGCCATCTCCCGGCACAGGAAGAGCCGCTTCTGATCTTCGGTTTCGAGCGCTTCAAAGTCCTGTTCGCTGAGCACCGGAGCCGATATCAACCATTTTGTCCACGTGGACAAAATAGTTTTCAATTGTCTGCGCCGAGTTCTCACATGCTTTCTGCGCTTTATTGATGAGGTTGACAAACTTACGCCACTCTATGTACTCCAGCGCCCGGGATAACTCACGCGCCGACCAGTATTCCTGACCAATTTCATTGGTGTGTTTAATGGCATATTTTCACTTCGTGATTATCCACCAAACCGGGCAATAATCTCTGCTTCCAGTTTCTCGCGCACAGCATCGATTTTTATTCTCTCAAAAATATCGTTGGCAAAAGCGATGTGCAGCATGGCTTTGGCCATTTCCTCGCCGATACCGCGGCTGCGCAAATAAAACAAATGATCATCCTGCAATTCACCAATGGTGGCGCCGTGACTGCAAAGTACATCATCAGCAAAAATTTCCAGCTCGGGTTTGGCGTCGATGGTCGCATTTTTACTGATGAGAATTGCCTGGTTTTGCTGGAACGCATTGGTTTTTTGCGCATCGGGGCGCACCAGCACAGCGCCGTTGAAAACGCCATGGGATTTATCATCCAAAAAACCTTTGAACAATTCGTTGCTGTTGCAATGGGGCACGGCGTGGTCGATAAATGTATGGTTATCCATCAACTGCGTTCCGGTGGCGTAATAAAAACCCAAAAGCTGCGCTTCGGCATTTTCACCAGTGAATTCGATATTGATATCGTTGCGTAAAATAGCGCCGCCAAGATCGATACCGGTGGAATTAAAAACGGCGTCCCGGGCGACTTTTGCTTGCGTGGCGGCAAAATGATAAGCGGCTTTGCTCTCATCCTGAATTTTGATATGATCCAGCTTTGCGTTGGGGCCAACGATAATCTCGGTGACAAAATTATTGAAATAAACATCTGGGCTCAGGGTGTGGTGACTTTCCACCAAACTCAATTGGCTGCCCTGTTCGAGAATGATCAAATTGCGCGGATGACTGTGGAACGGTCGCTCATCGACGTCCGAGATAAAAAGCAAATGCAGCGGTTTTTCGATGACCGTATTTTGGGGAATATGAATCAAAATGCCGTCGCGGGCAAAAGCCGTGTTGAGCGCGGCAAAAGGTTGCTCATCAATTTGCAGGTATTTCCCGAGATGTTCGTCGATCAATGCAGCATGGGAATGATAAGCCTCGTCGAGGCCGGCGATCAACACACCCGGCGGCATGTCGTATTTCGATAACGCTTTATCAAAATAACCATTGACGAAAACCACCCGGTTCTCCTCCAGGCCGTTAATTAAAAAAGGTTGCAGTGCTTTTTCTGTAATTTTATGCGCTGAAGCCAATTGAAATTTTTCTTTCAACAGCGGCGCGATGCTGGTGTACTTCCACTTTTCCTGGCGCATATTTGGAAAACCGAGTTCAGCGAATGTCGTGATCGCCCGCACCCGTTTTTCGTGAAACGGCGTTGATGACTGGCCGTTGAGTTGCGCTTCCAAGTTTTGAAAATCGCGAATGAAAGCATCGCAAACGGCGCGGTCTTTTGGGCTGTCGTTTTTCATACTGCCGCCTTGCCGTTACCGTTGAGCAGATCATCGTAGCCGTTTTTCTCAAGATAAAGCGCCAGTTCTTTCCCGCCTGATTTGATGATACGCCCATCAGCCAATACGTGAACGAAATCGGGAACGATATAATCCAGCAACCGCTGGTAGTGGGTTACGATGATAAACGAACGCTGCGGATTGCGTAATTTATTGACGCCGTTAGCGACAATTTTTAAAGCGTCGATATCGAGGCCGGAATCGGTTTCATCGAGGATGCCGAGTTGTGGTTCCAGCACCGCCATTTGAAAAATCTCGTTGCGTTTTTTCTCGCCACCGGAAAAACCTACATTGACAGCACGTTGCAGGAATTTCTGATCCATTTCAACAAGCTGCAGACGTTCTTTCACCATGGTTAAAAAATCCATGGCGTCGAACGCTTCTTCGCCGCGGTGCTGGCGAATAGCATTGAGTGCAGCTTTGAGAAAATTGGCATTACTGACGCCGGGAATTTCCACGGGGTATTGAAAAGCGAGAAACAAACCCTCGCGGGCGCGCTCCTCCGCCGGCATTTCCAGCAAATTACGGCCGTTGAATTCCACAGAACCTGCGGTGACTTCATATTCCTCCCGCCCGGCGAGCACATTGGCCAGCGTGCTTTTCCCGGAACCATTGGGCCCCATGATCGCGTGTACCTCGCCTGGTTTCACTTCAAGATCGATGCCTTTGAGAATTTCTGTCTCTTCAACAGATGTGTGCAAATTTTTAATTGATATCATTTTTTTCTCGTTTCATGTATAAAACGTTACACGTGACATGATTGAACTTGCAAACTCTTTGGAGGTTAGAGTGAAGGCCTCTCGCCGAGCGTAACGTACGTTGTCCTCGGCGGGACACGCCTTCGGACTAGTTTCTTTATTTTTTACGACTATCAAATCTTTTATCCCACACTGCCTTCGAGACTGACCGCCAGCAACTTCTGCGCTTCTACGGCAAACTCCATCGGCAATTCGCGGAAAACCTCTTTGCAATAACCGTTGACAATCATATTGATGGCGTCCTCTTCGCTGATACCGCGCTGCAGCAGGTAAAAAATCTGGTCATCACCAATTTTTGAAGTGGTCGCTTCATGCTCGACCTGTGCCGTGGGGTTTTTTATTTCCAGATATGGAAATGTGTGCGCGCCGCATTGATCCCCGATGAGCAGCGAATCGCATTGGGAAAAATTACGGGCGTTCTCGGCATTTTTGCCCACACGCACCAATCCGCGATAAGAGTTCTGGCTTTTGCCGGCGGAAATACCTTTGGAAATGATCGTGCTGCGGGTGTTTTTCCCCAGGTGCATCATCTTGGTGCCGGTGTCGGCTTGCTGGTAATTGTTGGTCAGCGCCACCGAATAAAATTCCCCAATGCTGTTATCGCCCTTAAGAATGACGCTGGGATATTTCCAGGTGATCGCCGATCCGGTTTCGACCTGCGTCCAGCTCACTTTGGCATTTTCATGAGTGATAGCGCGTTTGGTGACAAAATTATAAACCCCGCCAACGCCGTTTTCATCGCCGGGATACCAGTTTTGCACGGTGCTGTATTTGACTTGCGCTTCCTTGTGAACATATATTTCGACAACGGCGGCATGCAGTTGGTTTTCATCGCGCATGGGCGCGGTGCAGCCTTCGAGATAGCTGACGTTAGCGCCTTCATCCGCCACGATGAGGGTGCGCTCAAACTGTCCGGTATTGGCTGCATTGATGCGGAAATAGGTCGAAAGCTCCATCGGGCAGCGCACGCCTTTGGGAATGTAGCAGAACGAACCGTCACTGAAAACAGCGGAATTGAGCGCAGCGTAGAAATTATCGGTGTAGGGCACGACGGAGCCGAGGTATTTCCGCACCAGTTCCGGGTGATTTTTCACCGCTTCGGAAAACGCACCGAAAATGATGCCGTGTTTTTTCAATTCACCCTGAAAAGTGGTGGCCACGGAAACGCTGTCCATAACCGCATCGACAGCCACATTGCTCAGCCTTTTCTGCTCCATGATGGAAATGCCTAACTTGTCGAAAGTTTCGCGCAATTTCGGGTCGACCTCGTCGAGGCTCTCGAGTTGCTTCTGCGGTTTCGGCGCAGCATAATAATAGGCGTTTTGAAAATCGATCGGCGGATATTTTACATTGGGCCATTTGGGCTCGACCATCTTTTGCCAGTGGCGAAAGGCTTTCAAACGCCATTGGAGCAACCATTCCGGCTCTTCCTTTTTAGCGGAGATGAAGCGAACGATATTCTCGTTCAGCCCTTTCGGCGCCATATCCGTTTCGATATCTGTTGTGAAACCCCACTTGTATTCGCTTTTGGTCAAATTCTCCACGGTTTGCTGCTCTTCAGCAGAACCGAATTTATCGTCGTAATCATTTTTTGCGGGTGGTTTTGGCATTTTAAACCTAAACTAAATTTATTGATAATTAAGCGGATTCTATTTGAATCGACAGCAAGATAAACCATCTGTACAAAAAAGTCAAGATCAATTTATACAAAAAAGTATAAATGGTTTGCGCCCCTTGTTCCCAGTCTCCGGCTGGGAACAAGGGGCGCAGGCTTCCGACCTGCAGTGATGATTACAGTGCCAGCTTGCTTGCCGGCTGAGGTCAGATCGTGAGAATTCCCCAGAGGTGATTTCCCTGCAAACAAACCCGGGGAATGCCGATGCTTTCGATATACTTGCAGGAGCGCTTTTTTTTTGTTATTTTAAACGGGTTTTATACAATTGAATTTTGGACGCAATATTTTTGTTTTCAAGAGAACGATTCGTTTTGCAGGTGAGATATGACTCATTTTTCCCATGAAAATGCCGTCGTCATCATCCCCACGGAAGAGATCTGGGAGCCGATTCAAAATATCCGGTGTAAACATGATCGCGCCTTTTGGCGCTGGATGCCCCATATTACATTGCTCTACCCGTTTCGCAAAATCGGGGAACATGCCAGGCTGAAACAACATTTTGAGCAACAGCTTTTTTCCTTTCCAATTTTTGAAATTCACTTGCGGCGTGTCAGCTATTTTATGCATAAAAATTCATCTTTCACGATTTGGCTACAGCCAGAGCCGAGCCGTGCAGTTACACAATTACAAGCAGAAATCCAGCAAATTGTCCCGGATTGCAATGCTGTGCACCAGTACCCCGGCGGTTATCATCCGCATATGACTATCGCCAGCGGCCGGGGCGTCGGGCAGTTTCAGGAACTGCTGAAGAAAATTAAAACGAACTGGCACCCGCTCAGTTTTCAGGTTTCTTGTCTCTATTTTTTAAACCGCCAACAATACCCGGATGACCGCTTTATTGTTTCTGAAGTGATTAAATTTCAATAACTTAAATTAAATTCCCTGTGTTTGTTCAGAACACGAGACGGACGCTGAGCCTGCAGAAGCGGAAGCGTTTCTTTAACGCGCGCTGAACAAATACAATTCTTCAAAACGAGTTGATTTCATGCCATATAATTTATCCAAAATCACCGAACCCACACTGTTGCTCGATCTTGATAAAGTGCGCCGGAACATCACCCGAATGCAATTGAAAGCCGACGCCGGTGTTGTTTTTCGACCTCATTTTAAAACACACCAATGCGCTGCCGTAGGTGAGATTTTTCGCCAAAAAGGCATTGAAAAAATCACTGTTTCCAGTTTGCAAATGGCAGAGTATTTTGCCCGCCATGGCTGGAATGATATCACGCTGTCTTTTGCTGTTAACCTACGACAAAGCACAGGGATCGATAAACTTGCGGCAAAAATTCAACTCAATCTGCTGGTCGAAAATCGGCGGGCTGTGCAGCATCTTGCGGCAAATTTAACTTCCCGCACCAAAGTGTTTATTAAAATCGATACCGGATACCAGCGCACCGGTTGTCACTGGGAGAATGAGACAGAGATTTTCCAGCTCGTCAATGCAGTGCGGGAAAGTAAACAACTGCAATTTGCCGGATTGCTTGCTCATGCCGGACATACTTATACGGCAAAATCAAAAGAACAAATTCTGCAAATTTATCAGGACACCGTGGGCAAAATGCAGCAACTTCAGGCAGGAATCAGCGAGAGGTTTGGCATTCGCTGTGTCATTTCCATCGGTGATACACCATCTTGCAGCTTAGTGACAAGTTTTAACGGTGTGGATGAGATCCGCCCGGGCAATTTCGTCTTTTATGATGCCATGCAACTGCAGCTCGGGTCCTGCAGAGCGGAAGAAATCGCGCTGGTCCTCGCCTGCCCGGTAGTTGCAAAGTACGAAACGCGGCAGCAAATCGTTATTCACGGCGGTGCGGTGCATCTTTCGAAAGAGTCGATACCGTTCAAAAAGAAGGGCCGATATTACGGGTTAATCGTGCCGCTGAAACGGAAAACCGGCTGGGGAAATATTTTCGCGAATTCTCATGTGAGCTCGCTTTCACAGGAGCATGGCATCATCCGGGCTGATGAAGCACTGTTTAAATCTATAGAAATCGGCGATCTTTTGGGTATCGTACCGGTGCATTCCTGCCTCACTGTCAATTTAATGAGGAAATATTTAACAAGCGAAGGGAGCATCTTTAAAGCGCTACAGCTTTAATCCAGAAGATAACTTCGCAATCAGCAGCGTCAACGATTGCTCAAATCGATTGTAGCAAATCGTGTATACGTTTTCGCAGGCTGGAAGACCTTCCAATTAATTTGATCGGAAAAACCATCACTTCATTGCAGAAGGACGCGTTTGCCGGGATCGTCAAAAGTGCCGGCTCGACACGTAAGCAAAGAAAATAAGTTCTTGCAATTCTCCTGCGAAATTCTCATAATCCCCGACTTTTAATCGAAACAATCGCTAAAATCAGGACAGATGTGAATTTAACAACAACACTAAAAAAATATTTTGGCTATGCGAATTTCCACGGGCAGCAGCAGAAAATTATCGAGCACACCCTGGCACAAAAGCATGCGCTGGTCATCATGCCCACCGGCGGTGGAAAATCGCTGTGCTACCAAGTCCCTGCTTTGATGCAGGATGGTTTGACGCTGGTCATTTCGCCGCTTATCGCGTTGATGAAAGATCAGGTCGATGCGCTGCAGCGGCGAAAGATCGATGCCGCGTTCATCAACTCCTCGCTGTCCAAAAAAAGCCGCGAGGCGCGCTATCAGGCTATCGCCGGCGGGCAGTATAAATTGCTCTACGTGACACCGGAACGCTTCCGCAAGCGGGAGTTTGTCGATATCATCGCCCTCCGGCAGGTCGATTTGCTGGCCGTGGATGAGGCCCATTGCATTAGCGAATGGGGGCACGATTTTCGTCCTGATTATACACGATTGCAGGAGTTTCGGCAGATCGTCGGCAAGCCCACGACGATTGCGCTTACGGCAACAGCCACACCGGAGGTGCAACGTGATATCATCACACAACTCGGATTACAGGAAAATGAGGTGCGACGATTTCATGAAGGTATCGACCGCCCCAATTTGTATCTCGATGTCGCCGAGGTCTGGGGTGAAGAGCAAAAGCTCGATGCAATCCTTAAAATGCGGCAAAAACACCGCGGCACGGGAATTATTTATTTTTCGCTCATCAAAACACTGCAGCAGTTTTCCGAACTGCTGCAGCGTCGAAAAATCGGCCATTTATGTTATCACGGCGATCTTGATCGCGTTGAGCGGAAACAGGTACAGGATGCTTTTATGAGCGGGGAAAACGCTCTGGTACTCGCCACCAATGCTTTCGGCATGGGTATCGACAAGGAAAATATTCGTTTTGTCATTCATGCCGAGGTGCCGGGTTCGATGGAATCTTATTATCAGGAAATCGGCCGTGCCGGCCGCGATGGACTGGACAGTGATTGTCTGCTTTTGTACGATGAGCAGGATTTGCTCATTCAGATGGAGTTTATCAAATGGAATAATCCCGGCGCTGAATTCTACGAGCGCGTTTATCATTTTCTCATCGAGGAAGTGGAAAAAATCAATGCTTTCGGGCTTGAGGGATTCAAGGAAAAGCTGCATTTTAAAAACCGGCGTGACTATCGCCTGGAAACCGTACTTTCGATGCTCGATCGCTATGCCGTGATCGAAGGCGACATCGAAAGTAAAGATCTCGTTGTGCTCGGTGAATTGCCCACCAGTCTCAGTAATCCGGATTACTTCGACGCCAAACTGCAGCGTGAGCAGCAAAAACTTTATTCACTGGTGCAATATGCTAAAACCACCGGTAACCGTAAGGCTTTCATTCACAAATACTTTGGCCTGCCTTATCGTGCTTAAGGGCCGTCTGGAAGCATTCTGTTCAGCCTCATTTGTCATTATGATTATTCGCTGGAGTCAGGCAAGGATAAATCAAATCAGCGCTAAAAATCATTAGCATTTTTGCCTAAAGAATTTATTTTGAAAGTCTCGCGACAGTGAAGGACGAGAATGATAATTTGCCAGATTCAAGAAATAAAAACCGTACCGGCTTTGTTTGGTAACATTATAAAATTTAGATAAATTTTTTAGTTTTTTTAATTAACAAGCCTTGCTTTCACCTTAATTTTACATAATGCGAGTAATTTATGATTAAAGCAACCAACGGGCATATAAACGGTTCAGTTCACCCGGGCAAAACAAAATCCGGGGGAAAATATGATGCAACATTCAAAGCTACGCCGGAATATATCGCCACACTACCGGATATGCAAAACGAACAAAACAGTGGTGCACATGTCGCAATTCAGCATGTTGGCATTCACAATTTTAAAATCCCCATGCATGTGCCACTGCAGAATGGCGAAACACGCGAGGTCCACTGCGCTGTGACCGGCAGCGTCTCTTTGGAAGCAGCGCAAAAAGGCATCAACATGAGCCGTATTATGCGCACCTTTTATGAATATGAAAAGCACGACCTGACGCCGGCGACACTGAAAGATGTGGTGCGCAGCTATCTCAGGAATCTCGATTCCAGCTCGGCGCGTTTTGCCATCGCTTTTGATTTTCCCCTGCGACAGGAAAGTCTGCGCAGCGGTCTGAGCGGCTACCAATACTATCCGGTGGTGCTCGAAACCGAATTCACCCCGGATGACGGCATGCGGCAATATATGCATCTCGATTTCACTTATTCTTCAGCTTGCCCCTGTAGCTACGAACTCAGCGAACATGCAAAACGCGTTCGTGAGGTGGCAGCCCTGCCCCACAGCCAGCGCTCCGCAGCAAAAATTTCCATACGATATGAGGACGATATTGCCATCGAAGAGTTGATCGAAATTTGCCGCAGCGCCCTGAAAACGGAAACGCAGGTGATGGTCAAACGTGAAGATGAGCAGGCTTTTGCCGAGCTTAATGCAGCCTACCTGAAATTCGTTGAAGACGCCGTACGTGTGCTCTATAAAAATCTGAACGCCGAAAAACGCATCAAAGATTTTCGCGTTTTTGCCTCGCATAAAGAATCGCTGCATTCCCACGACGCCATCAGTGTGATCACCAAAGGTATTGCAGATG
The DNA here is from genome assembly GCA_024275575.1 of bacterium. Classification (GTDB taxonomy): domain Bacteria; phylum Zhuqueibacterota; class Zhuqueibacteria; order Zhuqueibacterales; family Geothermadaptataceae; genus Bioreactorimicrobium. Next base: position 115,063 of record JAJRYV010000056.1, read on the forward strand.
GATTCACCGCAGCGATCGAGCCTTTTGTCTATAACGTTCGCTAATCCTGATTTTTAAACTCACAAGCCGGATGGTTTTCTCATCCGGCTTTTTTTTTGCCCAAAAATTCCAGTGCAAATTATTCATTTAACCTGATTATGCGTCGAAATATTAGAAAGAAATTGCCACTTGCGATCAAATTTGGGAATAACTTTAATGTGTAAGTATTCGCTAATATCATAAGAATCAAGGGTTAAACAAATGAAAAAGTTAGAAATAATTTTTCTGTTTGCAGTTATTTTGGGTATGAGCTCACAGTTTCATTGCCTTGCTCAAACACAATTCAATGTACACGGATATCTCTCGCAGGCTTATGCCAGAAGCAATGGACATCAGATTTTCGGTGTTCCAAAGAGGGGTACCAGTGATTATCGTAGCCTTGCCTTGCAGTTTCGCTTTGATGCCAATCTTAAAAGTACAATCATCATTCAACTTAGCCATAAACGCATGGGTGAAAGCCCGGTGATGAAGGTAGAAGATGATATCGAACTGGATTGGGCTTTTTGCAATTATAAATTCAATGAATCCCACTCCATTAAAATCGGTAAAATCCAGTTGCCGCTCGGCATTTATAATGAAATCCGGGATGTCGGAGTTTTGCTGCCATTCTATCGGGTTCCCTATGCACAGTATGGTGAAGGTAATTACATGAGCGAAACCATCGATGGTTTTTCCTATACTTATTTGCTGAATAAATTGTCCCCCTGGTCCCTGAAGTTTGATTTATACGCCGGCCAGTGGACCTGGACTGAATGGGCTCTCATAACAAATCCATATACGAACGAGAATATGCAGGTGGTGGAAACCGCAAAAATAGATGATGCGCTGGGTGTTCAATTTTGGTGCGACAGCCCGCTGGAGGGGCTGCGACTGGGGTTCGGGGGGTACCGCGGTGATGTCAGTGGCGGTTTGACTTTTAGTGAAAATGGCTGGGTTGGCGCCGAAGAGCTGGCGGCATTGAGTTTTTCCCTCGACGCCACGTTTGAAAAATATTTCCTGCGCTCGGAATATACCCGCATTTTGCTGCGGAAAAATGATGCCCAGGCATATCTGTACTATACGCAGGCGGGGTTCCATTTGACCGATAAATTGAGCGTCAATGGTCAGCATGGTGTTTTTCGTATTAAAGATGCACCATCAAAGACGCTTAATCGCAAAGTGGATGTCCCTTTTTTTAAAGATTATGCGATAAGCCTGAAATATGATGTGGTTTCAAGTTTTGTGCTAAAATTAGAGATGCACTGGAATGAAAGCTTTTTCATGGAAGATGAACCGGTTCTCGACACGACTATTCAGAACCCTGGCAAGACTCAATATGCCATTTTCAGTGTGTCTACAAGCTTTTAAAACCCACCCGTTTCGTATGTATTCTTGAGATATATTTTATTTGCTTTTAGAACTCTGCAACAAAGCTATCAGAAAAATTCGAGATCGATAAAATGTCTAAATTCATAATTCTTGTTCTCTTTTTTACTTTTTCCCAGGAGAACTACATTGTGCAAACACCAGCCAAATCATCATTCCAAATTGTAGTGAACAAGAGTGTGAAAGTAACCACAATATCACAGAAAAAACTCAGTAAAATTTATTTAAAAAAAATTATTACGTGGGATGATGGCAGGCCTATCTTACCGGTTGAGCTGAATGAAGAAGCAGAAGTGCGCAAAAAATTCACGAAATCGATTTTTAACAAAAGAGTGGCTGCTATCAAAGCCTACTGGCAGAAACAAATTTTTACCGGCCGTGACGTACCGCCACCGGAAAAATTGAGTGAAGACGCACTGCTTCAATACGTAGAAAACCATGCAGGCGCGATCGGTTATTTATCCGCCAGTACCTCGATTAAAAAATATAAAGTCAAAGTTTTATCGCTACAAGGGCCTGCGAAATAATATCCAAAGTCATCGTCAAAGATCATGTAATGAAGAGACTGATTAAAGATATACAGATTCGCCATAAAATTATCCTGATGCCGATAGTGGCGTGTGTAACGCTACTGGCTATTTTATCGATGATTATACTGTTCAATTTACAAAATGCAGCACTGACAAAAAAAATACAGACCCATTATTATCCATTGCAGGAACTCAGTCATGATCTGGAAAAAATGCTTGCGAATATCCAGCGCGGCATGCAGGATGCTGTGGCAACTTCCGACAGTTCAGCTTTGCTGCAAATTTCTGAGCAAAGCTATGCTTTGCTGGCGAGTCTGGAAAACAAAATGCAGGTTTTTCCACAAGAGGCGCAGACCTTTTCTGAATTGAAAAAGGACTTTGAAAACTATTTTCGCCTCGCACGCGAGACAACGATGCGTATGATATCTGAGGAAACCAGTGAAAGCCTGGTTGTGGATCTGACAAAGATGACCGCCCAGTATAACCGAATCAACAGGCAATTGCGGACGCATACGGAACGCTATGCTGCTGAAATCCGACATGCTTTTAAGATGGATCGAAACAACTTAGACAATTCACTAAGCCTGATCATTTCAATGATGATTAGTGGTGTATTGGCTATGGGTTGGATTTCATATAAATTAACTCATTCGATAACTTCACCCCTGAAAGAAGTAGTTTCAGTTGCGCATCGTGTCGCGAAAGGAGATTTTGATGTGCAAATTGCTCTTGATTCGATGGATGAAATCGGCCAGCTAAAAAAAGCATTTTTGTCGATGATTACGCGTATAACCCATTTAATTCAGGAGAAAGATGAAGCCTATGATGAGATTTTTAAATCGCGGGAATTGCACCAGAAAAATGTCATCGAGCTGACACAGCTGAATAAAACATTATCACAGGAAATCAGCGAGCGAAAAAAAGCTGAAACCGAGCTCAACGAATACAAATATCATCTTGAAGAATTGGTGGATGAACGCACGATAGAACTGCAATCGATGAATGCAATGCTGCAGAAGGAAATAAACTCCCGTAAAGAGATCGAAAAAGCGCTGAGGCTCAATGAGCGCAAATATTTTATGCTTTTTAATCAGATTCCTGATCCGATTTTTATTTCAGATAAAGAAACGAAGCACTTTCTCGATTGCAATAAAATGGTGCATAAAATTTATGGTTATTCCATCGATGAATTGCGCACTAAAACATCTTTTGACTTGTATCCGGCCAAAGAAAAGCAAAGTGTTCTGGAAAATGTTGGCCACAAAAGAAACTCTCCCAACCAGACATTTACGCATATCACTAAATCGGGGCGCCGTTTTGATGTCGAAGTGATCGTTGATGAAATCGAATATCAGGGTCGGCCGGCTTATTTGAGCATCGCCCGGGATATCAGCGAACGCATGCTGGCCGAGGCGAAAAAGAATGAACTGCTGCTTGAATTGCAAAGCGTCAACCAGGAGTTGAAAGAATTTGCTTACGTCGTCTCACACGATTTGAAAGCGCCATTGCGTGCCATCGGTTCACTCTCGGAATGGTTGTTAGTTGATTATGGCAATGAACTCGATGAGGAGGGAAAAGAACTGGTCAATTTGCTCGATTCGCGCGTGAAACGCATGCACAAGCTCATCGAAGGGATTTTGCAATATTCACGCGTCGGCAGGGTGCGTGAGGAGGTGGTTGAAGTTGATCTCAATGATTCGCTGGCCGATATTATCGATTCATTGTCTCCCCCGGAAAACATCATCATCACAGTCGATCCTGATTTGCCGGTGGTGTATTTTGAAAAAACACGCATCGAACAGGTTTTTCAGAATTTACTCAGCAATGCGATAAAATATATGGATAAAGACGAAGGAAAAATCACTGTGACAAAAGCGGAAGATGATGATTTTTATCAATTCTGCGTTACGGATAACGGGCCCGGCATCGACGCCCGGCATCATGAAAAGATTTTTCAGATTTTTCAAACGCTCAACCCGCGTGATGAGTTTGAAAGCACCGGGGTTGGGCTCACGCTGATCAAAAAAATCATCAAAATGTACAATGGCCAAATCTGGCTGGAATCTGAACCCGGAGAAGGAACTTCATTTTATTTTACCGTTCCAATGGGAAAAATATCATTGGGGAAAGGGCTCTTGCAGGAGCTGGAAACCGGCGCTGTGCATGAAGTGTCATAACCGACAGGGAAATGATTATATTTATATTTGCGAGCATAACTGAGGATGATTGAGATGAAAAATAACGGCCCTATTCTCCTGGTTGAAGACGATCGCGTCGATGCGATGACTGTTCGACGTGCACTGAAAGAATTGAATGTGAGAAATCCATTATTCATCGTCGGAAACGGAGAGGAGGCCCTGAAGTTTTTACGCGACAGGAAGAATCCGCGCCCCAGTATCATTTTGCTCGATCTCAATATGCCGAAAATGAATGGCATCGAATTCCTGCAAATCGCAAAAAATGATGAACAGATAAAGCGAATCCCTGTTGTTGTTCTGACAACTTCTAAAGCCGATCAGGACAGGATCGATACTTATAACATGAGCGTTGCTGGTTACATGGTAAAACCGGTTGATTATATGAAGTTTGTCGAAACCATCAAAACGATTCGTATGTACTGGATGCTTTGTGAACTGCCATGACGGGGATTTCAAAATTGGATAAGAAGAATGTGAAAACAAAACTTTTATTTGTCGAAGATGACCGGGTCGATCAGTATATTTTCAAACGCAATGTGGAAAAAGAAGGCTGGGAACTGGATTATACTATCGCCTGCTCAATTGCTCAGGCGCGTGAATTTCTGCAGGCTGATCGTTTCGACGTGATCGTTACCGATTATCTTCTGGGTGACGGCAATGCTTTCGACATTCTGCGCCGGGCCGGTGATTGCCCGGTAATCGTCATCACTGCCACGGGTGATGAGGAGCTGGCCGTGTGGGTGATGAAAAGCGGTGCTTGTGATTATCTGATCAAAGATACGGAGCGGCAGTATATCAAAACCCTGCCGCAGGCGGTTGAAAGCGCCTTATGCAGTAAAAATGCTGAACGCCAGTTCCGCATGTTTTCTCATGCGTTAAAAACGGTCAGTGACAGTGTCTGGATCGCCGATTTGAATGATAATCTCATTTTTGTCAATCGAGCTTTTCTGGAAAAATTCAAATATGAACGTAAGGCGGCGCTGCAAAAGAACATCTGGCAAATTCTTGATTCAGACCTCGACGAGAAACGCGTTAAAGCGATTCGCACGACGGTAAAAAAAGGAGATTGGCATGGCGAGATCACCTGTAAAACGCACAACGGTGTTGAGTTCCCGGCTCTGATAACAACTTCGGTCATCTTTTCTACAGCGGGCAGGCCTGAAGCATACACCGGTGTGATCAAGGATATCAGCCGGCTCAGGCGTAATGCGACAAAACAACATCAGGAACCGACAGCATTGCAGGATATCCGTGTGTTGCTCGTCGAAGATGACAAAGTCGACCAAATGGCATTCAAACGAATGGTTAAGCAGCAGGAGCTGGCTTATCAGTATAAAATCGCCAGTTCAGTCGCTGAAGTCGGCGCCATGCTCGAACAGGAAAAATTTGATATTGTCATTTCGGATTACTCCCTCGGTGATGGCAGTGCGTTCGACGTCATCATGCTCGTCGGAGAAACTCCATTGATCATGATCACGGGCGCCGGTGATGAAGAAATCGCAGTGAGAGCGATGAAAGCAGGCGCCTATGACTATGTAATCAAAGACCAGCAACGCAATTATCTTAAAACGCTGCCGATGACGATCGATAATGCTCTGAAAAATAAAAACGGGGAAAAGCGCTATAAAATGCTCTCACATGCGTTAATGAGCATCAATGACAGTGTCTGGATTACCGACATGGACGATAATGTACTATTTATCAACGATGCATTTTTTAAGTCCTTCGGTTATGAACAGCATGAACTTTTGGGGAAATCCATCGCGATAATTCATTCCCCGGAAACACCGGCAGCGCTTGTTCGGCAAATTCAAATGGAAACCTTGTGCGGTGGCTGGCAGGGCGAGCTCATGGCGGCACGCAAGGACGGCAGCTCTTTTCCGATGCACCTTTCCACCTCGGTTGTCTATGATGATAAAAACATTCCACTGGCACTCACCGGAGTGGTCAAAAATATTTCCGAACAAAAGCGGGTGCATGAAAAATTACGCGAGGCCAAAGAGCTCGCCGAGGAAACCAGCCGCATGAAGAGTGAATTTCTCGCTAATATGAGCCACGAGATTCGCACACCGATGAACGGCATTATCGGCATGACCGAGCTGGCACTCGATACGCAATTGACGGGAGAGCAGACGGAATACCTCGGTATGGTTAAATCATCCGCCGAATCCCTGCTAACGATCATAAATGATATTCTCGATTTCTCAAAAATAGAGGCCGGCAAGCTCGAATTTATTTCGAAAAATTTTAACTTGCATGAAAAAATGAATGAGCTGTGTAAATCATTGCGCATTCGTGCCAATCAAAAAGACCTGGGTTTTCAATATAATATTCCGGTGGAAATTCCCAATTCGCTGGTGGGCGACGCGGGCAGACTGGGGCAGGTGATCATCAATCTGGTCGGCAATGCGATAAAATTTACCGACAGCGGCGGCGTCGTTTTAAAAGTCGAACGGGAATGGGAAAGAGAACACGAAATCTGCCTGCATTTCGCTGTCATCGATTCCGGCATCGGCATCCTGCCGCATGAGCAGGAGGTTATTTTTAAGGCTTTCAGGCAGGCAGATAGCTCATTGTCACGAGAATACGGCGGCACCGGACTCGGTTTGGCCATCTCGGTTAAGTTGATTAATTTGATGCAGGGTAATATCTGGGTTGAAAGTCCGGCGGTTTCCATTTATTCGGATAGAGGCGGCCCGGGCAGCGGTTTTCATTTTCTTGCCGTTTTTGGTAAAAAATCATCGGACCAGCTCGTCTCATCTCAGGGAAAGGCTCATGATGATGTAACTTCAATTCAGGAAGAAGAGATGCTCGTGCCCACGATTGTCGATATTTCGTCCACAGAAGCGAATACCCACGTCCGGAGGAGAATTCTCGTTGCTGAGGATAACATCGTCAACCAAAAACTGGTTATGCGTGTGCTTGAAATGCACAATTTCGACGTCTCGTTGGTTTCAAACGGCAAACAGGCGCTGGCAGATTGGGAGAAAAATACCTACGATTTGATTTTGATGGATATTCAGATGCCTGAAATGAACGGCATCGAAGCGACGCAGCGCATTCGCGAGAAAGAAGCCCAGGGAAACCGGCGTACACCGATCATTGCATTGACGGCGAATGCAATGAAAGGCGATCGCGAGCGATTCCTCGCTGCAGGAATGGATGGATATATTTCAAAACCGATCAACCGACGAGAGCTGCTGGAAGTTATCGGAGATCATATCGTGGAGCACGATAAAACATCGGGGAAAAGCTGAGTTTTGGGTAAAAGGGGATTTGTTTTAGCGCTGGTTAAAATGTTCGAGTGGGGAAAACGCCTCTTTTGAAAAGTCTTCAAACTTACTTTCTGTCATTCCAGGATATTTAAGGCAATTCATCCGCAATTTGATCCCGATTGGCGTACCCCTGCTTTATCAGGTCTTTTCATGCAGAGCATAAATTCCCGCTCTAAAATACGATTGCCGGTCACCCCAGGAGAAAAAACGCATGCAGCCCATTGAACACATTCTTCCCGAAACGAATAAAAGCGTCGCTGAGCTTGTGTCGGAATTGATGGATGAACTCTTTTTGCCACAGCAAAATTTGAGCGAATTTTTGTATGGTGCGGCACAGGCGATCAATCGAATTTTTACCAGTGTCAATTGTCGAATTGACTGGCGTGCTAATGGCGCCTCGGCAACCGGGCAATGGAGCCGTGGAAAAAATGACGCCCCGTTGAAAGCTGTCAGGCTCGCGGACGGTTTGCAAACGGCGCATGTGGAAGCTGTTCCGGAAGCAACACGGAAACAAAACGGGGGAAATGAGCCTGATGAGGCGCTGAATTCGCTCATATTTCCGATTTATATTGCAGGGAAAGATATGGGAATAGTCAGATTCACAAATATTCAGGAATTGTTACCTGTACCAGAAGAACAAATGATACTCGGAGCGTTACTTTCGCGCTTGATCGGACAAGCAGTTGAAACGCAGCAATTAAGGCAGATGTTGGCAGCGCAATACACAAATTATGCGATGCAGCAACATTTTGCCAAAAAAAAGAAGTCGGTAGATGATTTTCGAACACAGATTCTGCAATCAGTGCAGCAGCCTGAAAAAGTAGCCAAGATGGTGGCTAAAGCATTTTTCAAGGATTTACGCCGCGCCGGCTTTGAAGTCAAACAAATCCTCATCGTTGCCTCGGAAATCATCGACAATCTCAATCTGCTTTTGCGTAAAACAAATCGGCGGGCAAAGAGCTAATTCCCAGGAATTTTGTTTGGGCATAAAAAAGGCCTCCGCTGAAAAGCCGGAGGCCTTTTATTATTTTAACTTCAATCTGACTAATTCATTTTCCGGTACTCTTCGTACAGGCTGAGAACTGATGGTACATATTTGCTTGTTTCAGCCCAGAGAATGCCATCGGCACGGTTGGAGCGCACCCATTGCGCGGCTTTGCGTTCGCCGCCATTGTAGGCCGCAAGGCCGCCATCAACATCGTAAGAGCTGATCATCGAAGAGAGATAGCGGCAGCCGAGACGGATATTGTAAACCGGGTTGGTGAGAATATCTTCGGGATTGGTCCATGTAATCGATTCCAGTTTCGCGATATACATGCCGGTCAAAGGCATGATTTGCATCAAACCGATAGCACCAACATGCGATTTTACTTCCGGGTGCCAGGTACGGTTGCTCTCATGGGTAATAGTAGCACAAATCAAATCGACATCAAGATTGTCATACTTCAGACTCATCGCATAGATTTCATTGGCGATGTCGTATTTGGTGTCAGTGTCCATATCCGGATTGAACCGTTCCATAATCGCCAGTATTTTGCTGATGTTCTGCTGGCGGATGCTGTCGACGTTTATTGCGGATTTCAATTCAGCGATCGATTGTTGCAGCGCATGTATTTGTTCACCCTGATCAACCTTCAATGTGAGATAACGAAAGGAAAAGCCAATAATTGCTGAACATAACGCAATTATTCCGATTAATTTAGAAAAAGCGGAAGTACTGCTGTATTTTGCACTCGTCTCCTTTTCCCGCTTGTTTTGGGTCATAACAAAATTCCTCCAATTCATACGAATTTCTCATTGATATTTTGCATGCAGGGTGTGCGCTGGTGAGGTGCTGCAAAATATTCCCGCCGTTTTGCAAAAGGCGTACCATTCGAAATACGTAGTATTATTCATTGGCGAAATGACGAAATCGCGTCATTTTCGACCAGATGTATCAATATGATTCAACTTGCAGCATAACGCAAGGGTTGAATGATTTGTTCCATTTTATTTTGTTTAATTGGGGAATTTTGCAGAAATATTGACTTTTTTTGAGAGAACCGCAAAAAAAAAGCCGAGATTGAATGCGTTGGTATTAGGGGGAGTTACCAACTCAAACAGGGTCTCGGCGATAATTCGATGGAAGCGGGATTAGGGGAGTTACCGTCATCCATCTGCGACCAATTACGTACGCGCACCCAGCCTAAAGCAATCTCGATGCCACAAAAAACGCATAGAGAAAAACAAACAATCCGATGTTAAAAAACAAATAGTTAGGTGGTTGTAAAAATCGCATTCAAATTGATACAGAAACAAAGGGTTCATTTTGAACCTATTGCATTGAAGATTGAACTGTTTTATTGCCGACTAACGCTGGTTTTCAAATACAGTTTTAATTTCACGCACTGCCGATTCAATGCAATGAGCAGAAGCGGCAGCAAAACCTGCGACAACCCCTGCGATTGTTTTCGTCCGCACCGGCTGTGTGCTTTCGAGCGCTTTCTCCCAAATGAATTTTTGTTTCTCGCTGTCAAACAGGCGCAATTCCAGACCGACATGCACAGACCAACTTTGTGCCGTATCACGTTCCTCAAAAGAATTTAGTTTGCCTTCGAGTTGGTATCGTGTTCGGATAGATGCCGGATAATCCAGTACGTTGTAAAAAATATTTGCCCGCGTGAGATGTCTTTTCAAGGCTTCAGTCATTAAAACGGCGGGCGGTGCAATCCATTTTTTATAATTCCAGTGTTTAATTTCATTTTGCGCATCATGATAGATCAGGCGGTCTTCATGATACATCACACCGCTGTCGAGCTGTTTGACGGCGAGGTAGTCCGGTAGTTTTGCCGCCTCATCCGCCTCGCGGACGGGGGAAGGCAATGCGATGGTAAAATACTGCACTGAAGTCGCTCCGCCGCATGCGGAAAACATGAGTAAAAGGAAGAAATAAATCAGTGAAGTCATTCTTGACTGAGGAATTGATTTGAACATGAAACTGTTCCTGTATTTTTGACTCAAAGATTATTTGATTTTACGCGCCGGCAGCTCGGTTTTACGAACGAGACGCCACGGTTCGGCTTTTATTTTTCTGCTGAAAGCTTCGAGATTTTTGCTCGCAAGATTCAGGCTTTGCATGGCGTGGTTAACCGATTCGCTATTTTCGCGCATCATCTGGTTTAATTGAATGGCAGCTTTGTTCAATGAGATTAACAGCGTATCTGTGTGCCCCATGGCTCTTGCTGTTTGTTCTACAACGCTGGTCAGGTTTGCCTGATTGCCGACCATCAAATTGTTGATATTACTTGTTAAAATATGTAATTCTTCTCCCAGATCGGCAACCCGGTCGACGAGCTTCGGCGCATCTTTACGGGTACTGTAGAGTAGTGAATCCATGCTGGCGATCATGCCGGAGAGATGAGCGCGGTTTTCTTTGTTCAGAACCTCATTGATGCGCGTCAATAAAATATCGAGTTGTATCGCCACTTTTCCAAATGGTTCACCCATCTGTGCCAACGAGGCAACGTCTTTACTGCGCAGCATCGAGCCGGGCGCCAGCAGGTCGGCATCCGGGCTGCCGGTGGTGATTTCGATATAATATTCACCCATGATGCCAATACTGGTGATGAAAGTCTCCGAATTTATTTTTATGGGTGTTGTGGCATCGACGAGCAGCTCGATCTCCAGGATTGAATTATCGTCCTGTGGGTAATACACGCGCGAAATTTCACCAACGAGCAGACCGCCGTAACGCACCTGCGATCCCGGCCGAATACCGTTAGTGTATGAAAATCGTGCGTAGTATTTCTTTGAATCCACCTGAAAACTGCTTTTGGTGATGGCAAAGATAAATATCATTGCAATGATTAATCCGGTCAGCATAACAATGCCGGATTTTACTTCCTGACTGCGATACTCCATGAGTTTCTCTGTTTTTCAGTTTGCATCTTCGTTGACGAGCATTTTCAGATATTGCTCGCTGTTGATTTCATTTTCATCAGCTATGCGATTTAAAAATTGGGAAATGATCGGGTCCCGGCTCGATTTCAATTCTTCCGGTGTGCCATGGGCGATAATTTTGCCATCATGCAGCATCGCAATGCGATCGGCAATAGTAAAAACCGAAGCCAGTTCGTGGGTTACCACGACTATC
>JAJRYV010000057.1 GCA_024275575.1 bacterium
GTTTCAATCCCACGCTGATTCAATTCAAACACGATGAGCGTAAAAACCTCATCTATGAGAAATACAAGTTTCAATCCCACGCTGATTCAATTCAAACTCAACACCCCGCAGTTACCACCCACCCAACAAACCCTCGTTTCAATCCCACGCTGATTCAATTCAAACCACAGATATTTTTATAAATCGCTCTTTGAAAGATTTGTTTCAATCCCACGCTGATTCAATTCAAACCATGGACGGGTGAGTTTACCCGTCAGCAAGTTAGAAGGTTTCAATCCCACGCTGATTCAATTCAAACAACAGAACAAGAAGTTCGCGCAATAGAGATTTTGCGGTTTCAATCCCACGCTGATTCAATTCAAACAAAATCAAATTTTTTATTACTATAGTTAATAAATTTTGTTTCAATCCCACGCTGATTCAATTCAAACAAATGACAATGAGTTTACTGCTTACCGCCGAAAATCCGTTTCAATCCCACGCTGATTCAATTCAAACCATACGATGAGGCCGGGAACCTCATCTATGAAAAATTGTTTCAATCCCACGCTGATTCAATTCAAACGACACAGAACTAAAAGATGTGATGAACGATAAAAAGTTTCAATCCCACGCTGATTCAATTCAAACCCAAAATCAAATGAGATAACTCATGAAAAAATCCTTGTTTCAATCCCACGCTGATTCAATTCAAACTTAAGGAAAAAAACGATGGATGAACGCGAATTGACGAGTTTCAATCCCACGCTGATTCAATTCAAACGGAACTGGATCAGGCAAAACATTCTCTGCAATGAGAAGTTTCAATCCCACGCTGATTCAATTCAAACTATTTTTCCCAAAAAACAGCACATCAGTGAAAAATGGTTTCAATCCCACGCTGATTCAATTCAAACTGTCATTTATTTCATGAGGCGAAAATGAATGTTTTGAGTTTCAATCCCACGCTGATTCAATTCAAACCCGCGCCAAATCAGACTAAAAAACAGGGCTTTAGACTCTGTAAACCACTATTTTCAGCACGTTTTTTCTGTCGATAGCAAATCCTGCATCGCCACCCGGGAGATCGACAGATAATTTTTTAATATAATAGCAAAATCGTTAGGTGCAACTTGTTTTTTATAGAAACGGATCGGTCGTGTTCTTTTCCAGCCCCATACAGATTTTTTTCATCGCTTTTTCGTTTCTCATCTTGTAAAATAAAATACTGTCTTCCTCCGGCTTATGCAGTTTTTTCAGTTCCAATTGTAATTTTTTGAACTGGGCATCGGTCAATTCTCCCTCAAAGACCGAGTTTTGTACCCAATTGAGCTGACGCCGGCAAATCTTCAGCGCTTTGCCGACACGCTTTTCGCCAAAATCGTAGACAAGGATGATATACATTTTTTTACCACCAAATTACAAAAGGTTTATACTCCGCTTGACCAAGAATGTGCTTGATAAGTTTATAGCATTCCAGGCGAATCAGGCGGCGATAGCTGATATTGCGTCCCAGACCGCGATGTTTGACGGTGGTCGACAGCGCTTCTTCAAATGTTTTGACAAAGAGCTTCCGTCCTTCTTCATTTAACCAGCAGACACGCCCTTTTTTGACAAATTGTTTTTCCGTCAGTTGTTTGCGGTTAAGCAAGCGAAAAATGGTTCGGTCGGCCAGCAGCGGTTTGAAAATTTCTGCGATATCGAGCGATAGGCTGAAGCGCTTGGTACCGGGTTCGTGAAGAAATGATATCAGCGGATTGAGCTGGGTTTTGTAGATTTCGCTTAAAACAGCAGTATAAACCATGGTATTGGCAAAACCGATGAGTGCATTGATCTGGTTATCGGGCGGTCTTTTAACGCGTTTGTGGAAATCGAGTTTTTGATCGATGATCTGCGGCCATGCCTGATAATAGAGGTGGCGGATATTGCCTTCGATTGCCATGAGTTGTGAAATATCGCTTTGCTTTTCGATTGTCTGTTGCAAGGTTTCGGTTTGTGCGATCATCGTCTCGCAGTTTTTCCCGCGGTTATCATAATAGCGCAGGGTACGTAAAATATTTGAAGATGCAGCGATAACGAATTTTTGCGCCAGCAGCAGGCGTTTTTTCCTGTTATTTTGGTGCAGTACCTGCTGTACGAGCAGCTTGCCGCTGTTGAGAAATTCGCGCGGATAGAAGGTGCCGCTGTAGAAACCGAAATAATTGAAAATATGCACCGGAATGTGGTGTTGCCCGCAATAATTAAAGAATTTACGGTTAAAATCAGCCTCGCCAAAGATATACATCGCTTCGATATCTTCGATGGGGATGACTTTTTTTTCGCCGGATTCTTCGTATTTTATATCCGGGTCCAGCTCCTGGAATTCAGGTTCTTCACCGATCTGTTCTTCGAAATCTGCGATGATGTTATTGCCATCAATCTGATTATAACGTTTGAAAAAGATGGTATTCTCTTTCCGGCTCAGGCGGCCGGGGTTGAAGAGGTAGTAGTTTCTTGGCATTGTTTTACCAGAGTTTGAGGGTTGTTTTATTCGTCTTGTTTTGTCTGCAGCGGAATGAATCCCGCAGCTATGTTTAAAAGAACCCGCATGCATGCGGGTGTCGAAGCAAACCATCGAATATTGCCGGTTTTAGCCGGGTTGTTTTTGATGTGTAGCTAATGTTTTAACATTTAGCGGTTGCAGGTTTCCGAAAGAGTGGTTTAATACTTAGCCCTGTTCCGGGCGTGGGAATATTTAAGCCCAGCAATACTCGAAATAAGCACATTTTCGGCAGATTTTCATTTTCTTAATTTTGGGTGGTTGGGGTTGTTTTAAAAAGTCATTGATAGCGCAAATGATCCTGCCAATTTCCTTTTCATCTTCAGCGTTTAATGTAATGTCCAGCGTTTTGCGCAGTTTGGGGTATTCTAATCTGCCGGAAAGAGGCCAAATGCCCTGCTTCTTCAAAACATAAAGATAGTATTTCAACTGCCAGACATGGGCGTCTTCCAGCTTGTTACTTTTCTTAACTTCGTGAATCACATTGTCGGAAGTAATCCGATCGAGCTTGATTCCTTCAAACGCCGGTATTTCTTTCTGGTCGCGCTGATAGCTTTCTTCGTGCATGAGCCGTCCAAGCTGCACCAGCACACTCTCTGCTTCCATCGTAATACCGTGATGGAACAGCCATAGCTTGCGTTGGCAAATATGATAATAATTTATGTGCGTACCGGTGAGGTTTTGTGTTTGTGTTTTTTGCAGCATGTTGTTTTCTCAGCAGAAATTCATGTCGCTATTTTTGAACACGATGCTGATTTCTTCCTTTTACCTTTTTTGTCGAGAAACTTGATAATTTTTATCAATTATCTTGCAAAAAATTGTAACGAAATTTTTCCAATAGACTATTATTCAAAGCTGATAATCAAATGATCATTCTATAAGCATACATCGTCAAAAGACTCTTCCCTTCGTAAGTAGCCAAGTTGCGAATCGTATTCGAGGTTATACGCGATGAGCACGTTTAGCTTTTCGTCCTTATGTGGTTTACCATTGACCTCCCAAGGATAAACCGAAACCAGCAATTGATTCGCTTCGATGTACCTTCCTTGTTTTTTGAGTGTCTTGAATCGATCCACAAGATTAGCGCAGAGCACATCGATTTTCATAGTGCTCTTTTCACCCAGCACGTCTTCGATCCAGTCGCGCCAGTCGCCGGCCAGCAGACGGTTGGCGTAATCGCTAACGATTGGATTATTGAGGCCGTGCAAGAAATCAGCGCTCTCGTGTTCGTCGTAGCCTGTTGCATACACAGTATTGCAAACATCCACCAAATCTTGTTCGGAGAGAGTGTGTTGATCCAGCGCTTAGAAATGCTGCCAGGTGGCGTCAAGAATGCGTTTTGGATAAAACGGCGTCTTGCCCATGATGTTTTCAAATAAGTAAATAGGCGCAACGACAGGATGTTCTTTATCGGGATTGCGATTTATCCTGCCAAAACGCTGGATGAGCGCATCAATCGGCGCCAACTCGCTAAAGCCCACATCGTAGCTGATGTCGAGACTGACTTCCACCGCTTGCGTGGCAACCAGTAATTGCGGCGGATTATTTTTATCGGTGATTTCTTTTTCCATCAGGATTCTGTCTTTGCGATGGAAACCTCCGTGCAGCAGTTTTTTCGTACCTGAAAATTCAATAGCGTGGAAAATGGCCTGGGCGGTTTTGACATTGTTGACGATGATGAGCACATTTTTCCCATCATCCAGCATGTCTTCAATCTCGTCATAACTTTCATCGACGCGGCTATCCGGCATGCAGACAAGCCGATGACGTTTTCGATCAAGAATTTCGCGGTCAGATTCCGAATCAGGCGATGGATGCAGCACATACTCTTTTTTTTCGCCGTGATAAACGTGTTCGACCAGAAGCGCTTCAAGAAAACGGGGGATAGTCGCCGACATGAAAAAAAACTCCACCGCAAAAGTTTGTTTCAACCAGCGCACCGTCGCGATCATCAAACCAGTCAGAAAAGGATCATAAGCATGAAATTCATCGACGATGCAGCAAGCGTGGTGGTAGTCGGACATGGCCATGTCCCAGCCTTTGCCGAACAGCGCATGCTTAACCACCTGATGCGGCGTGGCGACTTTGACTGGGAAATAAAGTTCACGCGAAAAACTCTTCAGCGTGCGCGCCTGATCCTGCGCCTCTCGATAGAAATCATTCTCTTTGCCAAGATTCGAAGCTTCCTCCTGCAACTGCTCGTAAAAAAAGTCCATTGTTCGGGAATGCAGCGGCGTCACATGATTTTCACCAAAAACCTTTTGCAGCCGGCCAACCATGGCATTGATACTGGCCGTGAATGGCAGGAGATAAAAAAGCCGATTGTTCTGCTGTTGGTTGGCGACGACCCATGCCAATGCCGCTTCGGTCTTGCCGGATCCGGTTGGCGCATGCAGGATAGTGTCATTTTTTCTGGTTAGCAATTTTTTCTGAAAATCACGCAGGGGCAGTCGTTCTCCTGTATTTTTGTCACGCGGCTGAAAATCGGACAGGGAGATGAATGTGTAATCGGGAACAGTATCGTGAATCAACGCTGAGCCGAGATGGTCGGCCGCCATTAAAAGTCCACGGAGTTTGGCGTATATTTTTCGCTCAACCGGCGATACTATCATTTCCTTTTGATCTGCACTATTCAGTACATCCTGCAAATCCCAGCTCAGCGATGGCTGCTGCTCTTCCCGAATGCGGATATCCCGATGGCTCTGAAAATATTCGCACCACTGCCGTAGAATGTCCGGCAACTGTTCGATTGTTTTTTGAAAATCGTTTTCTACTGCTATTACATGCTTTTCAAGCATGCCATCGATTATGATCGCTTCGAGACGTTTTTTTTCTTGCGGATTGATAATTCCGCGATGATGCGTTGCAATGGCGAAACGCTCGATCAGCTCTGATTCCAGGTAATTCTCCAGAATCCAGGCGGATATGATCTCATGCCGGATGCCGTCGTGCTTTTCTTCATTTTTCAGTATGGCCTGAAAAAAAGGATGAATTTTGCCAATGTCGTGAAAAATAGCGCAAAAGATGAGTCGCGGTTCGAAAAATCGCTTCTCATCATCGGACATTGGCAGGCGTTGCAAAAGATTGCGCGCGCCGGTCAGGACATTTTGCGTGTGCTGAATGAGCGTTGTTCCATCACTCTTGGCGAGGAAAGGTTTAATCAGCGAGAATCTATTGCCAGTCATGGAAATAAAATTGTTCTCCGGTTTCGGTTTGATAAAGATTAGCGAACTCTACCCGCGGTTTTTGATCGTGCCGAATCGCGAGAAATATTTTTGAGCCAGTTGATATGCGGCCACTACCGATCATATCATTTTCGCGAAATGCCTCTGCAAATTGCACGATCTGCCCCGCTAAACGATTTCCAGGTTTGAATGGTATCAGGGTTCCCGAAATTTCGCCTTTATCAACCCGATTTACCTGTACACGTTCCACATTAGTGATTTTCAGAAGGTCTTGCGATCTTCCCAGGGCAGGAGTGCCTATCGGATTTTCAAAAGAGGCCTGCCAATCGATGCGGTTGATCCATAGCAGAAGCCGCGGCAACGTGTGAAATTCCCGTATATGCACATCCTTGCCTTTACTGTGGGGCGATAACGTGCCGAATTTGCTGATCTCGAGGCGGTTTCGTTTTTCCAAATCCTTGCATACAGCATCAAAAGTGTATTTGAAACCGATTCTCACTTCTTCAAAGTCCACAACCCTGCCGAGACAGCAGCCAAGCATACCGAGGAGCAGAGAATAAGAAGGCACGGGCAGGCAGATCGCATTACCGCTAATGATAAAAGGTAAACGCGGCGTTGCGCTCCAGCCTGACATTTCGACTTGTAGAAGTTTCATTGCCTATACCTCACTTTTCAAATGCGCCTGAATGAATTTTTTGATCACTGCGACCGGCGCATCGATGACAAAACTTTCCTCATTATTCAATCCCAAAACTTCATCTTCGTTGGCAAGCAGGCCGGTGCGCACGCCGATATAGACTGGTGTCGTCAATTTGTCCGCATAGTCACGTACAATTTCCTGCAATGCGATAACTTTTAAGGAAGGCTTCAACTCATGGGCTTCGAACAAGTCGTTGAAAATCGGGTTAGCGCAAGAGAGGCCCGCGAGAACAATCAATTTGGGTGAGACGTCTGTGGCAAATGCCGCTTGCTTGGCGCCGCCGCGCAAATGAATCAGACCGTGCAACAAGCCGGCAGCGCGTTTTCTTTGAATATTTTCAGCATCAGTAAGAATATAACGTGAAAAGTTTTTGTGAATGGTCTCTTTTCGGAGTTGTTCATCATGTTCTTCCAATAGTTTCTTCGACAACTCGACCTTGCTGCTCAGATTGTCGAACACACCAAGCCGGTAGCATTCCAGATTGAAAAAACCTTCCAAATAGGCGGAGTAGAATTTTGTTGAATAAGGTAATGGCGAGCCTTCTTTCAGGTGCACATAACCATCGTCCTGATTGATTGTGCGTTTGCCGCGAATGGCGCGCAGAATCGAATTCTTAAATGCTGTTGTTCGCTGCACACTTTCCGCCTTATCACCCGATTTTGTGCCCGTGCTCGTTCCGGCGCTCATGTAACCGAAAATATCATCTTCAGGAAAATCGATGGGGTTCAACTCAGTAGATATCTTACTCGTACTGCCTTTTTCGGAAGTCTTGATCGAGCGCAACTCGCTTGGTGGCCAGCCGTTTTCTTCGTTGGTGGTATCGCGCAGCCATCGACGAAACGCCTGTGCAGAGACATAGGGCACCGCCTCCTTGCGGTTGCCGTTTTGTTCGAGATAGGTTTTGGGCACGACCGTATTTTTATTCTCACCTGCGGCCATGCCGGCACCGTTTAAAAATGCCGCCGTTGCATCGATAAGAAATGTGCCTGCGATGTTTTTAATGAGTTGATCCTGAGAATTCATGCGGGATTCCTTTCTAATTGTGGTTCATTTTGCCATTCACTTGCCAATTTATTGAGAGAAAATTCAGTTGCAAAACGGGCGAAAGAGAGATTGTATTCACCATTTTCATCGTGCAACAGTTCATCCAGGTCAAACACTTCAGCTTCTTCCTGCACTATCTGCTTCATGTTCGCCCGAATGTCTTTGATCCAATAGTGAAAAGCAGAATTATCTTTTGGAAATTTGTGTAAAACATGATTTTGAAATTTTGAAATTGGGAACGTGATAGCGTCTCTGCCATATCGAATTGTGTAGTAATGCCCATATCTTTTAGCGAACGTTTGATATTTTTCAAGAAAATTTTTCTGAGGTAACGACAGCGTTTCTGCAAGGCTTCTTTTCAACTCAAAAGGTGGTAAGTCGATCTGTTCCTGCGATGAAAAATATAACCGCAGCAGCGTTAAAATCCCGTAGTGTACGCGCCTGCCCTCTTCATAAAGCATCGCATAAATCTCATTAAAATCCATGCTTTCAGCGGCGCGAATAATGAAACCATTGAGATTCGTTCTTAAAAAATTGTTGGGGTCCATCAAGTTTTTGACAAATTTTCCTTTAAGCGCATCGTTTTCAATACAGTCAATAAAAAAACGACAAACCTGGAGCACAGTCGATGATGGTGGGGGCACAATGTGTGGCCTGGTTTTGAACTTCTGCTTTTGAAAATAGAAATGCACCATTTTAAAAATATTGAAGGTACCGCTCTTTACCGGCATGGCTTCAGCATCATCGAGAATTTGGTTGTGCAGCAGGAGATTCCATTCACCGGCTTGCACAGCCTTCATCAACACCGCAAAAAAGAGATCGCGATACTCCGGATTTTTGAAAGCATCTGTTTTTTTCAGGAGTTTTTCATCTCTAAGTGTCTGATATTTGTCCATCAGTCCGGCTATGTACCCCGACAGCTTGAGAAGCCCATCATTATCGATAAGTTTGTGAAAGTCTTCAAAGAAGCCAACACTGGCGCCTTCCCATTTTTTTGCAGGATAAAGTCCCCAAAAGTCCTCGTTCGCATCGAGACAATCGATAAGAGCAAACCCACTTTTGCTTGCTAAAATGTCTTTCAGTTCCTTTGGATGTCTTGAATAGAGCATATACATTTTCTGAAACAGCGTATTGGGAATGCGATCGATATCGCATGCAGCACCGGTGCCGGAGTTGGAAAACATCCAAAAATTCAGATTAGTGTAATCATTGTGGCGTTTGGTCAGTCTATGGTAAGCATCCAGAGCAAGAACCAGATATTCAGGTTTACTGTATTTTTTATTCTCAACATTTTCTTGCAAAGAGGTGGTAGCAATCATGTCCTGAATTAACCTATAATTCGTTCTCACCAGCGATTTGGCATAGGCAAAATTTACCGATTCAATGAGCAAGACTCTGCTACGATAGAGTACTGCGGCAAGTGGCAAAAATTGGATAATCGCCAGACAGATCGGGTGGATTTGCACAGCAAATTTGGCGCCCGGAAGCGCTTGCGCATCCGAACCCAAAGCGCCGATCAAAGGCCACCACCCCCGGTTGATTGATGTATCGCGCGATTTAGGATCGATACCAATTTCCAGCAAAGTTTCCGTATACATTTCAGAAAAAGTTAAGTTAAAACGGAGCCCTGAAATTTCACATTGTTTGTCACCTTCGTCTTCATAAGAATTCAATATCTTCTCAAAAAGCTGGCGATAAATTTTTTCGCCAAATTTCGTATCATTGAGCAGTGGACCGTTACGCGTGAAGATCATCGTGTAATTTTTCATGCGCTGATAGAGTTTTGGCAGGTTATATTTATTGAAACTCTTCAGCAGAATTTCAGGAGTCACTTGTGAAACATGCTCGAGAGAAGCCATGACCTGAATGCATTGCAATGCATTATTGAGCATCGTATTTCCGGAATATTCTGAAAAGATAGCCAAAATAATATCTCCCTTTATTTTTAATCATTCGTTGCTTTCAAAGGTTGCAAAACATTTGAAAATACATTTTCTAACCAGATACACGTAAATTTTGCTTATCTGCTCAGCTTGGATAAAATACAAATCATGTTAACCAGCATGTAGAAAAAACACATGAGTAAAGCGACTCATTATTTTTAATTCACATTCCCCATCACCACAAGTCCACCATGCCAAAACCCATGGAATTCTTATCGCCCAGGCCGCAGTGCCAGGCGATGCGCATCAATTCCATGCTGCCGTTCATGCTGAAGGGCACCTCGAAACCTTTGATTTTTGTTTCCTCGCGTGTACCTTCTTTGATGATGATCAGTTTACTCACCCGGCGTTCTCCACGCTGCTGAAAATAATCCATATCGAACTGTACCTGCAAACCCTGGCTGTTGCACGGCTTACCGTAAATGGTCTCGTATTTCGCCAGCAGATTTTGCCGCAAGGCCTGCGGTAAATCATCATCTGTCACCCGGTAAAAATATTTTTGCACTCTGCCTTCAGTCTCCCGTTTTGTCGTGCAAACGATCGGCGACAGGGTTTTTCCATGCATGTGCGAGGAAAATTCCGGTTCCGGCAATGTCTCAATGCTTTCAATCAAAAAATGGCCCACCGCGCCCGGGCCACCGATTTCCAGCTTCTGCTCTTCGAACAATCCCATGACGAAGTTTTGCACAAAATCAAACTCCATCGGACTGGAAATATGCAAAAACCAGGGCCGGTCATCACCGGCGGCAAGCGTTCTGTTGCGCAGTAGTGGTTTCCCGGGTAGGTAGAGCCGTGAGAAAGTAAAGAGTTTTATAAACCGTTCCGCCGGTGAGCGATAACCGTTTACATGCAACCATTTCGCATAATCAGGCGCTGCACGGGCGAGTATTTTATACAATGCAGATGAAAGGGGGTAATTATAGTTGATTGGAACCACTGTTTTGGGATTGAGCGGAATGAGAGAGAGTTTGAGTCGCATATTGCTCCCGAAGATAATGTGGATTGCGGCTAAAATTAATTAATGAGATAAATTTTCCCCGAATTTTTCCCGAACTTTCTGAAGAGTTACATTTTTTTGATATTTATCGCCATTTTCAGACCTATTTTCCCCGGCAAAGTTAAATCATATCCATGCAGCCTGTGTCAGGCAAGCGCTCCCCAGGCTCGTTTTCCCATCCTGTCGGAAGTGCTGTGTTGAACAGATACTTAAAACCACGTTTAACTTGTTTCAATTATTGAAATTAGAAAACCACCTTCAAGAAGCAAGCACAATATTTTATTTTGATTTGTCTTTAACGCTCATTCAGCAGCAGGAAAATATCTTCTTTGGAAATATTGAGCTTTTCGATGCGGTAGCGCAGTTTACCGCGATTGATTTTAAGCAAGCGCGAGGCTTTACTCAAGTTGCCGCCGGCTTTTTGAATCGTGCTCAAAATGATATCCCGCTCCAAAGTTTCTAGGGCGATACCTTCGTTGGGAATTTCGATGGGATTAAAATGCAATTGTGTTTTTGAGGCTGATCTGCCGTTACCGCCGGTTCCATTCCTGCGCACAAATTCAGGCTGCGGTTCGAGAATTAGATGCTCAGCATCGATATAAACCGGGGCATAAACCAGAATGGCCCGCTCGATGGCGTTGCGCAGTTGGCGTATGTTGCCGGGCCAGTGATAATTTGCGATCAAACTTTCGGCTGCGGCTGTTAAACCGAGAGTGTGGTTTTCATTTTCTGCGGCAAATAGTTTGACGAAATGCATCGCCAGAACAAGCGCATCGCCGCTGCGCTCGCGCAGGGGTGGAATTTGTACATGCCCCACATTCAGACGATGATAAAAATCTTCACGAAAGCGCCCTTGCCTCACTTCTTCATACAAATTGACATTTGTCGCCGCGATGATGCGGCCCGAAATATTGATTTCCATCGTGCCGTTGAGTCGACGAAATTTTTTATTTTCCACTGCCTTGAGCAATTTCATCTGAATGCCGTTGGTGGTGTTGCCGATTTCATCCAAAAAAATAGTGCCGCCGCCGGCCAGTTCGAAAAGACCACGTTTGTTCTGATCAGCACCGGTAAAGGCGCCCTTTTCATAACCGAAAAGCTCTGATTCCAGCAGATTGATGGGAATGGCGCCACAATTGATATCGATAAAAGGTTTGTCCGCATCGGCGCCGGTTTCGTGGATGAGTTTGGCGAAGAGTTCCTTGCCGGTGCCGCTTTCACCGGTAATCAGCGTCGTCATCGTCGAGGATTTGGCGATGCGAATCGCCAAATCGACGGCCTGACGGAGCTGCGGCGATTCACCGATAATGGTCTTGTGCGGATGACTTGAGTTCGGTATTTTGAGTGTCAATTTTCAGATATTCTGCGTTTGATCTCTTTGGTTGTCATATTAAGCTGCGGAGCAAAAGCCACTACGAGCATAGCCCATCAGCATCAAGTTAAAAAGTTTTAAATTGTGGATTGCTGGTGGATCGTGGTAAATATCCCTCTGATTTGTGCTCTTGAGGAGCATAAATTCGTCTCCCTTCGAAGGGAGAATTAGCACGTCCCTCTTTGAAGGAAGAATTGCAAGTCCCCCTTTGAAGGGGGATATAGGGGGATGTCTGCACTTGGCCGAAACGAAGTTCGGTGAAGCAATTACACATCTCAGTAAACACGTAGTAAGATCCACTATCTTTCCGCATCAGCGCGTTATTACCTCTGGCTAAAAAACTACCGGAATGGCAAGCCTGGAGCGATTACGAAAGAATACTCAATATCATTAAGTTAAGCCGTGGACATCCGTATCTGTTCAGCGTGCGTGCGAGAAGTACTTCCTGAACATGGATGTATTATTTTAATTCATTCGGGCCTCCACTTATAGAATCCGTGTCCATCCGCCTGATCCGTCCTATTTGTGTTCTGTTTTTGAAAAGCTTTGGATACGGATTCAGCGGATTGAAAGGATTTTCACAGATACAGGGCTGTCGGCATAAAACGTCAAAAAATGACAACAGAATAACCTGCTATTGTTTTTTAGCCTTTATTGTTCTCGCGGAGACGCAGTGCTGCAGAGGAAAACAGCATAAAATATTTAAAAACAAAACTCTGCGTCTCAGCGAGATTATTTTTTAATAAAAAATTAAGTTTCCAACTATTCCACTAACTTAATGACATTGAAAGAATACTATTCACAACAGATTCAACTCAATTGTGTATTTCATCCTGCGCACTGATCATATAATCGGCATGCTGCATCATGCTCTGAATATGCCTGCCTCAGCTTTCCCGCGGGTTGTTTGCCTGGCGCAGGGCGTCGCCGATCAGGTTAAACGCGATGACGGTGAGAATGAGAAAAAAACCGGCAAACCCCACCACCCACCAATACTCCGGCAATGCTGTCCGCCCGTCGTTGATCATATTTCCCCAGCTCGGAACCGGCGGCTGCACCCCGATGCCCAAAAAACTCAGGGACGATTCCAGCAAAATCGTATCGCCGATTTTCAAAGGAATTGAAACCAGCGCCGGCGCGATGGCATTGGGCAAAATATGAGCGAGTAAAATACGCCGCCGCCGCAACCCGAGACATTGGGCGGCGAGTACGAATTCGCGCTCTTTTACCGAAAGCACCTCCGCGCGTACCAGCCGGGCTGTTTCCATCCAGCCGGTGAGGGCCAGCAGTGGAATCAGGTAAAGATAATGCGGTTGGTAAAGCGCTGCGATAGCGATAGCGAGCATCACTACGGGAAAGGCTAACAGCAGGTCGAGCAAGCGCATCAAAAGAGCATCGACGAAGCCGCCGCAATAACCCGAAATCGCACCATAAAAAACACCGATCAGTACGGACAATGTTACCGTGCCCAGGGCGATACTCAGGGAAACGCGGCCGCCGTAGAGAATGCGGCTCAACACATCGCGGGCGAATTTGTCGGTACCGAAGGGGTGTGTGACCGATGGCGGCAAATTGCTTGCATCGAGAATATCAGCTTGCGCATCCGGGGCAAAATCGGTCCAGATTGCGGGAACGAAACAGCTCAGCATCAGCGCGCACAGCACAATTGCACCGAGAATTGCGACACGATTATCGATCCATCGCTGGTGAAAATGCTGTTGTTGCGCGAAAAACCGGTTTTTTTCTGCAATACCGGCATTTAAAACTTCAAGACTCATAAGCAGGTTTCACCCGTGGATCGACGATGAGATAGGACAGATCGGCGAGCAAATTACCGATCACCACTGAAAGCGCAGCGACAAAAGTCGTCGCCAGAATAATGGGAAAATCATGCGAGAAAATCGCATCAACGGTAATTTTGCCCATGCCGGGCCAGGAAAAGATCGACTCGATGATCACCGTACCGCCGAACAGAAAGGGCAGAAAAAGTCCCAACGAAGACAGTAGCGGCAAAAGGGCGTTACGCAATGCATATTTAAACAAGACCCGCCGGTGGGCGATGCCGTACGCTCGCGCCGTTAAAATATAATCCTGAGTCAAAACTTCCCGGAAAGATGCATGAAAAATTTTCGCGGTGTAAGCCATGGCCGGCAGGCTTAGAACAGCAGCAGGCAAAATGAGGTGGCGGATGCGATCGAGCGTTGCAGGCCAAAAATTCCCTTCTGCGAGCAAGTTCGCCATGTGACTCGGCGGCAACCAGCCCAATTGTAGTGAAAACAGCCACAATGCGACGATAGCAACGAGAAAACCCGGGGTGGAATAAGCGATCAGGATGATAATATTCAGTAGATGCCGCAGGCTTTTTTGGCGAATGACGGTCAGCGCGATACCGGCAAGCACACCGCCGCATAATTGCAGAATCAGCACCACCCCCGTCAGTTGCAGTGTATTGGGTATGGCTTCGGCGAAAATTTCACGAACCGGGCGTAAATGGGAAAAAGAAAAACCGAAATTACCACCGGCAAAAGCCTGCAACCATGCTGCATATTGCGTCGGCAGCGGACGATTGAGCCCCATCTGCTCACGAATATTGGCCACCACTGCGGGGTCAATTTCCGGCCGGATATAAAGCGAAGCCGGATCACCCGGTGCGCATTGCAGCAGCACAAATGTCAGCGTGAGCACCGCCCAGACGATGAAAATGGCTTGCAATAAGCGTTTTAAAATGTATCTCACCACAATAATTTACCTTTTATAAGTTCACCGCCGGAGCGACAGATTCGGCAACTGGGGTCTGTGCTAAAAACACTGCTGCTTCGGCTGCATGATTCGCCGGAAAAATCTCACAGATTGCCCCCTCGCGCATCACAGCGATGCGGTCGGCAACGTTTTCGATGGCCGCAAGATCGTGGGTGATGAACAGCACTGTCAGTCCGTGTTGCTGTTGCAGGTTTTGCAGCAATTCGATAATTTGCCCCTTGATCACTGCATCGAGATTTGCCGTGGGTTCATCAGCGATGAGCAATTCCGGTAGCACGCTGAGCGCTCGGGCAATGCAGGCTCGTTGCATCTGACCACTGCTTAGTTGGTGTGGAAAACGCGGCAGCAATTCGGCGGATAAACTGACTTCGTCACAAATTTGCTGCAGGCGTTGTTCGAGTTGCACTCCCGACAGTTTTTCCAGCAATCGCAGGGGTTCGGCGAGGGCCTGCCGCAGGTTTTGCCGGGGATTGAGTGCAGCGGCAGGGTCCTGAAAAATCATCTGAAATTTTCGCTGCAAGCGGCGGAATTTACCCGCCCGCATATCGAGCAGATCTTCATCCTGATAAAAAACTTCACCACTATCGGCTTTT
Organism: bacterium; assembly: GCA_024275575.1. GTDB lineage: Bacteria > Zhuqueibacterota > Zhuqueibacteria > Zhuqueibacterales > Geothermadaptataceae > Bioreactorimicrobium. Next base: position 15,113 of record JAJRYV010000057.1, read on the forward strand.
TCCAGGCGCAGCAGACAACGGCCGAAGGTGGTTTTACCGCTGCCTGATTCTCCCACCAGCGCTAATATTTCCCGGCGATAGATTGTGAATTCGGCAACATCGAGAACTTTGCGGGGAACAGCGGTACGGAATAATTCGCCGGTTGCCGCATATCGTTTCGAGAGATTGTTGATTTTCAGATACGGATACTTCATCGAACCGTCACCGGAGCCCTGGTTTTCTGCGGTTGTGCCTGGTTAATTTTGCACTGACTGAGCAGGAGTTTTGTATACGCATGCCGGGGTTTTTGCAGCAGCGTTGCTGCAGACCCGCTTTCGATAATACAGCCGTCTTTCATCACCGCAATTTTGTCGGCAATTTTGGCGACCAGCGCCAGATCGTGGCTGATGAGCCACAGCGTAAAACCGTAATTTTTCTGCATGTGCCGCAGCAGCCTGACAATTTCGCGCTGCGTTTTACTGTCGAGGGCGCTCGTCGGTTCATCAGCGATGACCAGTTGTGGGCCACAACTCAAGCCCATAGCGATCATCGCGCGCTGCGCCATGCCGCCGCTGAGTTGGTGGGGATAAGCGTTAAAAACGAAATCAGGATCGGGCAGACCGATTTCGGCAAGCAAATCGAGGGCGCGTGCTCTCGCCGGTATTTTTCGCAATTGCAGGTGGGTGCAAATCACTTCGACCATTTGCGTACCGATGGTAAATGTCGGGTTAAAGGCTGATTTTGCATGTTGGAAAATCATGGCGATGTGACGGCCGCGAATCTGGTTTAGATCCTGTTCTGCAATGTTCCGCAGATTTTTCCCCTGAAAAATCACCGCACCGTAAGTCCGCACATTAATCGGCAGCAAGCCCAGCGTGGCAAGTGCGGTCATCGTTTTGCCGCAGCCCGATTCTCCGATGAGCGCAAAAGTTTCGTTATTCGATATCTGCAGGCAAACACCATCGAGGATGGTGACGGGTTCCACCGGAGAATTAGTCTCTACCCGCAGCGCTTCGATGAGCAGCAGCGGCGGTGCTTGCCCGGTTACTTTTGCATTATTTACAGACATTCACCAAACCTGTTTTAAAACGATTCCGACAGTGAATCACTCAGAGGACAAGCGGTTTCCAATAACGTACCATTTCTCGATATCATAGAGCGAACTCAGCGTAATGGGTTTCACATTGGCGTACCGTCGATTCACTGCGACGATTTTTTCCTTCCAGAAAAGAAAGGTGTAGGGCTGATCGGCATATAGTTTTTTCTGAAATGTCTGCCAGATTTTTGCCGCTTTTTGCTGATCCAGTTCATTGCGGCCATTCTCGATTAGCGCATCGATTTGCGGGTTGGCGTAGCGTACATAGTTGAACAAATCGACGGAGGCGCTGTGAAAAACCGGCGTCGGATCGACATTAAACGCCGCGCCCCAGCCGCCGAGATAAGCTTCAAGGGAGGGTTCGCGTAACTGGTCGAGATATGCCGTCCATTCCGCACTGTGGATTTCCGCTTTTACGCCGATTTTTTTAAACTGGCTCTGCACGATAACGGCCAGGTCTGCGCGAATCTGGTTGCCGGTGTTGGTCAATAGCGAAAAAGCAAATGGTCTGCCGTCCTTATCCAGCCAGCCGTCACCGTCGTGATCTCTCCACCCCTCCTGCGCCAGCAGGGCTTTGGCTGCAGAAACGTCATATGGAATTTCATCGACGTCTTCGGTGTAAGCCCAGGGAATCATCGGCGGAATGGGGCCGAAACAGGGTTTGCCGTAACCTCTGAGTAACGCTTTGATGATTTTATCGCGATTTAAAGCCATGGTCAACGCGCGGCGCACACCTTTGGCAGCGAAGAGCGGGTTTGCCTCGTTGTAACCAATGTAATAATAAGTCCGCCCTGAGATGCGATGAAAGGCGAGCTCGCTGTTTCTCTTTTGCAGGCGTTTGATTTCTTTTATGGGGACATCGAGCAGCATATCGATCTGGCTGGTTTGCAGTTGCAGCAGCAGATTGCTTTGATCGGGCACGATTTTAAAGATGACCTGCTTGAGCAACGGCTGGTCGCCGAAATACTGTTCATTGGGCACCAGTTCGATATATTGCTGGCTCACCCAGCGCCTCAGTTTAAACGGGCCGGAAGAAAGCGGATGGCGACCGAAATCATGCGCCCGCAGCGCCGCGCGATCGCTATTTTCAAAAATATGCTGTGGCAAAACTTCTCCGGCAGCGTCGAACATTTGTTCGGGATAAGGCTCTTTAAAAATAAAGGTTACAGTGTGCGGGTCTTCGACGACAACATCCTCGATTAACTCCGTTTCCCCCATGCGCGGCGTTGCCGTGCGTTTATCACGCTTGAGCTCAAATGTAAAGCGTACATCCGCCGCCGTGATGGCTTTGCCATCGGCCCAAAGAGCATCTTTGCGTAAGTGAAATTTCAGCTTCAGATGGTCTGGCGAGCTCTCCCACGAGGTCGCCAGTTCCGGCACCCATTCGGAATTCTCATTCAAATCGGCCAACCCGAGAAAAAGCATGTCGGCGATTTCCAGCCCCAGTTTTGATTCGATAAAAAGCGGGTTAAAAGTATCCACATCCCCGGAGACGCCGATACGGATGTAGTCACCATGTGTTGTGCCGGGTTGCAGATTTAGCGCATTGGCTGCAGCGAGGGCACCATCTTCTATGGGCAGAATCAGACTTAATGTTAAAATGAGGACAGAAATTTTCTTCATAACTACTCCCGGAAATTCCGGCGTCTGTCGCCGGTTTCAATTCATTGCTTTCAAGCACATTCGAATTTTAAAAGTGTCGCCCCTAATTTCAGCAGGCAGCCATTCTTGATAACCGTCGGTTGTTGCGTTCTTTTGCCGTCGACGAAGACGCCGTTTTTACTGCCCATATCTTCGATTAAATAGCGATCGTCCTCACGGATGATCACCGCATGCCGTTTGGAAATCTGCGCGTCATGGATGACTATCTCGTTGGAAAGATCACGACCGATGCGATTTTCGCGGCGTGTCAATAGGAATTTTTCCTCGCTGTCACCGCCTGCATAAACGAGGCATGCTTCATGTTGCCCATCTTCTTTCAAACTGATGCCACAGCGCGTGCAAAAATTGTTTTCCGGGCGGTTTTCATGCCGGCAAATATGGCATGTCTGCTTTTGTTTTGTTTCCATTTCATGCATCTTTTTCGTTTAAAATACGGTCTTTCAAAGCAAGCGCCTGCTGATTTTCCGGATTGCCCGCGAGTACTTTTTCGAGTATCTCCAGGGCATCGTCATACTTGCCCATATTAAAATAGACCAGGCCGAGATTGGTTTTGATATCCACGGTTTTCAGCTCTTTTTGTGTCAACCCTAGGCCTTTACTAAATGCATCGAACCTGAAGCCACAGCGGCCGCAAAAATTATCGATCAGTTCGTTTTCAGTCTGACATTTTGGACAAATTTTCATAACCAGTCTTCAGTTATTTGATGATTGAAGGGAATTATCCTGCTCATCAACACTTTGCGGTTCGGTGGCAACCGTATCCTTGCCGGAACGCGAATGTGCTGTTGCGCCGGCGCCGACAAGCGTCACAGCGGTTGCCAATTCTTTGTTTACCACCTCAATCTGCGCCTGCAATTTCTGACTTTTTTCAGTTAAGTTCAGATTGCGGGCGCTCTTCAACGCCCGGTTATATTGCTCGTCGGCCTGTTGAAAATTCTCTTTTTCGGCATAATAATCACCGAATGCCTGACAGATTTCCAGCAGGGCCTCATCGTTGTTTTTCTGTGCATTGATTTTAATGCTGTCACGAAAATATTTTTCCGCTTTCGTCCATTTGTTCATCTTTTGTGAAATCAGCGCCAGAATATAATAGCATTCGGCAATATTGAGCATGTCGCCGGAGCGGCGGAAAATCTTCAGTGCTTTTTCGATAAATTCAAGGGAATTGCCCGCCTCACCCCGGCGGATATAGGCTTTGGCCGTATTGAGCAGGGTCAGACCGCGGAGCTGCCGGTCGTTGAGTTGATCGGCCATTTTGTAACAGGCATTGAAGGTGTCGATGGCCGCCTCCCATTCCTCGATATCGGAATAGGCCATCCCCAGATTGTGCAGAGCGCGGCCTTTGCCGATGGCTTCCTGCAGTGAATCGTAAATAGTGATCGCATCGATATAGCATTCGATAGCAACTTTGTGATCACCGCGAATGCTGTGGATGATGCCGATATTCGTCAACGCATGGGCGCGGTCGTATTCACCATAGACATGGTCGACAACTTCGGTGGTTTTTTGAAAATTTTTCAGCGCGACTTCATACTCACCTTTTTGCATATAGATAATGCCGATCGAGTTGAACAGGCGGCTCAAAGTATTGGGGATTGGATGAGTTCTGAGAATTTCAAGACAATTCTCGAAGCAGGTGAGCGCTTGCTGGTAATTTGCCAACTTTTCATGTACGCGCCCCATGCGGCGCAGCGCGTCGATCTGCACCCCGGTATCATCTTGTTTCCTGCCGTAAGTGAGCAGCGCTTCATATTTCTCCAAGCTTTCATCGAAGCGCATGATTTCTTCGTAGGAAATGGCACAATTAAGCAGAAATTCATGTTCCGGTACTTCGGGAGGAAAATCCATTTCCGCCTTTTCGAGACAGGTTGTGATATTTTCCAGAGAGACACTTGCCTCACGGTACGCCTTGAGTTTCAACGCGCGTTTTGCCGCCCGAAAAAGCAGAGGAACCGCTTCGCTGCAACGGCCGCCGCGACGAAAATGCTCGGCCACTTCCCCGATGAGCGCGCCATAATGCGGCCCATGCATTTTTTCCAATATCTGCGCGATGAGCAGATGGTATTCCCGGCGCAGTGCCGGTGGAATTTCCTCATACAGCATGTCGCGCAGCATAGGATGTTCAAATTGAAATCCATCTTCCGTCGATAATAACAGATTCAGCTCACGATTGAGCAAATTCAGCATTTTCAACAATTTGATTTTTGGCTGTTCGGTCAATTCGGCCAGGATTGAGACATCGACTTTATAACCAACGATGGCCGCGATTTGCAGGATTTCCCGTTTTTCTTCATCGAGCGCCTGCAGGCGACGGGAGAAAACATCTTCGATTCGGTTGGGCACATTAATCTGGTGAATCTCATCGCGTTTGTCATACCACGCATCATCTTCGAAGTAAATCTTCTCCGATTCCTGCAGATATTTGAGTGTTTCGATAACGAAGAAAGCGTTGCCCCGCGTTTCGGAGTATATCTTCTCGTAAAATTCCTCAGAAAAAATCGTGTTTTTCAGCGAATTATCGATCAGCTGGTCACAATGGTCGCGGTTAAAACGGCTTATTTTAATTTCTTCGCAGACCCCCTCGCGGCTCATTCGCGCCAGCACATCGACGATTTTTGCAGCTTTGCCGTCGCGCAACAGATCATAACGATCAGTGCGGGAAATTCCGACAAGCAAAATCCGGCTTTTCTCAATTTGCCGTGCGAGATAATGAAACAGCTTCAAACTGGCATCATCCGCCCATTGCAGATCATCGAGGATGAAAACGATGGGCTGTATAGTTGAGAGCAGCGAAATGAGCACCAGTATGCCTTCGAACAGGTCTTTGGATTTCACCTCACCGGGTTCATTCAGCTCTTCCGGCGGTGCTGAAAATACGGTATTAAAACGCTCAGTATATTCCATCAGCAGCGGCACTTTATTGTGAATCACCGCTTTCAGCGTCATCCGTTGCTCTTCCGGCAACTTGCGCAAATCACCACTGAAATATTTTCGCAGTGCATCGATAAACGGCAGATAAGCGTCCATGCCTTCCTGATAAAGGCAGGCGCCATAAAGGCAATGCGCCTGGTTATGGCCGGCATAATCCTGCAATTGCGCCGCAATCGTACTTTTGCCGACGCCGGCTTCGCCGAGTAAAATCACTGTTTTGCCACTGCCGTTTTTGACATGACGGAAACTTTGGATCAACTTTTTCAGCTCCTTTTTCCGGCCGATGAAGGTTTCGCGAACACCTGGAGTTTCTTCACCAAACCAATCGTTTTTTCTGTCATCAAACATCTCATCCAATTGTGCATCGATGCCGGCGAGTGTCGTTGCTGCGGGCGAAGGTGTGGAGAAATTAAATGGCGCCAGCGCCCGGGCAAAGGCTTCGGCGCTTTGCCAGCGATCGGCAGCATTTATCGCCAGCGCCCGCATAATCACTTCATCGAGTTTTTCCGGGAGGGCGCAGTTGTAACAGGAAGGCGGCAGCGGCTCTTCGTTCAGTTGTTTATAAAGAATAACCACCGGCGTTTCACCGGTAAACGGCAAATGGCTGGTGAGCAGCTCATACAAAACGACCCCCGTGGCATAAATATCAGCCCGCTGATCGACCGCATCACCCATCAACTGTTCGGCAGCCATGTAATCGATGGTTCCGAGTATGTTTCCCGAGAGCGTCAGCCCGTTTTGTGGATTCAGCTTTGCGATGCCGAAATCGAGAATTTTCGCTTCATTCTCCGGTGTGATGAGAATGTTTTCCGGTTTAATATCGCGATGCTGGATATTATTTTTATGAGCCAGCACCAGCGCATTGAGAACCTGCGTCGTGAACTTGACGGCATGCTCGACGGAAAAAGCGCCATGGCGCAGCAACGACTGGCCGAGCGACTGGCCTTCGACATATTCCATGACGATATATTGACCGCATTCGGCTTCGCCAATTTCAAAAATGGTGACGATATTCGGGTGGGTCAATCTCGCGGCAGCCCGAGCCTCATTCATGAAACGATCGGCGTTTTCCTGCTCTTCGAGCAAGTGGTCGTGCATGACCTTGATAGCGACGTCACGCTGCAAAATCGTATCGAATGCACGATGGACGACTCCCATGCCGCCGTGGCCGATGGTCTCCAATATTTCGTATTGCTTGATTGTTTTCATATCATTTCGCATGGTATTCTAATTTGCCCCCGGTGCGGCAATGCTTCCATCTTTCAACTTGCCGACAGAGTCAATGCGGTGAAGATTTTTATCCAGAGCATCGAAGGCATTGCTGCTCACCGCTTGCTGTAATTGCATCACATTTTTTATTTTTTCTGCTTCGTCCAAAATTTTTCTCACTTCCTTTTTCCGACCTGTATCCAGCAAAAAACCGGCGTAGTCCATCAAAGCGGCCACCAGACCAAAAGGAATGCGCAAGTCACGATAAAAGCAGATGCTCGATTCATAACACTGTGCTGCAAACTTTTCCTTACCTGAGGCGCGGGCAATGGTTCCCAGCATTTTGCATGTGCGGGCAAATCCGGCCGGATTTCGCAAGCGTACGAATATTTCAAGCGCATTTTTACTCGTGGCAACAGCGAGTGGAATATCCTGAATTTCAAGATATAATTCACATTTATTGAGCTGAATAAACGCTTTCAGAACCTCTGCGCCTGTCGCCCGGCAAATAGCAGCAGCTTTTTCAAAACAATTCAATGCTTCCCGTGTATTTTCCTGCTGGAAATAAACCCGGCCGAGATTATTCCAACTCTCCGCCTCGCCATTCCGGTCATTGACACTTTGAAAACAAACTAGCGCTTCCTGCAAATTCGTGCGCGCTCGCTCCAGTTTGCCGTGCAAGCGCGCGATGACGCCCAAATGGTTAAGAATAACCGCTTCGTGATATTTATCATCGATGCCGGACAGGTGTTCCAGCGCCTGCCGAAACAGCCCTTCAGCCTGTAAATACTCGCCCCGGCGGTAAGCAATTTGGGCCAGTTCGATCTCTGCTGAAATTACACTTTTGATATTGCCGGCGTTTTCGAGGGTTATCTTGGCCCTGGTGAGAGATTCTTCAGCTTCCGGCAGCTTGCCCTGTTCCGCCAGCAATTGCCCCATTTTCAGCAAAGCAGTACCCTTGAGGTTAAGCTGCACGCTGTCTGCTGACTGATCGATCAACTCCGTGTAGCAAGCAGCGGCCGGCGTCGATTTCCCCAACAGTTCATACATTTCAGCGAACAGCAGGAGAAAACGGGATTGCGGCGTTTCACCCGGTGCCAAACGCCGTGCATGCATGAAACTGGCGTGCAGTAAATCGAGCTGATAATGCATCATTTTCAGGGTGTAAGTTTCTGCAGAATCACTGCCGGGCTCCTCCTGGTTTTGCAATTGTAAAACCTCAGCCAGGGGCTGTAAAACAACGGGGTCCAATCCTTTCGCCGGCGCCGAATTATCGCGATTTATCATGTCATGCAGTACTGCAACGTGCTGCAAAATCAAACGATCGTATGTTTGTTTCATCGATGTGCACTTTTTTTATGTTCTGCGACCTTCACCGAAGCGTGTGTTTTTTCAAGGGCCGTCAATTCCTGCCGGACACGTCGCGCTTTCATCTCGACACCGAGGTTTTGAAATCGATCCAGCGCTTTTTGATACCAGTTGCGCGCTGCTGATGAATTTTGCAGGGCCTCTTCCACTTTTGCCCGTTCATACTCGCTTTCAGCAATGCCCAGGCTGTTATTATGCTTTTTGAAATCTTCGATTGCGCGCTCCAGATTGTTAGCAGCGGCGGCATAATCGCCTTTTAACAATTCAATTACCCCCTGAATTTTGTAATATTCCGCCAGTCCCAGTGCGTCGCTAATCCGCTGCAGCAGATGAAAAGCTTTTGTGTTGTACTCCTCCGCTTCCGCGAGCCTGGCGAGCTGTGCCAGTGCTAAAGCGCGGTTGAGAAAAGTGATTGATTTGAGCGCGATCAGCCCCATCACATCGGAGATGCGCAAGCTTTTGCTATAAAACTCATCAGCTTTCCGCCAGTCTTCCAAATCCGCATGCGTCATGCCGATGTTGTGATAAATGCGTGCCAAACCGGAATGATCGCCGATCGCTTCAAAAATCGGCGTGCTGCGGCTGTAATAGACGATGGCCCGCATGCTCAGGCCTTTGATATTTTCCAGGGCGCCAAGAATGTTGTAAATATTCGCCAGCAATCTTTTGGCATCAAGCTTTTCGGCAATATGCAGCGCCTCCTGCAAATAGCTGCCGGCATCGTCGTAATTTCCCCGCTCAAAAGCCACGTGCCCGAGGCCGAAATTTGCCATGGCGATATCAAATTCGCGCAATTCGTTTTTCATCTGCAGGCATTCGACAAAGCAGGTTTCCGCCGCCTCGAGCTGATTTAAAAAATAATGCGTCAGGCCCAATTGAATACTAACCTGTACTTCGTGGTTTTTGTCACCGATTTTGCGGCAGAGAGAACGTGCGGCCTGAAAACGTCGCAAGCTCGATTTTCGTTCTCCGAGCAAACGTTCGAGCCAGGCATATTTGAGCAAAATCTGTACAGCTTCAGTTGCGGGTAAATTAGAGAAATTTTCTCCAGCCAGTTTTTCGGCTTCTATAAACGCAAAACGCGCTTCAGCGATGGCATAACTCAACAGGGCGAAGTTGGCGGAATCGATCAATGCGCGCAAGGCTTCTTCCTGTTCCCCTGCCCCGGCGCAGTGATAGGCCAGCAACGAAGCGCGCTGCTCCGGTGTTAGCTCCACAGCCTCGCGCACAGCTCTGGCAAGTGCGGTGTGCATCTGCTGTTTTTCAGCGTCGGCAATCTGCCGTTTAACTGCCATGCGCAGCACCGGCCGGTGAAAATCGTATTTTTCCTCATCGATTTGCAGAAGAATCTTCTTGTCACTCAAATCATACAGCGCCTGCAATACTTTAATGCGCGACCGGCCCAAAACCGGCGCTAAAATCTGGTGATCGAAAGTACGATCCATAAGCGCAGCAAAACGCAGCAGACCTACTGCTTCATTCTGCAATCGGGATATTTCAGCCTCAGCCTGTTTGAGATCATGCTCTTTGCTGAATACTCTTTGCAAATCATCGCGTGAGACCAGGTCACGGTTATACCAGATTCCCTTTTGTTGATAAACAATTTTTTGATCGATCAAAACCTGAATGCATTTCGCCAGAGCCGCAGGCAAGCCGTGTGTTACTTCAAGGAGCAGAGGTACGAATTTATTGGTAAAATCAGTTTTACCAAACAACTTGAACAGGAATTTTCTGATTTCACCTTCACCGAACCGTTTGAGTTCGATAAATTGCACCAACCGTTCACGATTCATGCGCTGCAAGACATCCTGACAGGTGGCCACGCGGCCTGCTTTTTTTTCGTTAGAATTCAGACAGGCCGTGAGGAGCAAAATGATCCGGTGATCGCGGATGTTTTTACAAAAATAATGCAGGAACTGCAAATCTGAAGGTTGGGCATTCTGGATTTCGTGGAGAATAATAACCACATGCTGCCGCCCAATGGCGCTGAGAAGCGAGGTCAACAGTTTTTGTTGCGAAAAGTGGAAACCAGTTTGCAAACGCTCAAAATCGGCATTTTCCCAATCCTGCATGACGGTGCCGGTAAATACGGCATCATCACCTGCAACAGGTTCAGGTTTACTGGTAAGACCGGCCGGCTGTAACAGTCGCAATATCTCCTGAAATGGTGCCAGCAAAGTGGAATCATCCCTGCTGCCGATCGTAACCGTGCAAATCCGGGCATCTTTCTCGCCGGCAAATTCGACAAATTTTCTGATGAGTGTATTCTTGCCGATACCGCTCTCGCCGGTCAGTGCGACAAATGAACCTATTCCTCTGCCGGACTTTTCAAAAATGCTTTCGAGTTTTTGTCGCTCGGGTTCCCGACCGATAAAAACTTTATCTGTATTCATATTATTAAATTCACATCACAGGTTACTGCCCGTATTTAAATTGGTGCTGTCTCCAAACTCTTCCTTTCACATCATTTGCCATATCATTTATCCTCGACGTATCCGGAGAAAAATTGAGATTTCTGCACAATTCTGCAACGCAGCAAAAGGCATCCCCGCCGCGTTAACCTGGTTATTTATCAGATATATCTATCGTGGAAAGATCATATCAAACGCCGACCAGCGTCTGCAATCGGTCAAAAAGCCGGCGTGGGATTTTGCCGCATTCGGTTTCTTCCTGCAAAATGCCAAGCGCCTGCTCCGTGGTCATCGCCGGGCGGAACGGGCGGGCTGTCTTCAGGGCATCGTAAATATCGCACATACGGATGAGTAGGGCGATCGAGTTTTCTTGTTTAAAACCTTTCGGATAGCCGGTGCCGATTCCATCTTCATGGTGGACGAATGCTGTCTGTGCAAGAGGATTTGTGGAATCACTGAAATAATAACTGAGTAAAAGAAAGCTGTATACCGGATGCTCACGGATGAGCTGGAATTCCTGTTCATCCAGGCGGCCGGGTTTGTCGAGAATCGCCTTTGGAATGCGGGTGATACCGAAATCATGCGTCAGCGAGGCGGCCATCGCCAGGCGCCGCTCAGTTCGATTTGTAAATAAATCGAGAGACAGAACGGCCACCAACAGCGTGATAACCAGCGTATGATGGTAAACATATTCAAAGCGTTGCATCCACAGGAGTTCATCGATCAGACGTTCAGGGAAGATGATCGTCTGCAGGTTTTCAATTAAATCATTTTTTCTTTTTTCTTTTTTAAGGATGTGGCGAAAATCCGGCATTTCCATAATCATTTGTAAATGCTGCATAATCGGCGTTTCGACGATCGCAGACCCCGCGCTCTCAGGTTCCGGCGCCATTTGCAATAAACACTCAATAAAATCAGCGTCGATCGCTTGATTTTTCCGGGCGATCACCTTTTTGTCAATAGCGGTGAGATCAATACTGATCATATCTTTTATTTTCTTGCGGAAAAACATAATCCATCGAAACTGTTGGTTACAATTATTACTGGTTTGCTCTCGTGTTAAATATCGACCGCTTGCAAAAAATATGTGCTGCTTTCAATCAATCCCCGAGCCTTTGCAGAAGAGAATACATAGCTACCGACCGATGGAAATAATTGAATCCGCAGGCCCGGGTAAAAAAAAGAGCCCCCTTCGCAGCAGCTCTTGTTTTTGGATTTGATAAAATGATTTTTCGTTTTAACGACTGTGGGCAATAGCATAGCGGGAAAAGTGGGGGATTTTGGCGCCTCTGAGTACCAATTTCCCCTTTTTGCGATCAATTTTTAAAGACTTGTACGCCATTTGTTCCCAGCTACCCGTGCCTTGATTGACATAATAGACATCCAGCGCACTGGCGTCAATTCCCGTCAGATCAGCATTTCGCACCGTGATATTCAGGATGGCTGGCTGGCTGAAAACTATACCGTGCGGGCCAAAATTAACATCAAAACTTCCGACCAGATAGCCTGTGTCGTCTATTCCGAGGCTCAGCGTTGCATCCATGCTGATGGTATTTTTCTTCACACGCAAACTTATATTAATAATCAGGGCATGCTTCTCTCCCTGCGCTTCATATTCCAGCTCGAGAGTTCCGCCCTCTTGCCGGCTGATAAATTGTGAAGCTGAAATGCGTTTTGCAAGTGATGGAGTAACATCAGCCAGTTTCAAAATTTGTAATCCCGCTATTTGGTCACTATTGGGAGACACGGGTGAAGCGCTATTCGAACATGCAGAAAAATCAAGTAGAAATCCTGTTACGAAAGTTGCGAGAGTTAATGCTTTCAAGAGTTGTTTTATCACCTGCATAGTGGGCCTCTTTTTTTTTTTTGCTTTAAGAAATGAGAGTGCACCGATACCGATAATGCAATGGTACACAGCCAGGGTTGACTTTTCGTTACTATTCGGTTCCTAAAGCATAACGCGAGAAGTGATTTAGCAGCCCGCCGACCATCTGAGCGTTCAAATCGACGGTGTCGCCGATGAGTTCCCACAGATTTGTAACGTCGTTCCAGTACCAAATTTTCAAAGTTGAGGGATCGATGCTGCCGAGGTCGACATCTTTGAAGGAGATCCAGACGGTGACCGGTGAATTGAATTGAATACCGTGCGGGCTAAAGGTTACGCCACCGGTCAGCAGGCCTGTCGATTCCCAGTCAATGGTCACAACGACCGGTTGGCTCACAGTAAAAGCCGGGAAATAGAGCCAGGTTTTTCCATGTATCCCATTACCGAGATAAACCCAGCCTTCGCTAAAAGGTGTGACATACCAGCTCGAAATAAATCGTTTTTGCAGGCTTTCACGGCTTTCAACTTTGATGATGTTGAGTTCGCCTTCGCGGCGGGTAATTTTCTTTTCCGGTGCTTTCACGGCTGCAGCTTTTTCATTGGAGACAGGGCCGGATTTGAGCAATTCAAGAGCGTTGGTATTATTGACGGCAACATTTTCCGGTTCGTCGAGATTGTAGGTGTTCACTGTGCCCGCAGCCGGAGAGTTGGGTGATTTATTATCGCAACCGAAAAAGGTCATGAAAATGGTGGTGAAAAGCAATGTCGTTAAAACTTTGAAGATTTGAAATTTCATGTATTGACTCCGTTTGTTTTATTTTTCATTCTTAATTTTTTAAATCAGTTTTTCATCACTGGCTATGGGCAATGGCATAGCGGGAAAAGTGCGGAATAAGCAGCATCATTTTTTTATTCTTGCGGTCTTCCAGTACCGGCTTCAGAGGTGTATAGCTACCGTCATCATTGATATAGTATGCTTTCACATTATTAACCCCGAGATCGGTGTAGTCGATCCAGGCCTCTGCGGCAGGTAAAAATTGACTGCCATGCGGGGAGAATGTAAAGATCAGCTCATTATTAACTGTGTCTTTTTCCACCAGCATGGTGATGGTCACCGTGGAACCCGCAGGCGTTCCTGGTGGCGGCGTCAAGGCGCCCGATTGGAGTTTGAATTTCGTACCGCCGGGCACATTCACCATACCGCCGGGATAACCATTCTCAACCTCATCGTAATGCAAATCACGTGAAGCAAACTGGGGATAATCCCCTGTTTTCTTTAAAGTCGCCGGCGGCGGTGTAGTATTTTTCGTTTTATTGTTTTTGGCAAGAAACTGATCGTTGACACTCAAAGCCATATTCCCGGATGAAAACGCATTCTCATCCTGTGGTTTCATTGGAGAATCAGTCGAACATGCGGTGATGACCATGAATATGCCAGGCAAGCCGACGGTAACGAGTTGTCGAGTTAATTTAATAAAAGATTTTTTTTGCATTGCGCCTCCAGAACGTACCGGTAAATTTAGCGATTTATTGACGATTTACCCGGTTAACGCAAGCAGTGTGCCGAAGAAATATTTTATCTGTCTTGTAAAGATAATTAAGCCTAACGCCATAAAAAACAGCGCATCTAAAAACCAACCATAAAACTTGGCCAAAACAGAATTCGGCTCTTTTCAGCCACTAGCCGGCTGATACCAGCAAATCGGTGCAAATCATCCAATAACAAAAAACGAGCTAACCTGATCGATTCATTAACCAGGATAAACACAGCTCCTGCGTAGCAAACATCCCTCTAAATGGATAAAACCTGTATTATCCACAAATTTAAACCCGCTGGACAGCCAACCATTCCAGGCAATACTTTGAAACTTGAATACCCCGCTGAATATCCTCAATAAACAGGTTATTCCAGTCGATATTTGAATTGAATTGCAGGAAAACACCACAAACAAGGATCCAACAATGCAAGCCCCGGCAAGAGGACGATTTGCCTTGCAATTATTACAGGATGGATATGGCCGATAATCGACGGATACTCATCATCGATGCAGACCGCCCGGCGCATGATGAAATCAGGCGATACTTGTCCATCGATGCATGTAAGGGACACGAAACTCGTGAGCCATCACCGGCAAAAAATGCAGCACAGGAATGGCAGAATTATGGTCTGCAGAGCATTGCGAATTTCGAGCTTCATTCGACATATACTTTTGCTGAAGCCATTGACATTCTGGAAACGGAGCGAGCTGCTGGGGGGCATTTTGCCTTACTGATAATCGACCCACTCACGGCGCCTGATAATCCATCATTTGAGAACATTCGCCGTCTGCTGGAAATCTCTCCGGAAAGTGAAATGATCATTTGTTCACATTTTAGTACGTTCGAGAACAAACTCATCACCAGTATTTTTCCCTTTATCGACCGCATATTATTTCTCAAAAAGCCCATCAATCCACTGGTATTGCAGCAGGCGGCTGTAAAATTGAGTGCGAGCTGGAATCTGATGCGAGGTTCGAAAGCTTATGTCACAGAGCTGGAAAAAGCCCTCGTCGAACGGGGTGAAGCGCTACTGCTGCTGCAAACCGCTGCTATGGCTACCACCGGGGCATCGAAGCTGGAACATGCCCTGCAAACCATTCTTGGGCTCGTTTGTCTGCATCAAAGCTGGCCCATCGGTCATGTTTTCCGGCGCGATAAAAGTGATGCGAACAAAATCCGCTCCACCGGACTGTGGTTTTTTCAGGAGAATGATCGCTTTTGCGAATTTAGAAGCTGTACTGAAAATACCCGCTACCACCTTGACGACCAATTTTTAGGCCGGTTGTTCAATTCCCATTCACCATCATTTCATGCTAAACTTGCTGAAATAATCGGTGAGCCTCGGCAGGAAGGCGCTGCCCTGGCCGAATTGAAGGCCGTCGTTGCCATCCCTATCTGCCTGCGCGGCAAAGTGCACGCTATTCTGGAATTTTTTCTCAATCAAGCCGAAAAACCGCACCACCAAATCATGGAAGTTCTGGCGCAAATTGGTGAACAACTCTCACGCGTTTATGAGCGCGAGATGACCGCACTTTCTCTGCGCAAAAGTGAATCCCGCAGCAAAGCTCTGCTCGATGCTGTTCCCGATACCATTTATCGCCTTTCAAAAGACGGCATCATTCTGGACTATAACCCCAGCCCCAATGCCGGGTTCGCACTACAGGCAGAAAATATCATCGGCAGGCACATCAAAGAGGTCTTGTATGAGCCTCTCGTCAAAGGTATCATCGAGCGCATTCCGGCCGCTATGAGCTCCGATTCATTACAGACTTTTGAATACAATTTAGGCGAAGGCAAGTTTGAAGTTCCTTTTGAGGTGCGTATTATTTCCCCGGATAATGAAGAACTGCTGATCATCGAACGCAACATCAGCGAGCGCAAGCAGACAGAGCTGGCGCTTACCCAGGCGAAAGAAGCCGCAGAAGCGTCCAACCGGGCGAAAAGTGAATTTCTGGCCAATATGAGTCATGAAATTCGCACCCCGATGAACGGTATCATCGGCATGAATAACCTGCTACTCGATACGCCCCTCAATCCTGAGCAACGCGAATACAGTGAAACCATCGCTACAAGCGCCCATGCATTGCTGACGATTTTAAATGACATTCTCGATTACTCGAAAATCGAGGCCCAAAAGCTCGAGCTGGAAACTATCCCCTTCGATTTCAACAAAACCATCGCAGAAGCGGTGGATATGCTGAAGTTCGAAGCAGAGAGAAAAAATTTGACTTTCTACACTGAGTACGACAAGGCCATTCCACCAATCACATTAAACGATCCGGCAAGAATTCGCCAAATCATGATGAACTTGATCAACAACGCATTGAAATTTACAGAAAAAGGCGAAATCAGCATAAAAACCAAATTATTGCTATCGAATGAAAATGCTGTCTACGTAAAAACCAGTGTCAGCGATACCGGTATTGGTGTGCCGGCCCAAATGCAGGCGCATATTTTCGAACGCTTTTCACAATCGGACGGATCGACGACGCGACGGTTTGGCGGCACCGGTCTCGGGCTGACGATTTCAAAAGAACTAGCGCAACTGACCGGTGGTGAGATCGGGCTGAGCAGCCGGGAAGGCAAAGGATCGACATTCTGGTTCACCAGCAAGTTGGCAGTTTTACAGCCGGAATGGGCAGCACAGGCAAATTTCCGGCAAATTTTTGAAGCTGCGCGCGGCAAACAAATTTTCATAATCGATCGGGACGAAGACCGTCGTCTAACCCTGCAGCGCTTACTCGATGGAATTGGCTGCACGGTTGAATTGGCGGCCAATAGCCGAAGCGGGCTTGCGTTAATACGAGAACGTGTGGCGCAGCATAAAATTTTCGACCTCATCTTTTTCGAAAAGCAGGCAGGGCATGAAAAAAAAATGGCGCCGAAGTTATTCGCCGAATTAGAGAAATTGCCGAAAAGACCGGCGCTCGTTCAGCTTTTACAGAACAAGAGCACAAAGAAAAGCAAGAAGCCGGCAGACTCCGGAGGAGTAGACTTTTTAAACAAACCGGTGGATGCAGGAGAGCTTGGCCGATTACTCTGCACAATTTTTAGTCATAACAAAATTGAGTGCCCAGCTCATTATTCGCGAGAGCCGATCGTGGTTCCGGCAAATGAACCGGCATTGTCGAATTTGCATGTCCTCATCGTCGAAGATAACATCGTTAACCAGAAGCTTGTACGAAAATTTCTTGAAAAAAAAGATTGCCGGGTGACTGTGGCAGCTAATGGCGCCGAGGCGATCGAAGAGCTCAAAAAGAATTGCTTCGACCTCATTTTGATGGATGTGCAAATGCCTGTAATGGATGGTTTGAAAGCGACCATGGCCATCCGCAAAAACGAAAAAAATCAAGAGCAACATACGCCGATCATTGCCCTGACAGCCAACGCCATGAAAGGCGACCGCGATATGTGTCTGACCGCCGGTATGGACGACTATGTCACCAAGCCGATCAACCCCCAAAAACTCGTCGAGGCGATTCAGAGAAATCTGGATGCAACAGCGAACAGAAAAAAGCCGGCTCCTGATGCATGAGTCCCTATCACACAAATCGATTATTTCCCGAAACAGGAAAATAGAAAACGTTAACAAAAAAGCACGCTCAACCTGCGGTGGAAATTCTTGTGGACCTATTAATTATAATCTTGAATTTTTATCAAGATTCGAACTGTTTGTGTCGTTCGACCAGGTATTGGAAAAAAACGCTAATGACCAGTTGTTTTGAAAAAATCACAAAAGAGAGTATGATGACTGACAATATGCAGATTTACCCAAACGATATTTCCGAGCTCGAAATGAATCACCTGATCGATGAGTTGCGGTTGCGTGTGCGGCAAATCCCCCCACCTGTTAGAGAAAATCCGGCTGATGGCGTTAGTGAATGGATGAAGAATTGCTATCGCTTGCGTGAACTGATTCTGCTCGGTAATCCCGGGAAATTTCTGCGCTGGGATGTCATGCTGAAAACGATGGTGGTGACCCATCCGCCCTACATGGCGGTGGAACTTAACTATTTACAGACATTGCCGGACTGGTCAACCCGCTGGCAGCCGGCGGTTGTTGAGCCGCAAATGGGCTGGCCAATTCCCTTCCCGGCTTATCCCGAGAGCAGCGGAAACCTGCTGCACCAGGCCTATCATCTCGCACAATTTGAGAAAACTACCGGTCTTCGTATCAATCAGATGGAATATATTCTGGAATTCGGCGGCGGCTATGGCTGTCTGGTTAATCTCTGCCACAATTTAGGTTTTCGTGGTAAATATGTTATCTTCGACTTACCGATTTTTTCCGCTTTACAGACATTTTATCTGCAAGCATTGGGTTATTCGCTGCTTGAATCTGCTGCTGATTTCCAAAATGCGTATGAGGGGATTTATTGTATGTCGGCTATCGAGCAATTGGAAAGTGTACTGCCGACGGGCAAAGATATCGACCCGGCGCTGCTGATTGGCACCTGGTCATTAAGTGAAATTCCATTTGCTTTTCGCGATAAATTTTTATCACAAATCGACCTGTTTCACGCCGTTCTCATCGCTTTTCAAGACTGTTTTGAAGCATGGAACAACCTGGCGTACTTCGATAAATGGCAGGAGAGTGTCGTCGGTTTCGAATTCAGAAGCTGGCCGATTAAACACCTGCCGGCGAATTTTTATCTGATGGGAAAACGTGACGAGCAAATCGATTAGCCATTTTGTAGCCCAAATCCCCGCCATGAACGATCAGGTCCTGCTCTAAACCCGGTAATAAAACCCGGCTGACAGGCAAGACTTTTGCCCGCTCTCATGAAAATGAAAAAAATATTGACTGATTCATATTTGAAAGAGCAAATCACCGGGTCACCTCTCGCAATGATTTTTCTAAAAAATTAAATATTTTATTGCTTTAATGTCTCAAAATTAATAGAATATGGCGGTTACCTTTATCTACACACAGGCTCTTGCCTTTGCCTGCGGCGTTATTTTGTAACCACAAACTATTGCTTTTTCAACTTTTACTTGAATTGGATATTACGCAACAGGATGTTTTTTGCTCTATTGAAAAGAAAAGTTTACTTTTAATTCACTTCCCCGGCCTGAAGTTTTTATTCCTCCGACTGCCTGATAAAAGTAAAGCAAACATGGGCACAATGGTATCACAGACTCGATTTGACACACGTGCCCGTTTTCTATCTCTCATATTTAATTTGTTTGTGCAGTCGTTCCATGGTATTAAAAGGCAAAGCTGTTCAGCGGTACCTATTTATCCAGCGAGAGCGCTCCTGCGGCTTTTTCTGATTTTTTTTAAGGAGGTAATATTATGGCAGAGCGGCAAAAAGGCGTCGTCAAGTGGTTTAACGCTAACAAAGGCTACGGCTTCATTGTGTCCGAAGGGGGTGAGGATGTCTTTGTCCATTACTCCGCAATCACGGGTGATGGGTTTAAAACGCTGGAAGAAGGAAGCAGTGTCGAATACGATTTAGCGGAGAATGAGCGGGGCAAACAAGCCCGTGAAGTAACTGTTGTGTGACCCACGGTAACCCGGCAGGATTTTAGGAGACTTTTTTACCAGAAGCAGAACCTGACCGGTTATTAAAAGTCCAAAAGAACCTGCCGGGTTCTGCACCAGCTCCCCGTTCTAATCAAACCTGCGAAGCAGCATTGGCGACTTTTTATAATTAAACCATTCTGCAACGGAATAAATGAAGCGCCGGATTATTGGATACATGTTTTTTCCGCCGATCCGGCCATCTGTTTAGTTTATTTTGTTCCCCTGGCGCCAGAATTCCAGTGCCAGCCACCAATCCAGTTCCGTAGCTTTTGCATTATTCCCGCGATAAAACTCCCTGACCAGCTCATCCAGAGCGTTTTTATTATACAGCGGATTTTGACGGATTTCCTGTGAACGGACCAGATCATGGACAAATTCCCGCAATTGCAATAGAAAATCAAACTGCAATTTATCGACAAAGGTCAATCTCAATTTCACTTTCGTTTGAGTCCAGATTTTTGCAGAGATCGTCCCGCAAGAAAAGGGGTAAGTTGCAGTCCCTTTCACCAGTGGAAATGATGTTAATCGATTACAGTTCTGCCGCAGCAATTTGCGAAACAATGCACTATTTTGCCGGGCATTCAGTGGTAAATTGAGCAACAGGGAGATGATCTTCGGTTGTGCAAAAGGCATCAAATTGGGCACGATCGTATCGAGCCGGGCCTGTTCGTAGGCATAATAGTTCGGCAGGCGGCTGCGCAGGGCAAAAAGATCAAGAAAGTCATGCAGGGGAATTTCGGCGATATCCGGCATGTTTTGCCATTCATACTGCAATTCTTCCAGCGCTGCTTTTTCGAGGGCTACCCGAAAATCGGGATGTAAAAAATTTCCACGTTCGTAGCGCAAACAAGCAAAAATTTTAACAAAATCCGGTTGTTGTAATTTCGAACCCTGCTCGAATCGCAAGCGGTTTAAAAACTGCCGCCGGCCGATTTCACCAAAGCCGCCGTCGATAACAAACTTTTCTGCCTGTTGCAGCTCGTGGTAATGCGCCAGGCGCATCGCTGTCGAAGCAGGGGCGATGGCATTGGTAACGCAACAGTATTCGCCTGCCCGCGCGGCCAGCTCACTTGTGTCGCCGTGAAAATCGGAAAATGGCTTGTGCGGCACAGTAAATTTTGCCGTAATTTGTTGTGCGATCTCTACATCAGGGTGATCCTGCGGCCCGAAAACATGCGTCGACAACGCCGGATGGCCGCCCTTCAAAGCAATACTTAGCAACAATCGCGAATCCAGGCCACCGGAGAGCCCGAGGGACACGGGCCGTGACGATAGAGATTCGAAGATCGTATCGAGCTTTGAATTTAACTGTTTCTCAGCGCTGTCTACCGGCACTATCGACCAGCGTTGTTGGGTGATTTTTAATCCGGATAAATCAAAGCTGGCGACACTACCCGGCCCGAGGCGGCATACACCTGTCGTCAAGGCCTGATCACTGCGCAAAGCATTAAATGCCAGCCAGTGACT
This sequence comes from bacterium, assembly GCA_024275575.1. Lineage (GTDB taxonomy): Bacteria > Zhuqueibacterota > Zhuqueibacteria > Zhuqueibacterales > Geothermadaptataceae > Bioreactorimicrobium. The sequence continues at coordinate 36,127 of JAJRYV010000057.1, forward strand.
GCCGAAAGCCGCAGGATTGATTTCCGCAGATTGCCGGGTCTGGTTGAGCCAGTCGAGGCGGCTTGAAAAAAACAAACCCTGCCCGTTTTCACGCAGGAAAATGGTGCGTAAACCCAAGGCGTCGGTAAAAAAACGGATGTGCTCTTCTTGCCAAATAAGGCAAAAAAAATGGCCGTTCAGTTGCTGTAGGGATGGCGGCTTCTGCTGTAAAAGCGCCTCCCACTGCGCCTTTCCGAGCGGTTTAAAATCTCCTGCTTGCAAAGCGAATCCGCCGACTAAAAATCCACGATTTTTATCATCTTGCTGCCATATCTGGGTGTCCGGCACCCCATCACAGCGAATACAAAAATTATCAAGAATTGCTGTTTTTGTTGCTGTTGGCAAAATTTTTCGCAACAACTGTTTTTGTCTTGCTGCATTTTTAGTGGGGGAAAAATATCCGATAATCTGGCTCATGTGCCAATTTACGGCAGGTGGGGTGATTTTTGCAAATTATTTCTGTCGGCTAAACAAATCCGCCCGGGCCTCCAGTGCCAGACTTTCGTCCGAAAATGAAAATATTCATCTCAATCTCCAGGCTTTCTCATTAATACCATGGTTAAATGGGAGATAAAAACACCCAAATGAATAAAACCTAAAACTGCGGGAACAATGAACCAAATCAAGCGAATGGGGGTAAAAGCGCTGGGCGATTCTTTTACCCAAAAAGATAAATCAGGCGGCTGAAAGGCCAGGAAAGTTTGCGCCGACACAATAATGCAATCGATAAAATCAGCATTAACTTCAGCTTGGCCTTTGAGAAGATACCAAGAAATCGTTCCAAACAGCGCAATTAAGAACAGGATTATCATGACAAATCAGGCTATTGACCGCAGCAATCAATTGATATAAGCACGAAAAGGCCAGACCAGCCAGCGAATTGGCTTTCGTTTTGCCCACAGCCAGGTTGTTAATTTTCTGCTTTCGTTCAGGCAGACATTCTCCTCGTCAAATTGACTGTGCTTGCGATATCGCTGCGCCAATACATGTAAAATGCTGATTTCAGCATTTTACTGCGAGCGCTTTTTGGCCGAGGGGTGAAACCATTCGCAGATTGACTTGATCTCCTTTTGAATATCCTTAATTCGGCTATCGACGTTCAAATCATATTCAACGCCGTAAAACATACATTCGGCTTCAACTTCAGCCTGGTGCTGCAGAGCGAGCGCCTCAAGTGTAATAGTTGGTGTTCTGCCGATGAGTATTTCTTTCGCTTCAAGCTCCAGCCTCGCCGCCTGGATAGCGTCGGTGACAGATTGAACACCTTTCAATAATTTTTGCGAGCGATCCAAAAGCTTCTCGGCGATAAGCAATAACCGTCCCGGTGCGCTGTGGCTGATGTCTTTTGGTGATAATAAAAGATTTTTGTCAGGAGGCCATTGATAACTGTCTTCCACCAAAGGAACATTTTTAAATTTTCGCCATTTCCCGGCTTTTTTCCAGAGATCAAAAATTCCTGAAATAGGTTGATACAGGATTTTATAGCGACCCTTGAAATTGAATTTTAAATAATCCCGATTTTCCTGCCATTCATTTCTGTCATTTGTATCAATTTTATGCCCAACGGTAACAAGAATTCGTTCATCAACCTCTTGCAGGGCCGGGAATATATTATCTCTCTTTTTTAAATCTGAGTAATGGTCACCCTCTTTTTTATCTGGGAAATTGAGCCCGGTTATTTAGTTAGCTCAGCTAGTTTAATCATGCTACTATCATTTTATATGTAATAGTTTCAGTGGCGACGATTCTATTCATAAGATTTTCAAAGATATTAAAGATTCTTCCTCTTCGATTAAAGCGATAAGTAAA
>JAJRYV010000058.1 GCA_024275575.1 bacterium
CGGGGCCGTTGACTGTCCAGATGTAGGAACTGACAGCAACAGTGCCATCGGTATCTGTGGCGTCGCCGGAAAAATTCACCGTTGCACCGGAGGGAAAATTTTGCCCGTCAGTCGGTGAATTGATAATCGCCGTGGGAGGATCGTTCGGCGTAATACTGCCGCCGGCCGCCGCCCAGAAGTCAGCGTTAAAAGTGCTGGTGCCGCTATTGTTACCGCTGCCGCCGGCACCACAGCCACCGTGTGTATGAACGCCGACGGCATTTCCTGTCGCATCATCAATGACCGGGCTGCCGGAATTACCGCCGGTCGTGTCGGTGCGGTAGCGCATCGTGGTGCCGGAAGAACCCGCCGCCGGGCCGACATGCGTTTGCTGTGTTTGGGTCAGATCGTTGTCGTCGTAATCAACACCATACCCGGTGATGCGAATACTGGCCGGGCCGAGATCCTGCACCAGTGTAAACGAGGCGCCCATGGCGTCGATGGGCTGCAAGCCGGTCTGGGAATTGTCCTGGACTTCGTAAACACCCCAATCATTACCAACACCGCCATCAGTGAACTGTTTTGTCGATTGGATAACCGTGTACTGGTCTTCCGGGCCGGGATGTTGTAAGGTGCCATCGGGAAGTGAATTGGGAACATTGAATTCAAATGTCTGAGCGCTGCTGCCGTTGAGGCAGTGGCCCGCGGTTATGTAATTGCCGTTATCGATAATCCAGCCGGTGCACCCCACGGGAACCAGCCTGCCGGCTGCGGGATTGTTGGAAGGTGTGCGATCATCAACGTCATCGCAGATGGACTCGGGCAATGGGGTGCCGCCGGCCCAGTCACCTACAGCCACTTCTTCAATTGAAATGGAGATGTTTTTATCTGCAGCGTCGACGAAAAGTTTTAATTCGAGTGATTTTCCATTAAAATAAGCACTGGAGTAATCCCAGCTTTGCAGCACTTTAGTATCTAATTTCTGTGTGTGCCCGTCCTTTATTGAAGTGATTGTCAGATAGCTGTTGGTGCCCAGATTTGTCTCTCCAAAATAAAGCCGCAACCACGGTGCATCGGCAATTGTAACGACATGACTTTTTGCGAGAACCGCCTCGCTGTTTGGGCCTGGAGCACCGTCAAAGGTCCCCGATTGCCAGGCGTAATTCTCGAAATGATATTGCATTTCTGCTGTCTGCCCTGATAGAAATACCGGCAGAAAACACGACAGCAATATGCTCAGAAAAAGTCGTTGGAAAGTGTTTGTGCTCACTCTCAGCCTCCTTCATAAGTGTGAAAAATTATTGGAATTGTGAATTAGAACTCGCGAAATTCTCAATCGAAGGCCATCTCGGAACACATCAATTCCGTTTGATGCGGGGCAATAAAATGAATTATTGCTGTAAAGCGGAGTAAACCGGGCGAACAGTGAATCACCGGTTTTGCAAGACAAATTACATTAAACATAAAATTATACAGACTATGCCTGCATTTTCCAGAAAAAAAATCGTTGTTGTCCGCCCCTCGATATACCCCGGAAAAACACCGGGGCTGCTTGGGATACTCTGCTCTGTGGTTTCGCGGGAATCGCCTCTGAGCATCCCGCGTGTTCCGCCCGTTTTTTGGGGGAATGTATTGAGGGGTGCTCTTTTTTGAGACTGGGAACGAGGTTAATTTATAAAAGCAGAATTATAATATTTTTTTATTTCTTCTGTGAAATTTTTTTCTGATTGTATTATGTTCTAAAACTATTTCATATCTGAAAATTTAAAGCAACAGGCTTGAATGAATTACTTTGATTTACATTATGAGGCGCGATATGTTATATATTCACGGAATGGGACATTTTCATCCGAACAATAAAATCAGCAATAAATTTCTCGAGGACCTCGACATCGGCACCGATAATGAGTGGATTATAAGCCGCGTGGGCATCGAAAACCGGCACACGGTGCTAGCGCTGGATTATATTAAAACGACAAAAAATCAGGATACGCGGGCTGCGGCTGAGGCCTCGTTTTTTACCAACGCACAAACCGGAAAATATGCGGCGGAATTGGCGATCGAACGCGCCGGCATCGGGAAAAACCAGATTGGTTTGGTTATCGCAGGAGGCTGCACACCGGAAAATTCGACACCGGCAGAGGCTTGCATCATCGCGAGTGAGCTGGATATTACGGCACCATGCATCGATCTCAATTCAGCCTGCTCGAGTTTTGGTGCCCACATCCATTTTTTATCGATGCTTGCAGGGGAGCAAGTCCCGGAATTCATTCTCATCGTGCAACCGGAAAATACCACTCGTGTTGTCGATTATACCGATCGCCGAGCAGCGGTTTTGTGGGGAGACGGCAGCAGCGCAGCAGTCGTTTCGACAAAAGTGCCAGGCAAAGCCGTCGTCACTTCCACCTCATTCATCAGTGATCCTACTGGCTGGGATAAAGTCATCATTCCACGCACCGGGCATTTCGAGCAGGATGGACCGGCCGTTCAGGCTTTTGCCGTACGCAAAACTTCCGCTACGGTGAATTCGATTCGGCAACGTCTCAATGGCAAGGCTGATAGTATGCTTTTCATCGGTCACCAGGCCAATTTGCGCATGCTGGAAACCGTTTGCCGCCGCTGCAAAATCGAGGCGGATCGTCATTTTTATAATGTTGATAATTTCGGTAATACGGCTGCCGCGGGCGCTCCGACTGTCATTAGCCAAAACTGGGACAAATTTCGCAGCGGTGATGTTTTAGCGATGGTGATGGTTGGCGCCGGGCTGACGTGGGCCGGCATAGCGATCGAATTTAAGTATTAATCTGGCGATTTTCGTGATTGCCATAAAAATATATATTTCATGTCCGGGGAGATATAAAAGGCTATTCTTTTCCGATGGCTGAGTTGATTTTTGGCCCTATATTGATGGGTTCGTGTATCATTTTACTTAAAAACATGCACAATTTTTGAACATAGGCCGAAAGTGCCCTCGCTGAGGCCAAACACACTCATCAGGACACTCTCGCTCTATTTTAAACGGGTTTTGTTGCTTGAAGAATGACTGAAGCATGCTGATTTCAGAGTCGGAGTTGCGCCAGCCTTATTCAGCCGTCATCACCCATGATGGGTTCCGGGTCGCCGCTAAGCGTCGCATTGATATTCGGCGTTGAAGATTTAGAAGATGAGCCGGCCGACTGAATACCGGTAACCTGATAGGAAACCGCTCCTGCTTGTGCGTTTTTGCTCATCATTACTGTCGTTGAATTATTACCGGGCAATGCGAAAGAAGAAAGCAACACCGATGGATTTGCCGGTGAGCAAATATTGCCGGAAGAGAGGGCAATATTGATTTTCATCGGCGCCGATCGCCCCTGATGCTGCGATTGAAATGTAATCCGGTCGCCGGGATTCGCCGAAAGGGTAGACGGGCTGATTTGCGCACCTGAATTACCGTCTATGGTTTGTATTGTCACCTGATGATTCGCCATGATTTTGCCTCCTGTTTGAGTGAGTAGGTTATTTTGACCGGGAAAACCTCCCGATTATTGCAATGAAATCCTGATTTTCCATCAGCGACTTCATCGAGTCCGATTTTTTGATTTTCTGTGGGCTATAGCCATTTTTCAGGGCTCTTTCCACATAGGCCAGCGCCTTGCTGATATCGCGCATTTCAAGATAACGGCCGGCAGCCTGAAACATCAGCTCTACATCATCGGGGGCGAGTTGTAGTGCTTTTTCGAGGTAGATAATGGTTTTATCAAACTGTTTCAAAGCTGCGTAATAGCCGGCGAGGGAACGCAGGCCTTTAATGCTGCTGGGATTGATTGCCAACTGTTTTTCTGCCAATTTGATTGCCCGCCCGAAGGTCGCTTTTGCTTTGTATCTTTCTTTTGGAATCAGATTGTATGAAATAGCCAGATTGCCCCAGTTAACATAAAAATTATCATTCATTTCCAGCGCTTTTTCATACATGCGCGCCGATTCAGCGTACCTTTTTTGAGTAAAATGGATAAGCCCAAGATTGGCATAAGCGCCATAATTGGGCTTGATGGCGATGGAACGCTCGCACATGATTTGTGCTTTTTCGTATTGTTCGCGCAGCAGATAAATCACACCGAGATTGCGCGGCGCTTTATAATTATGCGGGCTAAGTTTGCTGACAAACTGATACTGACGCCCGGCTTTTTTATATTCTCCCCGGCGGTAATAAAACAGCGCCAGTTCATAATAATTTTGCCAGTAGCCGGGTTTCAGTTCGATGGCTTTTAAATAGGTTTCCTCGACTTTTTCAGACTGGTTGAGCAGGGCGTATGCCCCGGCAAGCTCCCGCAGTGCATCCGAGTTGACGGGGTCGATTTCCAGCGCGCGTTTTAGCTCATCTACTGCCTGCTTATAGTTGCCTGTGCCTTTGGCGAGAATCCCCAAAGTGACGCGCACCGGCGCCAATAAATCATTCAGGCTCAAAGCTTTACGGCAATTCCCCTGCGCTTTGCTGATCCATTGTGCATCTTTGGTTTCCATATATTTTCGCCAGTAGGCTTCGCCCAGACCCGACCAGGCGAGGGCATAGGATGAGTCATTTCTGATGGCGCGGGAAAATAAATCAATCGCTTTGTCGATATTTTCCAGCCGGTCAAAATTACGCAGATAGCCATGCCCCTGAACATAATAATCGTAGGCCAGAGTGTTGCGCGTGTGCCCGGCAACCAGCAAACGCTTATTGTGCGGCTGTAAATTAAATCGCAGCATATGGGCCAGATGGGTCACGATTCTGTCCTGAAAATTGGAACCCCCCTGAAAGTCGTTCGTCAACACGATCGAATCGATCTGACGCAGCTCTTCGGCATCGACGAGATTCATCGTCAGGCGCAGTTTTTTTTCCGTGCGTAATACGCTGCCGGAGATTGCCAGATTGGCGTTAAAATTTTTGCGCGCCTGGCTTGCGCTTTTTATACCCATTTGCCGCACTTCCGAGGCGGGAATGACCAAAAGAGAGCGTTGGAACTGCTCAAACTGTGTCATCTTGCTCGTAAGCACTTCCACAAGTCCATCGCAAAAAGCCTGACTTTCTACATCACCAGCGACATTGGCAAAGGGCAAAACGATGATATGTTTCTCCTGCGGCAGGCTTGATAAACCCAAGAGATCAGTTATTGTATTTAAATTTGAAATGACAAGTGCAAGCAGAACGATCATACCGACTAATCCGGCGTGAAAACCTTTCAAGTGCCAAAATTTGCTTTGGTGTTTATCCTTTTGAGAAAAAATTGCGGCAGTATCTTCACTTGCCGCCTGCTGAGCCATGATTTCCGTGATGATCTGCGCTGCCGTATCGTACCGCTCCTTTTTTGTTTTTTGCAAACATTTGTAAACGATCTTCAGCAGATAAGGTGGAATGGTGTGGTCGCTGCTTTGTAGCTGTGCTGGTTCCTCATTCAAAATCGCATAGATGAGCGCCTGTTCATAAACACCGCGAAACGGCAATTCACCGCTCAGCATTTCGTATAACACAACACCGAATGACCAGATATCCGAACGCTGGTCGACTGCCTCACCCTGGGCCTGTTCCGGCGACATGTAGGCGGCTGTCCCAACTGTGCAATTTTCCATCGCCGACCAGCCGCCGTCGACATACCGTGCCAGCCCGAAATCCATCACTTTTACCTGTCCGTCCAGCGTTACCATAATATTGCTGGATTTGATATCGCGGTGCACGATACCGTGATCGTGCGCGGCCTGCATACCGGCTGCAATTTGGCATGCATAATTCTGAATCTCCTCGAGTGACAGTTGCCTGCCCACGCCTGCAACAGTATTGCTACCATCCGCCGTGATGATTTGTCCCAGCTCACAGCCAGCGATATATTCCATCACGAGAAACATCTGTCCCTCGGTTTCCTCGATTGCATGGATGGTTGCGATGTTCGGGTGGTTGAGCCCAGCAGCGGTTTGTGCTTCAATTTTAAAACGTTTGCGTTCCGCCTGGTCTGCAGCGATCAGCTGTGGTAAAAATTTAATCGCAACAATACGTTGCAGATTGGTATCCTGCGCTTTATAGACGATGCCCATGCCGCCACGGCCGATTTCTTCGAGAATTTTATAATGACCTACGGATTGTCCAATCATTGTGCAAATCATTCCCTTTTGATGATGACAAGCGTGATGTCGTCATCCTGCGGTGTATCACCGGAAAATGTTTCCACCGCCTGAACGATCGATTTGATGATTTCCTGCGGAGTGTTGTGGCGTTCTCTCTGCAGCAGATCGATGAGCTGAAATTCGTCAAAATCTTGCTCCGCAGCATTGGTCGCTTCGGTGACGCCGTCTGAATAAAGGATGAGCACGTCACCAGGGTTGAATTGAATCTTTTCCTCGGCATAGGGTAAATTTTCCACAATCCCCATTATGGTGCCGCCGGTTTGCAGGCGTTCATAACTGCCGTCCGCAGCAAATTTGAAAATCGGATTATGTCCGGCGTTGCAATAATAAAATTCATGCTTCAGCGGGTTGAGTATGGCATAAAAAAAGGTTGCGAATTTATTGACATCAGTGCTGCGATAGAGCAAAATATTCGATTTTTCGACACATTTTTGTGGTGATAATTCCATCAGTGTGCCGGCGCGAATGGTTGCTTGCAGGTTAGCCATGAGCAAAGCTGCCGGCATGCCCTTGCCGGAAATATCACCAAGACAGAAGGCCAGCCGGGAATTATCCATGGAAATGAAATCAAAATAATCGCCGCCCACATCCTGTGCCGGAATGTTTTTACCGGCGATACTGTAGCCCTCGATCTCCGGTGCGGTTTTCGGCATCAATTTCATCTGAATGCTGTGAGCCAGTCGCATTTCCTCGCGCATTTGAATCAGGTACTGCTCCTCGGTATAGAGCCGGGCGTTTTCAATTGCCTGTGCTGATTGCGAAGCAATGATCGCTAATAATTTTTGATCGACCGGTGTAAAACCGCCCGCTGTCTGTTTATTGAAAACATTGAGAATGCCGATGAGTTTGCCCTTTAAGCGCAATGGTACGCTGAGCAATGAATTGACGTGCAAATCGTCAATGCGGGAAATTTGAACGCGATCATCATGGGCGAGATCGTTGATAAGCAGCGGTTTTTGATGCTTCAGCATCCAGCCCGTCAACTGGGCGTCCAGGCGGTAAGGCAAAATGCCGGCCTTCGAATCCGCGCCGCGCACCATGGTCTGTAACGGTTCTTCTTTTTTATCGTGATCCAGCAGCATGATGGCCACCTGCTCCACATGTAGGTGTTTGACGCATTTATTGACGATCAATTCCATGATGGCTTCAAGTGAGAGCGTCGAACTCATCGCCGTGGCAATATCATTGAGAATGGCCAGCTCGGATACAGCGTTGCGCAGGTTTTCGTTTTCCTGCTCAAGTTTGCGTATTCGATCCTGTGTGTGGCTATCAGGCATGGGCATGTCTCAAATAATAAAGTTATCTTTCTTTGACAAAATTTAAATGCAGATCGCAATTCTCAATACAGGCGGCTTCCGGCCGCTTTTGAATCCTCGCCAAATCGTGCCGATGCCCGGAGCAGTCTGATGGTTTATTCGCTGGGTTGGGTCTGATTCCGTTTCGAAGGTGATTTTAATTGTCTTTGAACCGGGGCTTTCAAAATGTCGTACCACAGCGATTCTATGACTTTTGTTTTCTCTGAAATTTGAGAAGGACTCGCTGCACTGAAATTACACAACAAACGGCGTCGGCTTGTTTGTTCCAGGATTTTTCTATATTTTTTTAAAATGTTTTATGATCTGTATAAATTATTTTTATTCAAAACGCGATATTTTCCTCTTTCCGACAAATTAGAAATATCAAAAGCCTTGTCTGTGGAAATGAAATTAAGAATTCAGATCAATTGGTGAGATTTTTTAGCTACGTTTATTGCGGCGCTGCGCAGCACCGATTGCCTGTGCCGTCGGATAATTCAATTTTTCCCCATTTACTCTTCTTTGCAGCCGTGGCAACTGAACATCCATTTGATGCCAAACCTGTCGGTCAGCATGCCGAATTTATCGCCCCAAAATTGTTCCCGCAGTTCCATCGTCACACTGCCGCCACGTTTGAGCCGTTTAAAAGTGCGTGCCATTTTCCTATCTGAATCAAAACCGAGGCTCAAGTGAATATTAGCCCCATCAGTATTTATGGTGTAACCGGTGCAGTCCATATGATCGGATGCAATGATCGAGCCGCCCCAGAATTTCAACTCCACGTGCATAATTTTATCGCGCTGCTCCGGCGGCACCTCCATGGGGGAATCCCCGTAGCGCCCCATGTAGCCGAGTTCTCCTCCGAAACATTCCTTGTAAAAATTCATGGCCTCCTCGCAGTTGCCATTGAACATCAGGTATGGTGTCAGGTTTTGCATTTTTCCGCCTTTCCTCGCCAGATTTCCAGTGCATTGGTTGATTTTATGGTCAATCCCTGCAGAATTGACCGGCCCTGTCCTCGTTTTTATTAGTGTAAAACATGGTTTTCCTCTGCTGTTTTTCCCTCCGGGTTTCGATAAAGGCCACTTTTTTGTCACATTCTCTAAATTTAGTCCTGTTGTTAACCTGAACCGGATTCACACTGGAAATTAAACAAACAAGGCTACAATAATATTTCACAGCCCGGGGTGTTCGCTGCAGAAAAAAGTTCCCGTTTGCCGGATTGGAAGATTGAATTATCAATTCGTTCATAATTCTGGTTTACCGCCGAATTATTTTTATATTTATGGCATTTTTGCTCATGGCCTGAAAATCAGACGTACGATAATGATTCGATTGCCGGTCTGTGAAAATATCTCCTCAAATGGTGTCGTTGTGCGGTATTTTTGATATTTCGTAGCAGATCAGGATTGGTTTTGAATTTAACAGGAAACGGAACTCACGTGAATAATTGTTTTTTTTCAAAACAGGGACGGCTTGTCTATCGTTATCTGTTAGCTTTTTTTCTTGCAACCAGCATCCCGGCAAAGCAAAGCGATTATCCGCAAATTATCAATTATTACATCAACGGCTTGTCCAAATCGACTGCGATGATCAACTGGCAAACGAATGTGCCGGTTTATTCTTCCCTCACTTTCGGCCTGACAACAGCCTATGGTGACACTCTGCTTGCCGGAAGCGAATCGGATACGCTTTTTCATCTCGAGCTGGACAGCTTGCAGGCGCAGACGACATATTATTATAAAATTATAATCCATGACTCTCTTGGGCAGAAATATCCCGGCGTTGCCAGACAGTTTTCCACACCACAGACCAATCTCCTGCAGTTTTCAAATATCACCGCTGAAGCCGGAACCGGCGGGCCGTGGCAATACAAAAAAACCGGTGGTCATGCCGCGAGTTTCGCCGACGCCGATGGCGACAGCTTACCAGATTTATACATCACTATGGCTTTTCTGACGCCGCGCCAGGATTTATTTTTTCACAATCTCGACGGGAAAAAATTCGATGAAGAAAGCGCCGCCCGCGGTATCGATGATTTGGACGGCGGCTCACACGGCGCTGTTTTTATCGATATCGATAACGACGGCGATTACGACCTGTTTAACGGCACGACCGACCCTGCCGATTCCATTAGCGGTCGCAATAATTTGTACTTAAACGACGGCAACGGCTATTTCAGCGAAATCTCCGATTCCGTTGGCCTGCCCGATATTTTCTTTGAAACCCGTGGTCTTACCGCCCTCGATTACGATAGCGACGGAGATCTCGATCTGGTGACTGTTTCCGGTTATCTCGGTGATGAAGACCCCGACAGCGACCGCAACGAATTCTATCATAATAATTTGATGGAAACGGGACAACTGCAATTCGTCGCCATCGATACCAGCCTGTTCAATTTTGCCCGCATTGGCCAGGGCATTACCGATACCGATTGGGATGGCGACGGTGATATCGACCTCATCGCCGCCAACCGCACCGGTGAAGTGCGTTTTTTTCGTAATGAAAATGCAGTATTCACCGCGGTAGATGCTGCCGGCCTGGGATTTAGCGATGCTGACAGCGCCCGGGATGGTGTGACCACTGCGGATATCGATAACGACGGCGATCTGGACTTGCTGTTTAGTGGTGATGATTACGGCAGATTATACCGCAATGCGGGGTTTGGGCAGTATGTGTTTCTGCAGCAATTTGCTGGAACCGACGGTTACATGGGCAATTTTGCCGATTTGGATAATGATGCCGATCTCGATCTCGTTTTTGCGGGGGATACCCTTTGTTATTTAAACGACGGCAGTGGCTATTTTACTCCCGGCGCAGTGATTCCTGTCGATGCGGCCAAAGACCCGCGTGCTCTCGCTTTTGCCGATATCGACCGCGATGGTGACCTCGATTTTGCCGTGGCTTGCAAACGTTCGAAAAATCAGCTCATTCGCAACGACCTCAATTCGGGTAATTGGTTGAAAGTTGATTTGAAATCACGCTATGGTCAGGCCGGTGGGAGAGGCGCAAAAGTATCGATTTTTAGCGCAGGCGACAATAAACGCCTCGGTTTTCAGGAAGCGGTTAATGTTCGCGGGTATCTTGGGCAAAATGAATCGCTTTTACATTTTGGCCTCGCAACCAACACCGTCGTCGATGTCGAAGTGAAATTTATCGACGGTTCCATCGCGCGGCGAAATAATGTCGCAGCAAATCAGGTATTAGTCATCGCCGGGCCTGATGCTGATACTGCCGATCCGCTGATTTATCGTGTGCATTTTTCTGAAATTGGGCAAACTCGAGCGTGGGTGCATTTTAACACCAACGAAGATGCGTTGGTGCAGATCAATTATGATACAACGGAAGCGCTCACCCATCAACAACAAAAATATCAGGCAGGGCGTGTGCACAATTTTCTGCTGGATAATTTACAGCCGGGGCACGAATATCTCTTCCGTATTCAGGCGCACGATGCAGTGGGAAATCTCAATATCAAATACAGCAGTTTTAAAACAGCGGCTCCTGTGCCGAAATATGGTATTTTCGAAAAAACCGTGACGCCGGCGTCTGACGCCGGTTCGTTTTATTTGTCACAACCGGAGATCACTTTTGTCTTCAGCGGTAAATCGGGCGCAGCGTTGAATGAGATTGTTGAAATTTCTGCTTTTTGGGATGGAGACAGCACTTTTCGCGTGCGTTTTTCTCCGCAGCAAACCGGTGTCTGGCAATGGCAGGTGCAATCGGCTGATATGACTTTGTCCGTTTTATCCGGTGAATTCGTTTGTGCCGGGAAATTGCCGGATGAACATATCAGCAAATATGGTTTCGTGCGCATCAGCCCGGAAAACCCCATGATACTGGCCAATGAACGACCCTTCTTTCTACTCGGTGATACGCAGTGGTCTTTTTCGACCGATGCGCTGAGTGAGCAGGATTTCCGGCGCTATGTCGAAGTCCGGGCTGAGCAGGGTTTTAATTACATTCACGGTGTAGCCTATCAGCTTTTTCCGCCTGGAAATGATAAAAACGAAGGCGGGCAGGCTTTTTTTCAAAACCATGCCGACAGCCTTAACCCGGCTTTCTGGCGGGAATTTGACCAGCGAATTGCTTATTTAAATGAAAAAGGCATCGTCGCCGGATTCATGTTTGCCTGGGGTGACGGTGGCTGGCAGGTTTTTCAAACACGCCAACAGGCCGAACGCTTTACGCGTTATCTCGTGCGCCGATATGGCGCTTACAATGTTTTCTGGATCGTCGCCGGCGAATATGAGGAAGCAGATGTCGTTGGCGGGTACGGCAATATCGCCGGCGTGATTGCGGCGAGTGATCCGTACGCCCATCCGATTACCATACACACCGTGCACTCCAGTGCCGATAGCCTCGATTTATTGCCGTGGCAGAGCCTGATTTACCAGCAAACCACAGACCCCGCATTAGTCGCCGTCGATCGCCCGCACGGCAAACCAGTGGTCAACAGCGAATTTGGTTATGAGGGTTATCAGTCTGCCGATTCCGTGCGTATCGACGCCTGGCAGATCGTCATGCGCGGCGGATTTCCGGTGTACGGCAATTATGAAACCTATCATTATTTTGCCCAAATGAGCGACGCCAACTTGTATTCCGCCGGGTCAAAGTTTATGCAATATCTCGGTGAATTCTTCGCCGCAGCGGCAGTGCAGGATTTTAATTGGTGGCAAACCAGCCGTTTCGATTCGCTGGGGCCTGATTTGTATCGGGCGATGATCAGCAGTGAGAAATCAATTTATTACAGCGAAATTGGCCAGGCCTTCGATCTGCCGTTGCCCGATTTTGGGAAATATTGGCTGCACCAATATTGGTTTGATACACGCACCGGGCAATGGCAGGTCGAAGATTCGGTTGTGGTGAATACCGCGCCACACCTGGAACCGCCGGATAGCGCTTATGCCGGCTTTTTTCGTCTGGTGGATGTCGCATCGACCGGCATCGGTGAATCTGCTACAAAACCGACAGTTTTCGCAGTTTCGCAAAATTACCCAAATCCTTTTGCGAACTCGACGCAGATACAAATTGCCATTCCGGTACAAGGTGAATTGCGGGTTCAGATTTATGATACGCGCGGACGACAGGTTAAAGAATTATTTAAAAAATCGGTCACAGCCGGCGTCATAAAACTCCTGTGGCATGGCCGCAACAGCCGTGGTTATAAAGTGGCGAACGGGCTGTATATTTTGCAAGCGCAATTCCAGGCGAATTCCGGGGTGAAAAAAATCATTGCGAAACGATTATTGCATCTAAGATAACCTTGCAGAACAAGGCTCTGGGTTTTGCACGGTCACTTCAGCAGTTGAACGCTTAGGCAGGATTTACTGCACAATTCATAAACTTTGTTGTTTGCTTTCGGAGTACATTGCCTTTGTGCAATGCGAGTTGCAGCCCATAATGAGGCTGCACTCCAGCATTAACAAATTGTTCATTAAATGAATGCAGATTTAGTTGTTATAAATTCGCTCAAGTTTCGCAGAATATTTTTTGAGTTTACTTAAGATCAAACATAGTTTTTTTCTTCGAAAGCAATACACCGAAAAATGCAAATGGCACTGAAATCAGCAAAGCGATGGCTGCGGTAACGCCGGGGTTGGCAAAGGTTATAGTCGTGTTTGGAAAAATCTGCTGCCCGAACAAATAAAGCCCGAAATGGGCAAGCAGAGCCAGAATGGCTGCGATCGCAACAATTTTAAGCGGAACGTCCCGAAAAAATATACCCAGCAACAAAGGTGGTACGGCCGCGACTGCCATGCCGTAAACCCCAATCTGACCAAATATACCCAGCAATCGTGGCGGATTCAGGCAGACGAGAAAAGCGAGAATGGCTATTGCGACGAGCGCCAAATGACTCAATTTATAGGCTTTGGCAAGCCGCTGCCCTTCAGTTGATTTTTCGGCATCACTCTCCGGCAGCAGGTTGAGAATCAAGTCATTTGCGGTAATCGTCGAAAGGGCGACGAGAATGCCGTCGAGCGTGGACATGCCGGCGGCGATGAGCACGACACTGATGGTGGTAAAGAGCCAGTCCGGGAAAGCATTTTTGATATACATCGCCATCACCATATCCTGCCGGAACGAACCTGTTGCCGCATCGATAAGCTGCTCTGGTGGAATGATGAGACGGGCATAAAATCCGACGAACGGCAGGAGAAAAAACAAGAAGAGAATAGCGGTTCCCCACAAAAGATAACGCCGGATAGCCCGGTCACTTTTCAGATAAAGTGCTTTGGTCAGAATGTGCGGCTGGCAAACCAGTGCTGCTCCGATGAGAAATCCACTGATATAAATTGAAAAACCACTATCATAAAGGGAACTTGCCGGATTGATGAATTTTACCAAATTCACATCCTGTTGCGCCAGTTGTTGCCAGAATCCGCCATCTGCAGTAAAAAACAGGTGCACGCCCGAAGCAAGAATTAGTATCGTGACCACCAGCATCAGACTGCCTTGCAGGGTGTTGGTAAATACATGGGCGTAGGTGCCGCCAAGAAAAACATAACTGGTGACGAAACCGAGAATGATGAGCAAGGCAGCGATATTGCTCAATCCCAGCAATTGTTGCATGACGATGGATAACCCGCCAACGATGAGCACAACGAAGGCGAAGGCAAATAAATTGATGACGGCAAAAAAGAGTGCAAATCCTTTTGAACCATAGCGTTTACCGATCCATTGCGGCATGGTCAGCGCTTTGTTTTCCTCCCCTAATCTGCGAAAACGGAAGGACAATAACGCCAGCATCAAGCAAAAACCGCAGCCGACGGCAACGACAAAATGCATGAAAGCGGCCAGGCCGTGCACGTAAATAAATCCCGGGTTGATGATAAAAGTCGCAGCCGAAGCGACACTGGCGGCCATGGTGATCGCCACGACGAACGGTGATAAATCACCGGCGCCGATGGCAAAACTGGCAAAATTTTTTGTGCGTTTATAACCCAGCCAGCCGAGCCAGGCTGTACCGCCCAAGTAAAAAGAAAAAAGTACCCATGCCAGAATCACGTTTTGCTCCTCTCATATTTTTTCGCCAGGCTGGATAGCTTTACCGGCTCGGTTAAAAATTCCATAATCGTTTCATTGAATACCCGGGCGTGTTCGAAAAAAAATAAATGATAACCCGGGAACAGCAGCACTTGCGAGTTGGCGATAGCGGCAGCGATGGTTTTGGCGTTTTCAGCGGGAACGATGGGGTCATTTTCAGCGGCACAAACCAGTGTTTCCGCCTCAATCTGGCAGGCGGATTCATATCCGTTCCAGGCATTTCCCGCGAGTAGTTGGCGGTAATAGGCGTATTCCGGTTGTGGTCGGTGCATTCGCCAGGCGATAATTTCCTGCAATAATTTTTCATTGCCGAGCATGAATTCCGGTGAGAAATTGAGCTTAAATCCATCGAGGAAACGGTCGTGCCGCGTTTTGCCGTGCGGACGAATTAAACGGCTGAGCACCTTGCCGTCCGGGCCGTGCTGGCATTGCCCGCCGAGTGAGGTGCTGACCAGCACCAGTTTTTCTACGAGATGCGGGCTGTGGGCGGCGAGATGTTGCGCCACGAAGCCACCCATCGACAAGCCGAGAATATGGGTTTGACTGATTGCCAGCGATTGCAAAACGATAGCGATATCATAGCTGAACTGGGCGATGGAATAATGTTCGTCGGGTTTGTCTGAACGGCCGCTGCCGCGAAATTCCGGCATGATTAAATGAAACCGTTGGGCCAGTGCGCCGACGTTTTGTCGCCAGATCCAGTTGCCGGAGGCCATACCAGGAAGTAACAGCAGGTTTTCACCCTCACCTGTCGTTTCGACGAAAAGTGTTGTCTGCGCGTCGATGTGAATACGATGTTCCATCAGGCCACCAACCCGCCATCCACGGAAAGAGTTATTCCGGTGATAAATGAAGCTTCATCTGAGGCCAAAAAGAGGTAGGCGTCAGCAATATCCCGTGGTTGGCCGAGGCGGGCGAGTGGTGTTTTGTTTTTCATCATCTCGATCACTTTTTCCGGAATAGACTGTACCATTTCGGTGGCGATAAAACCGGGTGCGACCGCATTGACACGGATGCCTTTGCGCCCCAGTTCCCGCGCCCAGGTTTTCGTCAGCCCGATGACGCCCGCCTTGCTGGCGACGTAGTTGCTCTGGCCGAAATTACCGTATAAACCAACGACGGAGGAGGCGTTGAGTATCACACCACCATGGCCCTGTCCGATCATCTGCCTGGCTGCTGCCTGGCCACAGAGAAAGGCCCCTTTGAGGTTGATGTCGATGACTTTGTCCCATTGCGCCATTTCCATTTTTATCAACTGGGCGTCCAGGGTGATACCGGCATTGTTGACGAGAATATCGAGTTTGCCGAATTTGTTTTCTGCGCTTTTAATCAGATTTTCCACCTCTGATTCCTGCGTGACATCGGTTTTCCGAAAGCAGATTTTTGCTGCATATTCGTGCAGTTCCTGAACAGCACCAGCACCGGCCTTCTCATTCACATCAGCGATGATGACGTTGGCGCCTTCATGTAAAAATGTTTCAGCAGTGCAGCGCCCGATGCCACAGGCCCCGCCGGTGATGATGGCTGTTTTATCTTTTAATCTCATTTTTTGTCCCTTCTTATGACTGGATGAACAAGATGAATTTAATCAATTTATAATTTGCTGGCAATATAGTCGACTATGGCACTGGATACACCGGTTTGTATTCATTCTGGTGACCCATTTATAAATCCGTGCCCATCCGCCTGATCAGGCAAATCCGTATTCTGTTTTTTAAAGAGCGACGGGATTTATTCCGCTGCGGACATTTAAACCTTTCAGGTTTCAAAAACCTGAAAGGTTTAGGTCGCCATCGTGCGGCTAACCATGCCCCCACTGCAAAGTCAATGCACCCCAGGTATAACCGGCGCCGGCAGAGGCCAGAACGATGAGATCACCGTTCTGCAGCCGCTTTTGCTGCTCCGCATTTTCCAGGGCAATCAAAGGGTCCAGCGATTGGATATGGCCGTATTCCCAGGCGTAATAAGTCTTTTCTTCCGCAATGTTCAATGCTTCCAAAATACTCAGAATGAAAGACCGTTTGGCGTGCAACAATCCGAGAAAGGCCACATCCTCAGGTTTTTTGTCGATTTTTGCCAACGCTGAGCCAATCACTTTAACAAAGTTGGGAATGGAAACAGGGTCGAGGTCGGCTTTCATTTTTTGCGGATCGTTGACAACGAAGACCGGTTGGCGTTTCTCTGCATGCAGACCTGATCCGGCGCCGACATTTGCCGCAAAAAGACATTGGGAAAAACGCCCGTCGACGAGAATTTTCGCGCTGAGAAAACGGTTATGCTTGAGATCTCGTTGCAGCAAAATAGCGCCGGCGCCATCGCCGAAATTAAAGATAAAACGGGAGAGCTGGTTTTGGTAATCGAGCAAATCCGATTCTTTCGCGGCGCCGACGAGCAGGATATTTTTAAGCTCCGGATTACCGCGCATCATGTCGACAGCGGTTTTCATTGAAATGATCAAACCCGTACAAACGGCATATTGATCAAATCCGATGGCATTTTTGGCGCCCAGTGCTTCGATGAGCCAGGTGGAGCAGACCCAGACATAATGATCTTTATATTCGCTGCCAAAATAGATAACGGCATCGAGTTTTTCTGCAGGAATTTGCGCTTTTCGCAGGCATTCACGGGCAGCGGTAAGCCCCATTTGTGCCGGTGTTTCCGCTTCTGTTGCTTTTGCTTTTGCATGGATGCCGAATTTTTGCCGCAGCACCGGTTCGGGGATGCCGCTCAAATCTGCAAGTTCAGCGCTGCCCATCCTGCCCGATGGGATGTAGGTGGCATAACTTTTTATGCCGATATCTGTAAGCTGATTTTTGTTCAATAGTTCTGATATCCTTGAATTCTATACACTGTAAAAAGTATGAGGTGTTTGAAGAAATATCTGTTTTCCCGGAGGATAAAATCACCGTGGTACCGTATTTTAAATTTTTAATCCGGCACCACGGCAACGTAACGAACTGATATTTACGGGAATTGCGTATCAGTTTCGATCAATCAAAATTTGAATTTTATTTCACCGGAAATGAGCCTGCCGATGACCGGCGAAGCGACGAATTCCCGGACTTTCGTATCGAACAGATTGGTCACATGGGCGCCGATACTCAACTTCGGCGAAAGGTGGTAGCCAAAACTGAGATCGACGTTGAGAAAATCGCCGAGAGGCCCTTCGTTAAAATCACGGCCGACGCGGGCGTTTTCCAGCACCGGATCACCGCCGATGATCAGATCGGGGGCATCGGCGGCGGCGACGTTTATACCGGAGAAAAAGTCATAGGCTTGCACCCAGCGTGCGAAGACATTGCCGAAATATTTGTTTTTGCGCATGTTCAATCCAACGCTGAATTTGTTTTTTGGCGAATTGATGGGCAGATCCGTCGGCGTGACTTTGCCGTCGCGGTTGCCGTCGTTCAGCGGGTCATTTTCGTCGAGATCGTAATTGAAATAGGAGTAATTGAGCATGAGACTGTAATAATCGTTGATATAGTAATTCAGACCGAGGTCAAATCCGAAAGTATTGACCTTGCCGAAGTTGAGATAGGTCAGTACAAAAGCGGGCAGCCCGATTTCTTCGATCGGCTGATCGCCACGATGGGTGACCAGTACGCCACCGGCAGCATTGGCAATATTGAGCGCCGGGCTGAGGAAATTTTCCGACATGTTATAATAGGCGTTGACGTCGATAAATAATTTTGTATTAATAATGCCTTTATAACCAATTTCATAAGAATTGATGGTCTCTACCTCCAACGGTTTGATTTTAGAACCGTCACTCAGTGTAAAACCATCGCCGTTGCCCAGCAACAGGCCACCGAAAATATTGGCGCTCAAATTTAAAATAGACGGTGCTGCGATGCCTCTGCCGTAGGTCACCCGCCAGGTGCCGCTGCCGGGTTTACTGTAAAGTATCGCTGCTTTGGGCAGAAAATTAGCGCCATAGAGTTCATGATCATCCGCCCGCATGGCCAGCATGAATTTCAACCCGGTATCTGCCAGCTGTTTTTCGATCTGTGTGTACAGACCGGTTTGGTCGAGTTCGATGGCGCCGTTGGCGTCGAGCAGGTAGGTGCCTTTACTGTCTGCGATATCGCGCTGCCACTGGCCACCGACGATGACCTCAAAACCGGACCAGTTGTTATTATACTGAATTTCGCCGTTGATGCGGCGCGAATCATCTTTGAAGTTGGATTCGCGGTTTAATCCAATGCCATAGTACGTGTTCCATTCTTCATGCAGTGAGCGCCGGAGTGATTCTTCTTCGCTGAATCCGGCATTTTTAAAACTCCAGTAATTGCGCGTGCGCTGGTTGATGGCGTAGGTGTCTTCGGTTTTGCTCCAGGTGTTGTAAACTTGCGCAAAAATATGCGGCGAAACATAGCGCACCTGGCCCCAATAAACCTGCCAGTCTTTGATCTGATTGCGCCCGGCATTGGTGATGCCGAGGTTGTTGCTGTTACTGTAACCGCCGGCCAAAATGAGGTCTGTTCCCGGTTTCAGCGAATAATAGAGCGCGCTTTCACCGCGCATGGAATCGAAATCCCGGTCCAGCAACAGTTCATCGTACGCCGTATTGCCGTCGGCGCTGTAGACGGTATCGGTATAGGCAAATTCGCTTCCCCTGGTGTATTCGGCAGAGATTTTAAAAGCGAGTTTGTCATTGAAAACTTTTGCATGGCGCAGACGGCCGGAGAAAACACTCTGGTTGCCGCCGCCAAGAGCGAAGGTCGTGCCCTCGGAATAGCGCGGGTCTTTGGTGATGGTATTGACCAGCCCATTATGCGCATTGGGCCCGTAAAGTACGGCAGCCGGGCCGAGAATCAACTCAACACGTTCGATATCTTCTTTTACCGTCGTGCTCATGGCGCCGAGCGGCAGACCGGTGGCGACGAGCGTCGATAAACGGGCGTCATTCATTTGCAGATTTTTCGAATTGAAAGCGCTGTTAAAGCCGCGGATATTCAATCCCGTGCCCAATACACCGGCGCGAACGTAATCGACACCTTTTAGATAGGCAGCCAGTTCGCCTGGATTAAAAGCCGGAAATTCATCGATGGCACGGGCGCTGATGATGCCGATCGAAGCCGGTGCGTCGGTCAGTTTTTCTGCCCGCCGCGAAGCGCTGATGACGAGAGCATCGGCCATAATGCCGGTTTCCATCATTTCAAAATCCGCCACCACGTTTATCCCTGCCTCAACTTTCACCGTGCGTGCGGCCTGGGGATAGCCGATATAAGTGATCTGCAAAGTGTAGGTGCCGATGGGCACGTTGTCGATCTTGTAATTGCCCTCGGCATCGGCCGCAGAACCGAGACTGGTGCCGACGATCACGACATTTGCCCCGGTCAGCGGTGCATGGGTAGTCTTATCTGTAATTTTACCGCTGATGCTGCCATTGGCTGCCAGCGCCGTCGCACTGAAAATTACAAGAAAAAGCAGAATCAAAGGAATACGCCTGAAAAATCGGCGGTTTATCAAACTGGATATGAATTTCATGTTTCCTCCACAGGTATGTTTTTATTGGAAAAGTTACCGCAAAAGTGTACCTTTATCAGCATGAGAGAAAGCGGTGTTTTCATGGATTACGCCGTTAACTGATTCCATTCCGAGGCTAATTCGGAATGGAATCTTTTTTTTGGGTGGACTGCGTCCGGTTTTGGGCCGGCTGTACACAGCCGGTTCGTCAGGTTTGTTTTTCATTTTTTTCTCCAGTGTTTTAATAGGTTATATTTGATTGATCATCAGCTTTCTTCCGCCTGCATTTCGGCGACAAACGTTTCGATACTAGGAATATGATGGCGTTCAACCCGCCACTCATCGATAAAAGTGCGGTAGGATGCCAGCAGTTTGCGATAAAAATTTCGCATTAGCAGCAGGCGTTCAAAAATGATTTTCGCTTTTTCCTTTTCCTGCTCATTGAGTTCCGGATAAACCCGGGCCAGCACCGTCAGATTGTTTTCCGCCATTTCCAAATTGCCTTCGTTCATGCGCGATAAATTGATAGTCGCCTGCAAAAAAACACTTTCTGAAATTTGATAGTGGTGCTTGCGTGCCCCTTTCACCCAGGCCTTTCTGATCAGCTTTAAATCATCGAGGCGGCGGCAAATCTGGTTTACCGGCGAGCGGCTGACATTGAGGCTGTTAGCGATCGCTTCGATGCTCATGGGTTCATCGAAGCTCAGGAGCAGGCCGACGATGCGGCCCATCAAATCGCTGTGGCCGAAACTGGCATAGCCATTGCCGAAATCTTCGATGATCGATTGCGTAATTCTATCCATAAAACCCTTCTGCAAGTTGTTTTTTTTGTATTTTCCCGGTGTCGCCTTTGGGCAATTCGTCGAGGAAAATGAAATATTTTGGAATCTGATATTTTGCACAAAAATCACGCAGCCAGGACTTTACCTCCTCCGGCGTCAATTCCCGGCCTTTTTTAAAGACAATGAAAGCTTTTCCCACCTCACCCCATTTTTCATCGGCAATACCGACGACCGCAACTTCGAGAATGTCCGGGTGTCGCTGTAAATATTTTTCAATCTCCGCCGGGTACACATTCTCACCACCGCTGATGTACATATCTTTTTTGCGACCGACGACGAAGTGGTAGCCCTCGTTATCTTTGCGAAATAAATCGCCGGTGTGGAACCAGCCGCCGGTAATTGCTTTCTGCGTTGCCTCAGGATTATTCCAGTAACCGCCGCAAAGCATCGGTCCGGCCATGATGAGTTCTCCGATTTTACCCGGCGCAACTTCCCGGCCTTGCTCATCGACGATTTTTGCATCGACGTGAAAATTGGGGAAACCGACGGAGCCGGCCTTGCGCTCGGCATCTTGCGCCGGCAACGAGAAAACGTTGGGGCCGACCTCGGTCAAACCATAACCCTGGCGGATGGGCATGCCGGCGCGGGAAAAAGTTTGCAGAACATGGTGCGGACAGGCTTCGCCGCCGCTGAGAACGACGCGTACCCGGGAGAAATCCGTCTGCTCAAATTTGGGTGAAGCAACCAGCATTTTAAACATCGTCGGCAGACCAAAAAATATGGTGATTTGTTGCTCTCCGATTATTTCCAGCAGGCCGTCGGCATCCCAGCAACGCTGCAAAACCAGCGTTCCGCCGAAATGGAAAAGTGGCGTCGTCAGCACGTTCCAGCCGCCGGTGTGGTAAAGCGGCGCGTTGATAATACTGCGATCGGCCGAGGTCAGATTGCAGGCGATGGCTGTGTTGATGGAATTCCAGTGAACCTGCCCGTGGGTGATGATGGCGCCTTTGGGCGAACCCGTCGTACCGGAGGTATAGATGATGAGATGCGGCGTTTCCTGGCATACCGGCGTCGGCACCGGCGGCGTCGCATCGCCATTTTCAAGGGCAATGCTAAAATCATCTTCAAGAAGATAGAACTGTAAATCCGGCAATGAATTAGCGAGAGATTGAGCCGTTTCCTTGAACTTTGAACCGGCGATGATCATCTTTGCTGCGGTATCTCGCAGAACGTATTCCAGCCCGGGGCGCTGCAAACGAAAATTGAGCGGCACGAGAATAGTGCCGAGCTTTGCCGTGGCAAAAAAAAGGTCGATCGCTTCGATGCAGTTGTGATTGAGAAAGGCGACACGGTCACCACTTTTTATCCCGTTTTGCTGCAGAAAATGAGCGACCCGGTTTGCCCGCTGGTCAAGTTCAACATAGGAATACTGGTCAACAGGAACAGGACTGCTTCCTTCGCCATCGTTGCGATAATCGATGACAGCGATTTTATCGGGGCTGTACTGGCGCCAACGGCTGAGCCAATCGCCAAAATACACAACTTACCTCCCTGGATTTTTTTGCTCTGCAATTAATGCTGTCGCACAATTTGCGGCGCCAAAAATGCGGTCACATCAGCAACAAATTGTTCCGCAATTTCAATAAGAAATTGATGGCCGAAGCCCTGATAGAGTTTAAGTTGACTGTTTTTGATTTTTTGGGCTAAAATTCGGGAATTTTCAGCGGGTACGATCAAATCTCCGGTCGCGGCCATAATCAGCGTCGGGTTTGTGATTCGGCTGACTTCTGTGGCTCGATCGAAAGTTGCACCTGCGCCTGCCTGTGCCATAAACGCCGCCCGTGGTTGGGGGGTTTTCAGCCGTAAGTCGATCAGATGTTCAATTTCCGGCGTTTGCATGAATTGCGGTGAAAAAGCGAGCGCCAGTTTGGAGCGAATGATCTCGCGCGGATTTTCGCCCGTGGGTGCAAATATCGCAGCGAGGACTTCCTGCGACATAGGAACGTGATCGGCGCCACCGCCGCTCGTAGAAAGCAAAACCAGCTTGTTGATGCGTTCGGGGTGATTTATGGCGAATTCAAGGGCGATAAAACCACCCATGGAAATGCCAAGTATATGAGCCTTTGTTATCTTCAAGCTATCCATCAGCGCTAATAGATCATCTGCAAAGAGCGAGATGGAGTAGGGGCCGGTGGGCTTGTCACTCTGCCCGACGCCACGGTTATCAAAAACAATTGTCCGGAAGTTTTTGGCAAAAAATGGAACATGTTTCTCCCACGCCCATGTCTCCATGCCGAGTCCGGAGATGAGAATTAAATCTTCGCCCGTGCCCATCATCTGGTAAAAGATTGAAACACCGTTGACATTGATTTTTCCTGAACTTTTTGTCATTGTGCTCCCTCGCCCTGAATCTGAAAATGGAGAGCAGGCGGCAAACAGGAAAATGCAGACACCAGCGATCAATGATATTTTTAGATTTCTCCTCATTTCTGCTCCCATTGAATATTTTTTCTGTTGATTTGAACATCTCAGCGGAGATTGGCTTGCAACAGTGCGATCGATTGCTGAACCAGGTTTTCCTGCATGACGTGCAGTTTGTCGAGCAATTGTTTTTCTGCAGGTGTTTTCGCCTGTTCGTTGAAAGCGAGCTGCGCCAGTTCAAGCTGCTCCTGGAGGGGTTTCAAAAAAAGCCTGCCCATGGCTTGCCAAACTTTGTCGGCCAGGCGATAAAAACGCCGCCGCTGCCCATTAAGTCTCACCTGCTTTAGCAACCCGGCATCCGATAAAAAACGTATACACTGGCTTACCGGACCTTTGCTCACCTGCAATGCCGCAACGATGTCATCCAGCGCCAGCGCTTCCTTTTCGTTGCTTAAAAACAGACCGAAAATTTGCCCGCTCAGTTCTTTCTGCCCGGCTTGATAGAAAAGCAAACCGTATGAATGAATGATGTGCTCTTTTAGTTTATGCATGTTTTGCTGCATAGATTTTAAAATCGTAATGTTTGAAATTTATCAAACTTTAAGCAAATAAAACCTGTTTGTCAAGTAAAAGAAAACGAAATGATAAAAAATAAAGCATGTTTGAATCAAAATTTAGTATTTACAGTTTCTGTCGGTCATGATGACAGGTAATGCTGAAGATATTTCATTTCGTCAGCCATCATGGCTGGCCTGGGGATTTGAATTTTGTATGTAGAAATTAAGATGAATGCATAAGTTGCTATGTTTAATGAATTAATGATGTGTCTGTTGTTTTTGGCATGACACTTGTATAAGTATGGGCAAATTTTAAAAACAAAAAACAAATAGATGAACACAAAATATAGGAGTTTAAAATGACACTCGTAAAATGGCAAACCCCCGGAAATTTAAGCAATTTTGAAACCGGTTTTGATCGTTTGATGAATGATGTTTTCAGTAGCTTTAATCGCATTCCCAATGCGTTTGATGAGGCCTGGTCGCCACGCGTGGATATCGCAGAAACTGAAAATGAGTATTCGGTTGCTATCGAGCTGCCAGGAATTGAGAAAAAGAACCTGAGCATCAACGTCAAAGACTCGATTCTGACCATCAAAGGTGAGAAAAAAGCGGAAGAAAAACAGGAAGGCGTCAACTATCTGCGCATGGAGCGCAGCTATGGTGAGTTCGAACGTCAGTTCAAATTGAGTAAAAATATCATCACCGACAAAATTGCTGCGGAGTACAAAAACGGTGTATTGAACATCACTCTGCCCAAAGCTGAAGAAGCGAAACCAAAAGAAATCGCTGTAAAAATCAGCTAACACTTAATGTGTTTTTTAAAATAGATTCAAGCGACGGAGTTCTGCTCCGTCGCTTTTTTTTGTTTTTTCGGATATATTGCAAATAAAAATTTTGCATTTAATTGCAATTTATTGTAGATAGGGGCAAACATTTCATCCTTTTTGTTTTTAAAAGGACTGAACACCTTGAAATCGATATCTGAGTAGAACAAACAGACTGCGTCATACATTATTATTTCGCTGAAAAAAACAAAGTGGATCAACGTATCCCATGTTAAAGATTTTAAAGTACTTTTTTACCCTTTCATTTTTGGTCACTATTTTTTATGCCATTGCTGTGTTGATTTGGGGGATTCAAAACCGGCCGCTGGTGGTCAACCGGCAGGATTTGACGACGCAGGAAGCGGGCAAAATAAAACGTCTGGCCCACACGGTCGATCCGAGGGCGATGGAAAAGGACGAGGTTAAAAATATCACGCTCACTGAATCTGAACTCAATTCGATTCTTGCTTATGCCGCAAACCGCATTTTTTGGGATGTCGCGGCCCGCGTCGATATTCAACCGAATCATTTCAATATCGACGCGACGCTGAAATTACCCGATGAACTTACCGGCAACTACCTGAATATTGAGATCGATTTCGCCGGGCGTGGCGTGGAAAATCTCGATGTTGAGGCATTGCGAATCGGCGCTGTACCTTTTCCGGCTTTTACCTTCAAACCGGTGCTTACCCTGCTGCATCCGCTTTTACTGCGCAGCACAAATTATCGGCTTTTGTTCGATATTATCAAAAGTATGCGCGATGTACAGTTTAATGAAAATCAATTGCGAGTCGTTTACCAGCACGATCCGGAGAATCTCTTGCGCACGCGCCGGCAGGTCAGCGGTTTTTTGCTTACCGATATCGAAATCGGACGGCTGCGCGCATACAATAAGCACTTGTTGCAATATTCAGATTCGCAGCGAAAATCCCGGGCAGGGTTTCCAATGTACAAATTTTTGCAGCATCTTTTTGAACTGGCAGAAAAACGTACGGCAAAATCCGGTAAAGCTGTTGAAGAAAATCGTGCCATTCTCATCGTTCTCGCCGCATACAGCCATGGTTCTTCACTGGAAAAATGGATCGGTACCGGCCCGGAAGGTGAACGTATTTCACGCCATCGTCTGATGCTGCGCCACCGGGGTGATCTGGCAAAGCACTTTCTTATTTCCGCCGGCATCACCGCTGCTGCGGGTTCGGACCTGGCGAATTTTGTCGGCGTTTTTAAAGAGATGAATGATTCCCGCGGTGGCTCCGGATTTAGTTTTCCTGATTTGACCGCCGACCGTGCTGGGGTTATTTTTGCTGAAACTGCGATGGACCGCAGCAAAGCCGGCTCATTGCAGCAAAGTATGATGAAAATCCGCAATGAAGGCGAATTCATGCCGCAAATTGACCGTCTGCCGGAAGGTCTGCAGGAAGTCGATTTCAACCGCATTTATCAAAAAGAAAACAGCCTCGAGTACCAGCGTGTAACACGCGAAATTGACAGACGAATCAGGGCTTGTCCGATTTATCAATAATGTCTTTTTCAACTGCCTGCCTGTCATGAAATACGGCTCTCTTATTTGCTTTCCAGTGAAAATATCCTAACATTGCACGCCATGCCGTTATTACCTGGAGTGTAAAAAATTGTCTTCAGATGTCCCCTGCGTTTTATTTCAATTGTTTTTTAAGAATAAGATTGCCTTTATAATTGATATCTTAGAGCCGAAAAGTAAATCGGCTGCGGTGGAGCGTGCTGCTTATTTTGTTTACCTGCAGCGCTAACGCTTATGAAATGTTATGATTTACTGATGCCTGTGAGGAGCAATATGGCTGCAAAAGAAAAATTAAAAATGGGCATGGTCGGCGGCGGCCCGGGAGCATTTATCGGCGAAGTGCATCGAAGAGCTGCACGGCTCGACGGCCAAATTGATATCGTTGCCGGTGCTTTCGATATCGAGGCGGCGAAATCGCAACAGACCGGCCGGGAGCTCTCACTGGACCCGAGGCGGGTTTATGATGACTATCAGAAAATGATTGCCGGCGAGCTGGCAGTGCCGGAAAATGAACGTATCGATTTCGTTTCTATCACCACACCCAACAACTGGCATTTCCCCATAGCGCGCGATTTCCTCAAATCCGGTTTTCACATCATGTGCGAAAAACCGATGACGATTTCAGTTGATGAAGCCCTGCAGCTCGAAAAAATCGTCAACGAAACCGGTAAAGTTTTCGGATTGATGCACACCTACACCGGCTATCCTATGGTCAAACTGGGGCGAGACATGATCAAAACTGGTGAACTGGGAAAAATCCGCAAGGTCATCGTGCAGTACAAACAGGACTGGCTTTCTACGGCGCTGGAAAAAGAAGGACAGCAGCAGGCTGTGTGGCGCAGCGATCCCAAACAATCCGGTGCCGGCGGCGCCCTCGGCGATATCGGTACCCATGCCGCCAATCTCGCGGAATATATGACCGGCCTGAAGATTACTCATATTTGCGCTGATCTCAACACTTTTGTCGAAGGGCGCATTCTCGATGATGACGCCAACTGCCTGCTTAAACTCGAGCAGGGCGCCAAAGGTCTGTTACACGTCAGTCAAATCGCTGTCGGCGAGGAAAACCATCTCGCAATCTGGATTTACGGCGAGAAAAAAAGCCTGCGCTGGAATCAGGAAAACCCCACCAATTTGAAAATCGGGACGCTCGGCGGCAGCACGGAAATCTGGAAACGCGGCAATGCCTACGTTGCTGAAAAAAGCGCTGCCGCGTCCAGAGCCACCCGGATTCCGCCGGGCCATCCGGAAGGTTTTTTCGAAGCTTTCGCCAATCATTACTGCAATTTTGCCGACACGATTCGTGCCAGTAAAGCAGGGACCGAGCCATCCGAATTAATTCTTGATTTTCCACAGGTCGACGATGGTGTTCGGGGGATGTATTTTATTGAAAAAGTCATCGAAAACAGTCGTGGCAATGAAAAATGGACGGAGATAAACGCTTAGAAATTACACGTGAAATTTCCCTATCGGACAAAACTCTGTGCATATGTTAAAGATAACATCTCACACCGGGATGTTATCTTTTTTTAGACTTCAAATATCAAGAAAAATAGAACGAAAGAGGATAAATCATGGCCAGACCAGTTACACTTTTTACCGGGCAATGGGCGGATCTTCCACTCAAAATCGTTGCTGAAAAAGCCGCAAAATGGGGCTATGAAGGCCTCGAGTTGGCATGCTGGGGGGATCATTTTAATGTGTTCCGCGCTGCAGAAGATGTGGAATATTGCAAAAAACAAAGGGAAATCCTCGCTAAAAACGAGCTGCAGGTATACGCTATCAGCAACCATCTTGCCGGACAACTGGTTTGCGATCTCAATAACGATGAACGCAGCGATGGATTCGCCCCGGCAGATTGCGCCGGTGATGCGGAGAAAAAACGTACCTGGGCCGTGGAAGCGATGAAAAATTCCGCCCGTGCAGCTAAAAATCTCGGCGTTTCCGTGGTCAACGGTTTCACCGGTTCTTCCATCTGGCACCTGCTCTACAGTTTCCCGCCGGTCGGTGAAGAAACCATCGAAGCTGGCTTCCAAAATTTTGCCGATATGTGGAACCCTATCTTCGATGTCTTCGACGAATGCGGCGTCAAGTTTGCGCTGGAGGTGCACCCGACAGAAATCGCTTTTGATATTGTCACGGCAAAACGGGCGATCGAAGCGATCGGCGGCCGCAAAACTTTCGGCTTCAATTTCGATCCCAGTCATCTGCTCTGGCAAATGATCGACCCGGTCTTTTTTCTCGATGAGTTCAAATATCGAATTTACCATTGCCACATGAAAGATGCCGCCCTGCAATTGAACGGGTATAATGGCATTTTAGCCTCACACCTCAATTTTGGTCACCCGCAGCGCGGCTGGGATTTTCGCAGCCTCGGCCACGGCGATGTCGATTTTGAGGAAATTATCCGCACCCTCAACCATATCGGCTACGAAGGCCCGCTTTCGGTGGAATGGGAAGACAGCGGTATGGAACGTGAATTTGGCGCCAAAGAAGCCTGTGAATTCGTCCACAGTATCAATTTTTCACCGTCGAATATTGCCTTCGACGCCGCTTTTGATGAATGATAAACAGGGTGTGTTCTGCTGTACAAGCTTGGAGGGGGGAATGATTATAGCCTCACGAGCTCAAAAATCTGTAAACCCCGAAAGGGTGGTATATTCTCCTTTTACTGAGTTAACTCGATAACCGGAAGTTGCGCAAATTAAACGAGGAAGGTCGATGTACAAAAAAAAGATCACCCGCCGTTCTTTTCTAAAAAAGTCCACCGGATTTTCCCTCGGTATTCTGGCCGTACCGTCGATTGTGCCCGCACATATTTTCGCCAAACCCGGTAGGGTCGCCCCCAGCGATAAAATCACCATCGGCTGCATCGGTGTTGGCGGCCAGGGCACCAGCAACATGCGCTCATTCCTGCAATTGCCCGATGCGCGCGTCGTCGCCGTCTGTGATGTCGACCGCCGCCATGCCGAGGCTGCACAACATCTCGTCAATCAGAAATACAACGTCGGCGATTGCGCCATTTACAAAGATTTTCGCGAGGTGCTGGCGCGTAAAGACATCGATGCGGTGATGATCGCAACACCTGATCACTGGCATGCGATCATCGCCGTGGCCGCCGCCCGTGCCGGCAAAGATATTTATTGCGAAAAACCGCTGGCCTACACCATCGCCGAAGGCCGCGCCATCGTCGATGCGGTGCAGCGCTATGACATCATCTGGCAGACGGGTAGCTGGCAGCGCTCGCAGCGTCATTTTCGCTACGCCTGTGAGCTGGTGCGCAGCGGCAAAATCGGCGAGGTGAAAACCGTACGTGTCGGCCTGCCCTACGGAAATTCCATTCGTGCCGGTTCGACGCAACCCGCACCGGTTCCCGAATATTTCGATTACGATATGTGGCTCGGCCCGGCACCGTTCGTGCCCTATAACCCGACGCGCTGCCACTGGAATTTCCGCTGGATCAGCGATTATTCCGGCGGCCAGCTTACCGATTGGGCCGGTCACCACATCGATATCGCCCACTGGGGCATGGATACGGAATTGAGCGCCGCAACGGAGGTCGAAGGCCGCGCTGTTTATCCGCCGGCAAAAGACGGGCAATTCGACACTCCCAATAGCTATCGTTTTGAAGCGAGATACGCCGAAGGTTTCACCATGATCGTCGCTGATTCGAGGCAGCAGGAAAAGGGCATGGGCGTACAATTTATGGGCAGCGAAGGCTGGCTGCACGTCGGTCGCGGCACTCTGAGTGCCGAACATCCCGCAATACTCAAAACGCGTTTATCTGCCAACGATTCCCGGCTTTACGGGAGCAACGATCACCGTCAGAATTTTCTCGATTGCATGCGTTCGCGGCAAAAAACCATCACCCCGGTGGAAGTGGCGCACCATTCGATCATGACCGGCCACCTCGGTGTTATCGCCATGAAATTGGGGCGCAAATTGCACTTCGATGTAAAAAATGAAAAATTTATTGATGACGCTGACGCCAATCGCCTGCTCATCCGCCCGATGCGCAGCCCATGGCATGTCTCGATTTGAGAAGCAAAAAAACGGCCATCGATTTGACGGATCGAAAAAATCGTTTGATCCGTATTTTTGTTTGAGTAAAACTAAAAATAAATGAGTCCCCCATGCAAAAACGAACAAACAGAGTCTTTTTTTCTTTTTTTCTTTTTATTTTCAGTGCCGGACTGTTCGCTCAAATTCCTGCTGAAGAACGGGAAAAAATAAAATCTGCGATTCCTACCCCGATTTTTGTTGCGGCTAAAACTCCGCGTCATATTCTCGTTTTTACCCGCACCGAGGGCTACCGTCATAAATCGATTCCTTACGGCCTGCAGATGCTGAAATCGCTGGCAGAAAAAAACGGTGTTTTTACCATCGAGCACAGCGAAGATTACGCTGTATTTACCAAAGAAAACCTGCAAAAATTTGATGCCGTATTATTTCTCAACACTACCGGCATCAATCTCGGGGATTCAAAATATGGTGAAAATCTGTTGCACTTTGTGAGAAGTGGCAAGGGATTTATCGGCATCCATTCGGCAACCGACAATTTCGATAAATGGCCGCAAGCGGCGGCGATGATCGGTGGGCGATTCGCCGGGCATCCCTGGAATAGCAGCGGCACCTGGGCCGTGAAACTCGATGAGCCTGATCACCCGATTTGCGCTGTGTTCGAAAGCAAAGGCTTTAAAATTAGCGATGAAATCTATCGCATCGGGGCGCCGTTTTCGCGAGAAAATTGTCGTGTGCTCATCAGTCTCGATCTCGATGATAAAATCACAGCAGCAGCCAAAGGCATTCGGCACAGCGATGTGGATTTACCTATCGCCTGGGTCAAACCCTTCGGCAAAGGCCGGGTTTTTTACAGCAGTTTCGGCCATAATAATCATATTTACTGGAATGAAAAATTAGTCGCCCACTATCTGGCCGGCATTCAATACGCCCTTGGTGATTTGCCGGCGGCCGATTTTTCCAGCGTTGAAAAAAACCTGCGCACCGTCGCCCGCTATGAGTACGGCCAGGATCGCAGTCATCTCATCGAACTCAATTTGTTTATTCGAAAATCGATCGCCGACAAAGCCGCGCTTTCGCGTCTGGAAAAACGCTTCATCGCCATTTTAAAAGATAAAAAAACACCGCTTGCAGCACAGCAATACATCTGCGACCGCCTGAGTTTGATGGGCACAAAAGAAAGCGTTAAAACGCTGGCGAAAATGCTGCGAAATCCGGTTTCGTTTGAATTTGCCCGTTTCGCGCTCGAGCGCATCCCTGCCCCGGAAGCCGGCAAAGCTTTGCTAAAGTCGTTGAAAAAAGTGAAAACCGGGCACAGAATCGGCGTCATCACCTCATTGGGGGTTCGTAAGGAGCAAACAGCAATCGACGATTTGGGCAAGTTGCTGCTCGATAAAAACCCTGTAATCGCCACCGCAGCCGTTCGCGCATTGGGCGAAATCGCCGGCGTTCCGGCGATTGAAATTCTCACCCATGCGAAAATGAAATTGGCCGAACCTGTGCGGGCTAATTGCATCGATGCGCTGCTCAATGCGGCTGATCAACAAATGGCGCAGGGAAATTCTGCCACGGCAGCGGCAATTTATCGCGCACTCAACACGAAAACGGAAACTGCTGCGGTTCGCCGCGCCGCCATCCGCGGACAGATTCTCGCCGAACCGCAAAACGCTGCTGGTTTTATTGTTGAAATACTACACTCGAACGAGCTTAACCTGCATGCCGCAGTCTTCAGCACCGTGCGTGATTTGCCGCATGATACGGATTTATCCGCGGTTGCGGAGTTATTGAAAAATTCGGAATTTGACCAGGCCGCGCCATTGCTCACATCGCTTTCGGCGCATAAACAAACAGCGGTGACGACGGCGGTGATGGATTTGGCACGCCACGAAAACCGGGTCATCCGGCTGGCGGCGTTGACGGCATTGCAAAATGTTGGCAATGCTGAATCTGTTGAAATTCTGGCGGCCGCTGCTGCCGATGGGGGAGAGGGTCGTGAAATTGCCCGCCAAAGTTTGTATTCCATGCGTGGGAAAGAAATCGATGCCAGAATCCTGCAGATGATTCCGCAGGTCGAAGCGCCGGTTAAAATCGAACTGCTGAAAAGTATCGTCGAACGCGGGATCGACAACAGCGAAAGTATTGTGCTGGCGACTGCAGGAGATGAAAACTCCCGTATCAGACTCGAGAGTGCGCGCGTTTTGCGCCTGACTGCTTCCTCGGATATTTTACCGCAACTGATCACTCTGCTGCAAAAGTCTGAAAAAAAGATGGTGGTCAATGCGTTTGAAAAAGCGATCATTGCCGTTGCCGGGCGTGCGGCAGACAAACAACTCGCGAGCGATGTTTTGCTGCAAGCGCTGGACTCGACCGCTGATGTGATGACCGCTGCGGCCCTGATGTCCGCGCTCGCTGATCTGGGACAAAATGGCGCTTTGCCGGTTTTGTTGGCCAATTTTAGCAATGAAAATCTCGACCGGCAAAATGCTGCCATTCGTGCT
Source organism: bacterium (assembly GCA_024275575.1). GTDB lineage: Bacteria > Zhuqueibacterota > Zhuqueibacteria > Zhuqueibacterales > Geothermadaptataceae > Bioreactorimicrobium. Next base: position 32,577 of record JAJRYV010000058.1, read on the forward strand.
CTCGCTGCCTGGCCCGATAGCCGCCCGCTGCTGGCGCTTTTCAAATTGGTGAAAAGTGATAAAAAAGATACACGGCAAATTCTTGCTTTGCGCAGTTACGTCGAATTAAAAGCACGCGAGCAGGGGAATCCGGAAAAGCTCGCCGCAGATTTCCGGCAAGCAATGAAACTGGCAGCCAATGTTGCAGAACAGAAACGGGTGTTGGCGGCGCTGGCGAAAGTCCCCACTGTTGAGGCTGCAAAACTGGCGCTTACTTACACTGAAAATGCTGATTTACAGGCTGAAGCCGGGTTTGCTGCCGTTGATATTGCAGCCGCGGCAGTCGCTGAAAATCCACCCTGGTTTGCCGGTATCTTAAAATCTCTTGTGAATGAAAACAGCAACACAACTTTGCAGAAGAAAGCACGCAAGGTTTTGCAAACGATTAAAATGATCGACGGGCACATCATCAACTGGCAGGTGAACGGACCTTATTTTGCCAAAAATGTCGACCTGTTTTCATTTGCTTTTCCTCCGGAAGTTTCTATGGATTCCGATTCGGGCTGGTGGAAAATGCCAGCGATTACCGATGAAGAAGACCCCTGGCGCCTCGATTTGCGTGAGGCCATCGGCGGCTCCAATCGGGTGGCCTATTTACGCACGACAATCGAAGTCGCCGATGCTGGAAGATACAAACTCGAACTCGGCAGCGACGATGGTGTACGCCTCTGGGTCAATGGTGAAAATGTATTTGATTTAAACGTTATGCGCGGCATCAATCCTGCTGATAATGCCGTTGAGGTCTCTCTGAAAAAAGGAAGGAATACATTGTTTTTTAAAATTACACAGGGTTCGGGTGGTTGGGGAGCCTGCGCCCGTATCCGCAACCTCGACGGCAGTCAAGTTGATGGACTCAGGGTGATGAAATATTAGTGTGAGAACTCTGTCAGGGCTAGGCATGAGGAAAGGAAAATAATGATGAAAAAAAATTCAAAAAAAATAACACGGCGGGATTTTATCACCACCACAACTGCTTCGGCGGCGGCTTTGACCATTGGCGCAAAAATCGGTAACGCTGCCGAAAAAAGCCCGGCAGCGAAAGGGTTTACCATGAAATTTGCGCCGCATTTTGGCATGTTCAAACATCACGCTGGCGAAAATTTGATCGATCAAATCAAATTTATGGCTGACGAAGGTTTTACCGCATTCGAAGACAACGGTATGAAAGGGCGCTCTGTTGAAACGCAGGAAGAAATTGCTCGGGAAATGACCAGACAGGTGATGGAAATGGGCATTTTTGTCGCCCATAAAATCTATTGGAAAGAACCCAGCCTCACCAGCGGCGAGGCTGCAAAACGGGAAGAATTTTTGACCCATATCCACGAGTCGGTGGAGGTGGCAAAACGGATAAACGCCACCTGGATGACCGTCGTTCCCGGTTTTGTCGACCTGCGCAAACGCATGGGATTTCAAACGGCCAATATCGTGGAATCACTGAAACAGGCGAGCGCAATCCTTGAACCGCACGGTCTGGTGATGGTACTGGAGCCACTTAACTTTTACAATCATCCCGGTTTGTTTTTAACCGGCGTGCCGCAGGCTTACGAAATCTGCAAGGCGGTCGACAGCCCGGCCTGCAAAATTCTCGATGATCTGTATCACCAGCAAATTCAGGCAGGCAACCTGATCCCCAATATCGATGATGCTTGGGAAGAGATCGGCTATTTTCAGATCGGCGATAACCCCGGCCGCAAAGAGCCGATGACGGGTGAAATCAATTATAAAAATATTTTTAAACATATTCATGGAAAGGGTTTCACCGGCATTCTCGGCATGGAACACGGCAACAGCCGCAAGGGCAAAGCAGGCGAGCGCGCGGTGATCGAAGCGTATCGCGCTTGTGATGTGGTGTGATTTTTTTACACAAAGCAGACGCTGATTCTGTTGAAGCGAGAATGGGCTTAGATAGCAACTCACCCTGCTCAAAAGCAGCAGGGTTTTGTCAGCAAGGAACTTGAGCAGGTAGTCAGAGCAGCGCTCTGATATTTTTGTTGAAATTTCCCTCAGAGCGTTGCTCTGACTACAAACATTTACGTCTATTTTCAATAGCTTGTAAATTAGTTATTTAAGAGTAAAACTAAATCAGTTTAGCCTCACTCGCGATCAATAAAGAGCAAAAGCGTCTCGCTGAGCATAACACTCCCTGAGTGTTCCGTAGTGCCACTCCCGCTTCGGCAAGCTCAGCGTCCGCTTAGATGTCAGTGTGTGTTAGAGCTTCACAATAGACATTTTTAGCATAACCAGTTGTGGTTAAACGAGATACGATTAATTGTCAAGCTTTTGCAAAACAGTTCCTTTTAGGTTGAGCCCGCAATGACGTGTATGGGACGTTAAATAGCCACAGGAAAAATGAAGAATATATAATGAAGTTTTTTGTAAAAATATGGAGAATATTGTTACCGTTTACCGGTGGGATTGTGTTGCTCATCGGCATTCAAAGTGGCCTCGAAAAAACCTCGACCGATGCATTCTGCCAATCGTGCCATATCCACCCGCAAGCCGGCCAATCGTGGAAGCGCGGCCCCCATTTCGACAACGACAGCGGCACGATTGCCCATTGCGTCGATTGTCATTTGCCGTCGGGTGGAATCGATTATTTAGCGGCAAAAATAACCACCGGCAGCCGCGACCTCTATTCCTACTGGTTCAAAAATGAAAAGGATTTGGACTGGCAACTGGCCTCCAGCCGCGATGCCGCCGCGACGCATGTTTATAAATCCGGCTGTCTTAAATGTCACCAGAATTTATTCTCCCGCGGCCTGTCGAAAAAAGGCCAGGATGCGCATCTCCATTATTCCCGCAAGGAAAATACGCTGCGCTGCATCAACTGCCATCTCGAGGTCGGGCATTTTCACGCGCAATCGGCAACAAAAAAATCCGCCTATGTTCCACCTGCAAGTTTGATTTTTCAGCATGCTGCCGTGCTTGATTCATTTGAAAACTACACCGAAAAAATCCCCGGAACAGCTGTTTCTTTCGTCATGATCGCGATTCCCGGTGGAGAATTCACCATCGGCAGTCCGGAAAATGAACCGCAGCGATTGAGCGATGAAGGGCCGCAACGACGGATAAAAATCGATCCATTCTGGATGGGGGAGACCGAAGTGAGCTGGGATGAATACGACGCTTTTTACCGTGAAACGGCAGCGGCCGGTCGCTCGGAAGACCAGATCGCCGATGCACGGCAAAAAGTTGACGCTATTTCCGGGCCGACGCCGGCTTACGGCGACCCGGGCCAGGGATGGGGGCGTGGCCGCCGTCCGGCGATTAGCATGACTTTTTATGCCGCAGAAAAATACTGTGAATGGTTGTCGCGAAAAACCGGCAAAACCTACCGCCTGCCGACGGAAGCGGAATGGGAATATGCCTGTCGCGGCGGCAGACCGACGCCGTATTTTTTTTCGGGACAACCGCAGGACTTTGACCCTCAAAAATGGCAAAACCGGATTTTCGGAATTGATACCACGATTAATTCTTATGTTTTTTATGCCGGCAATAGTCGCGGCCGGACGCATTCGCCGGAGATGGTCGTAGCCAATCCATTCGGTTTAAAAAACATGCCCGGCAATGTCAAAGAATTTTGCCGCGACTGGTATGCCGCAGATACCTACAAAAATTACCCGGCAAACCGTGTCATTGAAAATCCAACCGGGCCGGGCAGCGGGAGTGAGCATGTCATCCGTGGCGGCTCTTATAAAAGCCATGCAGGTGATGTTCGGGCGGCGGCACGGCAGCGGACACATACGAAACAGTGGATGCGCACCGATCCCCAGTCGCCTAAAAGCCTGTGGTGGTATTCCGATAACGCAGAAGTCGGTTTTCGCGTGCTTTGTTCGGATGCAAAATTTTCAAAAAATAAATGAGGAGGATGAGATGCAGGAATTAGATCGTCGAAAATTTTTACAGATGGGAACGCTTGCTGCTGCAGCCAGCGTAGTGTTGGCCGGTTGTAACGAGCAAGCAGGCAATGCTGTGGCACATAAAGCGTTTCTGGATCAGGCGGTAGACGGCCCGGTTTTAAAAGCTGGTTTGATCGGCTGCGGCGGCCGCGGAACCGGGGCGGCGATCAATTTTCTCTCGGCCGGCCCGAACCTGCAACTGGTTGCCATGGCCGATGTTTTTGAAGACCGGCTGCAGAGCAGTCGCAGGAAAATCAAGGAGAAATTCGGCGTCAAAGTGCCGCAGGAAAACTGTTTTCTCGGTTTTGATGCTTACGAAAAAGTGCTCGTCTCGGAGGTCGATCTGGTTATTCTGGCGACACCGCCGCATTTCCGGCCGCAGCAATTCGAAGCAGCCATCGCGGCGCAGAAAAATGTTTTCATGGAAAAACCGGTGGCGGTTGATCCCCCCGGCGCACGGAAAATTATTGCGGCTTCCAAAAGAGCGGAGCAGTTCGGCCTTTCCGTGGCCACCGGAACGCAGCGTCGCCACCAGCGGGATTATCAGGCCTGTTACGAGCAAATCGCTGCCGGCGCCATCGGTGAAATCGTCTCGGCGAATTGCTACTGGAATCAATCGCAATTATGGTATCGCAACCGCAAATCGGGCTGGTCGGAGATGGAATACATGATTCGCGACTGGGTGAACTGGGCCTGGCTTTCCGGTGATCATATCGTCGAGCAGCATGTGCATAACCTTGACGTCATCCACTGGTTCACCGGCATGCTGCCTGCAGATGCTGTCGGTTTTGGCGCCCGCCACCGTCGCGTCACCGGTGATCAATACGACTTTTTCAGCATCGATTTCGGTTATGAAAACGCTATGCGGGTGCACAGCATGTGCCGACAGATCGATGGCTGCAGCAATAATGTTTCGGAATTTGTGCAGGGGACAAGAGGCTCCTCCAATTGCCGCAACGAAATTCGCGACAGCAAGGGAAAGATCATCTGGAAATATAAATACCCGCTCGGCGAAGATGGCAAAGAAACAAATCGTGTAAAAGTCTCGCCCTATGTGCAGGAGCATATCGATTTGATCACCTCGATTCGCAGCAATACGCCATATGTTGAAGCTGAGCAAACCGCAAAATCGACACTGGTTGCCATCATGGGCAGGATTTCCGCGTACAGCGGTAAAAAAGTGACTTGGGAGGAAATGCTGAACTCGGATTTGCAACTGGGGCCGCAAGAATATGCCTTGGGCCCGGTCGATATAAAAGCTCTTGTACCGGTTCCCGGCGCGACTAAAGGGTGATGATTTTGCATTTGTTTCTATTTTTAAACCGTTCTTTTGTCGACTATCCGGCAACGCTGATTTATCTGAATTATTATGAAAGGAGAAATTAACTGATGAGTGAAAAAGAAACAACGGGAACAGAATCAGGGAAAATGTCCCGCCGCAGCTTTTTGACGACGAGCACTGTTGCCGCGGCGGCATTTACCGTGGTGCCGCGCCACGTTTTAGGCGGCCCGGGTTATATCGCACCCAGCGATCGCATCAATATTGCCTGCGTCGGTGTGCAGGGCAAAGGATTTTCCGATATTCACGCGGTCAGCCCCGGAAATAATATTATCGCTCTGTGCGATGTCGATGAAACCATGATAGCAAGGCTCTACAAACGCGCTAAAGAAACAGACCCGGCATGGTATGAGCAGCTCAAAAAAGCCCGGGTTTATTCGGACTGGCGCGTGATGCTGAAACATCAAAAAGACATCGATGCGGTCACGGTGAGTATTCCTGATCATTCGCACGCACC
>JAJRYV010000059.1 GCA_024275575.1 bacterium
AAACAGGGCGAAACAACACCTGGGGAGTAAAAAAAATGAACAGAAAAAATCGATTAAATCCCCATAGATCATACGGCGGTTTCGCACAACTTAATTTTATGCGTAATTGAGCCGCGTTGTTTCTGAGTACTTGACCGGCAAGGCTCCGGACTTCGACTGAAGTCCCGTGGTAAAACTACGGCTCAACTACGCATAAAATCCTTAACGTTGGGATTGTGTTTGAGTCTGGCTTCACGGTCGCGAATGTGACGAATACTACTTGATCAAGTTGAGATGGCAAGAATAATGTATTATTTTTACAGAGCATAATTGTGTTCATTTACGTTTATCCAGCTGTGGCGGGATCAGCCTGTTCAGCCTACCCGCCATATTTTTCGCCGGGGATTCCATGGTGGGCGAGCACACAGGCCTAAGCCCCCGATGAGTATATAAAATTCTCAAAATAGCGGCGGGAAGGATTCTTATTTTCACTGTCTTTTGTAAAAATACACGGCAACACTTTTTCTCACTAAATTTAAGGGAAAACGGGGATAGTTCACAAATCCAATTCCATTCCAAATCACTTCATTACTTGACTCAGGAGGTTTTTCGATGAAGCGTTTTTTTCATGTCTTGCTGTTTTGTCTTATACCCGCTCTTTTATTTGCCGGCGTCAAAATCAAAGGTACGATCAAAGCTGCAGACGGCGCTGCCCCCATATTGGCGCATGCCCATTTAGCTGACCTCGGTGATTTTTATGGTCAGGCAAAGATATCCGTTCAAGCCGGCGCCGATGGCGCCTTCGAGCTCGAGGCGGATTCACCCGGTTTTTACATGCTATGGGTGAGTGCGGTGGATCATCAGATCACCGGATTCCCGGCAATTTTTGAACAAGATGGAGAAAGCATCGAGCTGCATGTACAGCTTAAAGCAAATGAATATAAAACAGAGTTCGATGAGATCGAAATTCTGGGCGCCTGGAACCAATTTCCCCGCAACAAAGCCGGTACCATGCAATAACAACCCGATGGCACTTAATATTTATGAGACAGAAACATCTGCCGATACCATCGCTTATCAGCTTATGGGACTGCTAAATCGCGGCCATACCTACAATAGCACCCAAACAGATTACTTCAAATACGACGGCGGCTGTGATTATATTTCAATTCTGCGCACCACACCCGGAAAAGTCCGCATAACTTTTGATCCTGCAAAAGTCTTTCGTGCAGAAAACAAAGGTCTGCCGCTTGCTCAATATGACGACAGCCATAAATTTCTAAAGCAATGTTTTCAACTGGCCAGTGAATTGGAAAATGAAAAGCAGAAACTCTTTTCTGCCTATTCGGCACATCGCAAGGCAGGAAAAGATGCAAAGGATTTTAAATACGACATTTCATCTACAGTTAAAAAACATCAATTTATCCAGCAACAGACCCCCAATTTATATGTGAGACAATTAGCGGCTTTACAGCTTTTCGAAATTTCGATGCTGCCCGGCGGGCCGCATATCCCCGGTTATGAGAAAAAAGATGTTCTGGCCATCGTCGCGCCAACCGCGCCGGCATGGGCCTACAAAGCGCAATACGCTTCATCTTTTGCAGCCATGAAAGATCTGCCGCAGCAGGAAAAAATACTGCAAGATTTTATTACCAACAATCCGGTAAGAAAAGTAAGAGGCAACGTGCTTTCCACGATGACCTATAGCGCCTTTAGAAATGGGGAAATGGAAAAATTCCGGGCATATTATAATGAACTGAAAGAAAAATACAGCGATTTGCCGGAGCCAGGTTCAGTACTCAAAAGATACGACCCCGATCGCGCCATCCAAAAAAAGTAAAAAAGTTCCGGATTTCGAAGTCAAGCTGATGGGCAGTGAAGAGATGGTTTCGAATAAATCGCTATTGGGCAAGTTCTACCTGATGGATTTCTGGGCAGTGTGGTGCGGCCCCCGCGTCGGGGAGATGCCGAATTTGCACAAAGCCTATAAAAGATTTCATGCAGCCAATCTCGAATTTCTGAGCCTGTCATTTGACGCCAGGCCCAGAGACGTGAAAAAATTCCGCCAGGGAAAATGGGAAATGCCCTGGTTGCACAGTTTTGTTGAGGGTGGCTTTCGTAATGAAATCGCAAAAAAATTTGAGGTTGCCGGTATTCCAAAACCAATTTTGGTCTCACCCGACGGAACAATTCTGGCGACCGAGGGAGCGCTCCGCGGAAAGAATCTCGAAGAAACACTGGCGAAATTTATCGGTAGTGAGCAGACCATCAAGAAGTAAATCCGCTGATCGGTTGCGGTGCAGCAGCATGATGCCCCGCCGGATAGTCAAAACCGGCCGCTTCCCCGTCCCAGGTCCAGCAATTCCATCATCGATGCTTTTTTGAAATGTGGCGGAACTTGAAAAACCTTCGCCGACACCGGTTGTTTTTTAAGCGATGTCATTTGCGTGATGACGAGCATCAGCTCCCCGGTTGCCGCAAAAGTGAGCTCCCGTGTGAGTACGGGCATATGGCCAGGGGTAACCTTCCAGATTTCATGAATCGCTTGATCTTCGCCTATGCGCGAAAAATTGCGCGACATACTTTTAAGCGCTTGCAGCAAACCGGCGGGCGCCGACGCCACCCACACAGAGAGCATTTTCCCCGGTTTTTCGATGCGATATTCAATGCAGGAAAATCCACTGATTCTTGCCGTTCGTCCGGTTTTGATAACTTTTTGAAATTCCTTTGCATCAGGTTTCTGCGGCAACGGAAAAGGCCCACGGTTTTCTTTCAATCTTTTGATTGTCTCCGGTGGTAATTTCTGCAAAATTTCAGACCGCTGCCCGGGTGATAGTTTTTCCAGATAGGCTAAAGGGTCGGGTGGATTTTTGTAATACTCACGCAATCCCCTTTTCATTTCCGCAATTTTGACTAAATCGATTTCGGTGTACAACGATTTCGCCCAGTGCACATTAATGATTTTATTGGTTTGCAGATTTTGAATCATCGACAGGTTCAAACCTTTTTGCGGGATGTCGGCACGGAACCAGTTTTTGGCAAAGCGCATTTTGATGTGTGAATATTGTGGTTTAAGGCCAGCTTTTTCAGCCCTTGAGAATAACTCCCGGTTTGAATGGCTCAAAATTTGAATTGCCCTGTGCGGCAAAATCTGATCTGTATTGAGTTCGGGATAGATTTGTTTTAACTGCTGTGAATCGAACTCCGTCAACCGCATCTCGATTATACCGCTGAAATCCTGCGCCGGCAGGCCATGGCTGCAGCCCAAAAAAATCAGCGAATACAACATAAAATATTTGCGTAAAATGTGCATTTTTACCTCAATAAAACTTGATTCCTTTTTCTCAGAATACCAGCAGTTACGGCTCAAAGCAGAAAAGGGCAGCGCCTGATTGCACTGCCCTCTCGTAATTATATTTCAACCGTGAGTGATTTACAGCTCATGGCTCAGCATTGTTAACCATTCTGAAATCATCATCGATCATGCCTGCAACACTTCTTTTATGCGATCAAAGGCCCAGTCGATATCTTCTTTGCTGATCACCAGCGGCGGCGCGAAACGGATAACATTTTCGTGGGTTTCCTTGCAGAGCAGGCCTTTTTGCATCAACTGCTCACAATATTTGCGGGCGCCGTTGGCTTCCGGCTCCATTTCCACGCCGATAAACAATCCGCGTCCGCGCACTTCCTTGATGAGCGGGTTGTTGATCGTCGCCAAGCGCTCCATGAAATAGCGCCCAAGCTCGGAGGAGTTTTCGACGAGATTTTCATCAACCAGAACGTTGAGGGCCTCGATGGCGACGGCACAACCCAGCGGATTGCCACCAAAAGTGCTGCCATGATCTCCCGGGTTGAATACACCCATCACCTCTTTATTGGCAACCAGCGCCGAAACCGGATAAAAACCGCCGGAAAGCGCTTTGCCGATGGTGATCATATCCGGCCTGGCGTTGTCTTCGTGCTGATAGGCGAATAATTTCCCGGTGCGACCCAAACCGGTCTGGATTTCGTCGAACATTAGCAGGACATTATTCTTACTGCAAATTTCACGAGCTTTTGTTAGAAAGCCTGATTTTGGAATAATCACGCCTCCCTCACCCTGAATCGGTTCGGTGAAAAAGGCGACAGTATTTTCAGTGATCGCTGCTTCCAGCGCTTCGGCATCACCATAAGGAATCGTTTTAAACCCGGGTGTAAACGGGCCGAAGCCGTCTTTATATTGATCTTCGGTGGAGAAACCGACGATGGTTGTGGTGCGGCCGGCAAAATTGTTCTCACAAACGATAATTTCCGCTTTGCCGGCAGTCACGCCTTTAATTTTATAGCCCCATTTGCGTGCTGCCTTGATTGCTGTTTCCACGGCTTCCGCACCGGAATTCATCGGCAGCACCATATCCATTTCCGACATTTCCGCAAGTTTTTTATAAAAAGCGCCAAGCTGATCATTGCGGAAAGCGCGTGAGGTCAGCGTGACATTTTTTGCCTGTTCCATCATCGCTTTGAGAATGCGCGGGTGACAGTGGCCCTGATTCACCGCAGAATAAGCGCTGAGAAAATCGAGGTATTTATTGCCTTCGACATCAAACACCCAGATGCCTTCGGCACGGGAAATAACGATATCCAGCGGGTGATAATTATTAGCACCGTATAACTCTTCGAGAGCGATATAGTCTTTTGTGTTCATTGCGATCTCCTTTCGTGAAGTTGTGATCTAAAATGCAAACTAACCACAGTTTTTTTAAAAAAAAGCCAAACCAGCGTTCCGGCCGTGGATGCTGGATTAATCTATTTTCAAATTGTCTTTTTTACAAATTTAAAGCAGCGCCGACGGCTTCTTTGTATTTTAAACCGGAGCCAGTATTAAATGCGACTACTTTCTCGTCGTTTTTAAGCCATCCGTTTTGTCGTAAAATTTCAGCAGCTTTGATAGCAG
>JAJRYV010000060.1 GCA_024275575.1 bacterium
GATTTCGTTGGGCATGCTGGTGTTGCTTTTGCGCAGTTATATGGAAATTATTTTGGAAACAGGCACGGGATATCTCGATTCGTTCACCGGGCTTGTCTTTTTTCTGCTTTTAGGCAAACTTTTTCAGCAGAAAACATACGACTCGCTCAACTTCGAACGTGATTATAAAAGTTATTTTCCTGTTTCAACTACATTATGCAAGGATGGGCAGGAGCTGGCCGTGCCCATTGCGAAAATCCGGGTCGGCGATCGTATCATCGTCCGCAACCGGGAGCTGATTCCTGCAGATGCAGCTTTGCATTCCGTGGAAGCACAGATCGATTATAGCTTTGTAACCGGAGAATCCCGGCTGGTGCACAAGAAAAGGGGAGACCGTGTTTTTGCCGGCGGAAGGCTTTCAGGTACTGCTGCCGAGTTTGAAATCAAAAAGGAAGTTTCACAAAGCTACCTGACTAAATTGTGGAACCATGAGGTCTTTCAGAAAAAAAATGTCATCGGCGTTGCCTCGATTTCCAATACAGTTTCCCATTACTTTACCTTCATCATTCTCGGAATTGCGCTGGCGGCAGGGCTCTATTGGTTGCCCAGTGACGGCGCCACAGCATGGAATGCTTTTACTTCGGTGTTGATCGTCGCCTGCCCATGTGCGTTAGCGCTTTCCATACCATTTACGCTCGGCAATGCAATGCGCTTGCTGGGCAGCAGCTCGTTTATCGTTAAAAACAGCCACATCATTGAAAAAATGGCAATGATCGGCTTAATCATTTTTGATAAAACTGGGACATTGACCAATCAGAATAATGCCTCATTCATTCTGCACCAACTCGGTGACATAAGGATTTCCGGGGATGAATTGCGGGCCATAAAAACGCTCGCACGCCAGTCGACGCATCCTCTGAGCTATCGTATCTATCAAAATATCGCCAGTGAGGTCGAAAAAGAATTAGCCGAATACAATGAGCTTGAAGGCGCCGGTATCTCCGGCATAATCGCAGGCCGGCAATACAAGCTGGGTTCAGCACAGTGGCTGGCATCTGAAATGAACGGAAATAACTATGGAGAAGGCATGGAAGGCAGTTCCACTTATGTCGCCATCGACGGCCTGATTCGTGGCAGATTTGAATTTAAGAATACATTCCGTCCTCGTCTCGCCGCAACGATCAATGAACTGAAAAAACGATATGCAGTCGCGCTGCTCTCAGGTGATAATGATCATGAACTGTTGCAACTGCGATCGATGTTCGGTGAAACATGCGAGATGCGCTTTGAGCAAAGCCCGGCGGACAAGATGGCTTTTATACGGCAGGAACAGCAGCAGGGCGAAAGGGTGATCATGATTGGAGACGGCCTCAATGATGCCGGGGCACTACGGCAGAGTGATGTGGGTATTGCTATTTCTGATGATATTTCAGCGTTTAGCCCGGCTTGTGACGCCATTCTGTCCGGAAATCAGTTGCACAATTTAGCAAGATTTTTATATTTCAGTCAAACCTGTATGAATATTGTCTATCTGTGTTTTATATTATCATTTATTTACAATGTTGCAGGTCTTTTTTTTGCAGTTCAGGGTCTCCTATCACCATTATTCGCCGCAGTTTTGATGCCTCTGAGCTCGATTTCAGTTGTACTTTTTGCTACGCTGGCTACAACATTCCAAGCCAGACGTAAAGGAATCCTCGAATGGAAATAATTTTTTTACTCATATCACTGAGTCTATTGTTGGCATTGGGGTTTTTATTCGCTTTTATCTGGGCGGTAAAAAGTGGGCAATTTGATGACTCCTATACCCCTTCTGTGCGCATACTATTCGATGATGGGACTCAAGAACCTGAAAGGATGGAGAAATAGTGTATGGCTGTTGAACAATTTTATTACGACAATCGCACGACGCGTAATTTTGCGATTGCGACGATGCTCTGGGGCATTGTCGGTATGCTCGTAGGTATCATTGTCGCGATTCAACTATACCTGCCGGAATTTAATTTCGGCCTCGCTTTTACGACCTATGGCAGAATGCGTCCATTGCATACCAACGCGGTGATTTTTGCTTTTGCAGGGAATGCGATGTTTATGGGTATTTATTATTCCTTGCAGCGCCTGTGCAAGGCGCGCATGTGGAATGATTTCTTAAGCAAGTTTCATTTCTGGGGCTGGCAGGCGATTATCGTTTCCGCAGCAGTGACTTTATTGCTCGGCTATACGACTTCGAAAGAATATGCCGAACTGGAATGGCCCATCGATATTGCTATTGCCGTCGTCTGGGTTGCTTTTGGGATTAACATGTTCGGAACGATTTTCAAACGCCGTGAACAGCATATGTACGTCGCCATCTGGTTTTATATCGCCACGGTGGTCACAGTCGCTGTTTTGCATATCGTTAACTCACTTGAGCTGCCCGTTTCTTTTCTCAAAAGCTATCCGATTTATGCCGGGGTACAGGATGCCCTCGTGCAATGGTGGTATGGTCACAACGCTGTGGCGTTTTTCCTGACAACACCATTTCTCGGTTTAATGTATTATTTTCTGCCCAAAGCTGCAAACCGGCCGGTCTTTTCCTATCGCCTGTCCATCGTGCATTTCTGGGCGCTGATTTTTATTTATATCTGGGCCGGCCCGCACCATTTGCTCTATACCGCATTGCCGGATTGGGCGCAAACGCTGGGCATGGTGTTCTCTCTAATGCTCATTGCACCCTCCTGGGGCGGCATGCTCAATGGATTGTTGACTTTACGTGGCGCCTGGGACCGGGTGCGTGAAGACCCTATCCTCAAATTTCTCGTCGTTGCCGTTACCGCATACGGCATGTCGACTTTTGAAGGCCCGATGATGTCGATCAAAAGCGTTAACGCTCTGTCACACTATACCGACTGGACGATCGCACACGTGCATATCGGCACGCTCGGCTGGAATGGATTTATGGCTTTCGGTGTTGCCTATTGGCTCATCCCACGTATTTACAAAACCAGTTTGTATTCGGTTTCAATGGCGAACCTCCATTTCTGGCTGGGCACGCTGGGAATCCTTTTTTACGCCATTCCCATGTACTGGGCCGGGATCACTCAGGGATTGATGTGGAAACAATTTACCGCAGACGGTTTGCTGCAATACCCGAATTTCCTCGAAACCGTGTTGCAGATCGTGCCGATGTACATCATTCGCTCTCTCGGTGGGATTATCTACTTTAGCGGAGTCATCATCGGCGCTATCAACCTGTACAAAACAGCCAAAAGTGGTGAGCTTGAAGCCAATGAAACTGCTGAAGCGCCGGCTTTGGAAAAAACGAATGAACCCGAGGGCCATGGTCATTGGCACCGCTGGATCGAACGCCGCCCTATTCGTTTCCTGATTCTCACTCTAATTGCTATTCTCATCGGCGGCGCAGTTGAAATTATACCCATGCTGCTCGACAAGAGTAATATCCCGACGATTGCAACGGTTAAACCTTACACACCGCTGGAACTTGAAGGCCGCGATATTTACCTTCGTGAAGGGTGTTATAATTGCCACTCACAAATGGTGCGGCCCTTCCGCTCGGAAACAGAACGATACGGCGAATACTCAAAAGTTGGTGAATTTGTTTACGATCACCCGTTCCTCTGGGGGTCAAAACGCACTGGTCCGGACTTACACCGGGTCGGGAAAAAATATCCCGATGCCTGGCATTATAACCACATGAACGATCCGCGATCCATGTCACCGGGTTCGCTCATGCCACGATATCCCTGGTTGATCGAAAACCAGCTTGATGTCGGTGATATCAAAGGAAAAATCAACGCCATGCGCACGCTTGGTGTGCCCTATGCGGAGGACTACGAAGATCAGGCTGAGGCGGATTTGAACTCGCAGGCCGCAAATATTCAGACCAATCTTGCTGAAGCCGGCATCCAAACAAGTGCGGATCGCGAGATCGTTGCCTTGATCGCTTATCTGCAGCGTCTCGGCACCGATATTAAAGTCGGCCGCGAAGTTGAGAGCGTCGATTTCAGCACGATGCCTGTAGCGGATGTTACCGCGCTCACTGATGAAGCCAGTCTTGCCGCCGGCAAAGATATCTGGGTGAAAAACTGTATTGTCTGCCACGGAGACCAGGGGCAGGGCAATATCGGCCCTAATATGACCGATAAATACTGGATCCACGGTGAGGGAAAAATCGGCACCATTCTCAACGTAATCCGTGAAGGTGTTCCGGCAAAAGGCATGATTTCATGGAAGAATATGTTAAATGAACAACAGATGCTCGAAGTGGGCAGTTTCATCCTGACTTTGCAAGGGACGAACCCGCCCAATGCGAAAGCGCCACAGGGCAATCTGGTTGAATAATTAAAACCTGTTAGTAAAAAATCCGCAATTTGTTGAAGAATTGCGGGTTTATTGGAGTAAATCGATGTATAAAGACGTTTTAGCCGGTATCGAAGGAATTGAATTAGTGCCCATTTTTCTCTTGCTTGCGTTTATCGGATTTTTTGCAGCCATGATTTTCTGGGTGTTCAAAATGGATGACAAGGCAGTAAAGAAATATGCCAGTTTACCCCTGGAAAACACAAAATCCCCTCTTAATGAAGGAGAATAAATCATGAACCATGCTGATGATAAACTGTTGGATCATAATTATGACGGGATTCAGGAGTTGGATAATAACCTGCCGCCGTGGTGGCTGAATCTGTTCTATATTACGATAATTTTCGCCCTGGCTTATACATTGTATTATCATGTATTTGACGCCGGCTACTCACAAAGCCAGCAGTACGAAAAGGAAATGAACCCTGATTACGTAAAACCGGAAAAAACCGCGATGTCGATTCCCGGCTATACCGGTCCTTATTATACGGGAAAAAGCGAGGAAACACCGATATCATTGCTCGGCAATACACTGATGGCTGCCCCGCTCTCCCGACCTGCTGCCGATAAAAAACCTGAAGCGGCTGCAATCACCGCGTTAAGCGACCCGGCTGCACTGGCAAGCGGCAAACAGATTTTTGTCACCAACTGCGTTGCCTGCCACGGTGTTAACGGCGAGGGCACAATTGGCCCGAATATGACTGATAATTACTGGATAAACGGCCAGGGTGATATTGCCAGCATCGTCGAAGTGATCACGAATGGCCGCATCGCCAAGGGCATGATTCCGTGGAATGCGACATTAACTCCGGAGCAAATTCTCGAGGTCGGCAGCTATATTCTGACACTACAAGGAAGCAACCCGCCGAATGCCAAAGCCCCACAGGGCACTAAAGTGGAGTAGAAGTATCGATTATGAATAGTGAGAGAACTGAGGCAGTACCTGATTTCGAACATGATGAAAGTTTTCGCGACAGTATCGGTACCGTGGATAAGGCCGGCAAACGAGTCTGGATAACTCCAAAGAAAACAAAAGGCAAATTCTACAATGCCCGCACCTGGTTTTCGCTGCTTTTGCTGGCGCTGTTATTCTCCGGTCCATTTATCCGCATCGGCGGGCAACCACTTCTGCTGCTCAATTTTTTTGAGCGAAAATTCGTTATTTTTGGTGCTCCGTTCTGGCCGCAGGACTTTCATCTATTTGCGCTTCTTCTGCTCTGTTTTGTCATTTTCATCGTCACCTTTACCGCTGTTTTCGGTCGGGTCTGGTGTGGATGGGCCTGCCCGCAAACGGTTTTTATGGAGATGGTTTTCCGTAGAATCGAATACTGGATTGAGGGCGATAGCAACAAGCAACGTAAATTGAATGCTGTGCCCATGTCCTTTTCAAAATTATTTAAAAAAACGATAAAGCACCTCATCTTTTTTCTCATCGCGTTTGTTATCGGCAATACCTTTATGGCCTACATTATCGGCAGCGAACCGTGGTGGGAAATCGTCACCCAGCCACCGACGGAACACTTTGTCGGGTTTATGGCGGTGCTGATTTTTAGCGGCATTTTTTATTTTATATTTGCCTGGTTTCGCGAACAGGCCTGCGTCATCGTTTGCCCCTACGGCCGCTTTCAATCAGTGCTCCTTGATAAAAGCTCTATTGTCATTTCCTACGATTTTAAACGCGGCGAACCACGAGGTAAAAAATCCCGCAGCTATACCGGGGCAAAATTGGGCGATTGTATCGATTGCCACCAGTGTGTCGATGTCTGCCCGACCGGCATTGATATTCGCAACGGCACACAGCTTGAATGCGTCAATTGCACCTCCTGCATTGACGCCTGCGACAGTGTGATGACGAAAATCAAGCGCCCCAAAGGCTTGATTCGATTTGCTTCATACAACGCCATTAAAACCGGTGATCATCGTAAATTTACCCCACGAATTTTCGGCTATTCCACAGTTCTGGTCGTGTTACTCATCATTTTTATGGCGGTATTATTGAGCCGTAAAGATATCGAAACCACGGTTTTACGGTCGCCGGGAACTCTTTTTCAGGAATTGGCCGGTGATGGATATAGCAATATTTACCAATTTAAAATTATCAATAAAACGCTTAATGATATCCCGATCTCGTTTAAATTGAAAAATAAAAAAGCAAACATCCGGCTTAATCAACAAAATTTCATCGTGCCGAAAAACAACCTGTATTCATCGATGATGGTGATCGACATACAAAAGTCACAACTGAACCCGGGGCGCAATCAAATCATTTTGCAGGTTTGGCATGGGAATAAATTGCTGGAAGAAGTGAATACCACTTTTCAGGCGGCGGCAGAGTTTAAATGATGGCAGCGAAAAAAACAAAATGGCCGTTGGGTCTGGCTTTCGTCATCGCGGCTTTTATGCTGACAATTTTGACTGCGGTTATCTTTTCACTGACACAAAAAGTCGAATTGGTCGAAACTGATTATTATCAGCAGGAAATTATTTATGAACAACAGATCGCACGACTGGAGCGCACGCGGGAGCTCGCCGTTAAACCAATTTTTGCTTTTGATCGAACGACAAAAACACTTGTGTTGACCTTCCCCGCTGAATACGGTTCACCAAACCTTCAGGGAGAAATAAAATTCTTCCGGCCCTCTGATTCTGCACTCGACCGGGCAGTGCCGCTGCGGCTTGACGCCAAACACCAGCAGACGTTTACTGGCTCGCAGTTCGATCGTGGTTTTTGGAAAATCAAAATGCACTGGATTGCTGACAGTCTGGAGTATTACCACGAACAAAGTATGACTTTCCCATAGCAAGCCCATAGCAAGGATTTGGTAGCGGATTTGAAAATGTGGATTGATACTGAACTGATTTAAATTTATAGAAAGAATGAGATGTGTATCACCACAGCCATCTTTCTCGGATTTATCGGCGGTTTTCACTGCATCGGCATGTGCGGCCCGCTGGTTTTGGCGCTGCCGGGAAACGCGGAGAACAGCATCGCCGGCTGGAGTCGCAAACTAATGTACAATTCAGGCCGCACATTGACTTACGCTCTCATGGGCGCGGTGATGGGACTCGTCGGGCAGGCTGTTTCTCTGGCCGGATTCCAGCATGCACTGTCGATCATTCTCGGTGTATCAATTTTACTCATCATTTTCATTCCCGCTCGTTACAGCAATGCTATGAGTGTTTTTTTTACCCGTTCGCAAGTGTGGAAAAAATCGTTCGGTAAACTACTGCAAAAATCATCACTATCCGCTTTTTTCGGCGTCGGAGTTTTGAACGGCTTTCTGCCCTGCGGCCTTGTTTACACCGCACTTGCGGCTGCTGTTGCCGCCGGTTCAGTGCTTAACAGCACAGTTTTTATGATCGCCTTCGGCCTGGGAACTGCCCCGATGTTGCTACTCGCCGCATTGCTCGGCAGCATGTTTTCCATTCGCTGGAAATCGCTGTTCAACCGACTGATCCCTGTCGCAGCTACGATACTTGCCATTATTCTCATTCTGCGCGGTTTAAATCTGGGCATTCCCTATATCAGCCCGGTCTTGCAGGAAAGCTTTCATATCGTGCACGAAGGCTCTTGCTGCAGCCAGTGATTTTTTTTGAGAACTGCGGGATTTATTCCACCGCGGATATTATCATGCGACGTTCCACTGAAATGCGGCGTTAAGGGGTTAATCAATATTTTTTTCTGTGTGAGAATTATTCAGACTAATAAAAGCGTCATTGTTCAACCGCACTCGTGATCAATAAAGCGAAGGTGTGCCCGCTTCGGCAAGTTTAGCGTCCGGTACGACGCTCTCCCTTTGACATGCTCAGCGTCCGGTGCGACGCCCCGCTAAATCCGTGTCCAAAGCTTTTAAAAAACAGGACGCGGGTTGAACAGATCATACGGATGGGCACGGATTTTATAAATGAGTCGGATTATTGGATTAGGGATGTATTTTTTTCCAACGATTCATCCATCCATTGTTTTCAATTCAGATACACCTGTTGTATTCATTCAGTTGACTATCCAGCTTCCCAACACAAAAAATGCGATTATCCCATAATAATTATGAATTCCTCATCATAACAATGATTGCCCCGGATATTTCTCCGATGATTATAGCTTATAATATGGTCTCTTCAGGCTCTTTCTATTTTACCTGCGATAAGTTAAAGGGAAATCATCATGAGAACGATCTTTGCCTTCGTCTGTCTGTACTTTTTATCACTCAACATGGCTCTTGTGGGGCAGACCCACCTCGCACAATTTCAGCAACTCGATGGTGTTAGCTATGCCGATGTGGCGTGGGGCGATTATGACGGCGATGGCGATCTCGATCTGGTTTACATCGGTCAGAACACTTTGCAGCAGAAAACCGTACGGCTCTATCGATATCAGAATGGCGTTTTTGCGGAAGTCCAAACAGCTTTTGAGCCTGTTATCAACGGTGCTCTCGCATGGGGGGATTATGATAATGACAATGACCTCGACCTCGCACTATCGGGCGCCAGCGCCAACGATGGTTATATCACGCGGATTTATCGCTATGATGCCGGGAGCGGGAATTTTACCTGGGACCAAACCATCGCGCTCGAGGGCGCTTTTTATAGCTGCTTGTGCTGGGGAGATATCGATAATGACGGTGATCTCGATTTGTTTGTCAGCGGCCGCGGCAACAGCGGCTTGTTTACCAAAGTCTATCAGAATGATGGCCAGGGCGGGCTCTCCCCCGATGACATGGCCTCGGCTGAATTTAGTCATTCTGCCGCAACCGGGGCTTTGCTCGATTATGACAACGACGGCGATCTCGATTATTTGACAGCCGCAAAAATTTATAAAAATAACGGCCATGGAACGTTTTCATTCGATCAGGTCGCCAGCGATTCGCTCACCCAATACGGCGTCTCGGAAGCCGATGCGGCCGCCTGGATGGACCTCGACGCCGACGGCGATCTCGACGTCGTGTTAACCGGATTATCGGCTTTGATCGATGATGGCCGTGTCTATCTGAACGATGGTGCAGGCGGTTTTTTTTATGACGCCGATTTTTCCCAATTTCTCGAAAATGTCCGGGAAGAAGTGCCAGGAGATCTTGGTGATTATAATAATGACGGCACAGCAGATTTTATCAGCGCCGGACTATCTGCCCGCTTGCCGCTTTATGATATGGCGAATGTTTTCAGCAATGTCAATAACATCATGGCCTTTGTCGGTGAAGACTTAACCGGTACTTTCCGCGGCAGCGCCCGCTGGGGAGATTTCGATAATGACGGCGACCTCGATGCTGTCGTCGTCGGTGATTCCGGCCATGTTGAAGGTGAAAGTCGCTATGAAGACAACCGTTATGCGGCAATTGTTTACCGCAACACCATCGGAGTTGCAAATACAGCTCCCTCGGTTCCCGGCAATCAGCGTGTTGAATTCCCTGCCTATGATCGCGCCAAACTGATCTGGGATGCGACAACGGACAGCGAAACTCCGGCAGCCTCGCTGACCTATAATTTGCGCGTCGGCACAACACCCGGGGCAACGGATATCATGTCGCCACAGGCGAATTTGCAGAACGGTGAACTTTATTTTCCCCATCTCGGCAACGCCAATTACAATACTTTCCGGTATTTGACCGGCCTCGAACCCGGCATGACCTACTACTGGTCGGTGCAAGCTATCGATAATGGCTACCAGGCCTCAGCCTTCAGCGCTGAGGGCCAGTTCACCTTGCCCGACAGCGCTTTCATGCTCACCGATGCGCTTTTAACAAAAGTCAAAAACAGCATTTCCCGCTGGC
The DNA here is from genome assembly GCA_024275575.1 of bacterium. Lineage (GTDB taxonomy): Bacteria > Zhuqueibacterota > Zhuqueibacteria > Zhuqueibacterales > Geothermadaptataceae > Bioreactorimicrobium. The sequence goes on from JAJRYV010000060.1 coordinate 10,107, forward strand.
TCGATTATGATGGCGATGGCGATCTCGATGTTTTGCTTTACGGACTTGATGAAAACGACAACCCACTCCTGCAGCTTTTTCAAAATGACGGCGATTTCAATTTTCATTTCGATGCTGTTGCGAGTAATATTTTACCGCCATTGAAAAACGGCGCAGTGGCGGTTGGCGACTGGGATAACGACAACTGGCCGGATATTTACGTCACCGGGCTCTACTATGGTTCGCGTGAAGCCTATGTCTATCGCAATACCGGCGCCGACGGTGTGGTGGGTTTTGAAAAAGGATTCGGCGACTGGGTGCTCAACATGGGTTTCGAAAATGCCTGCGCGGCGTGGTACGATGCCGACCGCGATGGCGATCAGGATTTGCTGGTGAGCGGTGATTCGGATTTGGGCTTGGTCGCCGTACTCTACGAAAACAAGGGCGATCGGCTGTGGCCTGATTATTACGACAATCGCGATAATGGATTGATTGCGGTGCGCAACGGCTCGATCGACTGGGGAGATTTTAACAACGACGGTTGGCCGGATCTGTTGCTCAGCGGCGCCGGAGAAGGGAATACGCCGAAAGTGCTGGCCCTTTTTGAAAATCAGCATGATTTGACATTCTCGCAATTAACACCCGGTTTTCCCGGTCTCACAGCCGGCATGGCGAAACTGGTCGATTTTGATTATGACGGTGATTTGGATATGGTTGCCGGCGGCAATTTCAGCGGCAATGATTTAAGATTCTTTGAAAATGGCGGCAATGGCAATTTTGACCAGGTTCTTATTTACAATAATTTTGAATATGCACAAAATTGTGCCTTTGATTTTGGCGATTTCGATAATGACGGCGACCTCGATTTTCTCTACAGCGGCGATGATGACGGGATCTTCTTTGCCCGGATTTCCGTCAACGAAAACGGACAGTTCAATAACCATCCGATTTTTTCAAAAAAACTGACCGGCGTGCGCAACGGTGATATTACTTTTGGCGACGCTGACAACGACGGCAAACCCGATATCCTGCTCTCCGGTGAAATGCAAAATGGTTTTCCCGCATCTTTGATCTATCAAAATCGGGTTGGCTCCGCTAATACTCATCCTGAAGCGCCGTCCGGGCTGTCGGTAGTTGTGCAATATAACACCGCACAATTGCAGTGGAATGCCGCTGCGGATGAGTCCGGCGCCGCCAATTTGTTTTACAACGTTCGCGTCGGTTCAACGCCCGGCAGCACGGATATTGTTTCACCGCTGGCGGACATAGCAAACGGGTTTCAACGTCTTCCGGCGCGCACAAATGCCGGGTTAAATCTTTCACTATCACTGGAAAATCTCGATTACGAATTGACGTATTATTGGAGTGTACAGGCGATCGACAGGGGACGGGCTGCTTCAGATTGGGCGGAGGAACAATCTTTCTCCGTCGGGCTGCCGCCATTTTCAGAGCATCCGCTGGAGCTGGAGAATTTGAAATACGGATCGATGGAATGGGGCGATTATAGCGGTGACGGTCGCCTCGATTTACTGGAAACCGGCATCTCGTTAGAGCAACGCGGCAGCATTTTTTACCGTCAGGCCTTTGGTTTTATCAAAGATGAGGTGCCAACTTCACTGACCGAGGGCGTGGGGCGGGGCACAGGAATTTTCGGTGATTATGATCACGACGGCGATCTCGATGTTTTTATAGCGGGCGACGGCGCGACAGCGTCCGTCACGCGGCTTTACGAATATACCAACCGGGGCTGGTTCGCATTTGATCTCGATACTGCAGCAAGCGCAGTTTTTGATTCGGTCATGGATGTCGACGCCACCTGGGCGGATTTCGACAATGACGGCGACCTCGATCTCGCGATAATGGGCGTCTCTTTGCAAACCGCGAGTGAGGTGCGTCTTTATTATAATACGCGCGAGAGTTTTGTGCTCGGCGACTCTCTCGAAATCATCCATTCCGGCGCAATGGCGGCAGCCGATATCGATCACGATGGTTTTGTCGAGCTTTTTGTCAGCGGCAAAAACAATGACGGCCCGCTGCTGCGCCTGTATAAACGAACGCCTTCCGGCTATGAAAATCAGTCTGCAGCCGTCGCTGCGGTTACGCCGCTTTTTGAATGCGATGTGGCTTTTGCCGATTTCGACAATGACGGCTGGCTCGATCTGCTGGTTTCCGGCAATGCCGGAACGATCTTAGCTCGTGAACCCCGAACCAGACTCTATCGCAATGCCGAAGGAATTTTTGAACCGGCAGCGGAATTCCCCGGTCTGTATTCCAGCAATATTTCCTGGGGAGATTATAACAACGACGGCTGGATAGATTTTATTTTATGCGGACAGCAAGATGTCAATACATCTAATAGCCAAATCTATCAGAATGTCGATGGGGTCAGTTTTCGTTTCGATGAAAAAGCCACCGCCTCGTTGACGGATTTGCAGTTCGGCGCCCAGGCTCAGGCCTGGGGTGATTTTGATAACGACGGCGATCTCGACCTCGCAGCGCAGGGCACATTTTCGCATTTGTATACGAATAATTCCAGTGTGCAGAATCTGGCGCCGCAAGCGCCGGAAAATTTACGCGTCACTTTTCGCGATACGTTAACTATCCTGAGCTGGAGCCCGGCACGTGACGACCACACTCCAGCTCCTGCTCTGACCTACAATGTGCGTGTCGGTACCAGCTCAAATGCGCTGGACATCGTCTCGCCGGCAGCGCAGGATGACGGCTGGCGCAAGCTGGCAAAAATGGGCAACGCCGGCCCGGATACTTTTTTTGTCCTGCAAAACCTGCCACCGGTCGACGGGATTTACTGGTCGGTTCAGGCTATCGATCAGGCTTTTAAAGGGTCGGAATTTGCCGCAGAAATGTATTTTGCCCCGGCCGTCGATATGAGCGCACAAATCGATACGCTGCAATGGAACGGGCCGGCGAGCGGCCGCATCAACATGGTTTTCCTCGCCGAGGGCTATCGTGCGCAGGAGATGGGCCGTTTTCAGGGCGATGCCCGGGCCATGATCAATGGTATTTTTGCTTTTGAGCCGTTCGCGGCTTACCGCAGTTATTTCAATGTTTTTTCGATATTTGTCTCTTCGCATGAATCCGGCGCCAGCCGCAAGCGCGATGGCGATTTTCGCGATACTTTTTTTAACGCAACCTTCGAGACCTTCCCCGGTGCGACTCAATTTCTTTCGATCCCTCCGGCCGATACATTGATCGCTGGTATCGAACCTGATTATGCAGCAGGCCTGGGAAAAGTCGATTCGCTCATCAATCTGCTGCTGCCTGATGCCGACATGGTGACGATTTTGATCAACGACAACCAGTACGGCGGCTCGGCGATTCGCTGGCGCGACCGGGCGCTGGCGCTGGTGAGCATGAGCGCCACGGCGGCGCATGACATCGTGCATGAGATCGGCCACACCATCGGTCTCGGCGATGAGTACGAATATCCGTTGCCCCTGCCGCAACTCGAATTTCCCAATACAACGCAGGCAAATAAGCGACAGGATATCGTCTGGCGCCACTGGATCGCAGACGACACGCCGCTGCCGACACCGGATGAGCCGCTTTACGAAAATACCGTCGGGCTGTTTGAGGGGGCGAATTACAGCGCCAACGGCTGGTACCGGCCGCAGCAAAGCTGCAAAATGCGCACGAATCAGAATAATACCGCGTTTTGTCTGGTCTGCCGGGAGTGGCTGATCAAATCGATTTATGGCTATCGCTGGCAGGCGCAGGGTTTTCCGCAACCGGCCAACCGCATCCGACCGCTGCGCTTGATTCAGAACCAACTGCCGCGGGGAAATTCGCTGACATTCACCGCAGTGGAGCTGGTGCAATTACAGGTGGAAACTTTAATACCGGCTTCTCACGAGATCACCTATCACTGGTTCATCGATGGGCAAAAAGTGGATACGCTCAGATCGCAAGCAGCAGAAATTCCAGCCGTAGCGATCGGCGCCGGCAATCACCGGATTACTGCGGTGGCATGGGATAGCTCAGCCTGGGTGCGCCACGATCCGAAGGCCTTTTTAACCGATTCGACAACCTGGTTTGTGGAGATTGAAGGCGGGAATGCGGTGCGGGACGGAGAAGATTTGCCGCAGGTTTTTGCACTGCAGCAGAATTATCCCAATCCGTTCAACCCGGAAACGACGATTCAGTTTGCCCTGCTGCAAACCGCAGAAGTGACGCTTGCTATCTACTCGACTACGGGTCAACACATTCGCACATTAGTGCGGGAATCGCTGCAGGCGGGCAGCCATCGTATCATTTGGAACGGCCGCGATGACCGCGGCGAAAACGTCTCCAGCGGAATTTATATCTACAAAATGACGGCGGGAAGTTTTACAGCGAGCCGCAAGCTCATATTGGTACGGTGAGTAAAACACATCCCTGTATCAAAAAAAACGAAAAAACAATTTAGCCGCCGATTTTCACAGAGCAAACACTGATTAACGACAGGCATAAAAGAATCGGCGGTTCATAAGAATAATAAAAGCTACGTGACAAGCAGGCAGAAAATCCCACCAGGCGGATATGGCTGAACAGATACGATTGCCCCTTGCGAAAGTTTGAAAAAACAACAAGTTAATCTCAAAGCATTGATTGGGCCCTTAGCTCCGAAGTTCAATTTGATGGCAAGGATGTCCGCTGCATGTTAAAATGTGCAGCTACGCAAATTCAACCTCGCTGAAGCGAGATCTGAATTGAGCCACTTTCAGGTGGGTTTATTTTTTTTGGGAGCTGTGGGATTTATTCCACAGCGAACTGCAGAGTTAAACCTTTCAGGTTTTTAAGTATCGCACACGGTCAGTTTCAATCCTCAACGAGGCAGCCCCCAAACTTAAATAGTTATTATGGCACGCTATTAGGATTACTCAATTCGAACGAGTAATCCGTTTCAATCCTCAACGAGGCAGCCCCCAAACTTAAATCAAAATCCAAAAAAAAGATAAATCAAAATCCCCAGTTCCGTTTCAATCCTCAACGAGGCAGCCCCCAAACTTAAATCCAGCGTGGGATACTCTCTCTCGCCGGTCGTGGTCGCGCTCAATCCGAGCTTCAAGCAGGGTTTCAATCCTCAACGAGGCAGCCCCCAAACTTAAATGTTATTCATTCACTTCCCAATGTTCAGAAGTTGGTAGATCAGGGCGCTGAATGGCAGTTTCAATCCTCAACGAGGCAGCCCCCAAACTTAAATCTCTGGAATTATTGCAGATAAAAAATAATGATATAGTTTTTCTGCAAGAACAGTTTCAATCCTCAACGAGGCAGCCCCCAAACTTAAATGTTGATAGGGCCGATTTATGGTTTTATTGGTTTGGGGGTTAAGAGTTTCAATCCTCAACGAGGCAGCCCCCAAACTTAAATACACACCGTCGATTGAGGCAAACACAAACCTCAATAAAAGCGAGTTTCAATCCTCAACGAGGCAGCCCCCAAACTTAAATACATCCCACATACGATTTCATTGGCTCACTTGGTCTCGAATGGTTGTTTCAATCCTCAACGAGGCAGCCCCCAAACTTAAATCGTCTCCGCTCAGGCCGTCTTTACCAAAGCAGAA
>JAJRYV010000061.1 GCA_024275575.1 bacterium
AGTGGAGCAAGGCTGTAAATGTTCTTCTTCATCGAAGTATTTTTTTTAGAAGTTGTGCCATCTCTGTGCTCTACCGTTCGGTAGTGCTTGAAAAATAAGACATCATTTACTGTTGTTTCAATGCGCAATATCTTTTTATGCTTGTCATACATTTTGATGGAGACTTTCCCCATAGAATGTTTGATGCGTGTTCCTTCAATACGAATATTGTAGTTATTACCGGCTTCTCCCTGATAGTTGCCATGCAATTTACGACCAAGAAAAATAGCAATGTTATCAGGCTTAACCGTGTGAATGGCCGTAGTTGTTAATTGATACATAACGCTCGGTTAATAAATACATTCTCTCGCCTGGTTTTGTGAGAAAGAATATATAAAATTGATAACTTAATAAAACCTTTTTGGTTCTGGCTTTGCCGGGTTAGGGTGAGAGCGAATAAAAAGCCTTAATTTACAAGGGGCAAGTTTAATAATAAATCAGCGAATGTCCAAGAAAAATCAGTTGTTTTGCCGGGGACCACCAAGCAAAACAACTGATCAGTCAGCATTGAAAAAATGCAACAAAAGTAAAATATCATGCGTTGGTTTACAAATATTACCTGTTTAGCCTTTGAGCAAATCCCCCCAGTTTTTTTCTGTCAGGCGGCAAGTTGTCCAATCCTTCATCATCCCGGCGCCCAGGCTTTTGTAAAATTGAATTGCCCGCTCATTCCAGTTAAGCACTGCCCATTCGATGCGGCCACAATTTTCTTCAACCGCTATTTTCACCAACTCGCGAATCATCATCTCGCCAAAACCGCGGCTGCGAAATTCCGGTCTGATGAATAAATCTTCAAGATAGAGACCGGGGCGTGCGAGAAAAGTGGAAAAACTGTAAAAATACAACGCCATGCCCACGGCCTCGCCGGACAGCTCGCCGACAAGCGCAGATGCGACCTTTTTCTCGCCGAATAAATAAGTCGAGAGCAAGGCCTCTGTTGTCACAACCTCATGCTGTAATTTTTCAAATGCGGCTAACTCTTTTATAAATTGTAAAATAACCGGCACATCAGACGGCACCGCTTTTCTAATTTCAAAAGTATCCATAGCTACTTTTCATCCTTTTTTTTGTTTGATATTACCCGGCTTAAAAACTGGTCTATTTTATCGGTAAACACCTGCGGATCGACTTCATAAGCGCGGCCATGGCGGGCGCCCGGAACGAGATAGAGCTGCTTTTCTCCCTGGCAAGCATCGAACAATTCGCGCGTAATCGCCGGGGGCATGCGATTGTCCACCTCGCCGCCGATAACCAGCACCGGTCGTTCGCCGATTCCGTCCAGTGCAATTCGCATATCGAACTGTTGAGCGGTAAAACCGATGCGCCATTTTGCCAATGCAGAAATGATGCTGCCAACGGGAAAGCGGGGCCAGCCGAGCCACAGTTCGATATGGTGCGTGATGGTGTGATCAAAGGAGAGAAAACAACTGTCGATGATCAGTGCATCAACAGCGTTGCTTTCGGCGTTGGCCAGAACAGTAGCGGCCGCACCCATCGAAACACCATAAGTAATGAGTGGAATTTGCAAATTCAGCGTGTCTTTAACAAAACTTATAGCGCCGAGGACATCCTGCTGTTCGAGAAATCCGAGAGAAGTTTTGCCGTTGCTGCTGAGGCCATGTCGACGAAAATCGAAAACCAATGCTGCGTAGTCATAACGCCATAAATTGACCGCGCGCAGCAACACTTCCTGACGCGAGCGAAAAAGACCGTGGGCAAAAATAATGATTCCCCTGGCCTTGTCATTGGGCAGATACCATGCGGAGATATCCACATGCTTCCCGGGTGAATTTGTCTTTGCGGGAAAAACAACCTCGCGATAGGGAACTCCCAGGTCTGACGGTGTTGTTTGAATGTGTAAATCCATCGGCCTGGTTCTTGCATGGGTCATGAAATGGGTGACGAATAACGGGATGACCAACAAAAAAAAGAGTAGAGTGGATGAGACCAGAATGAGAAAAATTGTAAAAACTCCCTTGCGCAATCGGTTTTTTGACACGGACAACCCTCGTTTGCTTTTTTAATGAGCAATAGCTTTATCAGTTTGCAGATCAGATATTTTCAGGGCACGAAAAACGATAAACCCGGCTGTCAAACTACAAATTCCAGCAAAATTTGCAACAGCAAAAAAACCAAACTGTTCAAAAAGAAAACCACCGAAAGAGGCTGCAACCGCGATACCTGTCTTCGCAGCCGTGCTTTTCAAAGCGATATAAGCGCCACGCTCTTCAGCTTTAACCAGCTCGGTGATGAGCGCCTGATAGGGTCCCTCACGCATGGCGATGATGAAACCACCGCCGACACAAAATCCGTAAATACCGATAAAATTGGAGACAAAAATTGAACAAAAAAGAACCATCGCAAGAAAAATGCTGCCGAGCCCGACCAGCATCTGTTTGCCGATTTTGTCGGAGAGCCAGCCGCCAAAAAGTGAGCCGATGATGGTTGATCCACCCAACGACAGGTAAACCGGCGCCATTTCTTCGGTTTTCATGGAAAAATCCCGGACAAACCATGCGCCGAGGTAAGTAATAACCGCCGTGGCGGTGGCAGAAATCATCACAGCGAGAATTAAGCCGTTGCGTGTATTGCTGTGGATAATAAACAGGCGATACTCTTTCAGCGGCTGCAAAAGGCGTTGTTTTACGGTTTGTTTTTTTTCCTGTCCGCTTTTTTTAAGCGGCCTCATCTGTTTTCCGGCAGCAAAATACATCGATGCGGCAAGGAAAAGAGAAACGAAAAACGCCACGGCATAAAGCATTGGCCAGCCATATTTTCCAGCGATAATGGCGCCGATTGGGGCACCTCCAACGGCTGCGACCGCATAAATTGCCCCGACAAAACCCATAGCTTTGCCACGCTTTTCGAATGGAAACATGTCGGCGATTTGGGCGATGATGCAAACGGAAATCGTTGCCCCGGCGATGCCGGCAATGCCCCGGGAAAGCAGAAAAATGGGAAATAAATCCGCCAGATAAGCCATAGCACAGGCGCCGGCCATCACCGCGGCTGCAAGCTGTAAAAAGAGCAGGCGGCCAAAACGGTCGGCAAGCGGACCGATGATCAGTGCCCAAATCGCACCGACAACCGAATAAACCGTAACCGCAGACCCGACGGAAGCAATATTAACGTCGAAAAAGTCGCTGAGCTCCGGTAGAATTGGTGAAATGATCTGCACATCGACCTGCCCGAGCAACAAGAGCAGGAGCAACGCTCCCAAAACCTGTTTCATGACTATTTATTTTCCATAAAAATGTGTCTACATGGCTTTATAGTATTGTTATGTCGATAGCAATCCATGGAATCTATTTTACAGCAGCTTTCTGTGCGTTACGCACTCTTTCTGCAAGTTTCCGGATCAACTTTATTTGGCGCCATTGTGCAGCTCGCCATCTTCTTCCGGTTCACCCCAGAGTTCGCGCACCAGGTTAAATTCTTTATTGACAATATCGGTCTGATCAACGATTGCAGCAGCGTTGATCCCCACAGCGATAGCGATAGCCTCACCGATCTCTTCCCGTGTCGCACCATGTTTTACAGCTTTGACGATATGACCGTGCAAACAGCCCTTGCAACCGACAGCGAGTGAACTCGCAATCGAAATCAATTCTTTGGTTTTGATATCGAGAACGCTGCGTTCGGGATGGTAAAGCTCTTCATAAAATGTGAAATAACGTTTTTTAAAGCGATCAGGAATCATTTCATAGGATTGCATAATTTTTTTGGGCATGCCGGTCTCCATTTTTATGATGTCAAACATCGGGACGTCGCAGCGCCCCGATGTTCATTGCAAACTTAAACATAAACCGATTATCTTGTCCAACAATTCCACAAATTAATGATGTGAGACTATTTGCCTGCAATCTGTCTGAGCATTTTTTTCACTTCGGCGACGATAGCCCAGGCTTCAATAAAAGCTTTTTTGCACTTTGCGAGTCGCTGCTTAAATGCAGTTTTCCTCCGGCGAGAAGGCCAACAGAAAACACCATCCCAATGCAACAGATGAGAAAAAAAGTCTGTCCTTTTTGAAAAGGCTTCGCGGCTACTCCTTTGATAAAAAAAATGATGCGCCATTTTTTGGCAAGAAATATTGATCTAAATCCTCAAAAGCAAAAATTTCACGCGAAGACGCTAAGCCGCAAAGGAATCACAAAGAAAAAATTAAAAAATCTTTGCATATTCTCGGCGTCTCGGCGACTTTGCATGCGCTTTGGAATTTTCTTTTTAAAGTTCCGGTTTATCCGGGTTAGGGTTACGTAGCTGCATATTTTAAAGAGTGCTGAACTAATTGGATAACCGTACCGGAGTGCAGCCCCTTTATGGGCTGCACTTCGCATTGCATAAAGGCAATGCACTCCGAGGGCAAGCAACAAAGTTTATGAATAGAGCAGGTTAGCCACCATACGCTGGTCTGAATATAACCTGATGGCATTATTTCTCTACATTCCCAACAGCGTTTTCCCTTTTTCGCTTATCAAATCGGGCGACCAGGGCGGATCAAAAACTATTTGCACATCAATTTCAAAGTCGGGGAATTTATTGTTGATGCTTTGTTTCACATTCATCACGATTACCTCGCCAAGGGGGCAGGCCGGGGTTGAAAACGTCATCTCAATGTGAACCTTTTTGTCGCCATCGTAAGTGATCGAATAGATTAATCCCAAATCCACAATATTAAGCTCAACTTCCGGGTCCATCACCGAGTAAAGAAACTGCCTTATTTCCAATTCGATATTTTTAATTTCTTCTTTTGTTTTCATCGTTATAGCTTTTCTGTTTTTGTTTTATGAAAAATGATTTTAAATACATTAATATTATAAAGAAAGGCGGCAAAAAACAAAGCATAACTGCCAAGCATCAACAGCCCTGAATTGTTTAACAACAAGGCTGCAGTGAGTATAATTATCGCTGTAAAATATGTAATCAATTGCAGGCGTCCGATTTTTTCCGAATACAGGTCTTTGGGCATCGGGGTTTTGAATTTTCCCACAAATTGTTTGTACTTGTGCAGCCAGATAATAAAAGGCAGGGTTTTCAGTGTTTGCCCGAGAATAATCGAAGTGATCAAACCAAAGATGAGTGAAAAACCGTAAAATGTGGCTAAACGCTGCAGGAATGTATATTCAAAAATCGATCCTTGCAAAACAAGCAAACTAACAAAAATCGGAACGAGCAAAATGACGATGGATACGACGGTGAATTTCATCCCGATATCCAGCTCTTTTCGCAGCCGTTTTTTATATGATTCTGCGATATAAGCGAAATAAAAAAACAGCCCGGCAGCAATGATCAGCCAATATAGATAAACCAAAAAAGTACCGGTGAGGAAAAACCAGTCCAAAACCAACAGTCCCAGACCGCCGTTGATCAGATAAAAGGCCGCCACGAGTTTTTTCTCGTTGAGCTTGTGGGAAATGAAAAACATCGGCAGCAGGGTCGACGAAACACCGATGATGAGCAAGATAAACCAGCCGACAAATCCCAAATGGGCGTGTATTTTTAAATAATGCAGATGCACCTGTGAAAAGAAATTATACCTGAAGTTCAGCGAAATTAACCAGCCCAAAAGAGCGGTTAAAAACAGCCAATAAACCGCTGCTGCGATAAACCTGGATTGAATATTTCTCTTGCCGTTTTTCTTTGATACTAAAATATTGATGATAAACAGAAGTAAGGCGATAAACATCAACGATGCGGTATAGAGCAATAATGTGCTGAATGCATCCGTCCAGAAAGAATAAGCGAGCAGAATAATACTCAACGCAAATAACCCGGTTGTAGTTTTGGCGAGTTTTTCGCTGAAAAGAGCGACTTCAAAGACGACGGGAATGAGCTGGTACAGAGCGCCGAAAATAATCATCGTGCCCCAGCCCAAAACAGCGAGATGGGTAATCGCTAAAATCCTGCCGTTAAAATAGGGCCCCAGCAGGTCGGTGCCGGCTAAAATAATGAGCACCGATAAAGCAAAAAAGGATAACGCGCCGAATATAAAAGGCGGAATAACGACGGAAAGTGACGGTGCGTTATCTGTTTGTAAACGATTCAAAAAAGCTTCTTTCTAATTGGCTTTGAAAATGAGCAACTGCAAATGGTCACTGTCGATTTCATTAAACATCACCAAATAATTTCTGTTCTGCAATTCCGGAAGCAGAAATTGCGGCATTTTTTTATGCTCGACGAATAAAGCGTGATCATCATCCAGGGTCTCTATTGCTTTGAGAATGGTGACCATCGGTTCCGGCATTTCCAAATGCCGGACATCAATTGTACGTTTCTTCTCGCCGAAAAAGGCGACTTTTTGCTGGAAGGTCACAGCATCAGATGCTTTGACTTCCGGCAAGGCTTCTGCAGTTTCCCCGGCCAGCTCTTTTTTAAAAAAAGTATGAATAATGCCGGCTTCAGGGCGTTCCGTCCAGGATTTGTATCCCTGAGCTTGCAGTTTGTTAATCAACGGAATGGGTTCGAAAGTGTTGATAATTTGCAAAATATCGCCATCAGCCAATTGGCCAACCGCAGCCATTATTTCACTAAACGGATCACTGCCCGAAGCAATGGTGGGCCGCACGTCTAAGGTGACCGTTTTACTCTCATTTCTATTTTTCATATTGCTCTTTTCCCTGATTATTGAGTGTTGATCATTGAGTGTTGATCACCGGGTGCCTTCTAATCTATTATTCATGAGGCAATTGTCAATATTCAATTTAGCTTTAAGCATTTGAAAAGTATCTATTCAGTCGGCACAATTCCTGAAGAAAGAGCGAAGCGACGTCCTGAGTCTGCCGGAGGGGTGTCCTCACTGGGTGTAAGACTCGTGCCGCCCGGCGAGGATGTCTTCGCCGCTATGTTCAAAAATTGTACCCGCTGAACGAGATACGCTGAAGGGATACTGCTGTTCATTCCTTTTTACTTGATATTTTGGGGTTTAGCTGGTATTTTACATAACCGTTCAGCCAATCCGTCTGGCGGAATTTGCTTCATCCTTGTCATTCGTACAATCCCGCCATATTTTCCGACGGTGATTCCATAGCGGGCACACGGGCTTAAATCCCCGACAACTCGTGATACCCGACATGTTGAAAAATTCCTTGCCTTGCACCCGGAAAGAGCACAGCGGGGTTATGTCGTCTGCCGTGTACAACGAACGCAGGAATTGAGCGCGGGGGCTGGCGATTCCGTTTGAGTGTCCGATCCCGCGAGAATGACCGATGAATCCCACAAAGTTTGACCGTCTGTCAAAGTAAAAAAACAAATAACATTTCTAATATAAGAAAACAAAAACAACCGGTCAAACTTTATGGGATTTTGCGATTTTTTCTCATCGATTCTCCTTTCAAATTAAATTTGTAAGCGGCATGAATAAGTCTATCACAAAT
>JAJRYV010000062.1 GCA_024275575.1 bacterium
AGACGACGTGCAATTTCAGTTGCCAGACGACCCAATGTTTTACCATCAGCATCAATCAGGAACCAGTCACGTTTTACATCATCAGCTTTTGCGCTTATGGTTTTCATCACTTTTCCGGTGTATCTGTCTATGAATAAGGCAGGAATCGTATAGCCGACTCCCGACAAAGAGGCGGAATATTACAGGCATTCGGCTTGCCAGACAAGTCCATTACCGGCTTTTTGCTGAAAATAATTGGAATAGCGAAAATTCGCGCCAAAACCACGGGGAAGCACCTCAGCTGACATGCCAGCAGCTTTTGCTTACACCTTTCGGTATTCGCTCCAATCGCCCTGTTTATAGGCATCTCGCCCTGAATGCACCATTTGCGGCAGGCAAAGCTTCCGCGTCCAGCTCTCCCCCTCTACCCACATCCATATGGGCAAAAAAAAACGCGGATAAAAATCCGCGTTAAAAATTACCACCAAAGGGAGGATGGAGGAAATATGAAAAAATCTACTCAATTGCATAAATAGAATATAAGCATATTATAATATATCTATCGATACGTCAAGCGATTACTTGAATGGCTATTCATCGATTCGCAACTATCATCCTTTAAGTCATTCTCTTTGCTCGAAATTTCCCTAAATCAAAAGCCTTTCAACAATCTTATCGGCCATCAGATGCTTTTCTATAATCTCGTCGATGTCTTCACGATCGAGATAGCAATACCAGGTCTCTTCAGGATAGACCACCAGCACCGGCCCAAGTTCACAGCGATCCAGACATCCGGCAGTATTTATTCGCACTTTTCCGGCACCGGACAGACCTAACTCTTTGATTTTATTTTTCGCGTAAGCACGGATCTCGCTGGCATTGCATTGCTCACAGCATTGGCGACCGTCGTCTCGCTGATTCGTGCAGAAAAACACGTGATATTTATAATATGACATAAACTCTCTCCTAACTGATAAAAGTATTGCACGGACTGCACGAAAGCAGCAATATACCCTTATGCGTAATTACACCCCATTTGACCAGATAGTGATGAATGCCGATACCGCGTTAAGAACGCTTTTCGGCCAGCCGATACTCACCCACCGGGAATACCCGGCTGATGACATTTCTGACGCCGATTTTTCAGAGCAAGACAAAAAACGCATCAGCGGCCTGATGCGGGTCAATCACTGTGGCGAGGTTTCCGCGCAGGCACTCTATCAGGGCCAGGCGCTCACCTCTAAAAACCGGGAAGTAAAAGAAAAACTGCAACAGGCCGCACTGGAAGAAAACGACCATCTGCAATGGACCAAAAACCGCCTCGATGAACTCGACAGCCACACCAGCCTGTTAAACCCATTGTGGTACGGCGGCTCTTTCGCCATCGGTGCTTTCGCCGGCGCGGTTGGTGACAAGTGGAACCTGGGGTTTCTGGCGGAGACCGAACATCAGGTGGTGAAACACCTGGAATCACACCTCGATAAACTGCCCGGTGGCGATCTGCGCAGTCGCGCCATTCTGGAACAGATGAAAATCGATGAGTTAAAACACGCCACCACCGCCATCGAACACGGCGCCGCCGAATTGCCGCCGCCGGTTAAAACACTGATGGCAGCGATGTCGAAGGTGATGACGAGTTCGGCGTATTACGTCTGAAAAACTTCGTTAGCTTACCAGAGTAAAGCAACACCCATGCTGAATGGCTGCTGCTGAGTCTTAGCAGACTTTGTAATAATCTTCCGCAAATGAACGCGAATGAACGCAAATTTAAAAACAAAACTAATTAGCTTGTTATTGTGCGCTACGCGCACAATAACAAGTATCAAAAGTTTTTATTTGCGTTCATTCGC
>JAJRYV010000063.1 GCA_024275575.1 bacterium
CTGGCTCGCGTTGTTCGATGAAAATAATACTGGGCCGGTATTCGACTTGCTCTGCGATGCTTCCGGAACAGTCTGGGTTGCCGCGTGGAACGGTTTGTATAAATTTGAAGCGAAAAATGCACTTCATCCTTCTGCACTGCATAAAACACCCGGCATCGAGGCGCCGCTTTCGGCAATCACACAAGCGGGTGAAAAAATCATCGCTGTCGGGCCGGATGGCTGGTGGAAAATCTCCGGGGAAATAGCGACAGCCTTTTCACAACCCTGCTCGCGCGCGGTACAGGATATCCTCATCGCTGAAGATGGCGCCCTGTTCGCCGCTACAGGCATGGGGCTTTTTTATCAAAAAGGAAAATTTAACCGGACATTTTTTAGCGAGAAAGAAATTCTCTGCCCCTATGTTGAAGATCTCGCCTTTGCAGCAAACGGCGATCTCTGGGTTGCCGGTCTCGGTGGGATTACGATTTTTCGGGGAGGAAAGCGAATTTCAAGCTTTATCGCCAAAGACGGCTTGCCTTCGAGCGAGGTTAAATGTGTTAAGCGCGCACCCGACGGGCGTATGTGGGTCGGCACGCGCCGCGGCATTAGCCGTTACGATGGCAAAACGTGGTCGGTGCGCCACAGCAAACGCTGGTTGCAGGATGATGAGGTGCGCGACATCGCTTTCGACAATAACGGCACTGCGTGGATCGCCACCCGCGCCGGCGTCAGCGCAATCCGGCACGTAAAAATGACGTTGGCGGAAAAAGCCCGGCGCATTCTCGGGATTTGCTATGCCCGCCACGTGCGGCTGCCTTACCTCGTCGGACGCTGCAATCTCAAAGCCGCCGGTGATACGAGCTCGTGGGCGCCGGCAGATGATGATAATGACGGCCAGTACACCGCCATGTACCTCAGCATGGAATCCTACCGCTACGCCGTGACTAAAAATCCGCAGGCAAAAGAAAACGCCCGCAAGGCTTTCGAGGCTTTGAAATTCCTGCAGGAAGTCACCAGAACGCCCGGTTTTTTTGCCCGAACGGTGATACCGGTGGCGTGGGAAAAAATGGCCGATCCGGACCGTGAATTAAGTGATCAGGATTGGGCACTGCAACATGTCAATAATCCGCGGGAAAAGCGGGTGCACAAACGCTGGTTTTTATCGTTAGATAAAAAATGGCTGTGGAAAGCCACCACCAGCAGCGATGAAATGACCGGGCATATGTGGGGTTATTATGTCTATTACGATCTCGTTGCCGATGCGCAAGAGAAAAAACGCGTTGCAGCGCAGGTAAAAACAATTGTCGATTATGTCATCGACTGCGGCTACACACTGCACGATCTCGACGGTAAACCGACGGAATGGGCGGTGTGGTCGCCGGAAAAGCTGAACCATGATCCCGACTGGCAGGCTGAACGCGGCATTAATTCGGTGGAGATGTTATCCTATCTCAAGCTGGCTTTTTACATGACCGGCGAGAAAAAATTCGACGACCATTACCGCCTGCTCATCGAAAAACATGGTTACGCGAAAAATGCCCGTTTCGCCAAAAACGTCAATCCCGGCCTGCGCACCCACATCGATGACGAATTGCTGGCGCTGGCGTTTCCGGCACTGCTGAAAAACGAAAAAGACCCGGCGTTACGGAAAATGTATCTGCAGGGTGTGGCGACGTGGTGGCAGGCCGTGAAAGTCGACCAGAGCGCCTATTTTAACTTTGTTTACGGCGATTTGACCGGCGATGATGTTTTGCTGCCGGAAGCGTTGTTTTATCTACGCGATGCGCCGGTGGATCAGATTCACTGGACGGTGGACAACAGCCGGCGTGAGGATGTGGGGCTCAGCCGCTATCCGGAATGGGAAACAATGCAAACAGAGCGCCTGTTACCGCCCAGTGAGCGTGGTGTTTTGCGCTGGGATAACAATCCCTGGCAGGCTGTGCAGGGGCACGGCGGTCGTAGTGAAAGAACCGGTGTTCAGTGGTTATTGCCCTATTGGATGGGACGCTATTTGGGTTATATTGGTGGGTGAGGCTTGTTTAATATTCAATATTCAACACTCATATGTCCAATTTCCAATATCCAATGTCCAAAAGCCAACGGCCAATAGTCGTTTTCCCCAATGATTTCTATGCAGCAGGTTAACAAAGATGAGGGCTTATTCACCCATTTAAAGATATTGCAATGTCGAGAGTAGTTTTTGCGTGCTTCGGATTTTTTTTTATATTGGTGATCATCCAAAACGGTTGGCCGGTGCAAGACCAATTATCAAAAAAAATAAGCCGGGGGGCAGCCGTTTTGCATGTTGTGTGTGAGTACAATCCACTATTCAAATCAAAATCAGACAATCCTGAGTTGGGCATGTTTGCGCGATTATTCACCAGCAGCGAAACAGTGCCGCAATAAGCGAGGAATCATCATGGGTACGGCAATTATATCCTCTAAAAACGTGGGGACAAAGGACTCGTATGGCGAAGAATTTCGCCGGCTAAAACAGGAACTCGAAGAAAAAGACAGGCTTCTCGCGAAAAAGGACGAGGAGCTGCAATCCTACCTTCATCTGTTATCACATGAAATAAAAACGCCCATTATCACGATGCAGGGTTATGTAAGTCTGCTCACCGATATGCACGGCGATATTTTACCCGATGAAGCCAAAACCTATCTCCAGGGAATTACCAACAATGTCGAACGGTTGGACCGGCTGGTCAAAGACCTGCTGACATTAAGCGGTATCACGCTGCACTGCGCCGAATTTACAACCGTCGATTTAAATGAGCTGGTGGATGATATCGTCATCGATCTTTACAGTGCATTTCAGTTTGAGAAAAAGACTTTCGTAGTTCAGGAAAATATGCCGAAAGTCATCGGTAACCGTGATTATCTTCGCCATGTTTACACCAACCTGCTGGTCAATTCAATTAAATACCGCAAAGAGAAAGTGCCGCTTAAAATCGAAATCGGCTGCTCATTTGATGAAATTTTCCCCAAATTTTTTGTCAGAGACAATGGTGTCGGCATTCCGGCTTCGGCGCGCAAACGGATTTTCGATATGTTTGCCCGTGCCGGCAACAAAAAAAATGTCAGCGGCACCGGTATTGGACTGGTCATCGTACAGAAAGCCATCGAATTGCACGGGGGAGAAATCTGGCTGGAATCAAAAAAAGGAAAGGGCACAACATTTAACTTTATCCTGCCGGTTGAAGAAAATGCAGGACAATTGTTTTAATATTATCTTTCATATATAATTTTTCGCCATTTTGCCCGATAGTACAGATATTGATTCTCAAAACATGGCGATGTTTGGGAAGAATTGAGGAGAGTAAGGAAGACCATGATTCACATTCTACTTGTGGAAGATGATAAAGATCAGGCGGAGATAATTCAGGCTCATCTGGCCAGAAACGCTGAAGAGTTTCAACTTAAACATGCGTTTAATACCAGCGAAGCCCTGCGCTTTATAAAACAGCAGGCTTTTGATACCATTATTTTAGACTATAATTTGCCGGAGATGACGGGGCTTGAGCTGCTTGAATTCATACGGCCGGAGATAAAAGATACACCGATTATTCTGATAACCGGCGCCGGCAATGAAGTCATCGCAGTGCAAGCGATGAAGCAGGGGGTTTTCGATTATCTTGTCAAAGACAAAGATTATTTCAAAAAACTGCCGTTGATCATCCGCAATTCCTGTGAAAAAGCCATTCTGCAAAGGCAACTGCGGCAAACGCGCCAGCGCTACGCCAAGCTGTTCCAATTTTCCCACGATGCCGTGCTCATTCTCGATAGCCGAAACCTGCAAATCGTCGAAGCAAATATGCGGGCTGTGGAGCTTTTCGCAGCCACACAGCATGAATTGCAAAATAATAGTCTGCTCCAATATTGCGATGCGAGTATGCAGAAGATTCTCCACCTCGCCCTCGGTCGCGTCTGTGAAAATCAGCGTGAGGAAATCGACTGCCTGTTGATGCAAGACGGTCATGGCGAGCATTGGGAAACCGAAATCACGCTCAATCTCATCGAAGATGAACCCGTGACTTTTATCCAGTGCATTTTGCGGGATATTACCGAGAAGCGCATGCTGCAACGGCAGATTTTAAAAAGCAAAAAACGTCTGCAAGCGCTGTTTGACAGCGTGCACGACCTCATCTCGGTGCAGGACAGGAATTACTCCATCGTCATGGTCAATAATCGTTTTGCCGAATGGTGCGGCGGCAAGCCGGAAAAATTGATCGGGCAGAAATGTTATCTCACCTATTTCAAACGACAGGAACCCTGCCCTGAATGCCCGTTGTCTGAGACATTTGCAAGTGGCGCCGACAAATTCATCGAAACACAATTCGGTGATGATATTTTACATATCTGGGCTAATCCCATGCCCGGTTTCGACGATAACCAGCAATACGCGATCGAACATGTGCGTATCGTTACCGAGCAGAAACGCATGGAAGAGCAGCTCATTCACAGCGAAAAACTGGCGACTATCGGTATTCTTTCATCGGGCATCGCCCATGAGCTGCGCAACCCGCTCAACATTATTGAAGCTGCGCGCTACTACCTCGCCGACGTCATCCCGCAGGAGCAAACCGATCTGCATACAAAACTCTCTATCATTCGTGTCAATATCCAGCGCTCCTCAAAAATCATCAGTAATCTGCTGGAATTTAGCCGTAAAAGTAATGTTGAGCGCCAGGAAGCGGATTTAAACTATATTCTCGAATCGACGCTCAGTCTCATCGAAAAAGAGCTACGGCACCGCAATATTCTCATCAGCAAGAATTTCAGCGCCCCGGTGATCAGCCAGGTCAATTCCGACGGTATCCGGCATGCTTTTCTGAACCTGATCATGAATGCGATGCAGGCGATGCCCGAGGGCGGTGAATTGCAGGTTCGCACTTTCATCGATGACCTCGATAAGAATATTCATGTCGAATTTGAAGACAGCGGCGTCGGCATTCCGAGCAAAAACCTCAAACATATCTTTACCCCGTTTTATACTACTAAACCTATCGGCGAAGGCACCGGGTTGGGGCTGCATATCGCCAATTCCATCGTCAGCCACCACGATGGCAAAATCGATGTGCAGAGCGAAGAGAAAAAAGGCACCAAATTTACCGTTGTGCTGCCGGCAACCGATTGCAATTGAAAGCAGACCACATCTTTTTAAACATCGCGCCTGAAAGTCAAACAGTAATGATGGAAGGTATTGCTCACCCAGGCATAGCGATAACCGAACGGCGACAGCCGCTGGTCATCCTGACACCAGAATTGTTCACCGCAATAAAGAAAATCATCTTTGAGTGCGGCAACGATATCCCACGCCAGCGGATAAATCACCCCCTGTTTTTTGACGTTTTTAACGATGACCGTAAAATAGGCATGTGGTTTGAGATTTAAGGCAACAAGATGGTAAATCTGCTGCAATAGCTTAATGAAATCATGATAATCATCGATATTTCCCGCATCATGCGGGTCTTCGCTGTACCAGCGCTGCAACCCGGCATCTTTGCGTTTTTTTTGCGTCTCCGAGCCACGCATGCGCAGCATATCCCAATAGGGTGGGCTGGTGATGCAATAATCCGCTGGCGGTAGGTTTTGGTAAGATTCTGCCTTTGCCGCATCCCCGGTGATCAGTTGAAAAGGATCGTTTTTGCTAAATCGTGATTCGGCGATTTCGACAAAATCCGGGTTGAGCTCAATGCCGCAAGCGCTGCGGCCGCAAGCCAACGCTGCGACCAGCGCCGATCCGGTACCTGCCATAGGATCGAGTACGACCTCTCCCGGTTGGGTGAAGTTTTTAATATAGCGTTCAATCAGGTCTTCGGGAAATTTCGCCGGATGCAGCAACACGCCTTTTCCCCTCCGGGGCGGGCGGTGAACATACCAGGCTTTGCGGAAATTTCCAACAACCGACGCCGGCGTCTTTTTCACTTTACTATTGGGTTGCGACAGTTCAATTTTCGCTTTTCGATCGAGTTGTTTTTCCTTGCGAAAATGCAAAAAATACGTTACGCTATTGTGGGGCGCCCAGCCATTCTGCTTTTCTTCCTGCGCATCAACAGTTGTCTTGCGGCAACCGATCTTTTCATCTTTCTGCTGAAAAAAGGCACCGAAGATTTTTGCCATTTCCCAGGCAACCAGCTCGCTGCCGTTTTCGCCGTGTTTGTTGTTCACAACGATGGTGATATAACATTGATCACGCAACTGTCGCTCGATACGATCGATGAGTTTTTCTATTTCTGCTTGTTGCTGCCGCAGTTGGGAAAGCGAATTTATCGTGGTGAAATCGAGATAGACATAATCGACATAATTTTGTGATGCTTGCGCAGCGAGTTGATGCACCTCACGGTTCTGCGCCAGTACCAATTCACGCATGGTCGCATTTTCGGGGTGAATAGCGATAGCGCCGCGGTGGCCGTCGCCATATTGATATTTGGTAAAGAATTTGACAAATTCCGGCAACGGATTCTTTTCGAGAAGAAACCAGCTTTTTTGAAATTGCAGCCATTCACGGCCGCTGAGGTCGTTGATTCGGTTCTTGGGGTCGGGTATGCTCATAGTTGATTTCCTTTTTAATAAAAATTTGAAAAATTAAAATAACGATTCTTCTAATTGAATACAAGAACGGGGAAGGGGTTTGAAAGCGCGGGAAATATTATGTCTGGCCATTTTGCAACAGGATGTTGAGAGCGCCTTGAAAACGTGCCGGCAGGAATTTATACTCGGGAGCGGCAAATTACTCTCCGCTCAACTTCAACTTCTCGAAGAAAGAATTTGCCGGGAAAGCGTATTCCTCGCGTTGCGCCGTTTTTTGCGCACCCACGGTATCCCGCACAGCAGCAGTCGTAAAATTGCACAAAATATAATAACCATCAACGGTTGTCGTATTTTTCTCATTTCATATGCGATTGATGCCGATTCGCTGACCGTGGACCAACTGCTGCAAACGCCGGTATTTTTGCCGCCGGATTTTACCACGGAAAATACACTTTTCGAGCGCATTTTGTTCGTTTTTATCACCGCCCCGTTTCGCCTGATTCTGCGAACGGAATTGGCAAGCCTGATGCGCAAGCCGGTCGTGAAATCAGCGCTGCATCTCGCTTTTTCTCAGCATAAAATATTTCTCACTGCTGCGCCTGATCTCGCCGAATGCCAACAGAAGTTTCGAGAATGCCAACCGGGCACGGTCTGCTTGCAAGCACCAGGCGGCCTGCAGCATATTACACGCGGCGCTCTGAATAAATATCTCACACCATTCGTCGAGGTGTTCGATTGGCACGGCGTATGACATCTGCCTTGCAGTGGTATGCGGCAAAATCGTTAGCGCAATGCTGTTTTTGGGTCTCTGTTCAGCGTGCACAATTTTTGAACATTAAGCCAAGCGATACCCTGAGCTGGCCGAAGCAATGTCCTTGCCGAGTGGCACGAGTCTTTCGCTCAGCGAGGACGCTTTCGCACTATTTACCGATTGCTGTTGACTCGATAGCCGTGGGGAGAACTTGCTAAACTGTTTTTGCACTTTTTCATTGCTGACGGTATTAATTAGGATAACCTGTGTTCGGGCGTTCGTTGGCGATGGACATGGAAAGGGTAAAGCCGGGACAATTGCTACCGTTAATGATAGCAGAATTCTACTGCCGGCTGTTTTGTATTCACGCGTTCAAAGGATGGCACCGTGAGAATAGCTATTTGGACGCTCTGCGGATTTATGGCGTTTTTCCGCTTGAGCCCCCGTTTGTTAAATGCCCAAACTCTTGTTATCAACGAATTTCTTGCTGCCAATGATTCGGTCATTTTTGATAGTGACGGTCGGGCCAGTGACTGGATTGAACTTTATAATTTCGGTGCTGATTCTGTTTCATTGTTTGGTTTGTCTCTCACAGATAACGCGGCAGCGCCGGGCAAGTGGCTTTTCCCGGAAAAAATTTTAGCACCGCAAAGCTATTTTCTCATCTGGGCCTCGGGGAAAGACAAATCGACGCCGCAATGGCACTGCAATTTCAAACTCAATGCAGGGGGCGAGTTTATCGGTTTGTACAGATCAGATGGTACAGCAATCGATTCGTTGACCTTCTCCGATCAATCCACCGATGTGGCTTTCGGGCGTTTGCCGGATGGCAGCGGAAACTGGCAATTCCTGCCCACACCCACGCCGGGAACAGCCAATTTGCCAGGCGGTACGGTTGCTAATTATAAGATAAAATTTTCCCACCCGTCAAATATCTACGCACAGGGTTTTCCCCTGGAAATGCGAACGATTCCAGCCGGTGGCGCGATTCATTTCACGACAGACGGCGCGGCACCGAATCATCTTTCCCGGGTTTACGACAGCCCGGTTGATTTGAATTATATCAGCATCATTCGCGCACAGGTTTTCTCCGGTACAACGCCGCGCAGCGAGTTGGAAACCCGTACCTACATCATTCACGATGAGCCGCAATTGCCGGTAATATCTCTTGTCACCGATCCGCAAAATTTATGGAATCCCAACACCGGTATTTATGAAAACTGGGATAAACAGGGCGATAACTGGGAACGGCCGGCGTTTATTCGGCTGATCGAAAATGGTGAATCCAGGTTTTCTGCCCCGGTGGGCATTCGGATTCATGGCAACAGTTCGCGCTCCATTGAAAAGAAGAATTTTCGCCTTTATTTTCGCAGTGAATATGGCGAGGCGGATCTCGATTACAAACTTTTCCCACAGAAAGAAATCAGCGCTTTCAAACGCCTGATTTTATATGCGCCTTCCGGTGACCAGGCCACCGGGGCCTCCAACTGGAACATGCTGCACGATGTGCTGGTGCATGCGCTTTATCATCAGATGGGCGGCTTGGTCTCCGGCTGGAAACCGGTGGCGCTTTATTTAAATTCAGACTATTGGGGCATTTATTGGCTGCGCGAACGAGTGGATAAATATTACGCTGAATCTTACCTCGGTTTCACCGATATCGATTTGTTGCGCACCAGCCGCAGGTGGCAGCCGGATGTGCGTGTTGGCGATAACATATTCTGGAAGGAGACTTTTAGTTTTTTTAAAAACAATTCATTAGCCAATAATGCCAATTTTCAGCTCGTCAGTGAGAAATACCTCGATATCGAAAATTTTACCGATTACCAGATCGTCAATATTTTTAGCGGTAACTGGGACTGGCCCGACAACAACCTCGATTTTGTGCATGATCGCCTCGGCACAGATGGCCGCTGGCGTTATCTCATGTGGGATACGGCGGCGGCATGGCGCTGGCCCTATGACCATCTGACGCTGGAATGGGCCGTTCGTGATAGTGTGCGGACCGATATTAAATATAACGATAAAGATGATGTGATCTGGACGACGCTTTTTTTGCGCCGGCTTTTACAAAATAATGAATATAAAAATTATTTCATCAATCGCTTTGCCGATTTGCTCAACACCACTTTTCAGGCCGGCGCCGTGCGCGCGTTGAAAGATTCTCTCGCTGACTGGATTCGCCTGGAAATCCCGCGTGAATCTGATAAATGGAATGGTGGTGGAATCGGGGCATGGAAAAACAACCAGACGGTGATGAATAGTTTTATCAGCCACCGGCCGGGTATTCAGCGCGATCACCTTAGAAAAGTGTTCGGCCTTTCCCACAGTATTAAAATTACGCTGGAACCCGGCAATGGGCAGGGGCATTTAATCTTGAACTCACTGACGTTGCAGGATTTACCGTGGAGCGGAACCTACTTCGCCGGTGTGCCGGTGAGATTGCAGGCTGTAGCGGCGCCGGGTTATGTTTTTACCGGCTGGACGGACAGCGCACAACCGGCGGATAGCATTTTACACCTCGACAAAACTGCTGCTTTTTCCATCGGCGCCAACTTTGCACGGTTGCGGCAGGAGAGCATTGTTACGAATGTGCAGATTGATAGCATCGGCGCCGATGCAGCGCTGGTGCGTTGGCAAACGGCCGAACCCGGTTGGGGACAGGTGGATTTTGCCCCGGACTCGTCACTACAATTTCATCGCATTTCCGCTGCGGCGATGCAAAAACAGCATCAGGTCTGGCTGCAGAATCTTTTACCGCGAACGAGGTATTTCCTGCGCATTGCCGCCTGGGATTCCGTTGCAACAGATACGAGCTATTCGGAAATTTTCAGTTTTACAACAAAAAATCCTGTTGAGGTGGGGGAAGATAATTCAGCAAAACTGCCGCAAGAATTTACCGTCAGCCAGAATTTCCCCAACCCGTTTAATCTTGCCACGCGTGTTCATATTCTGCTGCCAGCGAAAGGGGTATTGCGTGCCCGGATATTCGATATCGCCGGCCATCGCGTTTTTCAATTCCCGCAAAGGCAAATGTATCCAGGTGAAACCGAACTGAGCTGGAACGGCCGGGGAAGCAATGGGCAGGTTTGTAGTAGCGGAGTCTATATTTTGCATCTTGGTTTCACAGAAAAAAACAGGTCGGCGACAATCCGCACGGTACGTTTATTATTATTAAAATGAATATTTAATATCAAAAAAGATTCGGTCGTTATCTGCAGCCTGCTTGCTCAGCAACAATTCACCCGATTTGTATTGCACCGTGCCCACTGCAAATTCCAGATTGTCACTCCAGTCATATGAAATGGACAAGCGTGCGAATGCGCCTTTCTCACCCCAATCATCCTGCAATATCACAACGGCGATCAGGTGTGCTGTTTCACGGATAAAACTTTTTCGCATGGTGGTCACCATTTGCATGTCATTTTGTGATATCTGATCTGGGGCAAGCGCCAGCAGTTTATCGTATTTTAAAACATGCGAATTGGCAAAGTCCAGCGCCAGCACAGTATTTTTAAAACCGCTGTATTCAAGCCCGAGCAACAGGTCGAAGCGCGATTTCTTCTTTTGAACGAGGCTGTATTTCAGGCCGTTGAAAACTGCCAGCTCAGATTTGAACAGCCAGCTTGCACGTACGAGACCGATGGAAGCGCCGAACATCGTCAGGCGTGCATGCTGCAGCAAGAGTTGCGGCAAAGCGATTTTGAGATGAAAGGCGTCATTGTAAAAACGGGCGAAATGTAGTGAGAAATCCGTACCCGGGAAGATATTGACAGCGCTCAACGCTGCTGCATATTCGGTATTTTTAAAAGTATTCGCCGGCATGGATTCCTCCGGCCAGTCGATGGGCAACGGGTAGAATTCATTGCCCAAAACGGGATATTTGTGGAATCGTATCTCATGAATTGCCGCCGCCATCAGCGTCCAGTTACCCATGAGATAATCGAGGCGCGTCATGGTTACGGGCAGGCGCAAATCCTCGATATCGACCATGCCGGGCTCGCGCAAATCAAGCGGATTGAGCACATCCAAAACACGAATATTATCGGCGCGGCCCCAATTGATAATCTGTCGTCCGAAACGCAAATCAAGGTTGGTTGTTAAACTGCCCTGAATATAGGTTTCCTGCCATTCGATCTCACTCTCGTAAGCATCCAGCGTCTCGCTGGTAAAATCCTCGCGGCCTTTGAGACGGTAAGCAAAATCGTAGAAAGCATAAGCGCTGGCATAAACTTTCCAGTTTTTCGGCAGCCTGAGTTCGAATTCAAGATCGCTTTTCAGGCGCAGACGCGTTAAACCCCGGTAATTTGCAACATCGCCAATGACCTGAGGAAGAACGGGGAAGGGCAGGACGTCGATCCCGAGACGGTGACTTTGATGGTTATAATTATATGAGGGGCTGATGGTGAAATCACCGGAAAATGACCAATATTTTTCTCCACCAGAGCTTTCGGGTTTATAGTTGAGTTCGTCGTCGCCAAAGCCCTCGAGCAAATCGTCTTCCCCGAAACCTTCCAGGAGCAGTGAATCTTCCCGGGTAACACCGGTGGTATCGACATCCTGCGCCCAAAGCAGGGCAGAACAAAAGACGGCGAAACAAATGAATCCAGCCCGGAGGAACACGTATTTTACGGGCATTTTACAACCCCTTCTCCAATTGCCGTGTGGTGAACATGTTGTCCTGCAAATTCTGATTGTAACGAATGTTTGAAATTTTCAGAATCGTTTTGTGAACCGCACGCTTGCCTTCTTTGGTCGTCATGTGAATTTCCTTCACTGTCCAGATACCGTCGATCAACTGCAAATCTTTGACTTCCATGTATTTGCGGCGTGTTCCCCTGGCCACCCAGTAAATAGCGCGGATGGCGACAAAATTATCCTGCCGGATGAAAATAACGCCTTTTTTGTAGCCGGTCTCTTTGATAACTTTTCTGCTTTTGGGAACGGACTGGATTTGCCAGACTTTGACGCCGTTGATTTCGAGTTCTTTCATCAGGGTGAAATCGTAGTCGGGCAGGTTTTTTTTGGTCATATCCGAATAATTGAAATCAGAGCCCATAAAACTGCTGCTTTTATCGCCGGCACTGATGCGTTTGACTTTGTTGAGCGCCGGCAGATAGAGCCACTGGTCGTCATTTTTTCCATAGTCATCGTAATCGTAGGTAAGAAATCCGGTTCCCCGCACATCAGCTGGGGTGAGAAAAAACATGATGCGTCGGTTGTCCCTGCCTTTGTCTTTTGAAAAAGTGCGGATTTTTCGCACCCGTATCTTTTTGTTTTTATCGATAAGAATCATTTCCATATCACTGATTTCATTATCGCCATCATCGCGGTTTTGCATTTTTTCGACGATCTCCCGCGCTGTCAGCGCTTGTGCCTGAAGCTGGTTACCGGCGAAAATAGCTGCTGCGAATAATAATAAAATTCTGAAATTCGTTTTCATTTTTTATCTCCATAAATAACCTGCATCAGCGCCGGTGCCAGCAAAAAATCCGCCAGCAATGCTACGCTGATGGTGAAGCCGGTAAGCAAGCCAAAATTAAAGATGTTGCCCATGGAAGCAAACATAAAAATAAAAAATCCGGCGGTGAGCACAATCGTAGTAAAAAGCATGGCGCGTCCGGCGATTTCCAGTGTTTGATGCACCGCCCTGGCAACATCGTTGTCGATGCTGTAAAAGTGACGAAAATTGTGCATAAAGTGAATCGTATCGTCCACTGCAAGGCCCAGTGCGATGCTGCCGATAAGCAGGGTAAAAACATCGAGTGTCAGGCCAAACCATCCCATGAGCCCCAGGGTGAGCAAAATGGGAAGCAAGTTGGGAATCATGCTAATAGCGCCCATGCGCACATGGCCGATCATCATCATCAATATCGTGATGATGAGAAAGGCATAGCCGTAACTCACGGCCATACTCGTCATGACCTGGTGCAGCGTAGTGATAAACAACGCCATAATGCCGGTTAATTTAATTTCTGCTTCCGTCCCGAAGGCCTGGTGTAATTCCTGTTTCAGGGCTTTAAAAACAGGCTGATAGCTGCGGGCGTCTTCAAAGGGCGCTTTGAGCATTATGCGCGCTTTGCTGAACTGGCTATCGGTGAAGTCTTCGAGATCATCGGAGCCGCTGTTTTCGAAGAGCAGGAATTCTTGGGCGATCAATTCACGGGATTCGGGCAGGGCATAAAATTCATCGCTGTTTTCGTTCAGTGCTTTGTGGATTTCTTTGAGAATATCAGCGAGAGAAAAAGCACGGCCGAAATAAACTTTGCCGTTTTTTAGTGATTCTGCGAATAGACCCAGGCTGTCGAGTTTTTGCAAATCTTCATAATCGTACCAACCGTTTTCCTGCTTTTTATCGATGACGACTTCTAAGGAGACGGAGCCTTTTAGCGCATGGTCAATTTTTTCGGAAGAAATTCGTACCGGTTCGTCTTCCGGCAGCCATTCCAACGGTTTGTGAGCAAAGTTGAGGCGCAGGATACCGAGCCCTGCAATGATTGCCAAAAGCATGGAAACCCCCAATACCCACCAGGGTTTCCGTGTCGCCAGGTCTCCGGCGCCGACGATGAGTTCATCTAAAAAAATGTGATGTCGCAGCGTCGGGTTTTTTCCTTTGTCGAAATGCGCCCGAATGCGGGTCACCGTGATTAAAGCCGGCAACAGGGTGAGTGACAGGAAAAGTGCTATAATGACACCGAATGGTGCAAAGAGCCCCAGTTCGGAAATAGGTGCAATGCCGGAGGGCGCAAATGACAGCAATCCGCCTGCTGTGGTCAAGCTGGTCAAAACGATGGGCAGACCCGCATGTTTGATTGTCGAAATCAAAGCTGATTCCTTGCTCTCACCGGCGTTGAAGCGTTTGAAAAATAGTGCCAAAATATGGACCGAATCACCGATGCCGACGGCGAGTAAGAACGAGGGCAGCACAGCGGTCGGCAATTTTAAGGTTGTGCCGGTCAGTGCCATAAAACCGATGGTCGCTAACAGCGATAAAATCACCACCAGCAAGGGCCAGATCACGGCGGAAAGACGCCGGAATAAAATGAACAGCAAAATGGCGATGGCCAGCACGGTGAGACGGATAAATCGCAGCATGTCCCGCTGCATGCCGCGCTTGATGTAATCTGTGATAACATTCGATCCGGCAAAATAAATGGGGAAATCGTCGTTTTGGTATTCTGTAATAATTTTCGTGACAGCAGCGACGGCCTCGCTGTTTTCCGCATCGCTGAGGAACTCGCGTTTTGCCGGGCCGGTTGCCGCGCTCGAATCTTCTGCAAAGTTTTCAAAATCGAACTCATCTTCGTTTTCGTTGGCCGGTGAATAGTTGACCGTTTTCAAGATCATCGTGGTGAACTTGCCGTCTTCGGAAATGAGCAGATTTTTGTATGTCGGATTGCTCAGCACAAAGTCTTTTATCGCCTGCAATTCGCTCTCGCTTCTTGGCCGGTTTTCCATCAATTCTTCGACGATGAGTTCGCCTTCTGCTCCGCGGGTGGCACGCGCATTGATCAGGCTTGTCACTTCTTCGACATAGGGAACTTCCATTTCCAGACGTTCATGGATTTCCTTTAATTTTATTAAAAACTGCAAATCGAAAACTTCAGGGGGATTAAAAGCGAGGATCATCAACTCATCACGGCCGAATTGGTCGCGGAAATCGTTGTAAGCCAGCAATGCCGGGTCCTCTTTGTGCAAAAAACTTTCAGTCGAGGTGTCGATTTTCACCTGCGGCAATTGCAGGATGAGCGGTGCCAGCAAAAGCAAAACACCGATGATTGTGAGCCAGGCATGGCGGTAAACAAATCTGCCAAGCACTGCAAAAGCGATATCAATTTTTTTTCTGAGTGAGTTCAACTTCATCTCCTGTAATTGAAGTTTTAGCTGTATTTCCATGATTCCCGGTACCTCGCAGAACACCGGTTACCATGCAAGAATAAACATTAGGAGCGTTGTGTCATTTTTTTATTCCCTGCCACAAAACGTTGAAGATTTCATCGTTCCGTTTTTTGATAAAGGTCTCATCTGTGAGGTCTTCGATTTGCAGCATATTTTCCAGCAGCGGCCGGGCGATAAAAGGGTAGAGC
The DNA here is from genome assembly GCA_024275575.1 of bacterium. Taxonomy (GTDB): domain Bacteria; phylum Zhuqueibacterota; class Zhuqueibacteria; order Zhuqueibacterales; family Geothermadaptataceae; genus Bioreactorimicrobium. Next base: position 15,355 of record JAJRYV010000063.1, read on the forward strand.
AGTGCGCCGATTAAGGTCAGTAAAAAGTTTTTCGTATCAATATCCCGAATTTGGCCGTCTTTTTTCGCCTGTTCAATTTTTGCCATGAGGAATTCCGGCGGTGACTCACCGTTATGAAAATTCATTTCCTGCATGTTTTTGATCAGCAAGTGCCCGCCGCGTTGTATTTCCCAAAGAATAAAACGAACTAATTCCGACCGTTCGGCAATATTTTGCGAATAGCTGGCGATGAAATCACGCAGTAAATCCTTAAAATTACCATCGCTGGAAATTGCACTGAATACCGAGGCAAAAAGATTTTTCATTAAATCAGTGAACACCGCTTCGAAGAGCTTTTCTTTGGAACGGAAGTAATAGTGGAGTAAAGCCTGATTAATTCCGGCTGTTGCGGCGATTTCCTGCATGCGCGCGCCGTCCATGCCTTTTTTTAAAAATACCGCAGAAGCAGCCTTGATGATTTGTTTTTCAATATTTTTTTTGGCCATGAGAATAAACTAAAAAGTTTAACTGAATAATTAAATTGCATGATTAATGTAGCGCTATAGCAATTAAATGCAAGTTCAATTTTTTCAAAAAAACAACCATAGTTGTACATAAGCCGCGGAGCTACAGATGACAATGAGTTAAAGAAAATTGATTCTCAGTGTGTTCCGTGAGCCTGTGACGGAATTTATGGATGGATCGGGATAATTAAAACTCTGGCTGATTTTTGCGTGGCTGCTTAACTATTTTTTTATTTTTTCTTGCCTTTCACGGCAGTTTAGCTAAATTATTTATATTTTTTAGCAGCAATATCGGACTGTATTTGTATAGAAAATATGGACGGAGGAAGGTGTGATTACGAATAATTCTATCTGGGAATTGCTATTTTTATGGAGAAATAATTTGTAAAGGGTTTATCTTTTTTTATTTTCTATAATTAGTTGCTTTAGACAATTAATTAAAAATTGAAACATTTTTTTATTCACCTGCTAATTCTCTCTGAACTGCTTTCATAAATTTTGTGTCGGAGCCACTGAGCGTGAAGAGAAGAGCAAATTCGGATAGTATTTCTTAATGAGAAATTAAAATCTAATCACGTTTGGATGTTAGCCACAGATTTACACTAATCGAACACAGATGTTTTTAAAATCAGTGTTGAGTCACTGCACATCAGTGACTCAAAAAAATGACCTCTAACCTTTATTATTCTCGCGGAGACGCAGTGGTGCAGGGAAAAACAGCATAAAACATTTAAAAACAATACTCTGTGTTTCTTCGAGATGATTTTTTAATAAAAAAATTAAGTTCCCAACTATAGCTTGTAACTCGTTTATCCCCAATGTGCTCATCGAGGATTTAAACCCACGTGCTGCCCCTTTGGGGAATCCCCGATGGAACCCGATGGAGGGGTTCTACAGTTGACAGGCAGGAAAAAAATCCCGCCAAGCGGATATGGCTGAACAGTTATCTATGCTTTCGAAGAATTGCAATGAAATCAATTATTTATCAAGCCTTTTTAAAAAATTTGTGAATAAAGCAGGCTAAATAATAGGCTAAATATAAGGAGTCAATCATGCGAATGATCATCCAGGAAAATTACGATGCTATGAGCACCTGGGCTGCTAATTATATCGTGCATAAAATCAACAAGTTCGCCCCCACAAAAGAGCGCCCGTTTATCCTCGGATTGCCTACGGGTTCCTCTCCCATCGGCACCTATGAAAAATTGGTTGAACACCATAAGGCCGGCAAAATATCTTTTAAAAATGTAGTGACATTCAACATGGATGAATACATTGGCATCGCGGAAGACCACCCGGAAAGTTATCACTATTTCATGTATAGCAATTTCTTTAATCACGTCGACATCCCTGCTGAAAATATCAATATTTTAAACGGCAATGCGGCTGATCTCGAAGGGGAATGCGCCCGCTATGAGGAAAAAATCAAAAGCACCGGCGGTATTCATTTATTCCTCGGCGGCATCGGCCCCGATGGCCATATCGCTTTTAACGAACCAGGCTCTTCACTGACTTCGCGCACGCGGGTGAAAACCCTGACTTTTGATACGATCACCGCCAACGCCCGTTTTTTCGCTAACGATCTCAGCCAGGTGCCGCACACCGCGCTTACGGTTGGCGTCGGAACTGTGATGGATGCAAAAGAAGTGCTGATTCTCGTCAGTGGTTATGCCAAAGCGCATGCCCTGCAGAAAGGCATCGAAGAAGGTGTCAATCATATGTTCACCATTTCGATGTTGCAGTTGCACCCCAAAGGTATGGTTGTTTGCGACGAAGATTCGACGATGGAACTCAAAGTCTCCACGGTGCGCTATTTCCGAGATGTTGAACGCTTTAACCTGAAACCCATCGAAATTTAAATGCAATTCCACGGAGCAATACATGAGGCTGATTGACAGTTTTATCGCCAAAGCGCAAAAAAAACCCTTGCGCATCGTTTTTCCCGAAGGGCTGGATGATCGCATCATTGCCGCTGCGGCAAAAACCAGAGATATGGGCATCGCCAAACCCGTGCTCATCGGCGATCCCGGGGAGATTAAAAAACAGGCGCAGCAACAGGATTTATCATTGGCCAATGTAGATATTTTAAATCTGCCGGAGTTGCCCGACAGGTTGGAAGAGTATGCTGAAACCTATGCCGCAAGCCGGGATGTGAAGATGGGCATCGCGCGAAAAATGGTCAAAAAACCGCTCGCTTTTGGCGGCATGATGGTGAAAGCCGGCGAGGCGCAGGGTTTGGTCGCCGGTGTGGCCACGGCGACGGCATTTGTGATTCAGGTGGCTTCCCTGACCGTCGGATTTCAGCCGGGATTCAGCAAACCCTCGAGTTTTTTCATCATGGTGGTGCCGCAATTTCAGGGTGAAAAAGACCGGGTTTTTATCTTTGCCGATTGTGCCGTTGCGGTTTCACCGACGCCACGGGAATTGGCGGAAATCGGTGTGGCTGCGGGAATGAATGCCGGCGCCTTGTTGGGGATTGAACCGAAAATCGCCTTTCTCTCATTTGCCACCCAGGGTTCGGCAAACCATGCCGACGTCGATAAAGTCCGCCAGGCGGTGGCGCTGGCAAAAGAGCTCAACCCGCAATTATTAATCGACGGCGAACTGCAGGCCGATGCGGCGATCGTGCCGCGGGTGGCCGCAAAAAAAGTCAAAGAAAGCGAGGTTGCCGGGCAGGCCAACGTGCTCGTTTTTCCGGATCTGAACGCCGGCAATATCAGCTATAAACTGGTGCAATATCTGGCTAATGCACAGGCTTATGGCCCGATCATGCAGGGTTTTGCGCATCCGGTAAATGATTTATCGCGCGGGGCTTCGGTTGAAGATATCGTCGGCGTCACGGCGATTACGGTTGTGCAGGCACAAAAATAGGATAGAAAAATCATGAAGATTCTGGTTTTAAATTGCGGCAGTTCGTCGATTAAATATCAGCTTTTTGAGATGCCGCAAAATAAAGTACTGGCCAAAGGGTTGGTGCAGCGTATCGGCGAAAAACAGTCGCAAGCGTTGCAAACTTTAAATGGATTTGCGTTCAAAATTGAGGAAAAGATCGCCGATCATGAGCAGGCGATGCGCTGTATCGAAAAAATGTTGACCGATCCGGCAAAAGGTGTAATTGCCTCATTGTCGGAAATTGAAGCCTGTGGCCACCGGGTTGTGCATGGCGGCGAGATTTTTACCGGCTCGGTGATTTGTACTGAAGAAGTGGTACGGGAAATTGAAAACAATGCGGAATTGGCGCCGTTGCATAATCCGGCAAATCTCACCGGAATCCGGGCAGCGGAAAAAATGTTCGGTGATATTCCGCAGGTCGCCTGTTTTGATACCGCTTTTCATCAAAGTATCCCACAAACCGCCTATTTGTATGCGTTGCCTTATGAAATGTATGAAAAACACAAAATCCGGCGCTATGGATTTCACGGCACCTCACATCGCTACGTGGCTCGTGCAGCAGCGGAAATGCTGAGAAAGCATAAATACAGCGTCGATTTGATCACCTGCCATCTCGGCAACGGCTGTTCGGTCGCGGCGATAAAAGGCGGCAAATCCATCGATACCAGCATGGGCCTGACGCCGCTTGAAGGCCTGGTTATGGGCACGCGCAGTGGTGATCTCGATCCGGCGATTATTTTTCATCTGATTCGCAAGGGCTACAAAGCAGCGGAACTGGATAATATTCTTAATAAAAAATCCGGCTTGCTGGGTATCTCCCGTCTGTCTAACGATGTGCGCGATCTGCAGCAAAAGGAAGAGGCCGGGCAAACCGCAGCCGGGCTGGCGCTGGAGATTTTTGCTTACCGTATTAAAAAATACCTCGGTGCTTATCTCGCGGTTTTAAACGGTTGCGACGCCGTTGTTTTTACCGGCGGCATCGGTGAGAACAGCAGCGCCATGCGCCGGCGTATCCTCGCCGGTCTCGAAAATCTCGGCCTGCAGGTCGATGACAATAAAAACATGGCTGTTATTGGCAAAACCGGTGAAATAAACACCTCCGGGGCGAGAATAAAAATTTTCGTCATTCCTACGGATGAAGAAGGCGCCATCGCGAGAGATACTTTTGCGCTGGCGAGCGAAAAAGCTGTTGTTGTTTGATTATCTTTGTTTAATTCAGTATAAATTTGAACCCTGACACGATTTCAAATCCTGTCAGGGTTGTCCTGCTTTTCAAAAAATTGGGAGAAAATAATATGGCAACCACACTGGAACGTGTGAAAAAAATCACTGCAGAACTATTAAAAATCGATATCGCGATGATCAGGGAAGATTCCCGTTTTGTGGAAGATTTGGGCGCGGAATCGATCCAGTCTATCGAACTGATCGCGGCATTTGATGAAGAATTCGATATCGAAATGGATGAAGACGAGGCGCTGGCGGTGAAAAATGTATCTGATGCAGCGAGGTTTATCGATCGCTATGTTGATGGTTGAAGGTTGCAGGTTACAGGGGGATTTTATTTGGGTTTATTTGTCTCTCGTAGACAAAAATAATTTAATTCAGCACCTAGGCAGATGCTGAGCTTGCCGAAGCGGGAGCGGCACTACGAATGAACGCTCCGGGAGCTCAAAGCCTGCCTTTCAAGCTCAGCGAGACGCTTTCGCTGCTCTTGATCGTGAATGAGGCTAAACGAGATACGTTGAGTTGCCGCGCTGTGCGGGTTATTTTAGGAGTTAAAAATGACTGACGGGAAGTACATCGCTTTAAGCGAAAAAAACATCGCAGCGCTGGAAAAAAATGGCTGCCGTGCTGAAAACTGGGTTGAGGTCCGCGTCGCGGCAGGTTTTAGACCGGACAGTTTTTTTAACGTTGCCTTTACTGGTAAAGTTGAAATTGGCCGGCAGGATGGCGAGCTTGTTCTCGCTGATGGCAGCCGGAGAAAATACGGTATATACAATGCCTCGCTTGAAAATGTGCGCATTGGTGATCATTGTGTGATTTCGAACATCACAGCCGGTCTGCGAAATGTGAATATCGAGCCGGGTGTCATCATCGAAAATGTCGGTGAGATCATCTGCAGCGGTGCGAGCACATTCGGCAACGGCCATGCGGTGGAAGCGCTCAACGAAGGCGGCGGCCGTGAGCTTAAAATTTGCCGCGACACCAGCGCCCAGGTGGCTTACCTGAGCATTTTATATCGCGATAAAAAGCAACTCATTGATAAATTGAATGCAATCGTCGATGATTTTTCTGTACAAGTTAAAAATGACCGCGCTACTATTGGCCGGAATTCATGCATCCGCAATTGCTTAAAACTGCACAACGTGCACATCGGTGTGAATGCAAATCTCGACGGTGTGCAAAAGCTGCAGAACGGCACCGTTGATTCATCGGCAGAGGCGCCAACTTTTATCGGTGACGCAGTAATCGCTGAGAATTTTATTATTCAAAAGGGCTCGATGGTTGGTGGCGCTGCTATTCTTTCAGGGTGCCTTGTCGGTGAAGCGGCGCAGGTCGGCAAGCAGGTTTCGCTGGAAAACACCGTACTCTTCGCCAATTGTGAAGCGTTTCATTCCGAACTGTGTTCGGTTTTCGCCGGGCCTTACACGGTGACGCACCATCGCTCGACGCTACTCATCGCCGGTTATTTCTCATTTTTTAATGCCGGCAGCGCGACGAACCAATCGAACCACATGTACAAGCTGGGACCGGTGCATCAGGGCATTCTCGAGCGCGGCTGCAAAACCGGGTCCTTTTCCTATTTGCTCTGGCCTTCGCGTGTTGGCGCGTTCAGTGCGATTTTGGGAAAACATCATGCGAATTTTGATACCACCAATCTGCCTTTTTCCTATTTAAACGAAGAGGACGGCAAATCGCTGATCATTCCGGGCATGAACTATTTCACCACCGGCACTTTCCGTGACGGCCTCAAATGGCCGACACGTGATAAACGCAAAAATAGGGATATGCTCGATTTTATTCATTTCGACATCCTCTCACCTTACACCGGGCAGAAAATGCAACGCGGGCAGCGGATTTTGCTGGATTTGTACGAGCGCTCCGAAAAAGGACAGTCATTCGTTTCCTTCAAAGGCATTCATATCAAACGATTGCTGCTGAAAACATGCAGGCGATACTACCAGCTCATCCTCGACAAATATTTCGGCGATGTGCTGATCAAGCGGATGCTAGCGAGCAAAGCAACCGTTTTCAGTGATTTGTTTGCAAGCACGAAGAATGAGGTCGTGCCACATGATGAGAACTGGATTGATGTGTGCGGTTTGCTCTGCCGCCAGAGCCGGATGGAGGCATTGATCACTGCAGTGAGTTCGGGCGAGCTTCAGTCATTCGCAGAAATCAGGGCTGCTTTGCGAAAAATACATGCGGCTTATGCTGAAGATGAATGGCGCTGGTTTCTGTCTAATTATGCGCATTTACACGGCTGTGAGCTGGCGATGGATTCGCAGGAAAATGTGCGGAATTTGCTGGCACAATGGCAAAAATCCTCCCTCAAACTGCTGAATATGGTGTTCAGTGATGCGGAGAAAGAATTTGAAGGCAACGTCAAAACCGGTTTCGGCATCGATGGTAATGCTGATGCTGATTTTACCGCCGTGCGAGGCGTGTTTGCCGACAATACTTTTAAAATACACCTCGATAGCGAAATCGAGTCCGTAAACACAAAATTTGCACAGGTCAGCCGTTTGATCGACACGATTAAATTTCTTTCTGCAGGAAATAAAAAAGATTGAAATAAAAAGAGTAGAAAATATATTATAACCTTTAACAACTCTATATCATATCGATATGTTATTTTCGGCGTGTTTTGCCTTCTGCAACGGGGGGGCTGCTCCTAAAGGGCCTGCGCATCAATAATAATGCTATGAAGCAATTTGAAATAGAATAAAAAGCCAAATGAGGCCTAAAATGAGTGAAAAAGAAGTACAGGAATTAGAGCGTGTGACCATCTGTTTTGCCGGGGATTCCGGTGATGGCATGCAGTTAACCGGCAGTCAGTTTACCAATACGACAGCCGGAATCGGCAACGACCTCAATACGTTGCCCGATTACCCGGCGGAAATTCGCGCCCCTATTGGCACGACATTCGGCGTTTCCGGTTTTCAAATCCAGTTCAGCAGCACCGATGTGCACACCCCGGGCGATTCGCCGGACGTGCTCATCGCGATGAACCCGGCAGCGCTCAAAGTCAATCTGCCGAATCTGAAACATAATGGTATCATTATCATCAACACCGATTCTTTTCAGAGCCGCAACCTGAGTCTGGCCGGGCTCGAGAGCAACCCGCTCGAGGACGGCTCGTTGGAAGCCTACCAGGTTTTCCCGGTGAATGTCACCGAGTTGACACGGGAAGCGCTCAAGGATATGGATCTCACGGTCAAAATTAAAGACCGTTGCAAGAACTTTTTTGCCCTCGGCATGACCTACTGGATGTTCAGTCGCCCGATGGAAACGACGGAACACTGGCTTAAAGAAAAATTTAAAAACAAAGACGATCTGATCAAAGCCAACACGCTGGCGCTGAAAGCCGGATTTTCATACGCCCTTTCGACGGAAATTTTTACTACGGCATATAAAGTGCCAAAAGCAGCGAAAAAAGCCGGCCAATACCGCAACATCACGGGCAACCAGGGTATCGCTTTTGGCTTGATTACAGCCGCGAAAAAAGCGGGGCGGGAACTGTTTCTCGGCAGTTATCCCATCACACCGGCCAGCGATATTTTGCATGAGTTGTCGAAGCACCGCAATTTTGATGTGAAGACTTTTCAGGCGGAAGATGAGATCGCCGGCGTCGGTGCGGCCCTGGGCGCGGTTTACGCCGGATCGCTTGGCGTCACCACCACCAGCGGCCCCGGGATTGCGCTGAAATCTGAATTCATGGGACTCGCGGTGATGACCGAATTACCGTTGGTGATCATCAATATTCAGCGTGGCGGGCCGAGTACGGGTTTGCCGACAAAAACTGAACAGTCGGATTTGCTGCAGGCATTTTACGGTCGCAACGGTGAATCGCCAATTCCCATCATTGCGGCAGCCGGGCCGGCCGATTGTTTTAACGCCGCTTTCGAAGCAGCACGCATCGCGCTGGAATTTACCACACCGGTCATTTTGCTCTCCGATGGTTACATCGCCAACGGCACCGAACCCTGGCTCATTCCCGATGTGGATAAAATTTCGGAAATTCATATCAAGCAACCGCCGACAGATGAAAAATATTTACCATATAAACGTGACCCCGAACGCCTGTCCCGTTTGCATGCTTTGCCGGGCACGCCGGGATTGGAGCACCGTATCGGCGGTCTTGAAAAGGAAGACATCACCGGAAATATTTCTTACGATCCCGATAATCACGATAAAATGGTACGCATTCGCGCCGAAAAGATCGGCCGCGTCAATCGTTTCGTCGACGATCCCGAATTGGTGGGCAAAGACCACGGTGATCTGCTCATCTTGAGCTGGGGCAGTACTTATGGCCCCATTCTCGCCGCAGTGGAAGAAGTGCAAAAACAGGGCAGGGAAGTCTCCTGGTGTCACCTGCGCTGGCTCAATCCACTGCCCATCAACTTATCGCGATTCATCCACAATTTTAAAACAGTGCTCATTCCCGAGATCAATCTCGGCCAGTTATTGAAAATCATCCGCGCTGAATATCTCGTCGACGCGACAGGTTTCAACCGGGTTCGCGGTTTGCCTTTGCGGACTTCGGAATTGCTTGCTGAAATCGATCTCATTTTGAAAGGATTGGAATAATGGAAAAGACAACAAAGCTCACAAAGGAAGATTTCACCTCAGACCAGGAGACACGCTGGTGTCCGGGCTGTGGAGATTATTCCATCCTGGCGCAGATGAAAAAAGTGCTGCCGAATCTCGGTATTTCGCGAGAAAATATCGTCTTTGTTTCCGGTATCGGTTGTTCGAGTCGTTTTCCCTATTACCTCGAAACTTACGGCATTCACGGCATTCACGGCCGGGCGCCGGTCATCGCCAGCGGTATTAAATTATCGCGGCCGGATTTGAAAGTATTCGTTATCACCGGCGACGGCGACGGTCTGTCCATCGGCGGCAATCACCTAATTCATCTGTTCCGCCGCAATATTGATATCACCATCATTCTTTTCAATAATCAGATTTATGGCTTGACCAAAGGGCAATATTCGCCGACTTCGGAGAAGGGCAAAATTACCAAATCTTCGCCCTACGGTTCGCTGGAAAATCCTTTCAATCCGGTGCAGATGGCTTTGGCTTCCGGCGCCACTTTTGTTGCCCGCTCCATCGATCGCGACCCGAAACACCTCGCCGCGACACTCGACCGGGCGGCGCGGCATAAAGGCACGGCGTTTGTCGAAGTCTACCAAAACTGTAATATCTTCAATGACGGCGCTTTTATCGCCCTGACCGACGCGAAACAGAAGAAAAGTCATCTGTTGAAAATGGAACACGATAAACCTTTTATCTTCGGTGAAAATAACGAAAATATGCTCACCTGGACCGGGCAAAAATTCAGCGTTATTTCCAGCGATGCTTCGGAAAATGGTCATGAAATTCTCAAACATAACGAAAACGGCAGCGGCCCGGCGATGGAATTCATGCTGGCGAGTCTTTCGCATGTTGATCATTTACCAACGCCGATCGGTATTTTTCGCTCTATTGAGATAGATACCTACGATGAAATGCTGACGAAACAGATTGAACATGCTAAAAAAGAAAAGGGCGATGGCGATCTGAAAAAACTGTTCACCGGCGGTTATACATGGATGAATAATTAAACCGGTTCATGATTCTACAAGCGAAGAAATGTCGATAGCAGGCAATTTTAATGAATGGTACGGGATTTCATCTTGACGGAATTAAGCAGGGCCTGGGCGGGGCAGGTCTGTGTTTATTCCTCGGGTTTGTGAAAAAAAAATACGAATCGCGATTTTTACTGCTCATTCCGCATTTACTTCTCCTCTTTTTTGTCGATAGTCCTGCGCTCCGATCTCAGGAGTCAACCCCGCGTTTATTGATCAATGAATTTATGGCGTCCAACCGCACAACGATCAACAATCCTGCCTTCGATGACTATTCCGACTGGATTGAAATTTATAATGCTGAAGATTCGCTTGTGCAAATCGGTGGGTTTTATTTGACCGATGATTTAAACGAGCCACGGAAATGGCAAATTCCAAAGCCAACATCGATCCGTCCGGGTTGGCGATTGTTTTTCTGGGCTGATGGGCAGGACACGGGCAAACACACCAATTTCAATCTCGCAAAAGAAGGCGAGCAACTCGGCCTTTTTTCACCGCAAGGCTTGCCCGTGGATACGCTCAGTTTCCCGGCCCAGATCACCGACATTTCCTGCGGTCGTTATCCTGACGGCGCTGCCGGTTTTTCATATTTTGATCGGCCGACGCCATCATCTGCCAATATCTTTCCCGGCTTTTCCGGCATTGCTGCGACGCCGGAAATTTCACCGGCAAGCGGCTTTTACAGCGGCACGCAACCGGTGGAAATTTCAGTCGCAGCCGCAAAAACGGTCATTCGCTATACGACAAACGGCGCCATACCCTCCGACAGCGCCGATATTTACACAAAGCCGTTGAGTATTTCCCAAACCACGGTTTTGCGCATCCGTACTTTTAGAAAGAATCATATGCCCGGCCCTGTTGTGAACCGCACTTATTTTATCGACGAAGCGATTCATTTGCCGGTCGTTTCGCTGGTGACTGCACCGCAGAATTTATGGAGCAATGAAATAGGTATTTATGTCAAGGGCAGCAACGGCACCAGCGGTTATTGTCAGCGCGATCGCGCAAACTGGAATCAGGATTGGGAACGACCGGTTTTTATCGAATTTTTTGAAAAAAATGGTGCGACCGGATTCATGCTGAATGCGGGTATGAAAATCGGCGGTGGCTGCACCCGCAAGTATCCATTAAAATCACTTGCTATTTATGCCCGCAGTCAGTATGGCGCTACGGTGATCGATGATCAGCTTTTCCCCGATAAAAATATTAACCGCTTTAATAATTTCGTCTTGCGCAACGGCGGGCAGGATTTCTACCGCGCCGCATTTCGCGATGGTTTGATGCAAAATATAGTGAAAGATCGCATGGATATCGACTGGCAGGCTTATCGGCCGGTTATCGTTTTTTTGAATGGTGAATATTGGGGCATTCACGGGCTGCGGGAAAAACACAACGAGCATTATTTTGCCCAAAATCATCGAGTTGATGCGGACAAAATCGATATTCTCGTCGGCAACGCCAAGGTCAAGCAGGGCTCGGCAGACGGTTATAAATCGCTGATCGATTACATTAAAAACAATGATATGCGGCTGCCACAAAACTATGCTTTTGTGCAGTCGCAAATGGATATCGATGAGTACATTAATTATCAGATCGCGGAAATTTTTTACGCCAATATCGACTGGCCCGGCGGCAATATCAAATATTGGCGGCCGCAGACGGAGAACGGCAGATGGCGCTGGCTGCTGTTCGATACCGATCTCGGATTTGGGGCGCACCCGCGTGGACAGTACGATGATAACACGCTGGATAACGCCAGCGCCGAAGTGCAAACTTATTACGCCAACCCAACCTGGGCGACGCTGCTTTTTCGCAAGCTGCTGGAAAATAAGGTTTTTCGCTACGAATTTGTGCAGCGTTTTGCCGCCCACCTCAAC
>JAJRYV010000064.1 GCA_024275575.1 bacterium
GATTTTGCTTCGCAGCCGTTTTGTACCACAGCTTCGAAATAATCGGCCAGGTCGCGCTCTTCGGTTAAAATCGCCGCATCATATTCCGGCAGGTTGAATTCCGTAACAAAGCGTTTTTTGCGTTTTTCCGGTAATTCCGGCAGATCGGCAGCTATTTTTTCGAGCCAGGCAGCGGAAACGATTACCGGCACGAGATCAGGATCGGGGAAATAGCGGTAATCATGGGCATATTCTTTTGAACGCATGGGCACGGTAACATTTTTATTGGTATCCCATAAAAGGGTTTGCTGCTCGATTTTTCCGTCATTTTCCAACACCCTAATCTGGCGGCGGATTTCATATTCCATCGCCCGTTCGACGCCGCGGATGGAGTTCATATTTTTCAATTCAGTTTTCGTACCCAGTTCCTTCTGCCCCAGCGGCCGGACCGATACGTTGGCGTCGCAGCGCATGCTGCCCTCTTCCATATTGCCATCACAAATATCAAGATAGCGCACAATCTGCCGGATTTTGGCAAGATACTGATACGCCTCTTGCGGCGAGCGAAAATCCGGTTCGCTGACGATTTCGATGAGCGGCACACCTGCGCGGTTGAGGTCGATGAGGGTCTCATTTTTTGCGACATATTCTTCGGCGTGCACCGATTTCCCGGCATCTTCTTCGAGATGGATGCGCTCGATGCCGATTTTGCGCGGCAGACCATCGTCATTCAGCACTTCGAGATAGCCGTGTTCACAAATGGGATGTTCGAACTGGGAAATCTGATAACCTTTGGGCAAATCGGGATAAAAATAATGTTTGCGCGCAAAGATCGAATGGCGTGTGATAGTGCAATTTGTCGCCAGCCCCATTTTGATGGCATACTCGACAACTTTTTTATTGAGCACCGGCAAAACACCGGGCATACCGATGATCACCGGGTCGACTTTGCTGTTGGGCTCACCGCCGAATTTGGCGCTGCTGGGGCTAAAAATTTTGCTTTTTGTCTTTAATTGAACGTGGACTTCCAGCCCGATGACTGCTTGGTAGTTCATTTGGGATTCCGGTGGGTTGTGATTCTCAAGGTTAGCTCGTTATAATTCTCCAGCAAATATAAATGCAACTAAATATAATCTACTCTTTCCGGTGAACTTTATCATGACATACTGTACAGAGTGTCGTCTCGAACCAACCAATGGTTAGGTGAGTAATTTGGTTTATGCTTTGAACTAGTTATGGCCATTTTTAACACTATCACTTCTTTTGCTATACTTCGCTTTCTTCAGGCAATAGCCAGTCTTTTTTCAATACATGCTTGCCAGTCATCGTTAAGTGTAGTTTTTCTTTACTTTTTTTTTGCTTTGGAAAACATATAAAATCGGGCACTTCTTCCAGATAGTCAACCGGAAATTCTTCTAAAATGCTTTCTTGCTGTGCCATAAAACTATACATCTGCTTTACCATTGCACATTGATCTGGCGTACGGCACGCTTAAATCGATCATAAAACATCACATAACCTTTTTCTCTGCCAAACAGATAAATATCCCGTGTTATCAACACGTCTTTTTCATAATAGGCGATGAGTTTATCCCATTCTCCCTCACGGTACCAGGCGATCCCTGCAATCCTTCGGCAGATTTCTCAGCATTGAGCGTGCCCTGGGCCACGCTATCGAGACTGACGCGATGTCCCAATTCTTTTGTCAGCTCCTGCATCAGATCGAGACCGGGCAAGTGGTTCAGCGTCACGATGATGTAAGGCTGCAAAACGATATTATCAAAACCAAAACTATTAAACCCGATCACGAGATCGGCAGTCTGCAATTGCGCCACCAGATCGTCAATTTCATCTTCACGATAGGCCGTGGTTTTATCGCTGCGGCTGTCATAAACCACGCCCACAGAAATACCGAGTTTGTGGGTATTTTTAAAGCCGCCAACATCATCAAAACTTTGTTTCGTTTCGAGGTCAAATACGACATAGTGCATCTCTGACTCCTCAATTCATCGCGGTAATCATGATATTTTTAATACTCATTACCAATCTCCAGGTTGGCAACACTCCGGCGCAAACGCTAATTCCGCTTCATGCTTTTCAGTTCAGGGCATCAGACTGGAGCATGCAATATCTCGGGGTTCCAAGTGAGACAGACCGTGTGAAAACACGGAGTGAAATGCCTTTATGCATTTCATTTTAGCCCATAAAGGGCTGCAATCCTGTCAAATTTATATTTTCTTTAAGTTTATTCTAAAAATCTGGCAACTTGCAGCAAAGTCAGTTCATCAAAATGTTTGCCGATGAGCTGCAAGCCGATAGGCAGACCTTGCGCATCTTTGCCGGCCGGAATTGAAAGTCCGGGCAAACCGGCAAGATTGAGCGATACTGTATAAATATCCTGCAAATACATGGTCAGCGGGTCATCGATATTGGCACCCAGCTTAAAAGCTGTTGTCGGGGTTGTGGGGCTGAGCATCAGATCACACTGCTGGAAAGCATTTTCAAAATCACGACAGATGAGGGTTCGCGCCCGCAAGGCACGGCGGTAATAAGCATCGTAATAGCCGGCGCTGAGCACATACGTGCCGAGCATGATGCGTCGTTTCACTTCCTTGCCGAATCCCTGCACCCGTGTTTTTGTGTACATAGCATCCAGATCAGCGGGATTTTCAGCACGCAGGCCATAGCGGGCGCCATCGTAGCGCGACAGGTTTGATGAGGCCTCGGCGGTACAGATAATATAATAGGCCGCAATGCAATAATCGAGCATTTTGAGCTCGACATCGACGACTTTGGCGCCACCGGCGCACAGCCTGCTTTTGGCGCTTTCGACGGCATCGCGAATTTCCGGTTGCAGTGCTTCCGTCAGGTATTGCCGTGGAATGCCGATGGTTTTTCCGGTGATGGATTCATCTAAGTTTGCGTCAAATGCCGGCACTGGTTCCGGGGCGCTGGTGCTATCTTTTTCATCATTGCCGCAGATGACCTGCAAAACAGCGGCAAGATCGGCTACCGAGTCGGCAATCGGCCCGATTTGATCGAGAGAGGAGGCAAAAGCGACGAGGCCGTAGCGAGAGACCCGGCCATAAGTCGGTTTCATGCCATAGACGCCGCAAAAGGCCGCCGGCTGGCGAATTGAGCCGCCGGTATCAGAGCCCAACGCTGCGTTGCATAAATCGGCGGCAACCGCCACGGTGGAACCCGAAGATGATCCGCCCGGAACAAAATCTGGGTTGTGTGGATTTTTTGCCGGAAACAGCGATGAATTTTCACCGGAGCTGCCCATAGCAAATTCATCCATATTGGTTTTACCGATGATGATCGCATCAGCAGCGAGCAGTTTATTGACAGCGGTTGCTTCAAAGGGTGAGATATAATTCCCGATGATTTTTGAGGCGCACGATAATTGGCCGCGTTTTATGGCGATGTTATCTTTCAACGCGATAACAGCTCCAGCCAGTGAGCCTGCGGTTCCGCGACGAATTTTATCGTTTATTTTTTTTGCCTGCGCCAGCGCGGATTGTTCATAAACGGTGAGAAACGCACCGAGGTTTTGTTGCTGTTTTATCTTTGCCAGATATCCACTGACGGATTCGCTTAAATCGAGCTCGCCATTTTTTATTTTTTGTTGAATTGTCGCAATATTCAGCTTATTCAAATCGTCATGACTCCGGGCTTATTCTACCGATGAATCGGCTTTATCATCGGCGATTTTCTTCTCCACTTTCGGATCTTCCTCATCGATTGCATTTGTTGCTTTTTTAAATTCGCGAATGCCCTTGCCAAGCCCCTGTGCCAGTTCAGGTAATTTTTTTGCACCGAAGAGCAACACCAGAATCAGGAATATCCAGATCATTTCCTGTACACCAATACCCATTGCAATCTCCTTTATTAAAAGTTTACGGCTGGATGAAAGCAGCCAAATGTATTATCCGGAATTTATATTACCGCACATCCTGTTGTTTCAATCTGCTGTATAATCACTGGGATTTTTTTTGGGAAAAGCCTGAGATTTTTTTTCCACTTCATCGAGCTGTGACACGTCCAACTCACGTTTGACGTCTTCGGTCGCCCGGCGCAGTTCATTCAGTGCTTTGCCAATTCCACGTGCCAGTTCGGGCATTTTATTGGGCCCGAAGACGAGCAGCACGAGCAACATGATAATTAGAATCTCGCTCATTCCAATCGATGGAAACATGATCTTTCTCGCCTGTAGTTTAGTACCAACGTAAAATATAAAAAGCCACGACAACGCCGATCACACCAATGATGTTGATGTGCAGCGTCATCCCAAATGTGATGGTGCAAAGGCCAATATCCAGAGTTGCCGGGCTGAAACCGGGGTCCACCGACAACAAAAAAAAGTCTTTCACAACACCCTCGGGCAGGGCCAGTGCAATGAGTTTTCCCGCCAGCGTGCCGCCAACCGCCCCCACGACAAAAGCAAAAACGAGTTTCCCCAAAGTTCTTTTTGATCTTAACATACTATTTTGTTCGCATTAAGGGTTCAGGGTTTGAATTCTTCGCTCACGAGTTAGACAACTATACGGAACGAGGCCAGAATGGAGGTAAAAATAACCCGCCCATCTGCTGAGCCGAGGAGCGGTTCGGAAGCGCGCTCCGGATGCGGCATCATGCCCAGAATATTACCCTGCGCATTGCAAATTCCGGCGATATTATTCAACGAACCATTGATATTTGCCGCCTCGTCAACCCGGCCATTGGCGGTGACGTAGCGGAAAACGACCTGTCCGTTATCTTCTATTCTTTGCAAATCATTCGCTTCAGCATAATAACTTCCTTCACCGTGGGCAACCGGCATTTTTAAGACCTGTCCCGGGTGGCAGGCAGAGGTAAACCTGGTCTGCGCATTCTCTGCTTTTATAGATACTTCCCGGCAGATAAAATCGAGCTGCCGGTTGCGGCGCAAAACCCCGGGCAACAACCCAGCTTCGCATAAGACCTGAAAACCATTGCAAACGCCAAAAACCAGCCCGCCTTTTTTTGCAAAGCGGATAACCTCTTCAAGAATCGGAGAGAAACGGGCAATGGCGCCGGTGCGCAAATAATCGCCAAAGGAAAAACCTCCGGGTAAAAACACCGCATCGACATCGCCGAGAGCCGTCTCTTTATGCCAGAGAAATTTCGTCTGCACTTTCAAGACATGCTTCAAAGTATGATACATGTCATGATCACAATTGGAGCCGGGAAAAACGATAACCGCTGCTTTCATTTACTTCATCTCATCGGAAAGCGACAACTCAAAATTATAAGACTCGATATTTGGATTGGCCAATAATTTGTCGCAGGCATTTTTTACAGAGCGCTCTGCGGCAACGACATCGGCATCTTGCACCTGCAGTTCGATCAGCTTGCCAACACGAACATTGGACATGCCTGAAAAGCCCAGGCTGGACAGGGCATTTTCCACCGCTTTGCCCTGTGGGTCGAGAATGCCCTGTTTTAGTTTAATAAACACTTTCGCATGATAAGAAGCCATCATTATTCCCCGTCGTTCATAAAATCATCATCATCATCGCTGTGAGCCTGTTTTTTTCTTTTCCGCCCATTTCGGATCAATCCGCCTTTACCCATTTTCACCACACCGCGCATCAGGCTATAGGTGATGTAAATCATCGCAATGGGAAAGAGTGCCATCTGTGGAAAAAAGGAGATCAGAAAGACGGCAAAAATCAACAGGTAGAGCAAATTTTTGTTTTTCCCACCGGCTTTAAAAGTAAATTTTGGCATAGCATCGAAGCGAACTGTCGTCACCATGAGTAAGGAAATAAATATCACCATGGGCATGAGAAAAGAAGTGAGGTAAAGCTCATCCCAGATATGGAAATTAAAAATAATAAAGGAACAAAAAACACCGGCGGAAGCAGGGATCGGCAAGCCGCTAAAATCGAGCTTTTCATGTCCGGATAAATTTGCATTAAAACGCGCCAGCCGCATGGCGCCGAAAAGCAGTGGAAAAAAACTGAGCACGATGCCCAATGGGCCAATTTTATAAAAATGCGCCTGATAGAGCAAAAAACCGGGGGCCATGCCAAAACTGATGACATCCGCCAGGGAATCCAGTTCTTCACCAAAGCTCGAATAGGCTTTCGTTGCCCGCGCGACTTTGCCGTCAAAGACGTCGAAAACACCGGCCAGCACAATAAACCAGGCAGCATTGACAAAATTACCCTGGGCTGCCAGCACCGCTGAATAGAAACCCAAAAACAAATTTAAAACTGTGAGAATGCCTGGCGCTAACGTTTTTTTAAACATCTTTCACAAACTCTCCAATTACACTTTCCCCGGCGCGAACACGCTGATTAAGCTGCACATTCACTTGCACATTTGCAGGCAGGTAAAGATCGACACGCGAGCCAAATTTGATCATGCCGATGCGTTCCCCTCGGGTGACTTTAAAACCCTCACGCAAATCACAGCAAACACGGCGTGCGACAAATCCGGCGATCTGTTTAAACAACAACTTTCGCGGGCCTTCTTCAAGGCCGATGATCGTCTGTTCATTTTCCCTCGCCGCATCGGCAAGATTGGCACGCAGAAAACGGCCCTTTTGATAGCGGAAATAAGTCACTTGTCCCGAAATCGGTGCCCGGTTGACATGCACGTCCGCCGGCGACATGAAGATGCCGATTTTTTTGACTTTCGCTTTGAAAAAATCATTTTCCTCGGTATCGAAAATTTCGATCACCTTGCCATCTGCCGGAGAAATAATTTTATTCTCCGCTGCCGTCGTATGGCGCTCGGGATCCCGAAAAAAATAAATAGTGAACAGGGTCATAAACCAGCACAGTGCAGCGATCATCTGCACGACGATGCCGCCGCTGAGAAAAACGCCCACCGTAAAACAGAGCGTCGCCAGCCCAAATGCGAACAGGGCGCCATATCCTTCTCTATGCACGAGTATCCTTTTCTATTCCGTTTCGAGATGATCTTCCATGAAGACGCGGCGACGGATAGCTTCATAAGTTTCTTCCACCTGCCCCAGGTCTTGCCGGAAGCGGTCTTTGTCCATTTTTTCGTCTGTCGTCGCATCCCAGAAACGGCAGGTGTCCGGGCTGATTTCATCACCGAGTACAATTTTGCCCTCATGGTTTTTACCGAATTCAAGTTTAAAATCGACCAGCTTGATATTACGGCGCTGCCAGAACGATTTGAGTACGGCATTGGTTTTTAAAGCCAGGCGAGACAGGATTTCCAGGTCTTCCGCAGTACATAATTCCTGTTCGAGAATCCCTTCCCTGCTGATCTGCGGGTCTCCTTTGTCATCATCCTTGAGAAAAAACTCGAGTAGCGGCACCGGCAAAACATCACCTTCTTTGTGATCCGAACGCTTCAACAACGATCCGGCGGCGATATTGCGGACAACTACTTCGATGGGGATCATTTCGAGCTTGACGACTGTCATTTCGGTATCGGAAACCACATCGAGAAAATGCGTCGGAATAAAATAGCTGCTCAGATAACGGTACAAATGGGCAGAAACCTGATTATTGACATAACCCTTATTGGCGATGGTGCCTCTTTTCTTGCCGTTGAAAGCGGTAGCATCATCCTTGAACCGCTGCAATATTACGTTCGGGTCATCTGTTTCGAACAGAATTTTGGCTTTCCCTTCGTATAATTTGTTTCGCGTTTCCATAGTGTTCCTCACTTATTTATCGCCTGATTTTTGCCAACTCAACCGGCTGCATCCGGCTAACGAAAATCAGCAGTGTTTAAATTAATTATTTTTTTATTCTAAACCAACACGTTTAAAAATCGTGTCGGCATGGCGTAAATTCCGCTCCAAATCAAAAAAACCGGTGATGGTTTCTTGCCCCAGCGCTTTAACGATTTCCTCGTCAGCCCGCACGTTGCTCTGGAAGTCGGAACCTTTTTCCCAGGCTTGCATGGCATTTCGTTGCACCATTGCATAAGCGTCCTCCCGCGTGATACCGCTTTGCGCCAGCGCCAGCAGAAGTTGCTGCGAGAAAATCAGCCCGTTGGTCTTTTCGATGTTTTTCATCATATTTTCCGGATAGACGAGCAGCTTATCCATTACACCCGTAAATTTATGCAACATATAATCCAGTGCGATAGTGCTGTCGGGAATGATGATCCGCTCGACGCTGCTGTGGGTGATATCCCGTTCGTGCCACAGGGCCACATTTTCCATGCCCGCCAGCGCATTGCCGCGTAAAATTCGCGCCATGCCGGCCACTCTTTCACAAGTGATGGGGTTACGTTTGTGCGGCATTGCTGAGGAGCCTTTTTGCCCGGCGCTGAAAAACTCTTCAACTTCGAGAATTTCCGTGCGTTGCAGGTTGCGCAGCTCGGTGGCGAATTTATCAAGCGAGGAGCCGATGAGCGCCAGCGCTGATAAAAACGCAGCGTAGCGGTCGCGCTGAATGATTTGCGTCGAGGCCGGTGCGGGCAGCAATCCGAGCTTTTGGCAAACATATTCCTCGACAAACGGATCGAGATGGGCAAAAGTGCCGACAGCGCCGGAAATTTGCCCGACGGAAATGGTTTCGATCACTTCGGCCAGGCGCTTCTCACAACGGCCGAGTTCATCGTACCACACCGCGAGTTTGATGCCGAACGAGGTGACTTCCGCATGAATGCCGTGCGATCGGCCGATGCAAGGCGTCATTTTAAACTCGCAGGCGCGACGGGCGACAACCATTCTCAATTGCTCCAGCTTTTCCTGCAATAGTAATCCGGCCTGGCGCATAAGAGAAGCCATAGCAGTATCGAGCAAATCCGATGAGGTCATGCCGAGATGAATAAATCGGCTTGCCGGGCCGACGTATTCGGCGACATTGGTCAAAAAAGCGATGACATCATGATGCGTTGTCTCTTCGATTTCCAGCACCCGCCTAATGTCAAATTGCGCTTTTTCCTGAATTTCCTTCAAAGCCTCGGCAGGCACGGCGCCCATCTTTTCCTGGGCTTCACAGGCGAGAATTTCAATTTTTAACCAGGCATCGAATTTTGCCTGATCAGTCCATATAGCGCCCATTTCGGGCAAGGTATATCGTTCGATCATGTTTAATTCCAGCAGTGTATGAATTTACACCAATAATGATTTATCTTTGACGATTTCCCGAGTAAAAATCAAATTTTCTCCAGGCGAACAGGCAGCTCGAAAATCCTGCCCTCTCGGTAAATTTTGAAATTCAACACATCACCGCCGCGCAGATCAGCAGCTTTAATCAGGTTCAAAATATCCTGACTATTAGAAATTTTTGTATTATTCACAAGCAAAATGACATCATAAATCTGAATACCTGCCCTGTCGGCGGGGCTGTCTTTCTGCACATCTGTGACGATGGCGCCCTCGCGTGAGTTCAATCCGAGATAGCGGGCAATACGCCTTGTTATCGGGCTGAGCGCAATACCGGTCCAGAAATTCCGGTTGACTTTGCCATAGGTACGCAGTTCTTCAACGATTTTCAAAACGCGTTTTGCGGGAATTGCAAAGCCGAGACCAATGGAACCGCTGCCGCCTTCGCCGGAAAAGATGAAGGTGTTCATGCCGATGACCTCGCCAAGTGAATTGACCAGCGGGCCGCCGCTATTGCCCTGGTTGATGGCGGCGTCGGTCTGAATCATATCTTTGTAAACGCGGTCTTCCATTTTGCCAAAATCCTGGTTCAGCGAAGAGATGACACCAACCGTCACGGTGGGTTTGGCGTTTAAATCGAAAAGGCCGAACGGGTTGCCACAAGCGATGACCCATTCACCGATGATCAACTTATCATCAGAATTGAATTTAACCGGCTGCACCTTTTTAAAGTCGCGCAATTTCAGCAAGGCAATATCAGAAATTTCGTCGGCGCCGATGAGATCGGCATCATGCTGCGAGCCGTCGGTCAATGTCACTTTGATTTCAATGGCATTGTGAACCACATGCTCATTGGTGAGCACGTATCCTTTTTTGTCGATAATAAATCCGGATCCGAGGCTTTTTACTTTTTGCCGCATCGGCACCAGGGGCAAGAGAAACTGAAAAAAATCATCATTCGCATAGTAGCTATGACGAAATTCCCTCACCTGGGTGACGTTGATACCGACAACGGAATTGCTGACTTTTTTAACGGCACGGGTGATGGCATTCTCGCGGCTTTGATACACACCCTGCATCACAGAAGGAAGGTACGATGGTTTTTCTGAGCCGGTCGCGGTTGCAATGAGACTAACGTGCAGAAAAATAAAAATCCCACAACAGCATTTCATCAAAAAACCGTTTTTTCTCTTCTTTTCCATTTGTTTAAAACCCTGTTTCGAATTTGATTCGCTTATTTTTTCGCCTTTTCCCAATCGCTCAAAAAGGCTTCAATACCCCGGTCGGTCAAAGGATGTTTAAACAACTGATGGAAGACTTTTGCCGGAATTGTAGCGATATCGGCGCCGGCGAGTGCGGCTTCGAGAACATGCACCGGGTGGCGCAGACTGGCCGCAAGTATTTCCGTTTCAAAGGCATAATTTTCATAAATTTGAATGATATCGCTGAGCATCTCGACGCCGATATTGGAAATATCATCGAGACGGCCGAGGAAAGGTGTGACGTAGGCTGCGCCGGTTTTGGCGCAGAGCAGCGCTTGCGTCGCATTGAAAACGAGAGTAATATTGACCGGAATATCATCCTGCGACAGTTTTTTGCAAACAGCAAGGCCGGTCGGTATCATCGGGATTTTCACGACGATATTTTTATGAATTTCCGCCAGTTCACGGCTTTCTTTTTCCATCGGACCGGCTTCGAGGGAAACGGGTTCGGCATGAACCGGACCATTGACGGCTTCGCAGATGTTGGCCATAATTTCTTTAAACTCGCCTTTTTCTTTGGCAACCAGCGATGGATTTGTGGTGACGCCATCGAGCAGGCCCATGGCAGCGATGTTTTTAATTTCTTCAATATTTGCAGTATCAGCGTAAATCTTCATCGATTTCCTCAACAGATTATAAGATAAATTGCTTTGTCAGTCGTAGTATACTTTTTCAAGACAGAGCCCGTGGGCCGGTGCTTTAAATCCGGCCTTGCGATTATTTTGATGGTGCAGAACATCTTCAAAGCGTTTGATCGACATCAAACCTTTGCCGACCTGGATGCACGACCCGACCAGAATGCGTACCATGCCGTGCAAAAAACGATTCGCTTTAATTGTGAAATGAATTTCGTCGCCATATTCGTTCCATCGGGCAAAATATACACGGCATAAATAATGTTTTTCTTTGGCAATCGCCAGTGAGAAACCGCGAAAATTATGGCTGCCAGGCAGACATTGCGCGGCCCGGTTCATCGCGATAAGATCGAGCTCGTCTTTGACATAATAAGTAAAATTGCGGTTGATCGCCGTCCTGGTTTTGGCAATGCGATAGCAGTATTCCCGCGCCGTGGCCGTCCAGCGGGAATGAAAGTCATCATCAACGATCGCGACCTCATGAATGATCACATCCCGGTCGCTGATGCCGTTCAGCGCTTTTTTCAAACGTTCACAGTCCGCCAGCTGGTCAGTTTTAAAATTCGCCACCATGCCACGAGCATGCACACCGCTGTCTGTCCGGCCTGCCGGATGCAGACGAATAGCTTGATGAAAAAAGATAGAAGCAGCCTGTTCGAGTTCGCCCTGCACCGTGCGCTGGTCAGGTTGATATTGCCAGCCGTGAAAATCAGTGCCATCAAATTCGACCAGCAGTCTATAGTTCGGCATGCCTTAACTCAACCGTTCGAAAGTCAGAATTAACGCGGCTGAAAGACCGGCCGAACATAACACGATCGAGTCGCGCCAATTCCACTTTAGTCTTTTATAATTTGTACGTTGCGCATGATTATCATAGCAACGCGCTTCCATCGCCAGGGCCAGCTCTTCAGCCCTTTTGAAAGCATTTGTCAGCAATGGAATTGTCAAAGCCAGCAAGGCCTGCAAACGTTCATGAAGCGCACCATCAAATCGTGCTCCACGATTCTTTTGCGCCAGATAGAGCTTCTCCGCTTCATCCATAATCGTCGGGATAAAACGAATGGCGATCGAAGTCATCAGCGCGAATTCATGAATTGGGATTTTAAACTTTTTTAGCGGCGCTAAAATCACTTCGATGGCATCTGTGAGTTCGAGCGGCGCTGTTGTCAGGGTCAGCAACGATGAGAGCAAAATGAACATTGCAATGCGTATGCAATAAAACATTGCCGTGAGCAATGCTTTTTGCGAAATTACAAAATCACCCACTTTCAATACGATCGCGCCCTGTACAGGTAAAAATATGAGATGCCAGGCAAAAGTAAAAATCAAAATGAAGAGAAACGGTCTTAAATTATTGAATAACAGCCTGGCAGGGATATGCGCAGCAAACACGGTAATCAAAATTGCGACAGCCACAAAAGCATAGGTAATCCATGTTTTCGCTGCAAAAACAGCCGTTAGAATAATGACGACATTAACGATTTTTGTTCTGGGATCAAGTCGGTGCACAAAGGAGTTGCCAGGGAAATATTTGCCTAAGGTTATGTCTTTTGTCAATCTCATTTTGCCTGTCATTTAAAGCTGATAAATATACTTCAAAGTGTAAGCAATATCAACAGAAAATTCTTGAGATTTTTTCTTGACTTTTTTAATCGAGAATGATATGTTGACAGCCGGTTCCAGATAGGAAGGGAATTCCTGCCATCCGACCGCGATACAGAAATTAAAAACCAGAGTCTGGTTTATGCTTTTATATTTTCCTAAAGTCTAAAAATATCACCAGCACGTTTCGGTCAAATCGTCACTGTTCAGCGTATCGAAAATAAACCCTGTCAGGGTTGAAGTAGCGCCCACACTAAACAGTGACGTCAAATCAACTGTATCCCTTCATGAGTCAAGGATTTACACGGTCGTTTTTTTACGGGTAATCTCTGATTTTATTGTGCACTCGTGCAGAATCTATTTTACCAGTTTAACAAAAAAACACAGACAGTATTAAAAAGGGTCCACGTTTTTATTCCCTTTGATGATTGATTCATGACAAGAATCATCTACGCGCCGGCAACTTTAGTCATTGACTATCTTGTTTATCAAACAGAGGAGTAAAAAAAACGTTTTGGCATTTTTTTTCACCGGGGAATTCGCATCTTGATGGAGATGTCAAAAATATGGCGAAAACAGAACGAAGGTCCATTTCTATGTACACAGCAACAGGAAATGCAAAAAAACAGATGGGGGTTTCATGAAAAATACAAATTTGCTGCATTCAGCCACACAGATTCTTAAACAATGCATCCACAAGCAGGAAGATGAAAAAATCACCATCTTCTGCGGGGAGACATCGAAAAGCACCGGCCAGCTTCTTTATCAGGCAGCCAAACAGATCAGCAACGATGTCTTGTTGTTGCAGACCGAACTAAGCATATTGTACACAGCACAAAAATCCGCAGCGATTCGCTCGATCATTGCCGACAGCGGTCTGATTGTCGTCACCGATAAGAACATCACCCCCTCCAAATTGAAGTGTGCATTTAACGGAGAACAATCTCGTGTTCTTTGCATTAACGCGCCTAACGAACAGACCATGAGCCGTTGGATGATGGCGAATCATCCGCGCATTGCGTTACGCACAAACAAGATTGCAGATATTTTTTCAATCGGCCGCCGGATGAAATTGCAAACACCTGCCGGGACCGCACTGGATATGTCGATCCGCTCTTCCGTCATCATTGCAGACGCGCCGGCGATCAATGGCAGCGGACGGATTTGCCTGCTACCGTCCGGCGAGGTCTCTATTTTCCCTGATGCTGATTCCGTTAACGGAAAGCTGGCCGTCAATTTTATCACCGGCAGCAAAAAACACGATGAACCGGCAACGCTCATCGTCAAAAACGGCCATATCCATCAGATTCGCGGCAAAAATATGACAGCCGATTTGCTGCGTCGCCAACTGAAAAAACATCAGCCACAGCACCGCAAGATCATCAATTTTAGCATCGGCACGAATGAATCAGCCTGTTTCGGCAATTCACACTTTGAAGACCAGAAAGTGCTCGGTAGTGCCTGTGTATTTATCGGCGAAAAAGCTGACCAGCATCCTGGAGAGACGCTAACCACCAGCGGTGTCCTGCTCTCGCCTTCTATCTATATCGACGGTAGAAAAATTCTGGAAAAAGGATTCCTGGCACTGAATTAAATGATAAACTAAGGGATTGGCGCTTGCTGCAGAGGTAATTTTAGATTAAAAGTCGTCTTTTCTCCCGGAACCACCGAAACGTCGATTTCGCCCCCATGGCTGGCCAAGATTTGCTGCACGATCGCCAGGCTCAACCCTTGGCCCCGATGGTGATGATCGATATCTTCGATTGAAAATTCATTAAAAATCTTTTCCCGCTCAGTTTCTTTTAATTTACCGCCTGCATCAGAAATTTTTAGCAAACAACTTTGATCATCGACATCCTGGCTAATCTCGACTACTGTCGCCTCAGGCGCGTATTTAACCGCATTGTCGAGCACGTATTCCAAAGCTTTATCGATCAGAGGCCAGTCGAGTTCCAGTAACAAATCATCCCCGACCGACTCGACGACGGTGATTTTCTTTTCCAGCACCCGATCTTCCATTTTACTCAAATTTCGCAATATATACTCTTTCAATGAAGCGAGATGACGGTCCGGTTTGCGGCCGCTTTTCAACTTGACAAGCAGCTTGGCTTTTTCAACAAACTCCAGCAACCGCTCACTGTTATTAACGATCATTTGCAGCAGGTTTTGCGATTCCTCCGGCAGTTCGAGAGTTTCCTGCAAAAGCTCGGCCGCCCCGACGATACTGCTGATCGGCGTGCGTGTTTCATGGGAAAACAAAGTCAGCAAATCGCTTTTTAACTGTTCCATTTCCTCGACGTATTTCAGACGTAAAAAGACTTTTATCTTCGCCAGCAACTCGTCATCGACAAAGGGTTTAGTGATGTAGTCGTCAGCACCAAAAGCATAGCCTTGCAGCCGCTCTTCGATGCTGGTTTTTCCGGAGACAAGAATGATTTTCACATGGCGAAAACGCGGCTCGAGCCTTATCCGGCGACATACTTCGTAGCCATCCATGCCAGGCATCATTATATCGAGCAGAATGAGGTCGTGGTGAAATTCAGGTAAAAGTTGCAACGCTTCCTCACCCGAAGACGCGGTTTTATAGCGGTAATTATCTTCGAGAATTTCACAAAAAATATCCAGATTGAGCGGATCATCATCCACGAGAAGAATCTTATCATTGTACTGCAATTAAAATCTCCAATCCCCAAAGATGCAAACAACAAAATTTCAAATTATCCGACGGCTGCAATTAAATGCTCAACCTGTTTTTTTACAGATTATATGCAAAAATATCTTTATTGGCAGCGGTTTCTTTTGCACATTTCAAAATTACTTTTAAATTCGGCCAAGTTTAGAAAAGCTGTATCTTATTCTTTGTTTTATCTATAAATAGATCGCAAATCCGGTATCTGTTCAGCATGTGGCAGAGATGCGTTCCCTGAGCTTGCCGAAGCGATGTCCTGAGTTTATCAAAGGGGGCACGTTTCGGGCAATTGAGAAAATATCCCGCTTCGACAAGCTCAGCGTCCGCCTGGTGCGCTGAACGAGATACCAAATCCAGAGAGGATTACAACAAAGGAGATTCTATAAATGAAATATCAGGGTTTGAGTGCACAGCAACTCGGGGATTTATTGACAGTCTGCTTCAATATGAGCGGGAAAGACAGAAATATTACAATTTTGGTCGATGTGCCTGATGCAAAAAGTCCGGATTGCAGCGACTGGCGATTCCGTCGGCAGCTCGCCCTTGACTGGCAGCGCTTAATAGCGCAAAATTTTGCGGGAAAAAAAACCGGCCGCCTTTTTTACTACCCTAATGTCGGTGCGAACAACGGCGACTTGCCGGAAACAATGTATGAATTATGCAAATCGCCGGCAGAATTCATTGCGGAGGGCTTGCACATAAACAACCCAGTCACAGCCACAGCCGAAATCTTGACGCAGGCTCATATCGTTTTGGCAATGACCCAGTTTTCCGCCACAGCGCCGCTCAAAGTGCTGGCTAAAAAATATCTTTTCCGCGGCGCGACCATGCCCGACTTTACCGAACCAATGCTGCCGGCACTGGCGCTGGACTATCAAAAAGTCAATGACCGGGTGATGTACATCAAAGAAAGGCTGGATAAAGCGGTTGCCGTCACTTATCGTTTCACGACCCCGGTGGGAAAATTCAAGTTTCACGCGGATACACGTTTCCGTACGGCACATGCCTCGAGCGGTTTGATGCCTAAACCCGGGATGGTGGGCAACCTGCCTTCCGGTGAAGCTTATATCGTGCCGTATGAGGGTGAAATCGAACGGGAAACCAGTGAATCACAGGGTATTATTCCGGTGCAATTTGAGGATGAAATCGTGCTTTATCAAATCGAAAAGAACCGGGCAGTCGCTGTGCAAAGCAAGGGTGCACATTCGCAGCGTGAACGCACAATGCTGCAGCAAGAACCGGCCTATGGTAATATCTCGGAGCTCGGTTTCGGTGTTCTCGAGGCTTTCGGCGTCAAAGCCGTCGGCAGCATCTTGCTGGATGAAAAACTGGGTGTGCACATCGCTTTCGGGCGCAGTGAACATTTCGGCGGTATCATTAGTCCGGATTCGTTCAACAGGAAAAAAAATGTCGTTCATATCGATCGCGTTTATATTCCCGAATGCCAGCCGGATATACAAATTGAATCCGTCAATTTAAGGTATGAAAATGATTCAACGGAAACGGTCATGCGCGATAATGTCTATGCATTTTAGATAAAATCAGGATGAAGGTATTTCAGCCGGTTGTGCTTGCAGTAAATCGAGAAAAATCTCCGGTTCGGGATGCACACGATAATTATCCGTTAAATCGACATAAATCAGTTCATAATCGATATTGCTTTCTTCCCGCGAGATCATTTTCGGGCAATAAAATTCGACGGCAGCGGGAAAGCATGACTTGAGGAAAGGTCTTTAGAACAGATCAGGTTAGCAGGGCTATTTGTCGTTTGTCATGGGTGAGATACAGGTTTAAATGCCCGGGTTGAACAGCCACTTTCGCGGAGGTGCAGTTTCAGGACTTTGAAAAAATTTTGCTCGAATCGCCGGTGTGAAATTTCGGCACGGGCCTCGAGTTGCGGCGTTTTTCAGGGTCGATCAAATCAGCCGGAATAACCTCAGGCAATGCGGCCTGAACTTTAACCGCCAGCTCGATTGGCCGGTAGGGTTTTTGGATAAACCCGGTTAATCCTTTGCCGGTAAACTTGTTCGTCGCTTCCTGTTCGCTAAATCCACTGGAAAGGATAATTTTAAGTTGCGGATCGTATTTCCGCATTTCCCGGAAGGTGGCTTCGCCGTCAAGCCCGGGCATTGTCATATCGAGAATGACGAGAGAGATATCGTGTATGTTCGATTTCAACTGCTCCAGCGCGTCATAACCATCGTGTGCTGCGATAACATTAAACCCGTACTGACGCAGTATGCGGCAAGTCACATTGAGCACGGTTTCCTCATCATCGACGACGAGGATGGTGATGTCGGCATAGCGCTCGCGTGACAAGAGCGCCGGGTCTTTTTTAGCCACAACCGGTTTTTTTGAGGAGGGGAAAATAGCACGGAAAGTAGTGCCGTTGATCTCATCAGAGTCGACTTTGATCGTACCTTTGTGTCCACGAACAATGCCGAGAACCGCGGCAAGCCCCAAGCCGCGCCCGGTAAATTTCGTCGTATAAAAAGGATCGAAAATCTTCTTCAAAGTCTCCTCCGACATGCCGCATCCGGTATCCCGCACTTCGATGTAGCAGTATTCTCCCTCGCCGAATTCTTCCTGGAAGAGATAATGTGACAGGTCTTCATTTTCGAAACTATGTCGCCCGGTGGTGATGTGAATACGTCCCCATTTTTTACCGATAGCCTCGGAGGCGTTGGTAATCAAATTCATCACCACCTGCCTGATTTGCGTCGGGTCGGCCTCGATCGGCGGCAAATTTTTATCGAAATCATAAATCAGCGTAATATCTTTGGAAATGGAAATCTCCAGCAAATGCGCCATTTCCTCGACCAGGCTGGAGAGGTCGACAATTTCCAGTACGAATTTGCCTTTGCCGGAATAAGCGAGAAGTTGCTTTGTCAGATCAGCAGCACGCTGGCTGGCCACTTCGATTTGTTTAAGCGACTCTGCGATCAGCGATTTTTCATCGAGTTCCAGGAGAGCGAGCCCGGCGTTACCGAGAATGCTCACCAGCAGATTATTGAAATCATGGGCAATGCCGCCAGCCAGAATATACAGGCTTTCATGTTTCTGCGCTTTTTGAATTTTTTTCTCAAGCTGCAACTGCTTGCGCTGGTCCTGTTTGATTTTCGTCACATCACGAGCAATAGTGACCAGCGCCCAGCGACTGCCGTCATCAGCGAATGACGGCACCTTAACGACATCGAAATGCAGCGGAGCTTCACCTTTATATAAAACCGTTTCGTAGCGAATAAGATGGTGGCGGCGCCAGGTAATTTCATCAAATTTTCCGGAGACATCAAAAAAATCTTTATTTTGCGGCACCAGTGATGAAAGATCAGCGTCTGTTTTGCCGATAAAATCGATATTCTCAAGGCCGAAGCGCATTTCTGCAGAGGAATTGGCCACCAGCCATTTGCCTTCGGCATCTTTGAGAATGATGAGATCCGGGGATGAATTGATCACCGCTTTCAACTGTTTTTCACTTTTCTCCAGCTCAGCCTGCACCTGTATTTTTTCAGTGACATCGACAAGCGTGCCCTCGTAATAAAGAAATTTGCCGTTAGCATCACGCACGGCGCGGTCGTTCATAATGACAGTGATGATGCTGCCGTCTTTCTTTTTCAGTTGCAATTGCCGGTCGTGCAAAAAACCCAGATCATCGACCTCTTCCGCCAGTTGGTGGCGTACCTCAGGGTCGAGATAAATATCCACGGGCAGATCGAGGGCCATGACTTCTTCTTCGCTGTCATATCCGAGCATTTTAATCAGCGCATTGTTCACTGTGATGAATTTGCCGCTTTTCGTGCTCTGATAAATCCCCTCAACAACGTGATCAAAAATGCTTTGATACTTCAATTCTGACTGTTGAAACTGTGAATGAGAAAAAATACGCCGCAATGTCGTCGCCAGATTGTGCGCCAGCGCCCGACCGATTTTCACCTCATCCTGCGAAAGCGCATGAATTTGTGTGAAATAAATAATCAACGCACCGATAATTCGTTTTTCGCCGATCAACGGAAAATAAATGCAGGATCGGACCGGCTCTTCCGCCAACAGCATTTTTTCAAACTGTGGCAGATCGGATGATTCGATATTGAGATAACTGACGGGATAGGCTTCGGTGTTGTTCACTTCCCACGGACAATAATTAAGGCTTTGTTTTTTATAGTTTTCCGTCAGGCCGTTAAAAAATGAAAGCGAACGAGGGTGGTTATAGCGGTCGATAACACAAATATTCGTGCTGAACAAATCCTGAATACAGGTTGCGGTGTATTTGTAGACTTCATCAAAAGTGTTGCTACGGTTCAGTTTTTCAACGAAATTCAGCAGAAGTTGGCTGACACTTTCACCGGGATACAGATGATGGTAGACTTGCGATGCGAGCAGCGGTGTGAAGATAAACGCATTCACCGGTTCAACTGCCGGCCCTGTCAGTTTACGAGCCTGCAGCAATAGTTTTTCCGGGTTTTTCGTTTTTGTCTGAACGACAATATTTTCGAGTTGAGGGGCAGGATTATCATGTACGGAAGCAGCGATAAAACTATCGATTTTTTCTGCAAACGCTGGCTCTGTCAATTGAAAAATATCAGACCAATGGCAACCGGCCAATTCCTCCGCCGGGCGTCTTCGGAATAGCTCATTCGAGGTGCCGCAAGAAACGATTTTACCGGCAGCATCGAGCAGCAGCATCTGATCGTTAGTCTGCGAGGCACTGTTGAGCAAATAGGAACGACTCTGTTTCATCATCAGTTTTGCCTGCGGCAAGACGTATTTCAAAATTGAATCGAGCGCATTGTTCAATTCTGTCGTACGTAAAAAATGCACCATCGCCTGATGAAATTCATACTTCAAAGCGTTGTCAAATTTTTCATCGGAAACGATGACAACCGGCGTATGATAACGGTCGATGACTTTCAGAGCGAGATCGATGGTTTCTTCTGCGGAGATTTCTGCTGAACCCAGGATTAAAAGATCGCAATCGTTTTCACACTGGACAAACAGCTGTGCAGATTCCAAACAGGCAATAAATGCCGTTGCAAAGTTGTTCGTTCGGCAGATCTTTTCAATCTTTTTCTGCAGACGCAGGTCGTTGATGGATAAAACGACATTGCCTTTAATCGATTGAACCCCGTTTTTATCATCCTGATGGTTATGACGAGACATAAACAACCCTGAGCTTCCTGATTGAGACTAACAGGCAAATTTTTGTTGTTTGGCAAAGATGCAGTTCAGAGAGATAAGGAAGTCGTGAATAGAATTTAAGCTATTCTTGTTTCACAGGCAAACAAAATATAGGTGAAGTGGACTGCTGGTGCAAATACTTTTCGTATGCATCTCTTGTAAACAGCATAAATACCGGCTTTTTTGCAGCCTCGGGGAAGAAAGATACAATCATTTAATAGTTGAATTCAAAATCCATCCCGTGACTTTCGTCGCGGGATGAACCGAACTCAAGCTCACCCGGTTCAACAATCACCGAATCAGCACCATTTTCATCGTTTTCCTGAACTCGGGCGTTTTGATTTTATACAAATAAAAACCACTGGCAACGGGAAGCCCTTGTTCGTTTTTGCCATCCCAGGTCACGCTGTGGCTACCCGCGTTGGCAAAGCCGGCATGCAGTGTTCGCACATGTTTCCCCAGTGTATCGTGGATGGTCAGCAAGACATTTGTCGATCTCCGCAAAGAATATCGAATAGTCGTTTCGGGATTGAACGGATTAGGTGAATTCTGCCAGAGTGCATACGCGAGCGGCAGTGTAGCATCCTCAGTTGCTGCAGAACTTTCGACGGTTGATTTTTTCTGCATGACAATGATATCATTACCGGTTGAGCTGTTCGCTTCAAGCTGCAACAGCTCGATTTTCTCTGTTTGAATATTGTTGTTGTGTTTTTCTTGTTGAAACAGAAAGCGGGCAATGATACCATCGCGGTTGCTGCCTTTCGCACCGGCTTTGCGGCTCAATCCCAGCCAGACGGTTTTGCTTCCGGCGTCATGTTTATTAAAACTCAGCACATCCCCCTGAAACAGTTCACCCGGCTGCACGCTCAGAAATTTCAGCCCCGGCAGCGACGCATAATTCAACCCGAAAGACAGACCGAATAAATCACGGGCTTGCTGTGCATGTAGCTCCAGTACCAATTCATTTGGTTTGTCAGGATCAAAAACCGCCACCAGTCGCAAAAATGCCGGATTCGTTTGCGCCAGACCAGGCTTACGTTTACCGGCAAATGCCGGCATCGTTCCGTCCACCTTCATCTTCCAGTTCAAACCGATGGCTTTTAAATCCCCGATATTGACACTGCCATCGCCATTGGCGTCGGCGTAGGTCATATTCAAGCGTTGCCAGGGGATGGCTTCTTTCATATTCCAGATAATATCCTGTTGCGGGCGCGGATAGCCGTTTTTGCCCCAGAATTGTCCGAGACGCAGCAAATCCGCTTCATCGACGATTTGATCATTATTCGTATCACCCGGCCAAACCGGCAAGCCGACGAATTTGATTGAGTCGCATTCGGCACGCAGATAAATCGGATTGCCGGCCGTATCTTTAGCATAGAGATTGCGCAGAGTGTACTGCACATCGGTGTCAAAGGGCACGGTGCTCAGAGAACGGCATTTCACTTTGACGATTTCACCCCGTCCGGAAGCGCCGACCGTCGGTGACTGGCCGTGAATAACGACGTTGATGCCTTTATTGTTTTCCAGCAGTTCGGCGGCGAGATAAGGGTTCTCTCCCAGAAATGAGCCTGGCAGCAAACTGCTTTGTACGTCCCCGGTCAGCTCGATCTGATCCTGTCGTGAAAACAGTAACTCGAATCGTGCTTCATAAAGGTTTAAAACGGAATCGAGAACGATACTCACTTCGAATTCGTGAGTCACCAGCGCTGATTCGACGACAACAGGGGAAATCCTGCCGGCAAGTTTTGGTTCACTGAATTTCGAGATAAAAATATCCGAGCTGCCTCGTGATCGCAGATTATTTTTGCCAAAATTCGAAGCGTTGCGAAATTGCCCGGTGCTGTATACACTGCCGGAAGCCGAAGCGGCAACACTCCAGCCCAAATCATTATCCTGACCACCGAGGGCATTGGCCCAGACGACATTACCGTCGCTATCACATTTGACGACAAAAACATCCATCTGCCCGTTCACCTTAAGTTCAAAATTACCAAAATTCGCCTGATTCCCGAAGCCGCCGGTCAGGTAGATGTAACCGCGCTCATCGCAATTGACATCGTAGGCAAAATCGTTGCTGCGACCGCCATAGGATTTCGCCCAGCGTAAATTTCCGGAACGGTCATATTTTGCCACGATCACATCCCAGGCACCGGTCGATTTCACCACCAATCCGTCCTGACGAATGGCGCTGCCGAAACGACCGGCAACGATGGGATTGCCTTCGGGGTCGACTGTGACTGAAAATGCCCGGTCGCTGCTATAACTGCCCAGTGTTCGCAGCCACAACGCCTTGCCGGAGTTTTCGAATGCTGCAAGAAAAATTTCCGATGCGTGGGTGGTGTCGTAAGTTGTCGCCTGTTCTCCTGATTTTAATGCCCCGTTTGTAAAACCGGCGACATAAAACCGTCCTTTTTTGTCGGCAGCGATACCATAGGCCCGGATCTCAGCCGGGCTGCTGATAGTTTTTATCCAGCGCAATTTACCCGCCGGGCTGTATTTGACGATAAAAACATCCGACTTGCCTGCGGATTTTACAGCATTCTCTTCGAAAAACGCCTCACCCCAGAACCAGCCGGTGGCGAGATAGTCGCCATCAGCGGCAATGGTCACGTCATACCCCTGGTCAAAACCATGGCTGCCACCATTTTTCGCCCAAAGCAAATTGCCGTGCGGTCCGAATTTAGCGATAAAAAAATCGTTATTCGCCCCCCCGGTAGCGATGAGTCTGGTGCCAGAGAACGCCAGTTCGCTATCGACAGCACCGACGAGGATACTGTTTCCAAAAGTGTCGGTCGCCAGGCCATAGGGCCGGTCATTGCCCGGGCCGCTGCTGTAGTTCATCCATTTTAAAACGCCGTTTGAATCCAGTTTGGCGATAAAAATATCTTTCACACCTTTGCTGGTGACGGTAAAATTCTCGAATTTAAATTCATTTGCATAGCGCCCAGCGATCAGAATATCGCCGGCATTGTCGACAGTGATACAATTGCCGATATCCTCACCAGTGCTCGCAGCCTGTTTCACCCAAACATCATTGGCTGATTGCCCGTGAATTTGTTTCGCACCCATGAGCACGACGACGGCCAGGGCGATGATCGTATTCCATTTTCTGTTCATAATTATAACCCCAAGACTAAATCAATGCGGTGTGATGTGTTGTTCGTCATTGGTGCAATTCTGTTTACATCGATATTAACTTCCCGTTTGAACTTGGAAATAGTCAGCTTTTTATATGCGGAACGCTGCTTCAGACCGTGTTTATCCCGCCATTCCAGGTAATAAAAATAATTACCGGCAGGCAACAATTTTCCCTGGTTCGATTTCCAGTCCCAGCGAATTTGTGGCGGCAGGTCGAATTGGCCGATAAATTCCTTTAAAACAGAACCCCTGCTGTTGATAATCGTCAGGCGCCACTCGGAGAGTACGACGCGGCGATTATATTTTCGTTTTATCCGCGGTTCCACCATGAACTTATTCCGGCTCTGCGAAAGGGCAAAAGCCGATGATGCATGCCCGTTGGTTTCACCGGTGGCGTATTTTTTCGCATAACCATATTCGAGCCGTTCACGCGGAAAACCATAGACAGTTTGTAAATGGTGTACCAGTGCACTGGCGACTCTTTTCTTTTTCTTGCGCACGATCACCCGTAATTTCAGGCGCTCATCGGCATGCAAGCGGGCAACGAGATTCTCTACCAGCGTCCGGTAATTCACGAGATAGGCATTGAAATCGATTTCCGGAATCGGTGGCACACTGTCGAGAGGCACAAATTGATAATAGGCTTTTTCCGGAGCCCCATCAAAACGGGCGTGTTCGACGAGTTGCTGCGGAACCAGGCCTTCTTTGTCGGCCAGCACATTTTCAAAATGATGCTGCACATGGCGCTCGGAGATCCGCAATGAATCGAAAACTGCACGCACTTCATATTCGATCTGCGGCGTTTTCCCGAAGCGGTAGATCAGACCGAGACGGTGCGACCCACTGCTGAACTGGTCGAGATCGGACAGCGCATAAGTAAATTGATAATCAACGCTTATTTTATTTGAAATATAAAGTTGCCCGCCAACCGTGTAATTGCCGCCGTAAAATCCGCTGCGCAGCAAGCCGATGCCCTGATATCCCGAAGTAAACTCAATCAACGGCTCAACGCGGTTATCTTTCCATCTCAAACCGAATGTACCCTCGAAAAACCGGTGTTTATAAAGAACAGAGCTGATGGCGGAAAGTGGTAATTTATCACCTGCGCCGGTTAAAGACATATCGGGCTGGTTCACATGATCGAAGGCCAGACCGTAACGCCATTTTTCATCTTGTTCATAAAGAAAGCCGAGCCCAAAATCGGGCACGAAAACCGAATGACCGGCAGCGAAAACCGGATCATTTTTATCCACAAGCCGGAATTCCGAACGATCGAAACTCTGGTTGATAAAACCGAACTTTATCCCCCCGGAAAAACCATCAATCACCTGAAAGGAAACCAGGCCACCCAACCGGCTCTGATGATAGATGGGCGTATTGAGGTAGCTGCCCTGCAACCCCAGACCTAGCCGCCAACCACGCACTGCCGGAAAGGATACCTGAAATCTATCCTGCCGCAGGCCAAAGGAACTGCCCTTAAGAAATCCCGAATGTAATGCTTGTGTACCCACAATCAATTGTTCATCCTGAAAATTAATTATCGCCGGATTAATAAAAGCGCTTCCCGGGTGGTAAAAATCGACGGGTGTTGAATTATTCACTTCCTGGCCATTCAAAAGAGCGAACAAACCAGGCAGGAAAATAGCGAAACACACGGCGAACAAGCGATTTAAAAAAACTGACATGTGCGATTCCCATGGTCACCCTTTTGCCATCATCAGTACTCCACATCTTGTACAGTAATCTATTTTGAGAGCAAAATTTTTAAAAGCGTGAATTCAATGTTATCTTGCCAACCCGATAACGCCGCGGGCTAACGTTTTCTCTTTGGATTTCACAACATACAAATAAGCACCGGGTTTGGCGGCGCTGCCGTTTTCATCGAGGCCGTTCCAAATGAGCGGCGGCGTCAGCCTGGCGATTCTTCTTCCGGTGATATCAAAAATATAGACGATGCCGCGCTGATTTCTCAATTCCGGAAAATCAAACACTACCTGATCATTAAAACCATCACCATTCGGCGTAAACGGATTGGGTAAAACCGGCGGC
>JAJRYV010000065.1 GCA_024275575.1 bacterium
CCCCTGGCTCCGGGTGAATCGGACGCCAACGGCGCCAATAGCGATCTCGACTGGAACACCAAGTCCCTGCAAGCGGAAATCCACTTCAACGACGGCAAAATTCTCGCGGCCATGGCTGCCAACACCGGTGACAGCGACGACGGCAATAGTGCATTGTGGCAGGTCGATTTCGGCACTTCCGGCGGCGGCGGTTCCAATCCCCCCCCCCGCAAATGGCGATTACAATGCGACAGTTACCCTCGAAATAACCAACACCCAATGGGATAGTTTCATCTGCCGCGTAGAAAACGGCGACAATTCCACTTCAATTTCCTCAATCGAACTCTCCATTCAAGACACAGGCGGCAATTTCGACGTCTTTGGCAATGGCAGTCTTTACACTGTTTCCCCCAATCTTGGCAGCAACAACAACGGCACTTATTCGCCGGATGTAACCCTCAGTTTCAGCAGCGCTCTCAGTTCAAACCAAAGCGACGTTAACAGCAGCGGTGATCTTGATGGACCGATTACGGATATCCAGGTGACCATCCATTATTCAGACGGGACGAACAATACCCTCGTCATGAGCAAAGTTGGTAATGACTGGGTTGCCGAAGACGGCAACGGGGGTGGTTCCACGCCACCCCCGCCATCCAACGATTATAACGCGACATTGACGCTGGAAAATACCAACGTGCAATGGAGTAATTTTATCTGCCGCGTCGAAAACGGCAGCAACTCGAAAGCCATCGAATCCATCGATCTGGCGATTCAGGATGTTGGTGGGAATTTCGATGTTTTCAGCAATGGCAGTCTGTACACCGTGATGCCGGGTCTCGGCGGCAACGGTAACGGCACCTATTCTCCTACCGTTACGTTGACCTTCACTGTGCCCATGAGCGCTAGTCAGAGCGATGTCAACAGCAGCGGCGATCTCGACGGGCCGATCAGCGATATTCGCGCGACATTTCATTATGCCGATGGCGCTGACCGCACTGTTACGATGACCAAATCGGGCGAGGATTGGATCGCGCAGGACGGTAGCGGCGGCGCGGCCAAGAGTAAATCACCGCAAATGCAGCGGCAAACGGTTACGTTGCCCGACGGTATTTATCTCAATCCGGCTTATCCAAATCCGTTCCATAACGAGACGACGATCGAATTCAGCTTGCAAAAACCGGGCACGGTAGATCTGGCGGTTTACGATATTCGCGGCCGGGAAATCCAGCGTCTGCTCGATGAGCCAATCACCGCCGGTTTACACCGCGCAACCTGGAATGGCAGAGATCACAACGGCAATGCGCTGAGTTCCGGTTTGTATTTCGTTCGTCTGCAGACCGGGCGCCGTATTTTGGTTCAGAAAGTTTTATTGAAGAAATAAGGCTGGTTTACAGGCCCTGCGGGGCCTGTTGTGTGCCCGTTCACTGTCCGGTTATCCAGTTAACTCAGCAAGTGATAACTATGCCGCCGCTCTGAGGCATAGCTGCCAAGTTGGGAGTAAACCATTTAAAAACAACGGTGATGCAACGTCCGCTGCGGAATGAATCCCGCAGCTATTAAAAAACCCGCCTGAAGGCGGCTCAATTATCAAGCTCGCTTCAGCGAGGTTAGGTTTACGTAGCTGCATGTTTAATATGCAGCGTGTGTCTAACAGCCGTTTTTATATAAAAAAAGAATGCTGAGTTAACTGGATACCCAGAAACCGGTTGATATCAACCACCTTTGCAGTCCCTTGAAAAATCCTTTCATCATAAATTCGTTGACGCGCCATTATTTTCAGGGGGTTCGCCGGATATCAGATACCATCATTGAATGCTTTTTCCCGCGTAAAAATTATTCATCTCCATTTGTCCCGGCCTTTTTTCTCCGGTGAGTTAAAAACCTGACCTTGCTTTACCATTTCATTTTTCCTGCCTGAGACTGCTGTTTACATCTGAGAACTGGTTGATTTGCACCATGCCGGCCCATTTCAACCACCTGTGAAAAAACTGTGATGTTTATATAAACCAGCCGATATATCAGATGAATCTAAATGAAAAAAATGTATTGGTTCAAAAGCAGCAGCTTAGCATAACGGGTGCAGCAGCGGCACACTGCAATGGCATTGCGTTTGCCGTCAGAACCATAAATTGAGTAAAAAAAGGCTGAACGATGCGCAAGGTTTATTACGTCTTTCCTAAAATTCAATACCCGGTCATCCTGCGATGGACGGCAACTGTTGTCGTGGAACTGATCGTATTTGGCATGATCGTGAAGATGATGACGCAATACTCTTCCGGCCGGCATAACGATATGGCAATTTACATGCAGTTTGCAGTTTTCATCGCTGTTATCCTGATTTTTTCGTTGATCAACTTATGGCTCTCCACCAGATTAACCCATCGTTTTGTCGGCCCCCTGGTGCAGGTGCAGCGCGTTCTGAATCAGGCACGCCATGGTAATTATTCCGTGCGGGTCAGTTTGCGCAGCAACGACTGTTTGCACGAATTTGCGGCTGAAGTGAATTTATTACTGCAGGGTCTGGAAGATTCGCGCGGTATTTTACGCGAGCTACACGCCTCTTTTGATGTGCCCGCAGGTGCTGACTGCAACCGCATCAAACAAACGATGGCTCATAATAATGGAAAACAAAATACAACCACGCCCGAGAATCAAAAGCAATGTATTAAGGAGGCAGGTGCATGAATTTGATGAGTTACCGATCGATGACAAAATGGAATTTATGGCTTGTTGCGAGTGTAATTTTTTCTTTTCCTGCCAGTATTATTGCTCAGGGGCCGGTCAAATTGCAAGTTTTGCTGCCCGGTATGAATGCCGCGCCGGGAACGCAAACCGGTTATACCGGATCGCCGATCAGCCAGACGACCGGTGTGCCTTTCGAAGTGATCGTCAATGCGGTGGATGAAAACTGGAATGTCGTTTCCAGCGCCGATCAGGTTTCGGCGACAGCGTCGGACCCTTTCGCAAATCTGCCGTTGCCGGCAAATTTGAATAATGGCACCCTGGTTTTATCATTGACGATGAACTCGCCTGGCAATCACTCCATCACATTGGACGATGATACTGACCCGGTCGTTGCCAAAGGCCACAGCCCCGGCTTTCAGGTTGTGGATCTGAAATCCTTTCGCATCAGCGATATCGGCGATCCGTGGTGGCTGATCCCCGGGCAGGTGAAAGTGGGGCGCAATCTGCGCAATATCAAAATCACTGCGCGCAATGAAAACGGCGATAAAGTCAGCAATTACAATGGCACAGTTTATCTCTCACAGCAGACAGATTACGGCGTCGGTCGCATTTCACCCGAATCGGTACAGCTCGTCAACGGCGAGTGGCAAGGCACGTTGCGCGTCTATCGTGCGGGTAAAAAGTCGGCAAGCTGGGGTGTAACCGGTGATGTCTGGGTCGAAGCCACCGATGCCGCACCGACGCCGCACACCGGCGAAAGTAACCACTTCTGTGCCAGCGCTGATGCGTTTGATCGTCTGCTGGTTGTCGTACCCGGGGAAAGTTTTCTTCCCGGCAGTGAAAGCGGACGGATGGGCTCGCCCGTAGATCAGCAGGGTGATCAACCTTTTCAAATCAGCGTTTATGCCACCGATCAGTTCTGGAATCAGGCGACAAATATCGGACATACGATTATGCTGAGTTCCACCGACCCGGCTGCGGTGCTGGGCCCCTATGGCACCCTTGCCGGCGGCATGACGACAATGGCAGTTCGTCTGCTGACCTCTGGCACGCAGACGATCACCGCAAGCGATGTCACCGATAGCAACAAAGACCCGCACATGAGCTCGGAAATTACGGTTTTGAGCCAGGGACTGGATCATTTTACTTTTAATTCGATTTCCTCGCCACGTTCTGCAGGCGAGGCTTTTCCGGTGATCATCACAGCGGTGAATGAGCAGGGTTCCATCGTCAGCGATTTTAACGGCACCCTCGATTTATCGGTTTCCAGCGGTAATGAAACGTTGACGCCAACGGAAATTAACATGACCAACGGCTGGTGGTCCGGTGATGTGACTCTCACCAAAGCGGTTTCTTTATTAACCCTGAGTGTGCAGGACCGTACGAATCCACCGCATGCGGGCGAAAGTAATCAATTTGACGTACAGGCTGCGCAAGTGCACCAGTTGCAGGTACTGCTGCCCGGCGAAAGCGGCACACCGGGGCTGGCGCCGGGAAAAACCGGCGACCCTGGAGAAATCCTCTCCGGCACCTCGATTCAGGTTCGGGTGAATGCAGTTGATGCATGGTGGAATGTCGTCACCGGCAATGCTGATCTCGTGCATTTAACCGCGAGTGATCCGTTGGCCGCTTTGCCTGCCGACGCTTCGCTGAACGCCGGTACCCGGCAATTCATCGTCACCCTTTCGAGTACCGGCTTGCAATCGGTGACCGCCTCGGATCAGACAAACGGTAGTGTTGCGCCCAATACCAGCTCGCTGATCCGGGTGAATCCGGGCAATTTTGATCATTTTATCTTCAATCCAATCGCCGGCCCGGTAGTGGCCGGCACACCTTTTCAGGTGACCATCACGGCAGTCGACGGCAACGGCAATCCGGTCGATGCCTTTTCCGGCATTGTCAACCTCGAAGCAAACACCGGCGAGGGCACGGTTACCCCGTCGCAGCTCAATTTTAATAATGGGCAATGGAACGGCAATGTCAGCATCACCAAAGCTGACGGCGGCGCCGTTTTATCGGTTTCCGATGCGGCCAGCCCGCCGCATGCCGGTTCCAGCAATCAGTTTGTCGTCAATCCCGGCGCTTTTGCAAAATTGCAGGTCATTGTTCCCGGGCTGACGGCCACACCGGGCGTGGCGCCCGGTTATAGCGGCGTTAGTGAAGCGCAAAACGGCGGCGTGCCATTCGCCATCACCGTCAATGCGGTGGACGCCAACTGGAATATCGTATCCACGGTCAACGATTCTTTTGCCGTTTCCTCAACCGATGTTTTGGCTTCAATCCCACCGTCGACGATATTTCTTAACGGCAGCCGTTATTTGAGCATAACATTAAATTCCCAGGGTGCGCAGACGATTTCCGCCGTTTCGCTGGATGTGCCCGGCATCGTCAACGGTCAATCGCCGGCAATTACTGTTTTGCCGGCGAATCTCGATCATTTTACCATTTCGCAGATCACCGGACCGGTTGTCGCCGGCGAGGCCATCGCAATCACGGTACAGGCGAAAACCAACACCAATACACTCGTCGCAGGCTTTAATTCGACGGTATCCCTTTCGGCTTCCAGCGGTGAGGGAACGGTTTCCCCGGCGACCATCGGGCCTTTTGTCAATGGCGAATGGAGCGGGGAAATCAAACTTTCAAAAGCGGAGATGAATGTCATCGTCAGTGTGAGCGACGGTGCAACACCGGCTCACGAAGGCGACAGCAACCCGTTTACCGTCATTCCGGCTAAATTCAGCACATTACAAGTTTTGCTGCCGGGTGAAAGCGCGACGCCGGGCGTCTCCCCCGGAAAAAGCGGGCTGCCCAATGATCAGCAGACCGGCATCCAGTTTGACGTCATCGTGCAGGCGGTGGATGATCACTGGAATCTCGTCAATTCCATCAGCGACAGCATCCGGCTGATTTCCACCGACAGTCTGGCGTTGCTGACGGAACGGGGAAAAATGCAATCCGGGAAAGCGATTTTCACCACGATCATGGGGCTGGCCGGCACCCATACTTTCACCGCATTTGACCTCAGCGATGTTACAAAACTTTCGGGATTGAGCAGCGCTCTCAACGTCAATCCGGGGAATTTGCATCATTTTAGTTTTGAAAATATCACAGATCAAACTGCGGGCGGTGCGTTTTCGGTTAAAATCACCGCCGTCGATCAGGCCGGCAGTCCGGTTGCCGGATTTAACGGCCATGCAAAAATCGAAAGTTCCACCGGTGTGGGCACGCTCTCACCCGCGGAAATCGTTTTTGTCGATGGTGTCTGGCAGGGCAATGTCACGATCACAAAAGCCACGAATCAGGCAAGATTAAGCTGTTTCGATTTTGCCGCGCCGCCGCATCAGGGACAGAGCAACGATTTCACCGTCGATGCCGGCGAATTTGTGCAACTGCAAATTATTCTGCCCGGAGAGACAACAACCCCGGGCATCGCGCCGGGAAAAACCGGCGAGGTCAAAGCGCAAATTACCGGCGATGCTTTTCTCGTGCAAGTTGCAGCCGTCGATCGTTACTGGAATCCGGTTCCGGCAGCAAGTGGGCTGGTCGGGCTCGCCAGCAGCGACGGCAACGCCAACTTACCCGTCGATACAGCTCTGCAGGCAGGCAGTGCGACTTTTACGACTTTTCGTTTTGGCGCGCCTGGTTACTGGAGCATCACGGCGCTGCATCGTAATAATAATGATATTTCTTCGGATACTTCACCGCTGGTGCATGTGATCACCGGTGCAGTTGCCAGTTTTTCTTTCGATGCCATCACCAGCCCGCAAGTGGCGGGTGATACGATTTTTACGACGATTCGGGCGATTGACGGCAGTGGTGAAACGGTGTCCAATTATAATGAACAGGCCAACATCACCGCATCGACCGGGCCGGGCACAATTTTCGCCCAAACCGCCCAATTTGTCGAAGGCGAGTGGAGCGGGCCGGTCGTTCTCACCAAAGCCGCCATCAGCGTGCATTTGAATATTCATGATTTCGCCGACGCCGTGCGCGGCAACAGCAATCCCTTCACCCTCGTGGCCGGTGCATTGGAAAAAATTCAAATCGCGCTGCTGGGTGAATCAGCAACGCCGGGATTGTCGCCGGGCCGTAGCGGTACACCTGCGGCGCAAACAGCCGGTGTTCCTTTTAGTGCAGATGTGCGCCTGACGGATGCCTATTGGAACGCCGCGAGCCTGTCCGATACCACATGG
This sequence comes from bacterium, assembly GCA_024275575.1. Taxonomy (GTDB): domain Bacteria; phylum Zhuqueibacterota; class Zhuqueibacteria; order Zhuqueibacterales; family Geothermadaptataceae; genus Bioreactorimicrobium. The sequence continues at coordinate 6,858 of JAJRYV010000065.1, forward strand.
CTGCATTTCAGCGCCTCCGATGCGGATGCAGCGGTCACTTTGCCGGCTGATACATTCATGATTTTTGCCGAAGAGAAATTCAATTTCACCCTGCTGACGGAAGGCGAACAATTTCTAACGGTTACGACAACCTCCGGCGTCGCACTCGCTGATACTTCCAGCAGTTTTTATCTCGACTCCGGCCGGCTGCATCATTTTGAATTTTCACAAATCGACAGTGTGCAAACTGCCGGGACGCCGTTCTTTGTGTCCATTGCGGCGATCAACGAGCACGGCAACCCGGTGACGGCGTATAACGGTGACATCATTCTTTCGGCATCCACCGGCAACGGCACACTGTCAAAAGCGGGCGTAACCCTGAGCGAGGGATTCTGGCAGGGTGAATTGACCTGTACTCGTGCAGACGAGGCCGTGGTTATTTATGCCGCCGATTATGTCGCACCGCCAAATACACATAGCGGATTCAGCAACGCTTTCAACGTGGCGTCAGATTCTCTTGCCGGATTGCAAGTGTTGCTGCCCGGCGAAAGTGCCACACCCGGTGTCGCACCCGGTAAAAAAGGCAAAGCGGCAATCGAAACGGCCGGTGTGGAAACATTGTTGGATATTCGGGCGGTCGACCGCTTCTGGAATAAAATCCCAGCCGCGGCAGATACTTTGAGCCTCGCCGCGACAGATTCATTCACCGTTTTACCGGCTGAAGCAATTCTGCAAAATGGCGAGGTGACCATCGGCGTAACCTTCCGTGCTGCTCGTGTGCAGAAGATTTTTGCGAAACCGGGTTCTGCAGATTTGCCGGTTGCGGAAAGCGCCGAGGTCACCATCATTCCCAATGCTTTTACTAACCTGCTCATGCTGCTGCCGGGCGAAACAACCCTGCCGGGTGATACGGAAACCGATCCGTTGAAATCGCCGGGACGCGACGGCGAACCGGTGAAACAGACCTCCGGTCTGCCGTTTGAAGTCATCGTTTTGGCGGTGGATGATTACTGGAATCCGGTTTACGATACACCGGCTGATCAGATTTCACTTTTCACGACAGACAATCAGGCTGAAGTTGAGCCGCCGCAACAGGTGCTGCAGAACGGTCGCGCTGATTTTCAGGTGACATTAACCGGCGGCGGCAACCAGGTTCTGCACGCCAACAATCAGACAAACAGCAGCATGACTGCCTCTCTCGACGGCGTCGTCGATGTGCTCATCGGTGGTTTGCATTATGAGGTGATCATCGATTCTAACCGCATTGTTGCCGGAACGCCGTTTTCAATGCATGTTTATTACCGCAACGGTATCGGCCAGACAGTTGTCAGCGCCAATCAACTGGTGCGGCTTTCAGCGGTTGACGCCAGCAATTTGAGTGAAGAAATCGGCGTACTCAGCAACGCCTCCTTTAATTTGCAGGCAGGCCGGCGGGATATTACACAAATTTTTAACCACGCCGGCTGGATTCGCCTTCGAGTTACTGATGATTTGGGAACAGAGCCGGCCTATTCCGACCCGGTTCTTTTTACTGCCGGAGACGTTGCCAACGTCATGCTTTCTGCAGAAAAATCGGAAATTGGCGGTTTACAGGAAACGGAAATCCGCATTGATCTTCGCGATGCTGCCGGCAATCCTGTAAGCGGAAAAGAGATTTCGCTCACAGTGACAGCCGGCTCCGGTCTGTTGGCAAAATCAATGGCACAATCCGATTCCACAGGTGCTGCTCATGTTATTTTTACCGCAGGCCGTATCACTGAAACGAATACGATTGTCGCCACCGCAGATTCCATTTCCAGTGAGCTGGATATCATCGTCAATCTCACATCTTCCGATTTGCCCGACGGCGTCGCGATCAATTACCCAAATCCCTTCGGTCGCGAATCGAAAACGACACGCATCGATTATTATCTCGCGGAAGATGCCGACGTCACGCTGACCGTTTATGATCTGTTCGGTCGGAAAATCTGGAAACGGGAATATGCAGCCGGAAGCGAGGGCGGCCGAGGCCGTAGCTCCAGCGCCCATCCCAACTCGGTCGAATGGGACGGCACCAATGGCAAAGGCCGGAAAGTCGGTAACGGCGGTTATATTCTCGTTGCTCAGGCTCGCGCCAACGGCAAAACAATCATGAATATGAAACGGAAAATTGTGATCGTACGATAAAATTTTAGTACCCCTGACAGGGTTGGAGTCTGACTACGGAACGTTATGGAGACGAAAATATGAAGGTCACAAGATACAAAAGTTTATTTGCTACCTCGGTTTTGATGTTCTTGCTCACTTCCCGGGTTTCGGCGCAGGTGGGAACGGCGGGCATGCCCGGCGCCTATCTTTATTCCGGCGTCGGGGCGCGGGCAATCGGCATGGGCGGGGCCTACACAGCTATCGCCAGCGATGTCACCGCGGTTTACTGGAATCCCGCCGCGCTAGCAACACAAAATCCCTACCAATTTTCATTTATGCATAACAGCCTGTTCATGGGCACGGCTGTCGATTTTATCGTTGCCAGCGCGCCGACGGAAAACTACGGTAGCTTCGGCCTTGGCCTGTTGACCCTGGGTTCGGGGAATTTCGAGCAACGCAGCGTGCTCAATGAAAACCTGGGCGATTTCAGTATGCGCGACCTCGCTTTTTTCGTCTCATGGGCGCAGGAAGTTTATCCCGATATTTCCGTTGGGGTCAACTATAAATTTGTCAACCAGAAAATACTGAACTACGGCGGCAGCGGGCATGGATTTGATCTTGCTGTGAAAACTCGCCTTTTTGATCGTCTCGATGCCGGTCTGATGCTGGCCAATGTTCTGAGCCCGAAAGTAACGCTGGTTTCGGAAAGTGAAAGCTACCCGCTGCAAATCCGCACAGGGCTATCGAGCACTTTTTTAGATGAAAAATTGACGTTGAGCACCGAATTTAGCAATACCAGCGGCTGGGGTTCGCCGCAGTTGCATTTCGGCGCAGAATACATGGCGATGCCCAATCTGGCTTTACGCATCGGTGTGAATGACGGACTTTTTTCCCTCGGTGCGGGATTTACATTCCAAAAATATGGTGTGGATTACGGCACTGCCAATAATTCTGTTCTCGGCGCCAGCCATCGTTTTGCCCTCAATTATACTTTTGGTGGTTTTGGTGTTGTGGCGCTGGCTTCTCCATCGATATTTTCACCGGCCGGCGATGTCAACGTGACGCGGATCAAATTGAAAGTGAAAAGTAAAGCCAAAATCGAGCAATGGATTTTCGCCATCGTCGATATGGAAGGCCGGATTGTGCGACAGTTCAGCGGCAGCGACATGCCGCCGGAAGAGATCATCTGGGATGGCCGCGACAACCGCGGCGCTCTGGCCGCCGACGGCCGCTTTACTTATCGCTTCGACGTTCGTACCGAAGAAGCTGAAGATATGATGGCCAACGGGTTACTGGTCAAAATCGATACGAGAGGGCCGGTCGGGGTCATCGGCGGCGAGGATTAAAGCCTGCAGGATGGCAATTTTTAGTAAAAACAGGATGTTCACCCAACGGGATTCTGGGTATCCAGATAGCTCAGCAAGCGGTAAATATGCTACTCCTCTGGGGCGAACTGTCAAGTTAAGAGCGTAAGCCTAGTGCGCTGAATAGTTACGCTGGGTTAACTGGATAGCCAGACAACGGGACTTTCAAATGAAAGCATATTTAACAATCAAATATATCTGTTTCAACTTTTGGCTTTTGCTGCTTCTTGCATCGACGGTTTCTGCGGCAGAAAAAAACAGCGCCTGGCAGGATTATGAACAGGCGGTAAACCTGTATCGGTACGGGGGCGCAACAGATAAAATTCTTAAACTCTGCAAAAGTGTGCGAAAAAATGCCGGCGATCCGGTTTTGCAGGCGCGCGCAGCTTTTCTTTCTGTTCAGGTTTATAACGCAGAAAATAATTTTCACAAAGCCGGCGAACTGCTTGCAGATTTATACAATCCCGCAGATAAATTCCCGAAAACGATCAGTGCCGAAGCGCGGCTGCGTCACGCAAACATCCTGCATAAAATGCTGCAACCGGAAAGAGCACAGCAGCTTTTCATCACTGTTTGTGATAGTGCGCCGAACATTTTTTACGCCCGGGAAGCGCAGCTCGGTCTGGCGAACCTCTTTGCCAATACCGGCAGTTGGCAGAAAAGTGATTCCGTTTTAACCGCACTCGTCGCTGTTATGCCAAATTATAAAAACGACGAACGCGTCCGTATTCTGACTGCACGCCAGGCGCTGTCGCTGGGGAATCCACAGCAAGCGATCGGGCAATTGCAGGGCAAACAAAGCGAGGCTTCTCTCGTACTTCTCGCGCAGGCTTACGAAAAAGCCGGCAAGTCGATCATGGCTGTCGGGGTCTATAAAAAAATTTGTGATCGGTACCCGGGCACGATTGCAGCGGAAAACGCCCTGTTTCAGGCGGGTGAAGTCTTCATGCGCGCCGAAGACTGGCTGGCGGCACGCAATGAATTCAAAAAATTGCTGCAGAATTATCCGCAGAGCAGCAGAAAAACCAGTGTTCAGTTTCGTCTCGGCTGGATTTATTTGCAATTAAAACAATATGACAAAGCTCTTGCCGCATTTCAAGTCCGGTTATCAGATCCCGGGCAAGCGAGCTATTTTGCCTTTATGCGCGCCGAATGCTTGTATCGTATGGGGTTGACGGCGCCGGAAAAATTGCAGGAAGCGGTTTTGGCATTCAATGGTCTGGCAGCATTATACAGCAAATCAACCGTGGCGCCGCCGGCCAAACTGCGGGCAGCGCTGATTTTGTTTGAAAGGGGCGCCGCAGCAGACGCCGTCATCAGTCTGCGGCAGTTTCTCTCGTTATACCCGAAAGATGAACTCGGCGCCACGGCGATTTTTCTACTCGCCACAAGAGGCGAACCCGGCATGGCCGGCTATTATTTTAATAGCTTAATCGAGAAATATCAGCGCAGCGCTTTGTTTGATGTCGCGCTTACTGCTTTGCAGGTGAAAGATTACCGGAAGGAAAAATATCAGGAGATCATCAATCGCCAGGCTCATCTCGGATTGGAAAAAATCAAAAGCGGCAATCCTTTCTGGTTGCGGGCGCAAGCGCTGCTGCATGCTGAATCATCCTATTATTTACAGCATTACGAGCAGGCGCTGCGTGATTATGATCAGGCAATCGGAGGTTCTGAAGATGAAATTGCACAAAATGCGAAGTTGGGTAAAGCATGGTGCCTTCTGCAGCAGGGTTTTGTCGATTCCGCCCGCGTCCGGTTTGTGAAATTGGAAAAAAATCTCGCCGGCCCGGCTTTTGCAAAAGCAGCCTACGGCCTGGCGACCTGCTACTTTCGTCAAAAAGAATACGAAAAAGCATTGCAGGTCTATCCGGCTAATTTAGCAGACGAGGGCAATGGTGAATTGCAGGCGCTGATCGCCAAATCACTTTTTCGCAGCGCTGAATGTTACTTTCGTCTCGAATACTACGGCCAGGCGATTGAAATATGGCTGCAATTAGCGCAAAACTATCCGCAGCATAAACTGGCCGCCAAATCCCTGTACCGTGCGGCTGATACCTATTTTCGTGCCAACCATTTCGACAAGGCGGAAACGACTTATACGCAAATTTTGCAGAACTACAACAGCAGTTCATTCGCGGCTGAAAGCATGTTGCAGCTCGCCCAGTGCAAGTATAATTCCGGCGATTATCAGGCTGCTGTCAGCGGGTTTGAAAAATTTATAAAAAAATATCCACGGCACCGGAAGAGCAAAGATGCCCTCGAGGGCATTCAGCTTGGTTATTATCAGATGGGGCAAAGTGAACTGGCCTCCGGCACACTGGAAAAAGTCATCGAGGAGTTTCCTGACGGCATGCTCTCGGCTGATGCCCGCTACCGCCTTGCATCCAGTTACCTCGCAGGGGGAAATTTTACCAAAGCCATCGAGGCTTTCAAAGAGATTTTAACGCAATTCCCCGGCACATCTTACGCCATGGACGCTCAATTCGCCCTCGCAGGCGCTTATCAGGCGCAGGGTAAAAATGAAATGGCGAACGCCGAATATCAGCGGTTTATCCAATATTTCCCCGACAGCCCGAATATCGCGGAGGCGACATTTAATCTCGCCATCGGCTATTTCAACCTCGAAAGTTATCTTAGCGCCAGTGATTTTTTCAACCAAATTGCTGAAAAGCACCAGCACAGCTCTTTTTATCTGCCGGCTTTGCAGAATCTTGGCTGGTGTTATAAAAAACTGGGAGAAAATGAAAAAGCACTGCAATACTTTCAGTTGTTTGTCGATAAAAATGCTGCAGGGCCGGAACAGGATCAGATGCGTTTGCAAATCGCCACGATGAAAGCTGAACTGGGTCTGGAGGCGGAAGCTATGCCGGTATTTTTAGCGCTTTCAAAAAATTCCGATGGCGAAATTGCGGCCGAGGCTGCTTATCAGCGCGCTATGTTGCTACTAAAAAATGAAAATATCGAATTGGCGCGCCGCGCCTTCAACCTGGCAATTAAAAAAGGAGCGGCTGATAATTTTTACCGGCTCAGTGCGCTGGCTCAGTTAGGGGCCATTTACGAAGGGCGCAAAAACTGGAAAAAAGCAGTCGCTGCTTATAAACTTCTGGCCGACAGCGCAAGCGATCCCACGTGGGTTGCTGCAGCGCAGGAACGCATGCAAGCGATTGTTTCGCGCATATCGGCGGAGTAATTCGGGGGATTTATTGATCACAGCAGGATTTTAAAACCTGTTGTAAATAATGTTCAATTTAATGTAACAAGATGAAAGTTAGGGGGTTGTAGATCAGGCACTACGAAATCATTTGGAGAGAGAAATGGAACTGAATGTTATCGATACCTTACGATCGAGTTTTACCATGCTCATCCTGCTGGGATGTTCTGTTTTGGCGCTGACTTTTATCTTTGAAAGGTGGCTTTATTTAAAGCGCTCGACCATCAATGCGGAATATTTTTTCCGTCAGTTTCGGGAAGCCTTCAGCAAAGGCGGCCAGGATGCGGCGCTGGCAGTGTGCAATGGTTCCATAACGCCGCTCGCTACGGTCATTCGTGCCGGGATCGAAAACCCCAATGCCACGGCGCATGCTTCTGAAGAAATGATGGACGCCACCGCGATCGACGAGCGCAGCAAGCTAGAAAAAAATCTCAACACCCTGGGCACACTCGGCAATATTTCACCATTGATCGGTTTATTCGGCACGGTCATCGGGATTATTCGTGCGTTTCATGCCCTTGCGGTCAGCGGCTCCGCCGGGCCGTCGGTGATTTCAGCAGGTATTGCAGAAGCCTTGATCACCACAGCCGGAGGACTGATTGTCGCTGTGCCAGCGGTTGTTTTTTATAATTATTTTCTGCGCCGCGTCAATACCATCATGACAGATATCGAATCGGTGAGCAAAAAAGTGCTGGTCACAACAGGGAAAATCAGTTAGGCAAAAAGGACGCCGCATAACATGGATGTGAACAAAGGACAAAAAAAAAGCGGGATGAGTGAAATCAATCTCACTTCGCTGGTCGACGTATGTCTGACGCTGGTCATCATTTTTATGGTCACCTCGCCGCTGGTAATGCAATCGGGTATCAAAATTTCAACGCCTTCGATCGGCAAAGCAAGCCAGAAAAAAGGTGAAACCGAGATGAAGGCCAATATTCATCTCAAACCGCATGGTCTTGTGCAGTTCAACGGGCGGGAAATCGATGATGCCAGTTTTGCCGATTCACTGCGCATATTTCTGGCCGCGAGCAAAGAAAAACTCGTGGTGATCAGCGCCGATGGTGAGGTCATGCACGATCGTGTCATCGCTGTTATGGATGAGGCCAAACAGTGCGGTGCAAAAAAGCTATCGCTCATCCGCCGTAAATAATCACGAACGGAATTCATAACATCGGGAAATGTCAACATGCAGATAAACAGTAAAATTGAAATCACACCGTTAGTGGGTGTGGCGCTGATTCTGGTCATCGTTTTTATGGTGACCAGCCCGCTGATCATGGCACCTTCGGACATGGAAGTGGATTTGCCACAAGCGGCAACGCGCGAGGCGAAATCAGAAACCAATATCACGATTTCCCTCAGCCGTAGCGGCGAACTGGCGCTCAATGAAGATAAAACCGCCCAAAAGAAAATCGGCCCAGCATTGCAAAAACAGTTGAAAAAATATCCCAGGCGCCTCGTCGTCATTCGTGCAGACAAGAATATCAAACATGAAAAAATTTTGCAATTGCTGACGATCGTTAAAAATGCCGGTGCGACAAATATTGCGCTCGCCACGGTGCAGCGCAATCGCAAAGGTGTGTAAATCCGATGAAAAATTCTGGCAAAAACGATCACGTGCCGGCAAACTCAACAGAATCTGCAGCGCCTGCGAAAGCGAAAACACCGGCCCGATTGTGGCACACGATCAGCGAGAAAAAACTGTCGCGAAATCTTGCCGGTTTCACAATTTCGGCAATCGTGCATCTAACGGTTCTCTTTATATATATTGGAATTAGCGCTTTCGACCAGCCCGAAGTCATCGAAATTCGCGAAATCAGTTTTGTGGATATGACGGCACCAGCAGCAGACCTGGCGCCTAAAAAGAAAAAGCATTTCAACCGGCGAAAACAGGAAACGATTGCGATGGCCCGGGCGTCCAAAATTGAAAAAAACATCCCGAAGGTTCAAGCGGCTGTTGTCAGGCATTTCTCTCGGGAAAAAGTCGCTGTTACGCAGGCTGTCAGCCTAACCCGGCGACTGGATATGAAACGGACACAGGCACCGCTGCAAGCTGCGCCTATCTCACTGGTCAAAAAACCTCTGGTTGAGGTGTTGAAAATCAGCCGGGCGCAGGGAACACGCACGGACAATAAAGTGCGCAATCCGGCCGCACCGATCAAACTAAAACGGGCGTCGGTTTTGAAGCCCCCGGTGAAATTTCCCCGATCTCGCAAGCCTGTAATGCAGAGTAACGAAAAGATCAACCTGGCAACACGTAAAAATCCGCCACAAAAAGTTCAACCTGACCATGGAAGAGCTGCTTTTACCAGTGTGTTTAATGCAAAATCCGCCACAGTGCAAATTGAAAAAACAAAATCCGGGGTTACCATCACCGGGCCGCTTGGTTCGCGAAAGATTCTCAAGCGTTTCATGCCGGAATTCCCGGATTGGGCGAAACGCCAGGGTGTCGGTGCGCGTGTCGCCCTGCAATTTACCGTGATGGAAAACGGCCATGTCAAAGAAAATATCATTGTAATGCGTACCAGCGGCTCCGCTGGTTGGGATAAAATCGTGCGCGAAGCGTTGCTGAAATGGCGTTTTGCTCCCCTGCGAAGCGGTGGCCGCCGCGATCAGACCGGGGTCATCACCTTTCAATTCGTCGTGAATTAAACAAAACCGGCGCTGTGTGCGGTGAGCCATTCGCACACGATGAGGAGAGATAAAATGAACCTTTTCAAAATCACACTTTTCGGGCTCATCTGGCCTGCTTTAATTTGGGCGCAAGATCACTCAAAGGCCGATTCGGCCTCCAATGTGCTCGATGATGTCGTCGTGCAGATGAAATACAAGGGGCCTTTTGAGGAAGACAAATTGCCCCTCGACCTGAATTTTGATTACAGTCAAGAAGCGGTGATTAAAAACCGGGTGAACTGGAAAAGCATTGGTGATCGCGATCACGATAAAACTGTCGCGGAATTGAATGCGTTGTTACCGCTGCATTTTTCGCAGCCACAATATGCACAGATAAAACCGGCGCCGGTAAAATCTTTTCATACAAAGTTTGAAAAATTGCAGCGCTGGCAACTGGATATTACCAACAGTGACGGCTCTCTTTTTCGGCGTATTGCCGGGCAGGGAAATCCACCGGCAAATTTGTCCTGGGACGGGCTCGGTGATAATAACGATCCTTTACTCGCTGGGGAAAATTACGCCTATAGTTTCACCGCCGTAGACCAGGCAGGAAACAGACGCACTTTTCCGGGCAACTCCTTTCAGATTGCGGCGTTCAGCTTGCAACTCGGCGATAGCCTGCTGATCGGATTGGGAGACAAAACGCTGTTCAACAACGCCGGCTTGCGTCTGCTGTCCGGCGCTATCGATTTTGCCCGTGAAGTGGCCACATTAATTCGTCTGCACCCAGGCAATCGCGAAGTGCAGGTTGCCTGGGGAAACATTGCAGGGGAAAAATTTTTGCAAATGCTCGCCGATGAATTGGTCGTGCCGCAATCTTATTTCAACCGTATAAAACCAGATAAGAATGCGTTTGGCGGCATCGTTTTTTACCTCATCCCGAAGTGAAAGCACGACAGAAATTTTCTCATAAATAGATAAAGCCTCGCGGGAAACGAGGCTTTATCTATTGTTTGCGGAAAAGTGAGAGAGATTTGATTCTCAATCGCGGCTCTGCAGTTTTGCCAGCAATCGCAACATCTCGAGGTAAAGCCAGACCAGGGTGATCATCAAACCGAAGCCCGCGTACCATTCCATGAATTTCGGCATGCCCTGGGCGCTGGCGTTTTCGATAAAATCGAAATCGAGCAGCAGGTTAAAGGCGGCCACGCCGATGACCACGAGACTGAATCCGATACCGAAAAGGCCGTTGCTGTGCAGCAGCGGCATACTGATACCGAAAAAACCGAGAATAATGGAAGCGAAGTAGAAAAGCGCAATTGCGCCGGTTGCGGCAATCACACCGGAGCGCAGTTTTTCTGTGACTTTAATGGTGCCGCTGCGGTAAAGAAAGAGCATGACGAACATCGTCCCGAAAGTCAACCCGACTGCCTGCAGAACGATACCGGCATACATGTGCGCATACATTGCGGAAATGCCGCCGAGGAAGAGCCCTTCGAGCACGGCATAAATTGGAGCGGAAATGGGCGCCCAGTTGGGTTTAAAAATCGTAACCATCGCAGCGATCAATCCACCGAAGAGCCCCAGCATGAGCAGTCCGGAACCGGTATCGCCGGAAAAATAGCGATCCCAGGTAAAGGTCGCTGCGAAAAATGCCAGAAAAAGCAGAATGATGGTTTTGTTCATCGTGCCCTGGATGGTCATTACGGTCGTTTCGTCGACAGCGTGAGCGCGGGCGCCGAAGCGTTGTGAATTAAAAATGGGGTTAGAACCTCGCATTTGTCATCTCCTTGAAATTTATGAATTTATATTTTTTTGCAAAATTATTCCCGTCAGCAGCGTAAAGTGCCGACATCGGAGCGCCGATGTCGGCACATATTCAGCGAAACCACGCTGCTCCAAATCTTTAAAGCGAGTGATGCTGCCAGCGCCGGTTTTATCTTCAGGCAATTGCAGCGGCCAGCGTGAAAAGCGGCACTGTAAAAAACGGGCGCAATAGATGGCTTATGAGCACGTTATCGGTTCGATTTTCTAACAATAAACAGGGTAAATTTATTGCAATAATTATCACAATAATATACAGCATCGATGCCGGAATCTTGCCGGTTTTTTTGATCGTGTGTTGAATTATGACGATGCCATTGGCCTGAAAGGTTTAGCCCTGCAGTTACTTTTAAACTAATCCCGCAGTGGTGCAGTTGGGTTGCTGAATGGATACGATTCCACCACGTTATTATTTGGTTATTTTTTTGTTGATTTCTCTGCGAGGGCTTGTTAAGTTAATCTGCGGTTTTAAATTTTTAATCGTAATTCTCCTTCCAAAAGCTGGATTTTAAATATGCCCGACAGTCCTGTCAGCAGTGAAAAAAACGGCATTTGCGGCATCTGCCCTTACGGATGCTGGATTACCGTCACCTATAATGAAACGGGCAAAATTTCCAAAGTGCGCGCTGATGAAAATTCCCGTTTCGGCAGCATCTGCCTGCTCGGTATTCATTCCACTGAAATCATCTATAGCAAAGACCGCCTGCGATATCCGCAAAAACGCCTGGGCAAAAAAGGGAATTATGATTTCGTCCGCATTTCGTGGGATGAAGCTTACGACCTTATCGCTGATAATTTGATCCGTATCAGGGATGAATCGGGCGCCAAAGCAAGCGGTATTTACACTGGACGCGGCAGCTTCGATTTTTCGATGAACGATGTCTTCCAACCCCGCGACGTCATCCGCCAATCCACGGCCAGCAGCCTGCTTTTCCCATTTGGATCACCCAATACGTTCGGTGTCGGTTCGCTTTGCTATGTCTCTTTCGGTATGATTGCGCCGCATACAACCCTCGGCGCTATGTGGCTGGATATGTACACCGATATCGAAAATGCCGGAATCATCATCGTCTGGGGTGCAAATCCGGCGACAGACTCACCACCGACAAATTTCGAACGCATCATCAAAGCGCACCAGCGCGGCGCCAAAGTCATCGTCATCGATCCGCGGCGCACAGCGACCGCGAGACAAACGCAGGCGCAGTGGATTCCCATCCGCCCCGGTACCGATGGCGCGCTGGCGTTGGGCTTGTGTAACATTCTCATCAGGGAAGAGCTGTTCGATGAAAAATTTGTCAAAAACTGGACAGGCGGGTTCGAAGATTTCTCGCAGCACGTGCAACATTTTACCCCGCAGGTCGTGCAGGATATTTGTGACATCCCTGCCGAGACCGTCGCAATGCTTGCGCGGGAAATAGCAACAGCAAACGGCGTGGCGCAGGTGATGTATACCGGGCTGGAATACAGCGCCGGCGGCGTGCAGGCGATTCGCGCCACCCTCGTTTTGTGGGCGATAGCCGGTCAACTCGATGTGCCTGGCGGTTTGAACTTCAATATGCCCGGGAACGAATTCCCCATCAATCGCACCGGTAATATCGCCAATCCCGATGTGCGCAATGCCATTGGCCGCAATTTATTTCCACTCTACACAAAATACCGCGATGAGTCGCATCCACAGGCCCTGCCGCAGGCGGTTTTGTATGGCAACCCTTACTTTATTCGGGGTCTCATCGTCTTGGGTGCTTCGATTATCACTTCATGGCCGAACCCGTCATTGTGGCGAAAAACACTAAATGCCCTCGATTTTCTCGTTTGCATCGACCGCCAATTAACCGCGGATTGTGCCTATGCCGACGTCGTTTTGCCGGCGACAACGATGTACGAGATCGAAACTTACATGACCTATGGCTCGGTTTTTAAAATCCGCGAGCGGATGATCGAACCCGTCGGCGAGGCACGCAGCGATTTTTTTATTCAGGCGCAAATTGCTGAAAGATTGGGTTACGGTCATCTTTTTCCGCAAACCAGGGAGGAACTTTTTGCAAATGCCTTGCACGGTACGGGTTTCAGCATCGATGAAATTCGTCGGGGTGATGGAACGGCTCAGACTCCGGTGAAAATGATGCAATACAAAAAATGGGAAAAAGGCCTGCTGCGTCCCGACGGCCGTCCCGGCTTCGATACGCCAAGCGGTGAATTTGAGATCACCTCATCCATTTTGGAAGAATACGGCTATGAAGCGTTGCCCATGTACATCGAACCGCAGGAGGGACCGCTGTCCGCTCCGGCCATCGCTGCCGATTTCCCCCTGATTTTTAACTCGGGCGCACGTGTTAAAAGCGATTTCCGCTCGCAACATCACGGCGTCCCGGCGCTGATTAAAAAGCGTCCCGACCCCACCGTTACCATCAACTGCAACGATGCAGCCGCACGGGATATAAAAACCGGCGATCTCGTCCGTTTGAAATCAAAACGTGGCGCCGTGCTGTTACGTGCCTTTGTCACCGATGATATCGTCGCCGGAAGCATCGAGGCAAACATGGGCGGCGGCGGGCCGGTGGGGCCAAAATCCTGGCAAAACTGCAATATCAATACGCTCACCGATCTCGATCAATTCGATGCCATCTCCGGTTTCCCAGTTTATAAATCTTTACTTTGTGAAGTGGAAAAAGTCACCGACGCCGGCCAGACTGCCGCAATCGACTCAGGCGAATATGAGAGCAACATCGAAATTCAAGTGGAATCGAACAACGGCCGGTTGATCTACCTCGACAATAACGCCACGACAGCGCCCGCGCCGGAGGTCATCGCTGAAATGCAGAAAATCATCGGATTTTACGGCAATCCGTCGAGCATTTATAAATTCGGCCAGGAAGCAAAAAATGTGGTTGAAAATTCTCGCCGTAAAATTGCCCAGCTCATCAATTCTACCTCTCGGCGCATCATTTTTCAAAGTTGCGGTTCGGAGGCGAACAATCAGGCGCTGAAAGGTGTGGCGTTCGCTGCGGCAAAATTCGGAAAAAATCATCTCATCACCTCGGTGATCGAACATCCATCGGTACGCAAAACCTGCCGCCGGCTGCAGGAAAACGGCTTTGCGGTCACTTTTCTCGGCGTCGATCGTCAGGGGCGCATCGACCCATTGGAATTAGCCGAAAAGATTACCGAAAAAACCTGCCTCGTCAGCATCATGCTGGCTAACAACGAGACCGGCACCACCCAGCCAATCAGGAAATTTGTGGAAATAACGAAAAAACGCAACGTGCTTTTTCATACCGACGCCACCCAGGCTGTGGGAAAAATCACTGTCGATGTGCAGGAACTCGGTGTTGATTTGCTAACTTTTTCAGCACATAAATTTCATGGTCCCAAGGGTATTGGTGGATTATACGCAGCGAAAACTGTTACCCTGGAAAGCCTCATCAGCGGTGGCGGCCAGGAAAAAGGCAGCCGTGCAGGTACTGAAAATGTGATGGGGATCGCCGGTTTCGGCAAAGCGGCCGAGCTTGCCGGCAAACGCCTTTTCGAAATCCACAAGCTTCGAGAGCTGCGCGACCGACTTCAAACCGGTGTGCAAAATCTCGGTGTTGAAGTGGCTGTCAATGGTGATCCGGTGAATCGTTTGCCAAATACGCTGAACGTCACATTAAAAGGATTTCGCGGCGAGTCCATCGTGCTTTTATTAGGGCAACAAGGTTTCTGTTTCTCCTCCGGTTCCGCCTGCCGTTCAGGTTCGCCGGAGCCGTCCTATGTTCTCACTGAAATGGGTTTATCCGAAGATGAAGCCCACTGCTCGCTGCGTTTTTCGCTGAGTCGCGAAAACACGACCGAAGAAATCGACACCGTTGTCGAAGCGCTCCACAAAGTCATCAACGATTCGCGGGACATGGTGAATTTCATCGCTTGCCGTTAAATCAGAGGTGACTGTTGAGGCCCACAATTTTTGAACATAGCGCGAAGGCGTCCCCGTCGAACGGCACGAGCGTTACGCTCAGCGAGGATGCCTTCGCGCTATTTTATCGAGAATGAGGCTAAATATTGCAATCAAAGTAACAAAAACTTGTGGAAAATATGAACCTACAACATAAAAAAATAATCGCAGCAGCCCGAGACCGGGGTATTGAGGTTACTCCTCTTGAAAAATATGGAGAAAAAGAAGCCCATCTGCTGTGTTACAATGGACGCGAAGAGCTGGTTGTTGCCGGGAATTTTCTCTCGCAGTTGACACTGCAGAATCATCGGCTTTGCAACAATAAGCAGCTCACAAAAGAAATATTTGCACGGCTGAAAATCCCCTTCCCACAAAGTGTAGTTTTTAAAAATTTTAAAAAAGAGCGTGCGGCAATCGTCAAATTTTGGCACGATGACATGATTTGCGTTTGCAAACCCCTTTGCGGCACCAAAGGTGAGGGCGTACAGATGAATATCTCCAGCCTGCAAAAACTGCAAAAATACTGGCAGCAATGGTGCAGTAAATTTGAATATTTTCTGCTCGAAGAACAGGTAGCCGGTGATGATCTGCGAATTCAGGTTATTGCCGGGAAGGTCGTGGCCGCCTGTATTCGCGAACCGGCGTTCGTCGTTGGAGATAGTATCAACTCTGTTGCCGCTTTAATCGAAAAACGGCGGCAAATCATCAAAAAACAAAATCCGGCAAACCGATTGGATATCGATGAGCCTGTGCTGGATTTATTGCAGCGGCAAAACCTCGCATTGCAATCCGTGCCGTGCAGCGGGCAGAAAGTGCGGTTGAAATACATCGCCAATATGAGCCAGGGCGCGCGTGCCATCGACGTGACCGATAAAATCGACAACCGGTTCCACGAATGGGTGCAAAGATTCGCCGGGGGAACCGGCATGTCACTCTTTGCCTTCGATTTCATCGCCGGAGATTGTGCCCATGCTGATCCCGGCACTGTCCGGGCGCTGGAAATCAATCCGCAACCGGAATGGTTGCATCACACATTTTCACAAGACCGGACACATGATATTGCGGGGATGATTTTGAGGTGGTTGTTTGGGGATGTGCTGTAAAGAATTCCGTTTAAACAAAATGGAGATGATTTGACGCCCGCACCCCTCGATACATTCCGCCTAAAAAGCAGGCGCAATACTCGGGATGCTCAGCCGTGGGTTCCACGAAACCAGAGATCAAAGCATCCCGAGTAGCTCCGGTGTTTTTCCCGGGCGTATCGGGGGGCGGACAAAATGAGATATCCAAAGCTATCTACAGCGTCTGCATCACCTTTTTTGCTGCGGCAATCATCGCTTCGATATCCTCTTCCGTATGCGCAAGAGAAACGAAGCAGGCTTCAAATTGCGACGGTGCGAGGTAAATCCCGTTTTCAAGCATGGCATGAAAAAATTCACCGAATCGCGCGGTATTACTGTTTTTGGCGCCGGCATAATCATTGACCGGCGATTCGCAGAAGAACATGCCCAACAGCGAAGCAACACGGCTCTGCTGAACCGGGATACCCGCTGCCTCTGCAGCTTCTCCGATGCCTGTTGCTAATTTTTCACCTAAAAAATCGAGTTGTTCATAAACGCCGGCTTTTGCCAATTCATCGAGCATGGCAATGCCTGCGGCCATGGCCAGCGGATTGCCCGAAAGCGTGCCGGCCTGATAGACCGGCCCCTCCGGCGCGATATGTCCCATAATTTCTGCACGACCGCCATAGGCGCCAACCGGCATGCCGCCGCCGATGATTTTCCCCAAGCAGGTCAGATCCGGCATAACGTCAAAATGGGCCTGGGCACCGCCGAGGCCGAGACGAAAACCGGTGATCACTTCGTCAAAAATGAGCAGACTGCCGTGTTGCGTGCTCAGGCGCCGCAATCCCTGCAAGAATCCATCTTTGGGCAAGATAACGCCCATATTTGCCGCCACCGGTTCGAGAATGATCGCAGCAATTTCTCCGGGAAATTTTTCGTAAACTTCTTTTACCGCATCGAGGTCATTATAGGGCGCCGTCAGCGTTTCTTCAACCGCGCCAGCAGGCACGCCAGGTGTATCGGGCAAGCCGAAAGTGGCGATCCCTGATCCGGCTTGGGCCAGCAGCAGATCGCTGTGCCCGTGGTAGCAGCCGGCAAATTTGAGGATTTTCGTACGCCCGGTAAATCCGCGGGCCAGCCGGATGGCCGACATCGTCGCTTCGGTACCGGAATTGACAAAACGAACTTTTTCTATCGAAGGTACGGCGTTGACAACACGACTGGCAAGCTCGATTTCCAGGCTTGTCGGCGCACCGAAGGACATGCCGTTCTCAGCCGTTTTCTGCACGGCGGAGATGATCGCCGGATGGGCGTGGCCGAGGATCATCGGGCCCCAGGAAGCGACAAAATCGATGAATTCATTGTTATCTGCATCAAAAACACGGGCGCCTTTCGCTGATTCGATAAATGGCGGCGTGCCGCCGACAGCGCCGAATGCGCGCACCGGGCTATTCACACCTCCCGGCAGGAAATTTTGGGCTTTGGCGAATAATTGCTGGGATTTTTTTTGATTCATTTTTAATCTCACTTGAAAAAATGACAGGACATGATGATTCAGATCACTGCTCTTGCATCTCTGCAAACGTTTTGCGGACAGAGTTCGAATTCAACAGTAGACCCGAACTCCATTTTTCCAATGCATCGATATATTTTTCATGATCATTTAAACAGGGGATCATCCTGAACTCTGCGCCGCCGGCCTGTAAAAATACTTCTTTCCCTTCGATCTCTATTTCCATCAGGGTTTCCAGGCAATCGACGGTAAATGCCGGGCAAATCACGGCCAGTTTGCGAACCCCTGATTGTGCCAACCGCACCAGTTCTGCACCGGTTGCCGGCCCCAGCCATTTATCCCGACCGAGACGCGATTGAAAGGAGACAGAAAATTTTCCGGCTGGAAGGGCCAGTTTTTTCACCAATGCCTGTACCGTGGAAAAAATCTGATGCCGATAGCAGGTCGCATGGGCTGGTGAGGCATTGGAACAACAGTTTTCGTTTTGCAAACAGTGCTCACCTGTGGGATCGGTTTTGATGATATGCCGTTCCGGTACGCCGTGAATACTGAAAAGCAGGTGATCGTAATCCCACTCCAGCTCATTTTTCGCTCTGGCGGCCAGTGCCTCAATATATAAATCATCCCGATAAAACGGCGGGAAAAAGTTTAATGCAAGATTATTGTCAATCTTTGCCGCAGCCTCGCGGGTTTTGAGCTCTACCGTTTCATAAGTTGCCATCGCATAATGCGGATATTGTGGTATGGCAGCGATCTGTCGAACGCCTTTATCGTAGAGGCGGCGCAGGCCGGTTTCAATTGAGGGCATACCATAGCGCATGCCGAGTTCAACGGGGAGCGGCAGGCGGCCTTGCAGCTTTTCCCTGATTTTTTCACTGATTGCGATAAGGGGTGAGCCATCCTCACGCCAAATGCGTTTGTACGCTGCGGCGGATATTTTGGGGCGGCGCGGCAGAATAAATGCACTAACGATGAAACGTCGTAGCAAGTAGGGCAAATCGATCACACATTTATCCATAAGAAATTCGTTGAGATAGCGCCGCACATCCGCTGTTTCAGCAGAAGCGGGTGAACCGAGATTAATGAGCAGGATACCACTTTTTTGCACGTATTTATCACTCCTGGAGCGTTGCATCTGATCAGCGTGCTTATCCGCGCAAAACTTTTGCGGCATCTTTGGCAAAATAGGTCAGAATCATATCCGCACCGGCACGTTTGAGCCCGGTCAGGGTTTCCATCATCACCCGTTGCTCATCGATCCAGCCGAGTTTTGCTGCGGCTTTGATCATAGCGTATTCGCCGCTGACATTGTAGGCGGCGAGCGGCAGGTCGAAGGTATCTTTTACTTGACGAATAATATCCATAAATGCCATCGCCGGTTTCACCATCAACATATCCGCGCCTTCCTGCACATCCAGTTCGGCTTCGCGCAGGGCTTCGCGGGCATTTGCCGGGTCCATTTGATAGCTGCGACGGTCGCCAAATTGCGGCGCCGAATCCACCGCTTCGCGGAAGGGGCCGTAAAACGAAGAAGCGAATTTTACTGCATAGCTTAAAATCGGGATATCTTCATAATTCTCGGAATCAAGGCCTGCACGGATCGCGGCGACCATGCCATCCATCATACCGGAGGGCGCAACCATATCGGCACCGGCTTTGGCATGTGAAATCACCTGTTTTGCCAGCAATTCCAGGGTTGCGTCATTATCCACCGTACCTTTGGCGATTGGCCCGCAATGGCCGTGATCGGTGAATTCACAAAAACAGACGTCGGTGATCACAGAGATGCCGTCAACGCTGTCTTTGATGGCGCGCACCGCCTGCTGGATAATACCGTTGTCCGAATAAGTATCGGAACCGAGGTTGTCTTTTTCTGCGGGAATGCCGAAAAGAATCACTGCCGGGATGCCGAGGTCTTTTGCCAGTTGTACTTCTTTGACCGCATTGTCAACTGATAACTGAAATTGTCCGGGCATCGAGGTGATTTCTCTTTTGGTGTTTTTCTCATGCGTGACGAACAAAGGATAGATAAAATCGTTGGCCGTGAGCATGGTTTCGCGAACCATATCGCGAATGGCATCCGTTCGGCGCAGGCGACGCGGCCTGACATATGGTTTTGGAATGGATAAATCGCTCATTTTGTCCTGTCTTTCTCGTTAAATTATGCTGGCGATAATTTTATGTTTTTATCGTTCAACAACCCGTCCATGGATTTGACTTTTTCAGAAATTTTATAGGCCTGTTCAATACAATCACCAACCGAGATGCCACCGCGGAAATTGCCGTAAATATGCAGCCCCGGCAGTTGTGCTTCCGCCTGTTCGATGACAGCAAGTTTTAATCCGTGACCGAGCATGTATTGGGGAATCGCTTTTGGCCAGCGTTTTATTTTGGTGAAAACCGGCCGGGATATGAAACCCAGTAAAGATTGCAGCTCCTCTGTGATAATTTTTTGCAACCCGGTATCATTCTGCGCGAGCAGTTCCGGTTGTCGCATGCCACCGATAAATGCGGTAAAAGCTGCGAAACCTGAGGGCGCCCGCTGCGGGAACAGGCTCGAGTTCCAGATAGAACCAAGAATCCGGCGTTGTTCGCATTGAGGAACGAGCATACCGAAACCGTCGAGAGGGTGAGTGATTGTATCCCTCTTATAACCCTGATAAATTACGGCGACTTGCGCATAGGGGATGGAATGCAGCACAGCAGCAGCTTGCTCATTGAGATTTTCGATCATCGCGGCTGTGATATAAGCCGGTGTTGCCAATATGACCTGCCGCACTGCGATCGTTTTTCCATCTTGCCGGTGAATCGCAAATCCATCTTCATCTTTGCTCACCGATTTGACGGCACAGCCCGTTGTCAATTCTTCTTGCAGCAATTGCGCCAGCCGGTCTGTCAGGCTTTGCATGCCTTTTTCAAAGGAAAAAAGTCCTGCTCTCGTACGATCGACTTCACCTGATTTTTTACGTTCTTTCCGCTTTCTGATTGCGCCTTTAATCAAACCGCCGTATTGTTTTTCCAACAGCCAGACGCGTTTGAAAGCATGTTTCACACTGAGTTTTTCGGGATCACCGGCGTAAACGCCGGCGACGAACGGATTGATCATATAATCGAGCGCTTCCTGCCCGATTCGCCGGCGCACAAAGTCGGCAAGGCTTTCTTCTTCCTTGTCGCGTTTCTGCGGCACAATAACATCGGCGAGCAGACGCAATTTGCCACGAAAACTCAGCAGCTTCGAGGTGAGAAATGCTGGCGGCGAAAGCGGCGCCGCACAGAGCTTGCCGTCGCGAACGATGTAGCGGTTTGCCGCAGCTTCATTGGCAAATTTCTGTTCGTTTTCCAGGCCAATATCAGCAATAAAATCAGCGAGTAATCGGGTCGAAGCCAGGGTGCTGTTCGGACCCTGATCGAATAAATAACCTTCGTTAAACCGCGTTCGGATAACACCGCCGGCTTCCTCCCGTTTTTCCAAAACACTTACCTTTTTGCCTGCCTTTTTCAAAAGCCAAGCGGTTGACAATCCTGTTACGCCGCCTCCGATTATACAAACATCAATTGCTGATGGTGTACTCATATTTCATCCATAATTCACGCTATTTCCATGCGGCTACACCGTTCTCGAAAACCGCTGTTTTTTGTTTATTTTCAAATATTTATCAAAAGTCATAGCAATGTTGCGAATGACAAAAACTCCATTTTCTTTTATCTGAATGGAATCATCCTCCAGCGACAGCAGGCCATCTCCGGTAAACGCTTGCAATTCCTTTAACTCTCCAGCAAAATAATCATGAAAATCGATTTTAAATTTACGATTGATGGCTTTGAAATCGAGGGAAAAATCACACATGATGCGCATGATGACTTCGCGGCGCAGAAGATCATCCTCGCTCAGTTTAAAACCTTTTTCTACCGGTAGTTTACCCTGATCGAGCATTTTGTAATACTCCGGCAATGTTTTATAGCTTTGCGCATATGTTTCCGCGGTCTGGCTGATTCCGGACATGCCGTGGGCGATAATATCGCAATCAGCATGAGTGGAATAGCCCTGAAAATTGCGATAGAGCGATTTGTTTTCCAGCGCCTGCGCCAGCTCATCTTCAGGCAGCGCAAAGTGGTCCATGCCGATAAAAACATATCCCGCTTCCGTCAGCCGTTCGATGCACATTTTCAGGATTTTCAACTTTTCTTCCGGCCCCGGCAGCGTTGCCGTATCGATGATCTGCTGATGTTTTTTCAGCCACGGCACATGGGCATAATTAAACAATGCCAGCCGGTCCGGATGAATGGTCAACAAACGGTCGAGTGTGTCGTTAAATGTCCACTCTGTTTGAAAGGGCAAGCCGTAAATAAAATCGAGGTTGACACTTTCAAACCCCAGTTCCCGGCCCATTGCAACGAAATTTCGTGTCAGGATTTCGGGCTGCAGCCGGTTGATGGCTTTCTGTGTCGGTTCGTGGAAATCCTGCACGCCCATGCTCATGCGGTTGAAACCCACCTCCCGTAACGCCAGCAAATGAGCTTTTGTCAATTTGCGGGGGTCGATTTCCACGCTGATTTCGGCGTTGTCGGCAAAAGTATAATGCTTGCGGATCACCTCGCCCAAAATACGAATCTGATCCGGCGTGAGAAATGTCGGTGTGCCGCCGCCCCAGTGCATCTGTCTGACGATGCGCTTGCCGGTATTCGCCGAGAGCAGATCGATCTCTTTGAGCACATACTGCAAATAATCGGCAACCTTTTTCGCATTGCGCGCCACCATCATCGTGCAGCCACAATAATAACACAATTGATGGCAAAAAGGAATATGAAAATACAATGAGAGCGCCCGCTCTCGATAAACCGGGTTGGCCAGTTGATTTTTAAAAATATCAATAGAAAAATCAGCAGAGAATTGCGGCGCTGTCGGATAGCTGGTATATCGCGGCCCGGGTTTATCATATTTTTTCAGCAGGTCGATGTCGACGCTGAGTTTTTTCGTTTGCGTGATCATTATGCCGGTGTCCCGTTTTGGAGAAGGATTGCCTCATCCGCTGCGTGGAATCGCGGGCTGTAATTTCGTACGGTTTCGACGAGCAGTTTAACATTTTCCACCGGTGTTTGCGGTGTAATGCCATGTCCCAGATTAAAAACATGAGCGTGTCCGTTACCATAAGCATTGATGACTTTTTGCACTTCAACTTCAAGGATTTCCGGGCCGGCATAGAGCGCGGCAGGGTCAAGATTGCCCTGCAGTGCAACCTGATTACCGAGTTTTTCACGCACAGCGGCCAAGCTAGTTTGCCAGTCGATGCCCAGTGCATGGGCGCCGGTCGCGGCCAGTTCTTGTAAACTATGGTTGGCGCCGCGGGCAAACAGGATCAGCGGAATACCGCTATCTTTCAGATTATCTACAATTTTTGTCAGATAGGGCAACGAGAAGGCACGAAACTGTTCTTCAGTGAGAAATCCGCCCCAGCTATCGAAAATCTGCACCGCGCTCGCGCCGGCTTCGATTTGCTGCAATAGAAATGATGTCACAGCCCGGGTTAATTTATCGAGCAACTGATGCATGGCGCGTGGTTCATTGAACAAAAATGATTTTGCATATTGAAAAGTTTTGCTGCCGCGGCCTTCGAGCATGTAAGCGGCAAGGGTCCACGGCGCGCCGGCAAAGCCGATAACCGGTACACGATTATCGAGCGTTGTGCGTGTCAGACGAATGGCATCGCAGGTGGCTTGCAGCAGTTTGGAATCCTGTGGTATGGGCAATTTTTCCACAGCTTCGACAGAGCGCAGCGGTTTTTCAAAAACCGGCCCTTGCCCTTCAAAAACATCCATTTCCAAACCCATCGCATGGGGGATGACGAGGATGTCGGAAAAGATAATCGCCGCATCAACACCGATGATATCGACCGGCTGCACTGTAACTTCCGCAGCGAGTTCCGGAGTGTAAACCATTTCGAGAAAACTGGCTTTTTCACGCACGGCACGGTATTCCGGCAGATAGCGCCCCGCCTGCCGCATGATCCAAACCGGGGTGCGCGGCACAGCCTGCCGGTTTAATGCTTTTATTAATAAATCATTCATAATCGAGACTCCAGTCTGATTCTAAATTGTTCTTTTCAAAAAAGTGCAGTGCGTTTTGTGCCTGAAAATGGGTGATGATTTTTTTCAATATCGCTGCCGTCGTCGGCTGCCCGGCAGTTATAATTTTTGCAAAACCGTCCCGGCGCAGCGCCCCTTCCGTCGTTGCACCGATTGCCGCACAAAATATGGATTTCACCAAACCTTCACAACTTGCGGGAACAACCCGACTGAAAGCGGCGACCGCCGATGGGCTATAGAAAATCAATAAATCCGGGATGACCTGCAGCAGCAGCAGAATTGCTTTTGCGTCAACGGCGTTCACCGGCTCATAAATTTCGAGGCGCTCATAAGACAACTGCGCAGCCGCAAGTTGTGCTTCCATCGTTGCATCAGCAGCGCGGCTGACCGGATGTATGATTGCATCATTTTTTGCGGAATTTTCGATGATGCCGGCTGCAAATTCGCGGCTGTCTTTTGCTTTCGCATTGCAGCATTTGCCGTTGAAATGACAGCTGAGCAAGCGTGTTGTTTTATCGTTGATGCCAAAGCAAATAACATCCACCGGCAGGTTGTAATTCAAAGCATTCACCTGGGTAAAAAATTCTCCCACGGCAACCTGGCTGGTAAAAATCAGCCTGCTTCCCGGAGTAATTTTTTGCAAGCGTTCAGGGTTCAGAGGGATGGAGTGAAAACGGATACACGGCAGGTAGATCATTTCCGCGCCTTCTTTTTGCAGCAGGCCGTGCAGGTCATCGCTGGTTTGCAGCGGGCGTGTGAGAACGACACGGCGTCCGCAAAGTATCCTGGTATCAACCATGGACCAAAATTGTTGAAAGAATTCTCGCAGCACCGGCTTCGAGCAGCTTTGCCGTTACCTCATTTGCAGCCAATTCATATTCAGCAGCTTTCCGCTGCGCGCGCGCCTCGACGAATTCACCATTTCCCAGGCTGATGACACGCCCGTGCAAACACAGTATATCATTTTTCACCTCACCAAAAACCGCGACGGGAACGGCGCAGCCACCGCCAAGTTTATTGAGCACCATGCGCTCAGCCGTAGCTGCGGCAAAGGTGCGAAAATCGTTCAATTTTTGAATGGTTTCGATGGTGTCGGCATCTTCGGCGCGTGTCTGAATGCCCAGCACACCCTGCGCCGGCGCCGGCAGCATCACCTCTTTGGGCCAATAGCAGGTGATTTTATCAGCCAAATCGAGGCGCTTCAAACCCGCAGCCGCGAGAATTGTGGCATCGTATTCTCCTTCATCGACCTTGCGCATGCGTGTATCGACATTGCCGCGAATATCTTTGATGATGCAATAAGGAAATTTTGTCTTCAGTTGCGCGGCCCGGCGTGCACTGCTGCTGCCGATGACTGTGCCGGCGGAAATATCGTCGATAGATTTAATTTTTTGTGAATAGAGCACATCGCCGGCATCGACACGTGGTGGCATGGCGGCGATGCACAAACCAGGTGTATCCTCAGTGGGCAAATCTTTCAAACTATGTACCGCGACATCGATTTCTTTTTGCAGCAACGCATTTTCAATTTCTTTGACAAAAACGCCTTTGCCGGGCATCAAAGTGAGCGGCGTATCCAGCACCTTGTCGCCCTGTGTGTGTATGATTTTTAACTCGCATTTCAAATGCGGGTTGTTTTTTTCAACTGCTGCCAGCATTTGTTTTGATTGGGCCAGCGCCAGCTTGCTGCCCCGCGATCCAAAGGTGAGTCTCTTCCTGTCCATCGCTAACTTTCGTTTTAGTTTTGTACCCGAATATCAAATAAATCGCCAACAGACTGCATGAGCCCGGCAGCCTGTCCGGCGGAGGCTTTTTCCCGCAGTACCCGTGTCGGTTCACGCAAAATGCGACTCGTCAATTTATTGATTAATTTTTCCAGAATTTGCTGATCGTGCTGGTCGAGATTTTCGAAGCGGCGCAGCGCCCAGTTCAGTTCGGTTTCCCCGGCTGCAGTAACTTTTTGCCGCAATGCCGAAATGACGCCACTCACCTGGCGAATCCGCTGGTTCTCGTAGTATTCATCCATCTCTTCGTGCAGAATTTCAGCGGCGCGGGCGAGATCATCGGAACTCAGGCGTTCATCGCGATAGCCGTTGGATTTGATCTCAGTGAAATCGATGAGTTTGACATCGGCCAAATCCAGCACATCGGTATCGATGTCGCGTGGCATGGCGATATCGATGAGATGGAGCGCGTGTCCGGATTTGCGGTTTACCTGTGAGAGCAGGGTTTTATCGATAAATTTCACCTCGCTACCGTAGGCGGAAAAAACGATATCAGCCGTATACAAAGCTTGGTTCAGGCTGGAAAACGGCAAAACAACGGCGCCGTATTTCGAAAATTTTTCCTGGCGGCTTTCCGCATTACGGCTGAAAACCTGAATGTTTTTAATGCCTTTGTTTTTCATGTGGCTGGCGGCTAACTGCGCCATCTTGCCCGTTCCGATAATGATTGCATTGATTTCATGATCGAACTTTGATGAGGCAGTTAAAAAATCGATCGCCAGACCACTTAAAGAAATTTGAATTTGCCCGAGGCGAGTTTCGGTGCGAACTCGTTTGCCGGCTTTTAGCGCTGATTCAAAAATTGCTCCGAGGTGACTCGTCACCAGTTGATTCTGAACCGCAACCTGATACGCATTTTTAACCTGCCCCTGAATTTGTGTTTCACCGATTGCCAACGAATTGAGACCGGCCGTGGTTTGGAACAGATGCTGAATAACCTCGTTGTCGTTAAAAATTTTCGCGTAAAATTTAAAGTTTTCAACCGGAAGTCCGCTGTATTCAGCGACACGCTCAAACAGTGCAGTATAAACCTGCGCCGCAATTTCCGGATAATTCCCGGAAATCGAAAAGTAAAACTCAGTTCGATTGCAAGTCGAAAGCACGATTAATTCTGTGACAGACGGGCAGCCCGATGTCACTTTGCGAACGAATTCAATGGCGTCATCTTCAGAAAAAGAGAGTTTTTCCAGAATAAACATAGGTGTATTTTGCAGATGAAATGAGATCAGTCCGAATTCCACTTTTTTCCTTTCGTTGCAGTTTCAATAAATCTGGTAACGCCGTTTCTCTGGCAATCGCTATGCCGGACTTCTTTTCCGTTTGTGCAAAAAAAAGACAAGCTCAAATTAGTTTTTATTTTTTATAAAAGTTTCGTTTTTTGGTTGAATTACCCCCGGTGCTTTTTTCATTTTGGAAAAAAATTTTTCAATCCGAAACGTCAATTAATGCAATTTTTCTAATAGAAGAAGGGGACAAGGGTGAATTAAAAACTGAAAATGAAAAGATTTTTTTGCCCTGCTCCGAAGAATGTATGTCTTCTGTTTTTCAACCCGTGGTTTTGTTAAAAAAGGGGTCTTTTCACATAAACCTTGACTTTCATCGCGAGAATATGGTTGTTCGGCCTGTTATTCGCGGGTTTTATTTCGGCGACAATCATATTCTGCGGCGCGGCAAACTGACCACGGTAAACATGTGGTGTGGCATCTGCTGCGATATAAATTTTCTGAATAACTCCGAGACTGCGTTTACCATTTTCGAAGCGAATGCGCACCTGGTCACCAATCTCGAAAGCCCCTTCTGCCGCGACATTAAAAAACGCTTTGATGAAAAAATTCTCCATTGCCGCAATTTTAACGACCGCTTCTCCCGGCGTGACCACCTCCCCAATATTTTGCACCACCGCCGTCACCTTCCCGGAAATCGGCGCCCGCAAAACCCGGTCTTCCGGCCAGATTTTGATGGTGTCCGGCAGCACACGCTTAAAATGATAGCCATTGCCTGCACCGGTGGCATTGTTGACATCAGCAAATAGGGTATTGATCAGGCGCTGAGCAGCTTTCGCTTTTGTGCGCAAAAGGATGAGCTGCTTACCTGTTGTCTGCACTTTGCCACTGATTAGATTATATTGCGATCGCGAAATAGCGCTCGCCTGCAGTAATTTCATCGCACGTTTTTTTTCCCGCCGCCGCTGCCGCAATTCATCTTCGAGCAGGCTGATTTCTTTCTTAAGAATTTTCAGCTCATTTTCCGCCTCTACAAGACGGCGACGAAGCCCCGACTGGCTGCCTGGTGAATAGAAGAAATTATCAGCGCCAAAACCGTAACCGCCGAGATAGATCAGTGGATCGCCGCGCTGCACGAAATCGTTGATACTGCAATTTATTTTGACTATTGTTCCCGGGAATTGCGTCTCGACAAAAGACTCGCGCGAACTGATAAAACCAGTGCCCTCGATGTACAGCGAGTTACGATAAATCCACGAAGCAACCTTGAAAAGCAGAAACAAAATGATGGTCAGATAAATGATTTTTCCCCACGGCACGGGGCTGCTTTTTTTATGTTCCTGCGTCGATTGTACGAGACTGGCGTTATGTTTTTTAATTCTCCGGGCCCGCATCTATCGCATCCCTACAAGTTTCTAACAGGTTGCAAAATTATGAATGGCGATGCCTGCATAATTTTTATCTTCTGAAAAAAGGCCATGCAATTCTTCCGTCATTTTATCAAATTCGGATAAATTTGCGAAATCTGTGCAGTTGAGACCAATTCGATATTTTTTGTTTGCCTGCTGCACAATACGGATTAAATTGGCCAAAGCTGCCGCAATCTGCCGGGGCTCCCGGCGATTGTAAGCCATGATGGTTAGCACATCGACGCTGTCGGCGAGTTTCGCAAGCAAATGTGTCTCAAAATTACCGAACTGCAACGGGATGTCTATTTCAAGGGGTAGAACCTGGCCGCTTGCGTGGATTTCCCGTTTAACTGCCATAATCGTTTCAAGATAAAACTGCAAATACAGATCTTTTCGCACAGACCAGGCGGCCAGCGTATGTGGCTCAATATCGAGGTGCACACCGGCCAGCAGACGGGCCGAGGCATAATTGCGGTTGAACTCCAGGATGGCACGGATTTTCCGCAACAGGTTTTCCCGGTTTTGTGGCAAAATCCAGTGCGGATCACCGAGCAAGGCGGCCAGCGGAATTTTCGCGCGGCGGAATTTTACCAGCAATTGCATAAATCGCCGGTTGCTGAACAGCGTTTTTTGCAAATCACCGGGGAAAGAGAGAAAGACCCTGTCAATTTTTTTTGTGCGGCAAAAATTGATCAGCGAATCAGCGCTCGTGCTTTCCAGCAGCATGGAAGGGGTTTTCCACACCCACAACGCTCGCGGCAGATTTTGTACATCGGGCTTATCGGCTTCACGGCGAAATCGTAGCACCTCGGGCCAGGAGATTCCGGATAAATGCATGAGTTCAAAATACTGCTCCATGTAATCGCTTTTGTATTCCAGCGCAGCGGTTTCGAGGTGAATTTCTCCGGCCTGAAGTTCGAGTAAATGCACCGGCGTCGATTCGATGCTTTCGATACCCTGCTCGGCGATCGCTTGCTCGATGCGTAAATTTTCCCGCAGCAGGCGCAGTTCTTCATTTTTTTGCAGCACCAAATTCTTCAGCGAAAGCAATTGACTATAGGCCGTTTTGATGGTAAAAATGATATTTTGCCGTGTATTTTCTTCCTCGAGTCGAATGGCCTTGCGGGTTGCTTCAAAATACTTTTTCTGCTGATTCTTTTGGGCAAAATAACCCATTCCAAGTCCCAGTTTGACACCAAACTCCGGCCCTGCTTCCAGTTCTCCCCGGCGCAACTCACGCACACGGTAGCCGAGATAGGGTTCGAAACTCAAATTTTCAACCGGAACAGCGCGAGACCGTGCCAATTCCCGCTGGATAAAATACAGACTCCGGCGACTCTGTAGGTCGTTCTCCAGCGCTGATTGCAGAAGCAACGCCTGCTGTGGAATAAATGGAATGTAAAAGCTGTCTTTCAGTTCAAACGAAGCGGTGTCAATGCGTAACGCGATTGCCAGGCGACTTTTACCCAACTGATATTCGTGCAAATTGTTCTCGTGTGCGACCGTATTTTTTTGCAATTCGATTTCGGCTGCGAGCACATCCTTTTTCAGCGCTTCCTGATTTTCCAACTGTATTTTGCGCAGTTGGAGAATTTGCACCGAAGTGCTGCAGAGTTGGGCAAAATAATCGGCCTGTATTTTATTGTTCAAAGTGCGTACATAAAGCTTGCGAAAAGCAAAAAGCGCCTGCAGCTGCAGTTTTTGCAAAGCAATTTTTTCCAGCGCGACATCGGCCTGTTTTTCCTGTTTGCGCAGAGAACGCAGCCTGAAATATTTGATCACGTCAAAAGCAAAGCGGCCGGTGAGCCAGTTCCTTGTAGCGAAATCACCTTCCTGAAAAGCAACGCCATCGGGGAAATGACGATAGTAAAAAGTCAGGCGCGGCCAGTATTTCGGGCCGGTGGCCTGCAAAATATGCGTCGCGGCGCGCACCCGCTCACGTGCGGCACACAATCCCGGATTTTGTTTGAGCAGAAGTTTTTCCATTTGCTCATAGGAATAAACCGCCGGCTGCGCTCGCATATCTGGAAAACATAAAAATAAAAGCGCTGCCGATAAAACAGCGAATTGGCAAAAATTCAACATCACCATTCGATCATCCTCCGGCGCACTTTATAGGGGGCAAAGGGGTCGTTGCGTGAATAATCGAAAACCAGCTCCTGTGTATATGCAATCAGGCGGATAAATTTCAGCAAAATTTTATACGGGTTATAAAGCGGCAAATAAAGGGTGAACCACAGATCTTTCACACGGCCGGAGAGAGCGACGGAAATAAGCAGTTCATAAAATTCAGCGACAAAATAGAGCACGTAATTGATCGGCAAAATAAACGGTAGCAGTTCGGGAAAATTGATCGCCAGATCGAGAATGTAAAATGCGGTAATCGCCGCCAGGATGACGTGGTAAAAAATTGAATCGATGAATGACACCGCGTCGCGCAGACGGAAGGCCCGTTGAAATGGATTAAAGACGTTTTTGTGCTTTTTGACACGGTTTTTGATGATGTTGCGGTCCCAGCGCTGCCGCTGTTTGATCAGTTTTGTAAAAGTTATTGGCACATTTGTCAGGCAAATGGCTTCGGGAATAAATAAAATACGATAGCCCTGTTTGCGAATGCGAATCGCCAGGTCGGAATCGTTGCCCGGACCGGGTTCGTGCCCGCCGATGGTTTCGAAAGAGATGAGGTTTTTGCGAAAACCGCCGAAGGCACCGGAGATGATCGGTAAAATATCGAAATGAGAGCGAAAACGCCGGCCGATGCTGATGGAAAAAATATATTCGATTTGCTGCAGGGTTGTGAGAATGTTGCAGCCAGCATTGCGGGCGCGCAAATTGCCGGAAGCGCCGCCGACAGCGGAATCGGCGAAAACCTGCAGCAACTCAAAAATTGCATTGCGGTCGAACGTGGTGTCTGAATCGACAAAAACGATGAACTCGCCGTTGGCATATTTCAAACCGTGATTGAGCGCCGCCGATTTTCCTGCGCGTTCTTCGAAACGGTAGAAATGCACATTTTCCTGCTGCGCTAACTGCGTGCAGATTTCCGCAGTACGGTCGGTGGAGCCGTCATCGACGATGATCAATTCAAAATTTTTATATGATTGTTCACTCAGTGAGCGAATCGTCCAGGCGATCGTCTTTTCTTCATTTAATGCAGGAATGATCACTGAAACCAGTGGCGGACTCACCTGCAAGCGCTCGAGAAACGCCGGGTCTTTTTTGCGGGTATATTTGTGCAACAAACCCACGAATAAAATGTAGGTATCGGTGATAATATAGCGCGGCATATCGAAGATGATAAAAAACCAAAATACCCGCAGCAGGCTCAGCGAGTCAAGGGATGCACCGTAATAAATGGCATCGCGGATATAATCAAACAATGCCATTGAGCTGCTCCCAGGCAGATTCCAGGTTTTCGTAGGCGCCGGCGAGATCGACGGTTTTGTATTCGAGGTCGATTTTTACCTGAAACGCCTGATACAATTCATCGTGCAGGCGCTCGAAGGCAATCTGAGCAGCTTCAGCCCTGGTATTGGAAAAAAGAATGAGGATTTTTTCACTCGAAATATCGGTAAACAAATCGGTGC
Source organism: bacterium (assembly GCA_024275575.1). GTDB lineage: Bacteria > Zhuqueibacterota > Zhuqueibacteria > Zhuqueibacterales > Geothermadaptataceae > Bioreactorimicrobium. The sequence continues at coordinate 38,574 of JAJRYV010000065.1, forward strand.
TGCGAAAGGTCGAATGCAGTACTGCAGAAAAATCTTCGCGAAACTGCCGCGTGTGTGTCGTCAGTTCCGATTCCAGCACCTGATGCGCGGTGAGCAGTGATAGCGTGGCGATGGTCGAGGAATACTTGTAACGCTGGCAGCGCAAAAATTCCACCCGCAAAAATTCCTGAAAGACCTCGTTTTTATAAAATCCTAGCTGTTTCTTAAAAATATCCATCAGACCCATGCTCGGCAGGTAACCCTCCTGCGCAGCCCGGCGCCCTTCCTGGCTTAATTTATATTCGTTAATTTCCGCCAGCAAAGTATCTTCCGGTGGAAAGATATGCCCCGAGTTCAGGCAAAAACAGCGCAGCAGCGGTTCAGAGAAGTTGCTGTTGCAGGCTTCACACCACAACACTTCCGAGGGCTTGTCATAGTCAACACCAATATGTCGCAATACTTTGGCGCATTTGGGGCAGACGAGGTCATGCCCCTGGCGGTATTCGGTTTCCTTGCTGACATAAGCGCAGCGGAAATGGTGAATCGTTGTTTCTTCCCGGATTTTCAGTGAGTTGCAGTGGGGGCAGACCTCACGAAAATTGATCTGCACATGTTTACAGTATGGGCATAAATTAACTTTATCCACCAGGGTGACGCTCAGGAGATTGGCCTCTCTCAGTTCTTCAAGAAACGAATGTTCCGTGCCAGCGTTGACGTTGAAAAGTAAATTGGCGAGCGGATAGCTGTAACCGATACTGGAGGAAATTTTGCGCTCGGGAAAAAGTTGGAAAGCCGGGCGGGATAACATAAAACGCAACAGCAGCACTTCTTTGAAAGTGACATCAGTGCTGTGCTCGCTAATATTGGAGAGACGGCTGAGTTCACGCGCCAGATCGACCAATGGTAAAAACGCCGTTGTGAATTCCTGATAGCTTTCTGCCGGCCGGGCAAAACCATCGATGAGAGCGCTGAAATCATCTGTTGGCGTGGCAAAATTCAGGAATACCGGTTTTAAAAAATGTCTTTGATTACTGCGCAACTGGTGAAGCGCACGTACTGCCCAGCGTCTACTTTCCGCAACCAGAATGATAATTTCCGAGCTGTCCAGGTGGCTGTGCTCTAGCGTTGTTTTATAGTCTTTTAAAAGCCGCTGGAATCGCTCCTGCAGCCCGGGCGAGACATTGTTTTTATTCTCAAAAAGTATTGAGACATTGATTGAATTTTCAGGCATTGTGTCGTTCAGTCTGCTTTAATCTTGTTGCACAATTCAACAATTCCGGATCCGTGTGCCTTTTGCGATGAATGCCCGCATGCTGTGAAAAATCAGTTGATGCCAGGGTATCAAATTTAAAGTGCATTAAATAAGTGCCGGGGAAAACCCGTCTAAAGAAACCCCGGAACGAGGTAACATTAAAAACTGTGTAGTCGGGCGTCATCCTTTTCGATGTCTATTATTCGGCTAATTTACTGATTCTTTTAGCCATAAAGCAGAAATGATGCAACTGCGTTAAAATGTTTAAATTTTAGTGCTTTACCGCATTACCGGAAAAACTCGTATGAGCGCGGCATCGGGGGATATCCGAATTAATGATTGTATGGGAGGTATAAAAGCAAGAACGGCAAGTGGTGATATCGATCTGGGTTCGAATGCAAAATATGATTTATCATCGAGTGCGGCCTTCGGTGATTGTCCTCTGGATTTTAACGGCATTGTCATCAATGCGATGATTGAGGTGACAGCATGGTTAAAACGCAACCGTATCAGTGCCCCTTCGCAATTTGACGAGGAAAAAGTTCATTCGGATTGTGGGGGCACAGTAAAATGGTGATGAAAACGGTAAAATTCGGTAGCGGCGATGCATTCATTCACCTTAAAACAGCATCAGGAAATAGCGTGATTAGAAAACTATTTCCTGCTTCTTAAGTTGCTTATAAAATTATAGTTCTATGAACTCGTTTGCTGTGAGTCAGCCGCACGTTAGGCAAATTGCACCACGATTTTCACCAGATGGCAACCGCGGGAATTTTTGCCGGTTTGTTGCATTGTGAAGTCTGTCATTTTCCGGAATTATTATCGATAACATTATTTGATGCACCGGTTGCGCCATCTTTTTGGGCTTTGCGTTTGGCTTGTTTTGCTTTTTCACCGATTGTTTTGCCGTACATTTCCTTTTCTTTTTCTTTACGAAATTCGAGCGCCAGTTTTTTCGCCCCCTCTTCGCCATACTTTTTAATCGAGAAACTGGTGCGGCAGATTTTATTCGGCTCCGGTGAATAAGTCACCTCGTAAACAAGGCCTTTTGTTTTTGCTTTACGCCCGCGGGAAACCAGTGCCCGGCGTACCGATGTCGTTTCATTGCGTGCAACGATAACGCGATCAGTGCGTGGTTTGCCCAATTTCTTTTCAGTTTCGTTGCGCCAGGCCTGCGCTTTCATCAGCGCTTTGTGGCGCCCGCCACAGCGCTTATCGCTGAAAAACTTTGAATGGATTTTTTTGTTAAAACAAACTCTGACAAAAAAACCATGCGTTTTCCGTTCCTCCTGGTCAATGCGTGAAATGCTTTTTGCCATTTTGTTCTGTTCCTTTTTCCCCAGGGGTAAAATTTCGACGATGGGCATCGTCAATTTTTATTTTCGATTTATGTAAAGTGGTCATGAAAGTTTGACTACGCTAACTATTCCGAAAAATAACCGCTGTAATCCTTGTCCAGGTGTGCCATTTGATCTTAAATTAGAAAGGGAGTTTTACTGATGCGTTGTATTATAAAAATCGAGATGCGCAATGTTGGATTTATTTCAAAACTGATTTTAGCAATTCGATAACCTGCGTCTGCATGCTCAAACTCCAGACGTCATTTGCTAAAATTATAACATCCATTTTACTAAAATGCAACTGCTTTTAGTTTTCGAGAAAAAATCAGTGATATTTTTTGTTAGGCAAACGATTGTTTTGCATCTCCGGCGTTTTGATAATCGATAACCAGCGCCTTTGATCTCCGGTTTTGAGTTGCCAACATCAAAGCTGGCGAGATCTGGAAAATACAGTGCAGAAAAGAGATAAATAGACTAATTTTTCTAAAGGGATCAGGTACAAGAGAAGAACCCAAGCTGGTTTTGAGAGCAGGAGCGAGGGGGGCCGGGCTTGTATGTTGGGTGGATCGACAGGATCAGGTAATGCTCTAACCACCGATAAAAGACATTTCGACTTTTCCCGAGTCTGTGTTGTGTTCGCTGCGTTCTTCGGAATACCGGTTACTGCGTCCGCTCCACAAATTTTCAATAAAATCACTGATTTGCTCATCGGTCGCCCCATCTCTCAGCATGGTTCGCAAATCAGCGCCTTTTTGTGCGAATAAGCATAAATAAAGAGAGCCATGGGCAGAAAGCCGAATGCGGGAGCAACCGCCGCAAAAAGGCTGGGTTACGGAAGCGATCATGCCGATTTCACCGCTGCCGTCACGGAATTTGTAACGATGTGCTACTTCACCGGCGTAATTGGGTTTTATTTCCTCAAGAGGAGAGTGGCTGTCGATCATATCCAGCATTTCATGTACCGGAACGACCAAATCCATTTTCCATTTATTACTGTTTCCGACGTCCATAAATTCAATAAATCTGAGGATATGCGGTGTGTTCCTGAAGCGTTCAATCAGCGGCAAGATGCTGTTTTCATTCACCCCGCGTTTGATCACAGTGTTGATTTTCACCGGGATCAAGCCGGCTTTTTCACATTCGGCTATCCAGCGCAACGCTTTATCTACCGGAGAGTTAACGTCGTTCATTATTTGGTAGACGGTATCATCCAGCGCATCGAGACTAACGGTCATGCGTTTCAGGCCGGCACGTTTTAAAAATTCCACCCGCTCGACCGGAAAAGAGCCGTTCGTCGTCATACCAATATCGAGCGCGGGATTCTGTGCAAGGCGTGCAATAAATTTATCCAGGTTTTTTCGCAGGAGAGGTTCTCCGCCAGTTAGACGGATCTTTAAAATCCCGAGGCGAGTGAAAATATTGACGAGGCGATCAAGCTCCTCAAAAGTGAGCAGCTCTTTTTGCTTCATGAAGGCGTAATTTTTATATATTCTTCGCGGCATGCAGTAAATGCAGCGGAAATTACAGCGATCGGTTACGGACAGACGAAGGTCACGTAAAATGCGATTTTTTTTATCTCGAATTTTCAATAGATAAGCTCAAAGTTGTCATCCCAAAACGATCGATATCTTAATTAAAAAATCCGGGAATTGCAATTTATTTTAGAGAAAACGAATTAATTTCTGCAAACATTCTCTCAAAATTAATTCCTTTTGCAAAACCGGTAGTATCAGTAAAAAAGGAAAAAATTATGACGGTTCCCTGGTCAGCAATTAGGACACGATAGTCATCGATAGGTGTAACTTAAAATGTATTGATTATTACAATAACTTGCGTAAAAACAATAGGGATAAATATAGCACGTCACAACAGTTCAGCAATCCAGCCCGCTGTCGGTGGGGCTTAATCTTAAAGCTCTGTCTGTTGGGCTGGTTTTTCTTTGGGTTTGTCAGGCGTCACATCCAGCCCTTTCTAACTGAGCACATGGGCTTAAATCCACGATGAGCATACCTGGACTGAACGAGATAGGACACAGCCTCACTCTGGGAAAACGTTAAAAATCTCGAGGGGAAATGCGATTATTTCAGCAACCTGGCCGACACTTAATGCGTAACCTGAGATATTTTTTTGCGAATGATGTTGCTTTTGCAAAAGCAGGACTTTAAATTAATGAACTTTCACCGGCAGTACAGGTGAACCGATGATTATCTTACTTCATTAGGAGGATCTAATGGATAAACCCTATGAAAAATACTTTGATGATGCAGTTCAAAAAATCCAGGAGGGCATGAGTGCCCTGGCAGCAAAAACCGACGAGCTCACGCAGAAAGGCAAAATCAAGTTTGAGATCATGTCGATAAAGCGAGACATCGACAAAAGCTTCAATGAATTGGGAAAGGTTGTTTATAACCTGCTGGTCACCGATGAAAAAACCGTGATCACCGGAGATGATTCGGTAAAATCAATTCGGCAAAAGCTGAATGGATTGAACGAAAAACTGGCCGCCAAAAACGCCGAATACGAGACTATTTCCCAACAAAATGAGGAAACAAAAGCCGGCACGAAAGAGGAAACCGATACCAATTTTGTTTAAAGCAATCGATCCCAGGGCGCGGCGTTTTTCCAGGAACGCTGCGGTCTTTCTCAGTTTATTTCTTGTGTTTCGCTGCAGCGGGGGAACTCAAATTCGCAACAGTCTGATCTTTACGCCCGATCGGGATGTTGCATATCCTCATAATAATATTATTTTTCGCAAGCCGTTCTCACAACCCGGTGAACATTCTCTCGAAATTATCGCCGGTGGGGACGTGATGATCGGGCATTGGACTGCTGCTTATTTAAAGCAGTACGGCAGTGACTATCCGTTTCGCGAAATTCAAAGCATGCTGCAGGAGCACGACATTATTTTCGCCAATCTCGAAGCGCCTTTCGCGGATTCCGGGGATGTCGTCGAAGGAAAATCATTTACTTTCAAAGTGCCGACGCGGCATGTTGACGGATTACGCCGCGCCGGGTTCAATGTCCTCAGTTTGGCCAACAACCACATTTTAGATTATGGGCAGGCTGGGTTGGAGCAGACATTGCGAGCGCTTGACAGCGCCAAAATCAAACATACCGGGGCCGGCTTGACACATGAGCAGGCCTGGCTGCCGGCGCAACTGCAAACCCGCGCCGGTAAGGTTGTGGTTCTGGCTTTTTCCATGACTTTTCCAAAGGAATTTTGGGCGACCGATTCCAGCGGCGGCACTGCTTATCCTTATGAGAATTTATTACGTTCAACGCTTGACAGCTTGAAAAATTCTGCTGATTTTATCCTGCTTTCGTTTCACTGGGGCCGGGAAAAAAGCACCGTACCGAAACAGTATCAACGGTTTTTCGCTCATCTCGCCATCGATCATGGCGCGGATTTGATCATCGGGCACCACCCGCACGTCTTGCAGGGCTTTGAAATTTACAAGGGCAAACTCATTGCCTATTCCCTGGGCAATCTTGCTTTTTCAGCGTACTCCCGTTCTGCAGTCAATTCGGCTTTGCTGCGTGTTGTCTTCGATTCCACAGGCAAATTACTTTACGGTCGCATTCTTCCGCTGAATGTTGACAATGCTCAGGTGGAATTTCAACCACGGCCGGCAGAGGTTGAACGCACGCGGCGGATATTCGCCCAACTGGATTCACTCTCGAGAAATCTTACCGGCCGCGATATCATCTCCGATAGTGGTTTGATTTTTGATTTTTTACCCCCAAGCAGCATGCCGCCCGACACCACAAATCGCGAAAACCGGACAGATTGACAAGCTTTCAATCAGGATTTTCATCTTGTGAAAATAATGATATCATGAATTACTCTGACTGCCACAGGTCAGCAACTTATCACGAACCCGGTAACACATCCTGCTTTTTCCATTCCGTGAAAAATCCGGCGCATCCGGAGGGGTTATGGCCTTAAAGAATATCGCAGAAACGGACCTGCATCAATTCTGGGAAAAATCAGAATACTTTTCTCACCTGCTTTTGAGCCATTCGGGCAGTGAAATTGAAATAATTCGCCGTGGCAAAGCCAATACGGACGGTGGCCCGGATTACCGCGGCATCGTTATTCGCATCGATGGAAAAATCACCCATGGCGATTGTGAAATTCATATTTCACCACTGGACTGGTCCCGGCACGGCCACCAGAAAGATGCAGCCTATAACCAGACCTGTCTGCATCTTGCGCTCGACTCGGTGCCGGCGCCACAAATTTTACTGGAAAACGGTTCGCCGGTTGAACAAATATTAGTTCCACAACGCATTTTCGAAGAATTTTTATCCCGCTCACGAAAGAAGAAAAATCCGATTCAACCGCTGAACTGTGCTTTAGCGCAGGAGAATTCAACCGTCAAGATCGCTATTCTGCAAACCGCCGGACACAAACGGCTGCAACAAAAATCCAGTTATTTTGCCGAACGATACAGCGCTGTTTCGTGGGATCAATTGCTGTATGAAGGTCTTTGTCAAGCGCTCGGTTATGCAAAAAATACACAGCCATTTTGCACGCTCTCGCGGCTTGTGCCCATCGATTTACTTTTTCAGGAAATGCGGCATACTAAAATTCTGTCGGCAGAAAAGACCGCAGCAGCCCTGCTATTTGGCGCCGCAGGTTTTCTTGAACCCCATCCGCAGGCGGAATTTACGAGCGCTGAAATTGCAGAATATAGCCGGCCGCTGATAAAATTCTGGAGCCATCTTCGCCATGTTTTGCAAATTCAGCCGATGCAAAGGACGCAATGGCAATTTTTTCGATTGCGGCCGCAAAACTTCCCCACACGCAGGATTGCCGGTATCGCCGGGCTGATCACAAAGTTTCAACGCCTGGGCATTCTTGAATATCTCTTGCACGATATAAAAAATGACCATCTATCAAAGGCGGAAATCAACAATAATTTGCGTCAGTTTTTCACCGTTGAAGCAGACCATTACTGGTGTGATCACTTTGATTTTAAAATGCGCGAAAGCAGTGGACGCTCATCGAACCTGGGGATGTTAATCGGTAAAAATCGTGCTGCCGATCTGGTCGTCAATATCGTTTTTCCGGTTTTATTATTTTATGCCGGGGAAACCGGCGACGGGAAGTTGCAAAACAAGCTGCTTGAACTGTATTCATCTCACCCGCGTTTGCAGGAAAACAGCATCACACGGGAGATGCTGCGCAAGACCGGATTCCGCAAAATGCCGGGCGGTGATTCGAATTATAATGTATGCATGCAGCAGGGGTTTCTGCATCTCGCGAAAAATTCCTGCGGTGCGAATCAATGCAATCGTTGTCTCGAAATTATGCTGCCGTTCGCATCCAGGGAAGGGGAAAATTAAATTGCTCGAGAAGTTTCAGGTATTGCATGGTTTTCTTTTTTGTCCATTTGAGCAAGCGGGCTAAAGCATGTAGTGAATATTCGTTTGTCTTCTCGATAATTTGTGCAATTTGAATGATATCTTTGATGGAAAAATCAAGGTTTCTATCCTGAATCAGATCATTGCAGAGCTGCAGCGCCAAATAAATGGAAAATTTAGCCACGGAGGGTTTACGGCATTCGAGAAAGACATCAAAGCGGTATTCCGGTTCCCAATAATTGCAGGTCAGACCACTGCATTGGTCCAGTTGATTGACCTGGCACTGGATTTCCAACGAAATATGTTCCACCAAATGTACCGTATCGATGACATCACCAACGATTTTTATGGGGGCCCCCAGGTGCCGGATATCAAAATTGCGATTGGGAAAATCCTGCTCTCCCTGGTGGCAATGGTGGTGGCGAATATTGGGGAAAAAGTTGAGCACGGCAAAAAGTAAATCAGGAAATTTTGCCAGGTAAAAGGATTTATCAGCGGTTATATCAATCGTTGCGCGGATGCGTTTTGTATCCTTGTTAAAGTTCGAATTCAGCTTATTCAACTCATCAAAATTGCCTTCAACAATCTTAATCAATTTCATCGAAACCAATCTCCAGAACATCTCGTTTTAATCAATTAATAAATCAGAATCAGACAATAAAACCACATTCATTTTCGCTTTACGCCTGGAGTATAGTCATCAAGTAATTCAGTTTTCCCGAGCTGTTTCCGGATCTATCCGGAACTCCTGTAACCTGCTTTTTGCTTTTCAACCAACATCGTTTCCGACCGGCAAATCAGGGGTAGTCATTGTGAGCTATGCCGGGTTTCAGGCACAAAATATCGCCGTTTTAAAAATAATCGACTTGATAATTTTCAACTTGAATGAAAAACGAAACATAGTGATGACAGAATAAAAACAACTATTTTCTTTAGTTTTAGCAAAGGGTGGATGGAGTAGAAAACCTGAGGGTTCGTTCGGATAAATCTGTATTCCCGGGGGGAGAATGATGAAATGCAGGTGCGTTTCAATGCTCGCTGCCCCGGGATTCACGCCTGCTTGTCAAAAGCGTGTGGGTACAGATTTCGAGAGGAGATCAAATTTAAAGGACAGACTAAAAACAATAGTTTGAACGATGCAAACAGATTTGCAGATTGTGCAAAAATATCTGTGAAATAATTTACACCGGAGTTTGAATTTTATCAAATAAAACGAAAACCGGGATTCTGAAATCCGATCAGACGATATTCGATTTTTTCAGTCTGCCTTTAAGTACAATTTCATAAGTTCCGGTGCCGCTGTCAAGACTGGCGACTGCAGCGCTGTAACGGGTTGAGTTCTGCAGAATATTCTGTACATTTTCGCGCAAATCCGGTGAGGATGGTTTGGAAATTTCGATGTAATCGAGGTCTGAAAGGATGCATTTAGACATGGGGGTTCTCCTGAAAAAAAAAGTCCTTTGTGAAATTGTAGAATTGTGAGTTATTGGCGGTGTACCCAGGGAACGCACAATTAATTATGACATAGGCATCGGGGTGAGTATTCTAAAATGCTGATGCAGAAAATTAATATTTTTTGCAAATTCCTATGATATTTATTAATTGTGAGAGGATGTGAAGTGTACAACCGTAAGCAAAAGTAAAACACTTAAGGATAATGGGAAGAAATAAATTAGGTGTTTTAGCGACTTGCCATTATAAAAGTTTTTCGATAATGTGCAAGTTTTATGACAAAAAATTTTTTGTTTTTCGCAGCTCACAGCAAAAAAGCAAGAAAGAAAAAGGCATGAACAATCACGAAAAAATTCTCTTTTATTCAATTTCAGCTTTTAACTTGACTTTCATTCGATTTAAAGATAATATTTATAGTTTTGCACCACTTTCCTCTGCTGGTATGGAATCAGGCTATTTTTTGGTCTTTTTTAAGCTCGCAGACCGATTAATGCAAGAAAAAGAAAACGCATCCTGCTTATTTCAGTCTTATACTTAAAGCCCGCCAAGTTATGCTTCGCGGTCATTATCTGGATGCTGCGGCTCTGTACAAAGCTGCTAGTACACAACGATATCTGAGACTAAAAATAATAACCACTTTGGATTTTACGGTATTTTCGCATGACAAAAGACACGACCAATAATGATTTTGACGAGTTAAAAGAAAAAATACTAAAATCCGGAAATTTGCCGGAGCATGTTGCTATCATCATGGACGGTAATGGCCGCTGGGCCAAATCACGGCAATTAAATCGTGTTGCCGGACATAAGGAAGGTATTAATTCGGTGCGGGAAATTGTCGAGACTGCCGGAAACCTGGGCATTAAATATTTGACATTATATACGTTTTCAACTGAGAACTGGAACCGGCCTAAAGGCGAGGTTACCGCTTTGATGGCGCTGCTTTTAAAAACGATTCGGGCTGAAGTCAATGATCTGAATAAAAACAATGTCAAACTCACAACCATTGGCAGACTGAACGATCTGCCATTTCTCGCGCGCCAGAGCATGCGGCAGGCGATC
>JAJRYV010000008.1 GCA_024275575.1 bacterium
AGCAAAAATGCGAGGATTTCCGGCATTACAAAAATAGTAAAAGCGACTAAAAGCAGGAAAACAGCAAGAAATGCTGTGGCTTTCCATGAATCGCTCGCCCAGCCGGGCGCGTATTGATGATATGACCTAAAATAGTTCATCGTGATTCCTCTCTGTGTTTTGGTGAATAAGCGCCTGCTGTATATCAATTTGAGTGCCAACTCCAAAAGAAAAGTGATAAACCATCTTAAATCAACACATTAGGATGTTTAAAAAAACGCCCGTTTTAAAAATGAAAATATTTCTGCATGGAATGAATGACAGACATTTATGACGGTTATCAAATAACTCTGCCAGATATTCATAATCTGTGGTAGTTAATCATGCCCGGTATTTTTTGCTGGGGGAACGGGATCGTAGCCGCTGGCACCCCAGGGGTGGCAGCGGGCAATGCGCTTGAGCCCCAGCCATACACCGTGCAACGGGCCGTGGCTTTGCAAAGCTTCTATCATATATTCCGAGCAGGTCGGCACATAGCGGCAACGGGCGGGGAAAAGTGGAGAAATAGCCACTTGATAGGTTCGGACGAGAAAAATGCCGATAGAAGTCAAAATTTTTGTAATGGTTTTGAGGAATATCATTCTTTTGTTTGAATCGACAACATTTTTATTTACTCAACATTATCGTTTCACTGTCAAATTCATGGATCTTTTCCCGCAGCAGGGCAAATTTGCCAGGGTCTTTTTCACAGGGAATCCAGCAATGATACAAGCCGCCATGGATTTTTTCCCGCATTTGACCTTTGTCGTCGAGAATATGCTGCACTTTGATTTCCGTCGTCGTTTCGCTGGTACAAAGCTCCAGCTTCTGTCCGGCAAAAATCGGATTGCGTGGTTCTATTTTGAGCAATTTGCGGGCTGCATCAAATTCGCGCACGATGCCGGAAAAACGGTAGGCTTGAATCTCCGACTTCGTACCGTCGTATTTTTGTGCCGATTTTCCCGGATTACCGGCGAGAAACCCGGCGATAAATCCCTTGTTTGAGGTGGCAAAAATATCACGCAGGTGTTCCTTGTCGAATGGTTTTCCCGCTTGCATATCATCGATGGCCCGGCGGTAAGCACGGGCGATCATCGCCGCATAATAAACTGATTTTGAACGCCCTTCCACTTTAAAACTGACGATACCGGCCTGCCGCAATTCCGGTAAGTATTCAATACCGCATAAATCGCGGGCGTTCATCAGATAAGTGCCGCTTTCATCTTCATCGAGTTGCATGAATTCACCCGGGCGTTCACTCTCTTCGAGGTAGTAATCATCCTTCAACTGCCGATATTGGTCGCCGTGCTGGGTGAGGGCAAAACCTTCTGCCGTTGCCGTATTTTGCAGGTTCCGGGGTTGAATTTCTTCTTTTTTGTAGATTTTATATTGCCAGCGACAGGAATTACTGCACGTTCCCTGATTGGGATCGCGGTGAGACATGTAATTTGAAATCAGACAGCGGCCGGAATAGGCGATACAGATAGAGCCGTGCACAAAGGCTTCCAGCTCCAGGTCGGGGCAGGCTTCTTTAATTGTACCCATCTCTTTGATGGAGAGCTCCCGCGAGAGAATGATGCGTTTTATCCCGGTTTTTTGCCAGAATTTTGCAGTTGCATAATTGACTGTATTCGCTTGCACGGAAAGATGAATTTCCTGTTCCGGGTGTTTTTCCCGCATGGTCATAATCATACCGGGGTCGGACATGATCCAGGCATCCGGCTGGCAATTTTGCAGAAATTTATCGACGTAATTCTCAAACGGTTGTACTTTGTGGTTGTGCGGCAGGATGTTCGCGGTGACATAAACCTTTTTATTCAGCTTATGCGCATAATCGATGGCAGCATAGACCATTTCATTTTTTTTAAAGCCGTTTTCACGAGCGCGCAAAGAATATCGCGGTACACCGAGATAGACTGCATCCGCGCCAAAAGCGAAGGCAAATTGCATTTTTTCGAAATCACCCGCAGGCAATAATAACTCGAGAGCTGACATCTGTATCCTCGTTAGAAATTGTCTTTTCGGAAGTGCATACATGATAGCAAAATAGTCTTAATCCTGCAATCACTATTTCGCGCTCTGAATACCTCCCGTTTTTTAGTTTGTCACCGATTTAAAATCATTTGTTTCACGCAAAGCACGCAAAGAAAAGCCAGACTTTCTTTGCGTATCTCAGCATTTTCGCAGCTTTGCGTGAGAAGAGCTCATCGTTATTTAAAAGATAAACTATTGATTTATTGTTTCCGGTCATCATTCCCGGGGAACATTCAACTATTTCACCCGGCTTTTCAGTGTGTGAACATGTCAAAATTTCGCCAGAACTCCTCCCTGTTTGCTGTAAAACATTCGACCGAAGCTCGAGATGAGACAAAAAAGCAAGAAGCGTGTAAATCTTTTTAAAAAAAACAACATTCAGTAAAAAAAGGGTTGATCTAAGTCGGAAGAAATTCGTTTATTAACCAGATCAACTTTCTACTTCAGCAAAACAAAATAATATCGACCAGTTACACTTCCCATTTTATTCCGGTTCAAACCGGTGGAACATCTGCGTTAAAAAATGCTGCTTTTTATATTCCAGACAGCAATTTCTACTCGCATAGCCATTCAACGCGGTAAAGACTTCTGTATATCTTCAAACGGAAGTCACTAACAATCAACTTGAGGTCTGTTTTTCGAAAAATAACCAAACCTGGAGTTCCGTTCAACATCTCGCTTCGTTTCGCAAGGAAACAACAGAGACTGCATAAATTCTGTGCAATGATTTCAAAATTTTCATACTATCATTTAAAAAAAGGAGCTGTTCCGAACAGTAAAAGATTAAAGCGTTAAGCCTTTAATGCAATTGTCAATTTCACAGCCGGACGTTAGTTAATTTGATTTATCAACATAAAGATTATTCACGGCTCACTTAATTGGGAGGCCTTATTTATGCTTTTGTTACGACGACTGTTATTCTTCTCTGTGATCCTGTTCACCTCAGGGCACATTGCTATGGCCGGGGTCACCGGAAAAATTACCGGCACTGTCAAGGATGCTGAAACCGGAGAAGTTTTACCCGGAGTAAACGTCATTTTACAGGGGACCTCGCGCGGCGCCGCAACCGACGTCAGCGGACAATATACGATTCTCAATATCCCGCCCGGACGTTATACACTCAAAGTCTCTTATATCGGTTATGCTGATTTCAGCGTCCGCAATATCATCGTTAACATCGATCAAACGACAACCATCGATTTCGCCCTCAAAGCGGAGGTTATCGCCGGGGAAGAAGTGACTGTCGTCGCAACACGCCCGGTCGTCGATAAAGACGTTTCTTCCAGCCAGACGAACGTGACAGCCAGGCAGATCGATAATATTCCGGCAGCCAAGAACATCAACGATGTCGTCAGCCTGCAGGCCGGCATCGTTCAGGGAGAAGACGGTGCTATTATCCGCGGCGGCGGCGCTGATCAGACTGCTTTTGTCGTCGATGGTTTTACCCAGCGTGATGAACGGACAAACCTGCCTTTCACCCAAGTCAGTCTGAGCTCTGTCGACGCAATACAGATTCAAACCGGTGGTTTCAATGCTGAATACGGCAACATCCGCTCCGGCTTGATCAACGTCGTTACAAAAGAAGGTGACCGGCAACGATACAGCGGTTCCGTCACTTACAATCACACACCGCCGGCACAGAAAAACTTCGGCCCTTCACCCTACGATCCTGATAGCTACTGGCTACGCCCTTACCTCGATGATGATGTTGCCTGGAGCGGCACTGAAAACGGCGCCTGGTCGGAACACATGCAAAATCAATATCCAAAATTCAGCGGTGGCTGGGAGGCGATTGCGTTGCAAACGCTGCAGGATGACGACCCCAATAACGATTTAACCCCGGAAGCGGCACAACGTGTTTTTCTCTACCAGCACCGCCGTACCGGAAATATCAGAAAACCCGACTTTGATATCGATTTCGGCCTCGGCGGGCCGGTTCCACTGGTCTCCAAACCATTGGGCAATCTGCGCTTTTTTCTGTCGCACCGCAGCGAACGCGAGATGTACCTCATTCCCCTGTCAACGGATAATTATTTCGAGCAAGTTTCTATGCTGAAATTGACTTCGAATATCCGGCAAAATATGAAATTGAGTATCACCGGACAGCTATCGCGTATCACCGGGACGAATGATAATAATATCGGCAATGCCGGTGTATTTAAGACACCACTGAGCATCGCCCGTGTTTTAAGCCAGCGCAGCTATATCAACACCATCATGTATGCGCCGGAGTATTTTGCCCCGACGACCATCGACCGCTATCTGCTCGGTGTAAAATTTTCGCATACGCTATCATCGAAAACATTTTACGAAATCAGTCTCGATAAAAATGCGACGACGTACAATACATCACCCAACAAACTGCGTGATCTGATACCCGTCGTCACCATTGGCAATAATTATCAGTTAGACGAACAGCCCTATGGATTCATGCCCTATCCGAGCTCGGCGATTGATGGCATGCGCATGGGTGTCGGCATGAGCAATTCACGCGATTCCAGTTATATCGCCACAACCACAGCACGTTTTGATATAACGAGTCAGGTTAACCATACGAACATGATCAAAGCTGGTGTTGAGTTTGTTTACAACGCTCATAAAATCCGTTACGGCGCCATCGATATCACTCTGCCATCCGGGCGGCCATCGTCGAATTGGGATAAAAATCCCATCCGCCTGAGCGCCTATATTCAGGATAAACTGGAATTCAAAGGTATGATCGCCAATCTTGGCATCCGTTTCGACCTCTCGGACGCCCGCGATCGATGGTACGATCTCGATACTTTTGACAGTGATTTCTTCGGCAATTCATACAATGAAGATTTTGATGAGCAGTTCCCGCGCAAGGCGACGAAAAAACAATTCGATATCAGCCCGCGCCTGGGCATTTCTCATCCCATCACCGATAATTCAAAACTCTATTTCAATTATGGACATTTCCAGTCCATACCGGTTGCGGAACGCCTGTATACGATTCGCAGGGTCACCGCCGGCGCGGTAAGCCGTTTTGCCGATCCCAATCTCGAGCTCAGCCGGACCATTGCTTATGAATTGGGCTATGATCACAACATTGCAGACAACTATCTCTTTCACACCTCCGCCTACTATAAAGACGTCAGCGATCAACCAAACTGGGTGCGCTACATCAGCTCGGATAACAAGTCGAATTACTTCAAATCTTCGACCAATTCCTATGCAGATATTCGCGGCTTTGAAGTTTCCATTGAAAAACGGACAAGCGGCTGGTTTTCAGGATTTCTCAATTATACCTATGAAGTGACGACAAGCGGAATTTTCGGCACGCGGCGGGTTTATCAGAATCCGGCAGATCAGAATAACTACAACCGCGATAATCCGCAGGACCGCTACCAGACACGGCCGATTTCGCGGCCCTATTTTCGCGGGAACCTCACCGTTGAAACACCCGCAGGCTTTGGACCGGCTTTAACGAAAATCCACCCATTTGAAAAAATCAAACTCAGCTTGCTGCCAACCTGGCGGGCTGGACGATATACCACCTGGACCCGCGGCGCCATCCTGCCCGGGGTACAGTACAACATCAAATGGCCGGACCAGAAAAATGTCGATTTGCGCCTGAGCAAGGACCTGCGCGCCGGTCGCCTCAATTTCCGTCTCTATATGGATGTAACCAATCTTTTCAATAATAAGAATTTCACCTACGATCCGCAGCGCGGCATCGGTCTGGCCTTTTCACACGGGCAGGATTTTCGCGATTATATGGACTCATTATTATGGCCGAAAGAAATCGGCAAACCCATCGGTTATACCGAATTCGGCAATGACAAAATGGGTGACCTGCGCCCGGACGATGTGGAATACGACCCGTTGGAATCGAACCCCACTAATGATCCGGCGATCGAAGCGCGCAATGAACAACGACGCAAGACAAAATCATACATCGACAACCCGAACTTGAAGTGGCTTTATTATCTCAATCCACGAGCCTACAGATTCGGTATTAAAATCGACTTTTAAACCTGAAGAAAATAAATCGGGTAAAAATATGAAATTGCATAAAATAAATAAATTAGCCTTTTTCACGCTTGGCACTGCACTCACACTACTGCCGTTTGCCGAAACCGTGCATGCGCAGGATGTGCTCAATATCAACATCGGTTCGCTGCAAAGCTGGTATCGTTCCGACGGCTCGGAAATCGAAGAAGGCGGCACGATTATCGAGCAGCAAGCCGGGCTTGCCTGGCCCGCGCAATATGAAGATCAGGATAATCAGGCGGCCAAAGCCTTCTGGATAGCGACGAAAAATTATACCGACGCGGCGCAATACGGCGGTGTTACTTACCCCTTCAAAGTGGTGCATGTCGGCCCGCGCGGCGCTGATCCGTTGCGTGAATTTATGCCGATAGAGTTCAAACTTATCGGTCGCCACGATCACCCGCAGGTCTATGTTGACGGCGCACCGGCCTCGGACCTGATGTTTATCGAAGCGCTGACGGAAGTCGATCCCGATCTCGTCAGCGATCGTATGATTTACAACGAGGTCAACACCTCCATCGGCGTGACGATGATTCGGAAAATCTATGCCTGGGGGCAGCAATACCACGATAATTATTTTATCTACGAATATATTTTCAAGAATACCGGCAATATCGATCCCGATCCGGAGATTGAACAGCAGGTGACGCTCGAAGACGTCTATTTTTTCTGGCAGTACCGCTATGCCGCCAGCCGCGAAGGCGCCCAGTGGACCGATCTCAACTCGCCGCGCTGGGGCATCAATGAAATGCTCAGCACGCGCGGCGAACCCATCGAACCCAACGGCGGTTATCCGGCATGGCTCGACGGCAACAGCGCCGCCGATTCCATGCGCGTGCAATATGCCTGGATGGGGCGCCACTCCAAAGCAGCCTATGACCTCATCGGTTCCCCGGATGTGAAGTACGGCAGCGGTCGCCTCGGTTCACCACAATACATGGGTAATATTACGCTACATGCCGATAGCGATACCGACGATAAAAGGGATGATCCGTACCAGCCGGTTACCACAAGCTGGGAAGGTTCCGACGAGCCGGAAACACGACCCAATGAGCAGTTTAACCCGGCCCGCATGACCGACGAATGGGCCTGGGTTACCCGCGGCCACCGCTGGCCGCGCCATGCCGACGTCATCGGTGAGGGCTTCCCTGATGTTTACGAGGGCACGCCGGGTGGGTTTTCCAACACCAGCGGTTATGGCCCCTATACGATGGCGCCGGGGGACAGTGTGCGCATCATCATCGCCGAAGGCGTCAGCGGCATCAGTCGTGAAAAATGCATTGAGGTCGGCAGAAAGTGGCTGCAAGCCTATCAAAACCCTTCCGAAACGTTCACTTTCGACTTGCCGGACGGCTCGACAACCACGGATAAAGATGAATACAAAAACGCCTGGATTTTCACCGGCGCAGACAGCTTGTTCAAAACACTGGGTCGGGCACGCCGCAATTTTAGTCTGAACTATGAAATAGCTGTTCCACCGCCACCGCCGGCGCTTTTCAATATCAATTCAGGCGGCGACCGCATTTCCCTTGCCTGGTCTGACGAAGCCGAAGCCGCGCCCAACTTTTCCGGATACCGCATCTATCGGGCGATCGCACGCTACGACACCACTTATCAGGAAATATTCGCCTGCGGCGAGGGTACGGACAACCCGGATATCGTACACGAATATAATGATACCTCCGTCGAGCCGACGACGAATTATTATTATTACATTTCTTCATTCAGCGACGGCCGCAATAACAATACGAGCGCCAACCCCGGCGGACCGCTGGAAAGCAGCATGTTCTGGACACGCAGCACGCAGCCGGCCAAACTGCTGCGCCCGGCGGGTGAAAGCCTGGCAGAAATCCGTGTCGTGCCCAATCCCTTCGATATTCGCTCGCGCATTGTGCAATATCCCGGAGAGCAGGATAAACTGGAATTTATCGACATTCCCGGCCGGTGCACCATCCGCATCTACACCGAACGCGGTGATCTGATCCGCACCATCGAACACACCAACGGCAGTGGCTCGGAGCCATGGAATTCCGAGACCGACTACGGCCAGATCGTCGTCAGTGGTGTTTATATCGCAACATTTGAAACCCCGGAAGGCGAGACGGCAATTCGCAAGTTTATCATAATCCGCTGACACGCATCAACTTAAATAATTCATCAAACTTTGATGGAGTTTTCAGAATGAGAAAAAGAAGATTAATTATAACGCTGTCATCGCTGATGTGCTGCTTCGGGTTGCAATCAACTATGGCGCAGCAAAAACTGGCACAAACCGGCTTTCAATTTTTAAGCGTCAGCGGAGATGCCCGCGCTGTTGCGATGGCCGAAGCATTCACCACCGTCGCCGGGCAGTCCGGCTCACTTTTTTACAACCCGGCACTGATGGCGCGTTCGCAAAAAATGTTTGATTTTCAGTTCAATCTCACCGAATGGATTGCCGACATCAAACACAATTCCGGATCATTTTCCTATAACATCAAAGGTGGCAAATGGGGCGTTGCCGGTTTCAGTTTTCAAACCGTGGACTATGGCGATATCATCGGCACCCGACGGGTGAAAACGAGTGTCGACGAACGTGGTTATATCGAAACCGGCAATCTCAGCCCCACGGCTTTCATGTTCGGCTTTGGTTATGCCTACAGTTTGACCGATCGCTTTGCCGTGGGCGCGCAACTCAAAACCGTGCGCCAGGACCTCGGTGATAGCTGGATTCCCTCCGACCCCAAAGAAACCGAACCCGATTCCGTTATTCTCGAACAGACATCCAACATCATTTCAGAGATGGCATTCGATTTCGGCACGATTTACCAGACCGGTTTTAAAAGCCTTGCTTTCGGCATGTCGGTGCGCAATTATTCCAAAGAACTCAAATATGTGCGCGAAGGTTTTCAACTACCATTGACATTCCAGGTCGGCATTTCCATGGATGTACTGGATTTCTTCGACAATGAGAAGAGTAGCCATTCGCTGCTTGTCGCCATCGACGCCGCGCACCCGCGCTCCTATCAGGAATACATCAATTTAGGCGCTGAATATAAATTTCTCGATGCCTTCGCCCTGCGTCTTGGTTACAAAAGCAACCAGGATGAATACGGATTTTCCACAGGCGTCGGGTTCAAGGTTTTCGGTGCAGGTATCGACTTCGCCTATACCCCGTTTTTTGAATCATCGCCATTTGACGATGTCACCCGTGTTTCCATGCATTTTGATTTTTAATCCGGCGGCCCGGATTACATAACTTTGAGAATCGGAGAATTCACATGAAATTAAATTTAATACAAAAATACACCGGTCTCCTGCTGCTGGCATTTATTCTTACCGGCTGCAACCAGGATTTACCGGATAAACTCTACGATCCGGATGCAGACAAAGGGGCAACACCGGTGCTCACCGCCCTTTTTCCCGAAGATCAGACCCTGGCCGGTGTTGGTGAAATGACCATAACCGGGCAGAATTTTTCCCCCGTTGCCTCGGAAAATTATGTCTATTTTGACGGCAGCCAGGCGACAGTGGTCAGCGCAACACCGACCGAGCTACAGATCATTGCCCCGGACATCGTCGGTGATTCGCTGGCCGTAAAAGTTGCGGTTTTTCGGGTTGAGCTCTTCAGCAACTCCCTGATTTACAAACTGATTCCGGCAGTTCTCGAATTCGGCACCATTGAAGAACCGGGTGCGGATACGCAAGAGGCCTTCGCCGTCGCCGTCGATGCAGCCGAAAATATTTACGTACAAACGAAAGCGAAGAAAATCAAAAAAATAGCGCCGGACGGCAGCTCTTCCGATTTTTCTTCGACCACTTACGTTACCGCGAGAAGCATGAAGATGGGACAGGGAGGTCTTTTATATGCGGCCGCAGCGGCCGGACGAGTGCGCAAAATCGTCACTTATACAGCAGAGGGCAGCGAATCACTTTTTACGACTTTTTCAGCGGCGCCCGAAGATTTTGATTTCGATGCAGCCGGTGATCTGCTCGTGGCTGTCGGCAGCGATATCTATCGCGTCAAACCCGATAAATCCAAAACCCTGATCGGCAGTTTTCCGGCGAAACTCAAAGCCGTGCGCCTGTTTAACGGCCTGCTCTACGCCATGCAAATTGCCGACGGTTCCGGATCGCAAAAAATATGGACGGCAAAAGCGACGGAAACCACACTTGAAAATATCACTGAAACCTTTGACAGCGCCAATGCCGCCTGGTTGGCCGGTGCGGACATACTAACGATGGCTTTTGCCGAAGACGGCACCATGCTTTTCGGCACCGACAATGTTGACAACGGCATGTTCCGATTGAATACCGACGGCAGCGGTGCAGCGCTCTATGCCAATCTGATTGCCGCGGAAATCCGTTCCCTTTCGTGGGGCAACGGCACTGTATTTTATGCCCTGCGCCATTTGGAGGGTGCAACCAAGGTCCTGCGTGTCGATATGGGCAATTTGAAGAGCGCACCGTACGAAGGACGAAAATAAACGATTAAATACAACCCTAACAGGGTTTTCCTAACAAAGTAACTGTTCAGCCAGCGGACACTGAGCCTGCCGAAGTGGGAGTGTTTTGCTGATGCTGCCTGAACAGTTTTCCAAAAAAAAACGGTAACACCTAAACCACCTAACCTTTATAACTCAAAGGAGGAACCAATGAAATTTGACTTACGTATGAAATTCATTGTTTCACTACTCGTTTTATGCTTCACAGTACCTGTGCTCGGGCAAAACGCCCAGGTACAGTTTATCCATGCTTCAGCGGATAATGATACCCGCAATCTGGAAATCGTCATCGCTGATACCGACACAACAGCGATCGATTTCCAAACGGCAACCCAGTTTATGGATATTGCCGCCGGCGCACCCGGCATTCAGATTTTAAATGCAGATACGGTTGCCTACACCGGTGCATTGAATCTGACTGCCGGTAGCCGTTATGCCGTCGTTATCAGTGGCGTTCTGCCTGGAAATGCGGCGAAATACGACAATCCATTCAGCCGTGATTTAAATGTCGTCACCACGCTGGTCGATAACATCGCTGCCGCCGGTAGTGATGCTGCAAAATTCGACTTCCTGCTTTTCCACGCCAGTACTGATGCTGATGTGCTGACATTGAATGTCGACGGTGCGGCAGCCGCTACGAATGTGGGTTACAACACGGCCTCCGGTTATGCCAGTGTTGCGCCTGTTGCAGCGGCGCTCGAATTGACTTCCGGCGGCGCCAATGTCGCTGATTTCAATGCTGATTTCAGCGGTTATGACGGCCAGGCAGGCATTCTCGTCGCGACCGGTTTTGTCGATCCTACCAAAAACGAAGGCGGCACCGCCCTGGCGTTGGATCTCTACCTTGCAGATGGTACTGCCGTACCGCTGGAGCGGGTCATCAAACTCGATCCAGGCCCGTGGAAATACATGGGTGAAAGCAAATTCGTCTTCGATTCCGTCTGGGAAGACACCACCGTCGTGCAAGCCCACGGCGTCGCTGTTGATGCCGACGGCAAAGTCTGGTCAGGAAGCTACGGCGCAGCCGAAGGCATCCGTGTTCGTAATGCCGACGGCACCGAAGTTGATTTCTCCCCGATCACTTCCGTAACCGTTGACGGTACTGAAATCGGCCTTCTGGGCCCCAACGGCTGCCGCGGGATGAACGTTGCCAAAGATGGAAATATTCTTTATGCCAATGGTGCAAAGCTGATCAAGATTAATTATCTGACCGGCGAAGGCATGGCCATGTGGGAAGGTTCCGGCAGTCTGGAAAATCCCGGTGTTGACAGCGAAGGTTTCATCTACGTGGGAA
>JAJRYV010000066.1 GCA_024275575.1 bacterium
GATGAAATTATGTCGTACATCGCACCTTCGGCGCTCGGGTTCCGTCCCCGGATTGCCCTATCCTCCGAAGGTGCATTAAACTAATAAATCGAAGGAATACATGTCAAGGTGCTAAGTTATGAATGTACCATTTCGTGTGAGACAGAACAGGCGGTATTAATTCAGAAAGAAAGAAAAGATGGAAAACTCTTTTTTGCCTGGCAAAGTCGCAGAGAAATGTTTAAAGCAGAGCTTTATAAATTTATCGAGGGGCGTTGGGAGCAAATTGGCGGCAGCATGCTCTACACGCAAAAATATTCACAAACAGATGAAACGCCGCCGGATGTTATCGACACGGGTTTATACTGGTTTTATCTCTTTTCTTATGATGCAAATTACGCAGCTGCCCTGCGTGATAAAGAGACGCAAGCCGGAGTGAGCGGCGGTTATGGGGTGATAGGTTCAGTGCACCTGAATCGGTGGTTGCTGCAGTTTTAATGTGACTCTGTTCAGTCTCTTCCCCAAAAAGCATCCTCGCTGAGCGTATGACTCGTGCCGTTCGGCGAGGACGCCTTCACTGCTATGTTGAACAATTGTGCAGGTTGAATAGCTTCGTTTTAATTTTGCAATTTTTCCCGTGTATAACGCGCCACAAATCCGGTGAGGAAAATCAGGCCAATCAAATTGGGCGCCGCCATAAAAGCATTGCCGATATTGCCGAGGTTCCACACGATATTCAGGTAATTGAAGTTCGTTCCGGCCAAAGGTGTGAGAATAGCGCCAAAAAATAAAAAAGCGATAAATGTATAGCGGAACGGCATGATGACCTTGTTGCCGCCCAGGTATTCGATGCATTTTTCACCGTAATAAGACCAGCCGATCAGTGTTGTATATCCAAAAAGAAAAGAAGCCAACGCGATAATAGCGCCGCCGAACGGGATGACGGTGTCGAAAGCTTTTTGCGTGACGAGAATACTGGTGATGTTATTCGTAGCATCAGCGCCTTGCCAGGCTTGTGTGTGCTCATACGCAAAAGTGAGAACGATGGTTAATGTTGTCATCGTATTCACCAGAATAGTATCGATAAAAACACCGGTCATGGCGATGAGTCCGTTTTTCGTCGGTTCCTCGCTGGCGGAAGCGCCCTGGGCAATAGCCGCCGAACCTAACCCCGCTTCGTTGGATAAAAGCCCGCGGCTGACCCCGTTCTGAATAGCGAGACCCATAGAAGCGCCAACCAATGGCTGGAATCCGAAGGCTGATTTAAAAATGAGAATAAAAGCGTCGGGGATTTGGGTGATGTTCGCGCCGATGACAATCAGTGCAAAAAAGATGTAAAAAAAGATCATCGCCGGGACGAGTTTCTCGGAAACATGGCCGATTTTTTTGATCCCGCCGATGATGACCATGCCGACAAGAATAGCAATAGCAGCGCCGATCAAATAATAAAAATAAGCCGGGGCCTGGTCAGCCGTCGTCGCATTGTTGATCGCCTGGTTGAGCGAGTTGGCAAGGGAAGCGGTCATCGAATTGGACTGTGCCATATTTCCCGTGCCGATCAAACAGGCGATGACGCCACAGACCGCAAAAGCAGCTCCCAGAAATCGGCCGATTTTTTTATTTTTCAGCCCGTTTTTCACATAATACATCGGGCCGCCGGCCATGGTGCCGTTGGGTGCGATTTCACGAAAGTGCACACCGAGAAAACCCTCGGCATATTTTGTCGCCATGCCCATGATGCCGGCAAGCCACATCCATACCGGCGCTCCCGGACCGCCAATAGCGATTGCAGTTGCCACGCCGGCGATATTTCCATTGCCAACAGTTGCGGCCAGCGCTGTCATCAAAGCGGCAAAAGGTGAGATATCGCCTTTACCGGTTTCGGAGCGGGATTCTTTACTGAAAATGAGTTTCAAGGAATGCCAGAAGTGGGTGAATTGTAGCCCGCGCGTTGCAATGGTCAGAAATATGCCTGTCCCGACCAGCAAGATTATCATGGGCGTGCCCCACATGATGTCATTTAGATGTGTCGTTATTTCAAGTAGCCAGTCAAAAAAATTCATAAATCATGCTCCCTTCCAAAGGTTCACTGCTATCCCATCCCGTAATCATTTGCATGATTTTATAGATTTGGGCTGGAAACTCAAATAGTTAGATGGAAATATTAAAAAGTATAAATAAAAAAGCGGGTTTTGTCAAGCGATCTTTGATCGGATTGCGATCTGATCAATCGGCTCTTTTTTGAATGTCCCCCGGGAAACAGATCAACCCCAGAAAAATTGGTATATAAGTTGATGAAAAACAGTCCATTACTTTGAAATAAGGCAATGAAAAAAGGGGAGGCCTCGTCATCTTCTCACACAAAGACGCGAAGTCGCTGAGATACGCAAAGAACAGCGAGCAACACTTTGCGTGCTTTGTGTGAAATAAATACTTTGAACTTGGGAAAAGCCATAAAAACGGGGGACATCCTGATCGGCTTTTTTCCGTTGCTTAGTCCTTAGAGAATAGCTATATTTAAAATTCTTTTTCACAACAGAAATCAATATAATAAAGTCAACTTATGAACAGCGACCATTTTAGAAATTTTTGCATTATCGCCCATATCGACCACGGCAAATCAACCCTTGCCGATCGCTTTCTCGAGATTACGGCAACGGTGCGCGCCGGTGAAATGCAGGATCAGGTTCTCGACGATATGGACCTGGAGCGCGAACGCGGCATCACGATCAAAGCGCATGCGATTACCATGAACTATGTCGCTGCGGACAAAAGACGATACACGCTTAATTTGATCGACACACCGGGACACGTCGATTTTTCCTACGAAGTTTCCCGCAGCCTTGCCGCCTGCGAGGGTGCGATTCTTGTCGTCGACGCGGCCCAGGGGGTGGAGGCGCAAACCATCAGCACACTTTATCAGGCGATTGAGGGCGATCTGACGATCATTCCGGTGATCAATAAAGTCGATTTGCCGAGTGCTCAGATTGATGTCGTTAAACGACAAATCACCGATCTCATCGGCTGTGATGAAGATGAAATTCTTTTGGTGAGTGCAAAATCGGGGAAAGGCGTGGATGAAATTTTACAGGCGGTGATCGATCGGGTTCCGGCACCGGTTGGGCAAAAAGACAAACCATTGAGCGCGCTGGTTTTCGATTCGGTCTATGACCCCTATCGTGGCGCTATCGCTTACATTCGGGTGGTGCACGGTGAAATTCATGCCGGTATGCAGATCAAGTTTTTTACCACCGGCAAAGTTTTTGAGGTCGCGGAAGTCGGCATTTTACGTCTGAAAAAGGAAGCGGCCAAATCGCTCTCCGTTGGTGAAGTCGGATATTGCATCGCCGGGGTTAAGGATGTTCAGGATACGAAAGTTGGCGATACGATAACCAATTCCCGCAACGCGGCCACCGAACCGTTGCCCGGCTATCGCGATGTCTTGCCTATGGTTTATGCCGGCATGTTCCCCACGGTGAGTGAAGATTATGAAGATTTGCGCACTGCACTCGATAAACTGCGCCTGAACGACGCCTCACTGGTTTTCGAACCGGAGACCTCGGTGGCGCTTGGTTTTGGCTTTCGTGTCGGTTTCCTCGGCTTGCTGCACATGGAGATCGTGCAGGAACGCCTTGAGCGTGAGTACGATATCGATTTGCTGACGACGATGCCGAATGTGGAATTCCGGGTGAAATTGAGCGACGGCACCATGGTGGAAATTGATAACCCTGCAGATTTGCCTTCGCGCGGTGATTTTGAATATGTTGAAGAGCCCTATATTCGCGCACAAATTATCGTGCCCAAAGATTTTATCGGCAATGTGATGAAATTGGCCATGGAACGGCGCGGGGTTTATAAAAATACCTCGTACATCGATCCGACTCGTGCCGACATCACCTATGAATTCCCCCTTTCGGAAATCATTTTCGATTTTTTTGATAAATTAAAAAGCATGACCAAAGGTTACGCCTCTTTCGATTACGATTTTATCGGCTTCCAAAAAGGCGATCTCGTCAAGTTGGATATTCTCATCAATGGCGACCCTGTCGATGCGCTGTCGCATATCGTTCACAAGGACAAGGCTTATGATTGGGGCCGAAAAATCTGCAAAAAGATGAAAGACATCATCCCGCGGCAGATGTTTGAAGTCGCAATTCAGGCCGCTGTCGGCAGTCGCATCATCTCCCGTGAGACCGTGCGCGCCATGCGTAAAGACGTGACCTCGAAATGTTATGGCGGTGATATCTCGCGCAAGCGCAAGCTTTTGGAAAAACAAAAAGAGGGCAAAAAGCGCATGAAACAACTGGGCAAAGTCGAAATCCCGCAGGACGCTTTTTTGGCAATTTTAAAAGTCGATTGACATTTGCTGGAATTTTAAACAGACTACGAATAAGGTAATTTGATGTTTTTTAAAACGAAAGAAGAGCAGGACGTTAAAAAGAAAAGCAAATTGCGCGAGGTGGTCGAATCCCTGGCTGTCGCCTTTTTGGCGGTGATGATCTTGCGCTCCACCGTAGTGCAGGCGTACCACGTGCCCACCGGATCGATGAAAAGCACCGTGCTCATCGGCGATTTTTTACTGGTCAATAAATTCATCTACGGTGCACGCACACCGGATTCAATCCCTCTTTTGAACTACCAGCTCCCCCACCTGGTTTTCCCGGCGTTGAAAGACCCGGAACCGGGTGAAATCGTCGTTTTTAAATATCCGCCCGAACCATCCATCGATTACGTAAAACGCTGTATCGCTATCGGCGGGCAAACGATCGAACTGCGCGATGGCGATGTTTTTATCGATGGTAAAGCGGAAGGCAAAAAAGAGTTTTTACGCAAAGAATATGATCCCGAAGAGCAGCGTCATGTGATGTTTTATCGCATCACACGTGACAACGGCCACAGCTATGTCATCCGGCATTATGAAAATCATAACACCAAAAGTGAAAACTACGGGCCGACGAAAATTGAACCCGGCCACTATTTCATGATGGGTGATAACCGCGATAACAGCTCTGATAGCCGTTACTGGGGTTTCGTCCCGCGTAAAAATGTCGTCGGCGAAGCGATGATCATCTACTGGTCGTGGAATAAATATCTGCCGCTTTACAAATTGCCGCATAAAGTACGCTGGTCGCGCATCGGTTCAATTTTGAAATAAAACCGCCATGAAACCAGCAGGGCCAAATACGATAAATACGAAAACCGCTGCGCTTTATCTTCACATCCCTTTCTGTGTAAAACGTTGCAATTACTGTGATTTTTTCACCGTTGCGCAGCAGGAAAAATTGATCCCGGATTACCTGCGGGCTGTGCTTCGGGAAGTCAAATCCTATGCGGTTGTGGAACCCTGGCGCGATGAGATTTTTTCAACGATTTATTTCGGCGGCGGCACACCTTCCCTGCTTTCTCCGCCGCAAGTTGGAGAAATTCTCACCGCCCTTCGTCAATCTTTTCAGTTTTCTCAACAACCCGAGGTCACGTTTGAAGTTAACCCGGGAACGGTGACCAGTGGAAAACTGCCGGCTTATGCCGCTGCCGGGATCAATCGCATCAGCATCGGTGTACAGTCGTTTTGGCCGCATGAATTGCAGCAGCTCGACCGGCTGCATACGTTACGGGAAATTGAAGCTACGGTTGCTGCGGTGCGCCGGTCGGGCATCGGAAATTTATCCATCGATTTGATGTTTGCGCTCACCGGGCAAAAACCCTCCCGCTGGCGCCATTCTCTCGAGCGTGCCGTTACCTTGAAACCGCAACATATTTCTGCTTACAGTTTGACCATCGAAAACGGCACACCGCTGCACAAGATGGTTCAGGCCGGAAAAGCCAAACCCGTGAGTGAGTTGCGGCAGCGTATTTTTTATAATTTTACAATTGAATTTCTCGAAGAGAATGGTTATGAACACTATGAGGTTTCCAACTACGCGCTGCCCGGGTTTGAAAGCCGGCATAATTCAAAGTACTGGGACGGCAGCCGCTACCTTGGGCTCGGTGCGGCCGCACATTCATTCGATGGCCGGCGCCGTTTCTCGAATGTGCGTTCGATTCCTCAATATATCGATCGACTGGATAACGGCAAGCTGCCGGTGTTCAGTGAGGAGCTTTTAACGACGGCGGTGAGGCAATTTGAAATGATTTTTCTCGCTTTGCGCCATAGCTGCGGTCTTGATGTCAATGAATTCGAAGCCCGATTCGGATTGCGATTTCAAGAAAAATTTCAGCCGCAGATCGATAAATTACTCGCTCATCAACCGCCGCTGATCAAATTTGAAGATAGCCGAATGCGCCTGACCCGCGAGGGATGGCTGATGTGCGACAGCGTGTGTGCTGAATTTGCCTGATGCGGCCGGTGGGATGAGAATATTTTAAACTATCAACTTTATACGCCGTCTTAAATATGCCGGTGTTTTATTATTGGGACAGAAATACATTTCGTAAAGAAAGGCCAAGCATGCAGTGGAAAAAACGGAAAATGGAAAAGAAACCGAAAACAGCCAAGAAAGCGGGATTTTTCGCCAAATTGCAAGAATACGTCATGGCATTGCTGGTGCCTCTTGGGGTGGTCATGGTCTTGCAGGCGTCGATCGTCAAAGCCTATCATGTTCCCACAGGTTCGATGCGCACAACCATCGAAATCGGCGATAATCTCATCGTCAATCGCTATATTTACGGGCCGCGCACGCCGGACATGGTTCCGGTAGTGAATATTCAATTGCCGCATTATGTTTTTCCGCTGGGGCGCGACCCCAAAGCCGGCGAGATTATCGTTTTCAAATATCCGCCGGATCCCTCAACCGAATACGTGAAACGCTGCCTGGCCACCCCCGGACAAACCGTGGAAATTCGGCAGGATACGGTTTTTATCGACGGAAAACCGGAGGGAGAAAAGATATTTTTACGCCGCGAATATGACCCCGAAGAACGGCGGCATGTGAACGTTTATGAGATTAAACGAGCCGATGGTGTCGTTCATAACGTGCGTTATTTTGCTGCTGAAGCAAGAACACCGCAAAATTGGGGTCCGGTGACGATTCCGCCGAATCAATACTTCGTTATGGGTGATAATCGTGATAACAGCGCTGACAGCCGCTACTGGGGTTATGTGCCGCGGGAAAATATCCACGGCAAAGCGCTGATGGTGTATTTTTCGTGGAAAAAATACCTACCGCTGTCAAAACTGTGGAGTAAAATCCGCTGGGGACGCATCGGTACGTTTTTGGAATGATAAAATCTTGCGATATTCCGGCAGCAGTTTTTTAAACCAAGGCGTCGTAACCCTGGGTCGGTATTTTTTTTTAAAGGTCTTCGAGACGGAGTAGAACCAAACTACTGATTCCTATGGTGAATTTTTGGGCAAGAGATGGCCTCCGGTTTGGTGAGGCGCCTTGCCCCTGCAATTTAAATTTGTGCTTGCCCTGCTCAAGTTTGAATAGCCCAAAGCTGTATTCCCTCCAGTTGCCTCCCTTGCTGAGCATATCCAGTATCGGACCGGCAGGTTTGCCATCGACAAGCGGTTGGTAGCGGCTGCCAAAAACACCGTCGACGAGAACAGCAGAAATTTTGTAACGTCCCGCTGTTTTAACCTCAAACTCGAATTCAATTGCGCCATCAGGCATTTCCGGTTCGAAGTGCACCGCGACCAGCTCTGTTTTGGTTTTATCCGGTGTGGCCTGCATTTTTAAAGAAGAAGCCAGCATGATTTGATAGGGGGGAAGTCTTTTTATTGCAGGAGGGAGGGCCGTATCGGAAAAAGCAATCGGCGCCTGGTACCAGAAAGCCACAGAGCTAAGCCAATCTGCTCGTTGGCCTGAGCTGGAAAGCTTGTTCCCCTGCTGATCGATAACGCTGCCGCGATGCTCGATGGAAAACAGCAGTGATTTTTGAAAGCGAATGGGGTCTGAAATATGCCAGCGATAAGCCGTCACGCGGTCTCCAGCTAACGAGCCTTCATATAACGGGACCCCTTGAAAGGGGCCGGCAAACTCACGGAACCCCCAAGCATCACCGAAATAGTCTTCCGTACCCGTCCCCTGTATGGATGGTATCTTCTCACCATCGATATAAAACCGGTCGTCTCCCTCGCCAAACCACCCTGTTTTCACCTGATGTGCGGAGTAAACCGTGCCGACATAGTTTCCCCTGCCTGTGGTATTGAGAATGACGTGATCTCCCGCTTTTGCCGGAGTTTGTTGATGATATCTCGCATGAAAATAAAGGATATCATCCGCAAGAGATTCGACCTTTTCCCAATCCACATAATAATAAAAATAAACCGGCCCAAATTCCGCGAGTTCATTGGAAACTGTGATTTTCGCCTGCTTTTTAAAAGGCATTCGCCAAAAACACGTCCGGGATCGACCGAAGGAAGAAACGCTTACCGGCAAGGATTGAAAATCTTTTTTTGCACCGTGACCAACGCCAAAAAAATCACCTATGGGAACTTCGACGCTGGGTTTTTCACTGCCATCCCAATAAATCCTTAAAACCAGTGAACGGGCGGAAAATGGAAACACGGATGCAGAGGTATTCCAGATGTGTTTGATAATGCCGGGGCCTTGTAAATTTGCAAGAACAAGCGTTTCACCCGGCAAAATCTCTTTGGAATCGCCGTTGCCGTGAAAACTCGAATCCGTACTTGATGATCTTTTGCTATGATTGTTTGAAGGAATGGTTAGTTGGTCGAGCATTGATTGATAAGGCGAGAACACGGTTTGAGCAGAGAGCAGCCCTGCCTGGGTGAAAAAACAAAGGACAGTGATGAACGGGAACCAGGGCTTTTTCCAGGCTGACATAAATGATCCTTTCAGTTGAATTGTTCAGGGCAAGACAGTGGCTGAGCCTGAAGCCTGTCTTTCGAGAGTTGCGTCCCGCTTCAGCAGGCTCAGCGTCTGTTGCGCTGACGCCTGCTTTCGTTCATTTATTGGAAAGAGGCTGAAGTTACTTCTCCCTGTGAAGGTGCCGATATCGGCAAAGATGCCGGCTTTTAATCAAAGCTGCGGAACGAATCCCACAGCTATGATTATGTCTTCCGGAACCGTTTACTTGTTTTTAATATCTTTCAACAGCTCTGCAGCTTCTTTTTTGTGGTTATCATCTTCCCACTGCACTTTTTCCAAATCAAGGCATTTCTGCAATTGTACTTTGGCCTCGGCGTAATTTTCCAGCTCGATGAGCGTGCGGCCATATTCAAGCCGGTGCACCGGTTTGTCAGGATTGATTTCGATGGCCATGGAAAAATATTTTGCCGCATTTTCCAGCGTTGCACCTTCGGGTACGCCGCCATAAACGACTTTTGCGGCAGCGCGGAGAAACCAGCCCAGAGTAGAAATATTGTAATTCCACCGGCCGAGAATGTGGGCGGCTCCATCATGTTGCGGATTGAGTTCCAGCGTTTTCTTTGCTTCCGCTTCCACTTCTTTTGAAAGCTCAATTTTCTTTTTTCCGCCTTCAAACAGGGCCAGGCGGCCAATGGCTAACGCAAGCACGTAATGGGATTCAGCTTTATCACTGTGCAGTTCGACACATTTCCGGGCAACTTTACCGGCTTCGATGTAGTGCTCTTTTTCTGCATCACCGCCGAGGGCTTTGCCCGCATCCGTGAGGGCGCGGGCTGTTTTCCACAAACCCTCGAAATTGTTAGCATCGATTTCAAGAACTTTTTGATAGCTGGAGAGAGCGGTCTGGTTATCGAAAGCATCGTATGCCGCATCGCCTTGCTGCAGCAATTCCTGCACACCATCTTGCGCGAATACCATGGTGGGAACCAGTAAAACGAGTAATAAAATGAGAGATTTTTTCATGAAAATTCCTCCTGCTCCTGGATTGATTGAAAAAATTTATTGGATTGTTTCCATCAGCTCAACTAACATGCCATCCGGCGCTTCGATGAAAGCCACTTTGAGATCGGTTGCAGCCATCAAACCTTCCTTGAAGAATTTTGCACCACGGTTTTTAAAATATGCCACTGCCGCATCAACGTTTTCAACAAAAAACGTAATGTGGTAGGCACCGAGTTTCTCCTTCGCCGGTATTTTGGGCAAGTCGGTTTCTGCAGCCGCCGGGAAAAAATTGAGAATCGTGCCGCCCAATTCCAGGCGAACGGCGGGGTTGCCTGCCAACACTTTTTCTTCGAGAAATTTTGCACCCATGACCTCGATATACCACTTGACTGTGGCCTGCATGTCGGTACAGCGGTAGTGCACGTGTTCAAATTCTAATTTCATCTGTGGCCTTCCATAGGGTAAAGTAAAAAAAAACAATAGTAACAAATAATTTCAAAGTCAAACGATTTTAGCTTGATTCAACCTTTCCGGTGAATTATTTTGTTATAATCTGCATATTTTTTATTTAAGTGCTGATTTGCCTGAAGATCGATGATGCGGAGTCTAATCCAGTTGCCATCATTTCGCCTAAAATAATACGCAGGCTGAGCCTGCGGCTGCTGCGCTGAACAGATACCGCAGTATTGCAGCGTGTTGTTTTTAAATGTATTATGCTATTTTAGCTGCGCCCCTGCGAGAGAATAATAAAGGTTAGAGAGAAGGGATGAGCCGATGAAGAGATTTTTTTTATTTTTTACAGCGGTCATTTTTTTATTCGTCCAGGTGCAAATGATTGCCGCTCCTGCCGGGCGGAAGCCGGTGCGTGCTCAAAATGCTATGGTGGTTTCCACCTCAAAGTACGCGACAGAGATCGGTATAAAAGTGCTGCAAGAGGGCGGCAATGCGATTGATGCCGCTGTGGCAACAGCGTTTGCGCTGGCGGTTGTCTGGCCGGCCGCAGGTAATATCGGTGGCGGCGGATTCCTCGTTTACCACGGCGCCAATGGTGAAATCACAGCTTTCGATTTTCGCGAGAAAGCGCCGCTGGCGGCCTCGGAACGCATGTTCCTTGACGCCGATGGACGCATTCACAAACGCAGCAATCATGATGGCGTGCTGGCGATCGGCGTTCCCGGAACCGTGGCCGGACTGGTTTTGGCGCATGAAAAATTTGGCAGTCTCAAATGGAAAAAACTGATTGAACCAGCTTATAAATTAGCAAAAAACGGGATTCAAATAACCTGGGGTTTGTATGACGGATTGAAGTATTTTCAGGATGAATGGCGCAAATATCCGGCATCAGCCAGGAAATTTCTCAAAGCCGACGGCCGTTTATTGCAGCCGGGAGAAAAATGGCAACAGCACGATCTCGCCGCCACGCTGAAACGCATTATGAAAAATGGCCATGACGGTTTTTATAAGGGCAAAACAGCGGAGCTTTTAATCGAATTTATGCAGCGGAACGGCGGCCTGATCACCCATGAAGACCTGCAAAAATACCAGGCAGTCGAGCGTAAACCGATTCACGGCACTTTCCGTGGCTACGATGTTTTCGGCATGTGCCCACCGAGTTCCGGCGGCGTTGCGATCATCGAAATGCTCAACATCCTTTCGGGATATGAACTGGCAGGAATGGGCCATAATTCAGCGCAATATCTGCATTTTCTCACTGAGGCAATGCGTCGGGCTTTCGCTGACCGGGCGCGCTATCTCGGCGATCCTGATTTTAATCCAGAGATGCCGGTTACAAAATTGATTTCACTGGAATACGCAGCGACGTTGCGGGCGGGAATCGAAGCGGACAGGGCTTCGGTCAGTGATAGCGTACATTTTAACGATGCTTATGAAAGTGAAGAAACAACACATTTCTCGGTCGTCGACAAGGCCGGCAACATGGTTTCGATGACCTATACACTGGAAGCGAGTTACGGCAGTAAAAGGGTTGTTGATGGCGCCGGATTTCTTTTAAATAATGAAATGGGAGACTTTAACCCTATTCCCGGATATACGGATTCGCGCGGCTATATCGGCACTGCGCCCAACCTGGTGTGCCCGCAAAAACGCATGCTCTCCAGCATGAGCCCGGTGATCGTGGCAAAAAATGGCCGACCTGTTTTTGCTATCGGTAGCCCGGGTGGCCGCACGATTATCAACACGGTGCTGCAGGTGATTCTCAATATTATTGAATTTGATATGAACATTGCCAAAGCAATCGAATCGCCACGTATTCATCACCAGTGGTTTCCCGATGAAACGGTAATGGAGGACTGGGGCATCTCGCCGGATACGCAGCGATTATATCAATCTTACGGCCACAAGATTCATTTTCGCGAAACCCAGGGCCGCGCGATGGGCATTTTTCGTGATGCTGAGCGTGGCTTAATCTACGGTGCGGCCGATTCCCGCAGCCCGGACGGTGCGGCGATGGGTTACTAATATAACCGCTTCGGAGTCTGGAACGTTGTTGCGGGAATTTTTTTATGTAAAAATAGAAATAACATGCCAGTGAAAAGATTGCCGGTTATCGGTGTGATGGGCTCCGGAACAGAACCGTACGAAAAGTTTGTCGCTCCATTGGGCCGCTGGCTGGCGCAAAACGGCTTCCACCTGCTCACGGGCGGTGGTGGCGGTGTGATGGCTTCGGTGAGCCGGGCTTTTACAGCGGTGAGGCAACGCCAGGGCCTGTGCATCGGCATCATTCCGGGAGGCGGCAGTGGGATCGAAAAGTGTAAAAGTGGCTACCCGAACCCCTATGTGGAAATTCCGATCTTCACCCATTTACCTCTGAGCGGGCCGGCGGGCAAAGATGTGCTTTCACGAAATCATATCAATATTTTAACTGCCGACATCATCATCGCCTTACCCGGTGGTGCCGGAACGCACAGCGAAATAGAGCTGGCTATTAAATATAAAAAACCCATCGCAGCTTATCTCGAAACCGGGATGAATACATGTGACCTTCCTGCGCAAGTTCACATGCTGTACACTCTGACGGATGTACAAAAGTTTATCCTACAAGTGCATGAGCATTTGTAAAGATCGGATGACGATGCATTTTAAAGATCATTTTTCGCAACAGGCCGAGGCTTACAATAATTTTCGCCCGGTTTATCCGCAGGATTTGTTTGAATTCCTTGCGCAAGTTGTGCCTTCGCATGATTTGGCCTGGGATTGTGCAACCGGGAACGGGCAGGCGGCTATCGGCCTTGCGCCGCACTTTTCACAGCTTATCGCGACTGATGCCAGTGCTAATCAAATCAGAAATGCGAGGCAGAGAGACAATATTATATACCGCGTTGCCACGGCAGACCATTCCAAAATTGACGAGCGGTCTGTCGATTTGATAACCGTTGCGCAGGCTCTTCACTGGTTTGATCAGGAAAAATTCTATGCTGAAGCGAAACGAGTGCTGAAGCTGAACGGAATTATCGCAATCTGGACGTATAATTTGTTGCAGATTTCTGCGGAAATCGATGCTTTGGTTTATGCATTTTATAGCGGAGAAATCGATGCGTTCTGGCCGTCCGAGCGCTGTCTGGTGGAAAATGATTATCGCGATATTGCTTTCCCTTTTGCACCGGTGACAACGCCGGTGTTTGAAATGCAGACAATCTGGTCATTTGATCAGTTGCTTGGCTACCTCGGCACGTGGTCTGCCGTACAAAAATACAAATTGAGCACCGGAAAGGACCCGGTTGCCGCTTTTGCTAAAAAAATTGCTGAAGCATGGGGTGATTTGCTGCAGAAAAAGCGGGCGCTCTGGCCGATGCGGGTACGTGCAGGGCGTTTGGTTGAATAATTTTAAGGAGATATGCCAAATGGAAAAATTCCAGATTAACGGTAAGTTTATCAGCTTTGTTCGCGGCGATATCACAGAGCAGGAAACCGAGGCCATCGTCAACGCAGCGAACAGTTGTCTGATCCTCGGCGCCGGGGTTGCAGGCGCCATCCGCAGTAAAGGCGGCCCGGCAATTCAGGAGGCGTGCGATGCGATTGGTGGCACACAGGTGGGCACGGCAGTGATCACCTGTGCAGGAAATCTGCCGGCAAAATATGTGATTCACGCCGTCGGGCCGGTGATGGGTGAGGGAAATGAAGATACAAAACTGGCAGGGGCGACGCGTTGTGCATTACAGATTGCGGCAGAAAATAAACTCAAATCAATCACATTTCCGGCGATCAGCAGCGGGATTTTTGGCTTTCCCCTTGAGCGCTGTGCGGCAATCATGATCCGTGGAAGCATCGATTTTCTACAGACGGCACCATCCCTGCAAGAGATTCGTTTCTGTTTATGGGATGAAAAAGCATATACCACGTTTGTTGCATTTTGTCAAAGCTGTCTGCAGAATAAATGAGGTCGAAATTTAACAGGGCATTTTCTGACAATGACAGATCGAAAATCAATCGGCATTATCGTTGAAGTTTTTAACAAGCGTGATAGTCGTCCCGCGTGGGGAAAAATCGAAGCTGACTTCATCCATCAAAGATTTGAGGATAAAAATTCCACGACCATTTTCTTTTAGCAGGTTGTCCGGCTCGAGGGGGTTGGGCACATCGTCAGGTTTGAAACCGCTGCCCTCATCACCAACGATGAAGCGCAATCCATGTGCTGTTTTGTGGATGGCGAAGTGGACTTTTTTCTTCTCATCGAGTTTATTGCCGTGGTAGATGGCGTTGTTCACCGCCTCGGTGATGGCGATGGCGATACTATCCCTGTCCGGTTCCGAGAATTTTAAATGGCGCGATATCTCGTCGGTGATCGTTTCTACCTGTTCGACTGTTTCAGGAATGCTGGCAAATTTTTCACTGATCAATTGCTTACTGTTCAGCTCGGCGGCCATGATTTCCTTTTAAAATTTCCACTGCACGATAAGTTCAACATTGTTAATATAATAAGGATTTCCTAAAAATGGAAAAGCTTTTTGTCTTTTTGCATTCAAAAGGACGGTCGAACCGGATTTATTGATAAATATTGCTTCAATGAGAGGTCCGAGGTTTGTGTGTGTACCTGCGTGTTTTTTTTCGAGTTTGCCGCTTTCCTGTAATTTATAATTCCAGCGTTTCTGTTCATAAAATACCAGCCCCATATTCAAATTGAGCATTGTGCCGAAGCGCTGCCGGAAAATCAATGATCCCCACTGGTTTTGCCAGCTTGTGCGTGGGCGCGAGCTGAATCTTTGCCAGTTTAAACTCCCCAGCTCTTCCCGTTCAAATCGATATTGCAGCAAACAACTGATGCGCTCAGACAGGGCGAATGCAAGTGAGTCGGTAATAAAAAAATCCCGGATAACATAATTGTTGATGCCGGAATTGTCGGCGTTAAAATCGGAGACGACATAGTTTGTGCGGATGCCAGCTTTTTGGCGGAATTCAGTTCGTGGTGAAATGCGAATAATGCACTCCGGCTGGAATTTTAAAATCCGCGTCCAGTTATTCTGCCCGGAAAGTTGGCTGCTGAGATAGACAAAATGCCTGAGATAAGTGCTCAGCTCCCATCGCAGCGTCAGGAATTTGCTGAATTTGCGAGTGTGAATCAGAGCAACCTGCCAGCGTTGCTCATCATGACTATCAGAGCGCGCCTGGTCGGTATTGTCATATTCCAACTTTGTCAGGCCAAAATAAAAACGCAGTGAATCCTTTTCTCCAAAGCGAAAATGAGAATTCTGTGATAGACGCGTATATTTTTCGTTGATATCATACCCGATGCCGATGAAGCGTTGCGGAAAAGTCAAACCGCCTGAAGAATCAGAGATGTTGTATTCGATGGTGCTTTCACCAAAATCAAAAGCAAACCGATGCTCGTAACGATCGCCGCGCCAGTACATATCTATTTTGTTGTCGAGATTAAAATCATCGTGGCCACGTTTTGATAGCCGTCGTTTTATCCGCCGGTTATCAATTTCTATGCCGGCCATACTGAGGTCTGTTCGCATACGAAAACCTGTTTTCCCCCCGATGGCGTAATAGAGAAAATTTGAAATGCCGAAGCGTTTTTTATTCAGGCTTTCCACGAGATCGTTTCGCGGATCGCCAAGAAAATTGTCGCGACGGAGAAAATCGTAGTAAAAATTCAAAGAATCACGCGTTCCCTCAACGAATTTTGTCGCCAGAGAATAATTGATTCGCACCTGACTGTTTTGCCTGTTTTTGAAAGCACTTCTTTCAGCCCATGCATCCAGATCATGAGATAAATTCAGGTATATTTGCCCCGGCGCCCGGAGCAATACGGCAAAATAAGGCCCGCTTTCCGCAAGCTCGGAACGGTTTTCCATGCGAAAACCGATCTCCGGCTGCAGGACTATTTGCCTTTTCAGTGCAAAGCGCGAAGCCAGCGTCATGCCTGACTGCACCCGGTCATAATTGAATGAGGAGAATTCGTCTTTTAAAGCGTTGAAATCGAGGCGGGTGATGAAGGTTCGGTTCTGCAACGCTTTTTTGCGGATGATCAAATCGGCGCTCTGCTGATCTTTCCACAATTGTTTGCCGCGGCGGTAGAGCATGGTGTTTGTGAGGGTATAGTGGGTTACAAAATCCAGCTTGCCGGGCGAGGCGCCCCAGCCGAGCTGGTATTGCCAATCATAGATATTCAGGCTGCTTTCAAAAAGGGCGCGATTGACAGGTGATAGCGTGAGCAGGCGAAGTTGGGCAAAAGCTGATTGCCCGGATAGCATGATAAATCCCCCCCAAATGAGAAAAAAAAGACGGAGGCTATGTATCATTCTTGCTGCATCTTTCTGATAGAAAAACCTGCCATACGGAATGGTTTTTAATTTGTATTTATCGCAAATCTGCTACGGAGTCTGTCATTTCCATATGCTTGCTGCCGTTGCTGCCGGGGCTAATCGTACCGCCGGAAATCACCAGCTTCAAGGCCTCTTCAACCGGCATATCCAATTCGATGATATCCTCTTTCGGCACGAAAAGGAGGTAGCCGCTGGTGGGGTTCGGTGTCGTGAAAGCCAAAATGCTGACAACATCTTTTTCCAGCGCATCCTGGACGACGCCGCGTGTATCCTGGGTAAAAAATCCGATGGACCAGACGCCTTTTCGCGGATATTCAAACAATACAGCACGTTTGAAAACTTCACGCTGCTCGCCAAAAAATGCGTTGCTGATCTGTTGGATCGTGATGTAAATACGATTGATAAGAGGAATGCGCTTGACGATAAACTCACCAAAATGCACGAGCTGGCGGCCGAAATAATTGCGTGTCGCGATACCGACGAGGGTGATCAGAACGATGAGCGTAATAAAACCGAGACCGGGCAGGGGTTTGTCGCCGATGTTTAGACCGAGTCCATTGCTCAGGATATCATAGACCAACTGCTGCAAAATGCCATCGACGACCGAAAAAAGCTCGGAAATGATATAAACCGTTAGTGTAAAAGGAACCAGCACTAATAGTCCGGTTCCAAAATACAGACGAAATCTTTTTACAAGGCCACTGTTTTTCATGTTTTTTTCACTGTTTATCGTTTATAATGCGGATTATTTCTTCGTCCGGTAAACCCATATTATATTTCTCACGTGCGATCTTTGCCATGTAACTGCTATCAGCTTTCAGGCGTTCTATCGCGGTTTGCAGACTGTCCTGTTGCAAACGTAATTGCACTATTTTCTTCTCAAGAGAGATTTTTGTTTGCCGCAGACGCCAATGTTGCAGCAGACCGAATTCACCTGCAATGTAAATATATGCGAGCAACAAAATCACTCCGTAGATGATGATCCAGGCATGACGGCGCCCGGAGAAGCGTTTTATTTTATTCTTTTTTTTAATCAATTGACAGCTCGGGTTGCGAACTTTATAAATTAGTTAGCTGACAGCCTAAAATAACAAAAAATAGTGCTGAAAAACCACAAATAAGATTAACGCCGTCATTATTTAACCAGTGTTTGCCGCTATCCAGCAGGGTCGCCGATTCACAATGACGGCGGCGTTCTGTGATTGTTCCGCAAACGCAACAGCGGTTTTTTCTTTGCCAGCATGCGCCTAATAGACTATCTGTGACCTGGGCGAGAAAACCCGCAATAACGATGAGCATGAATTCAACAAGCGTGAGTGGTCTTGGCCTGAATTGTAGACTGGTTAAAAAGCCGGCAAGAGCCAGCAGGGCGGAACCCGCGAGCGCACCAAAACTGCCGAGCATGGTAATACCACCGGACATGCCTGCTGCGCTCGTCTTCCAGGAAATGATCGACCGTGGTTGTGAGTGGGAAAAAAGACCGATCTCCGTTGCCCACGTATCGGCGGTTGCCGCGGAAAGCGCCGCGAGATAGAGCAGATAAGCATGCTCGTTGTGAAATATTAAACCGGCGATAACGCAGGCCAGCGGCGCCAGACCATTTGCCAAAACTTGATTGACATTGCGCTTTTCACCGGCAGCGATAATCTCATTAGCAATGCTTTTTTGGGTATTTGGCAAACGGGACAGTGCGCTGGAGACGATGAAAAAAATCAGGATTGGTATGGTGAATAGCCAGCCGCCGGTACTGAAAATTAAAG
This sequence comes from bacterium, assembly GCA_024275575.1. Lineage (GTDB taxonomy): Bacteria > Zhuqueibacterota > Zhuqueibacteria > Zhuqueibacterales > Geothermadaptataceae > Bioreactorimicrobium. The sequence continues at coordinate 18,301 of JAJRYV010000066.1, forward strand.
CGCCTAAAATGAATGTCGCCAGGGCGCCGCTCAAATCGAGTGCATGCAGCTTGTAAGCCGGTGCGGCGATGAAAACCGCCAGGATGACGCTGGTTATAAATTGATGGCGCAACTCCGGTTGCGCAAAAATGATCAGTGCCAGAGCGGCAATTGCCGGGATGCTGAGATTATCGGAGCCGCGGTACGATAGCAATTCCGCCGCCGTTACCAGCAAGGCAATGCCGACGGTTGCGCTTATTAAAAGTCCTGCAGATGCCATGTTAAAAACAGGACTGAATATGAATAAGACGCCCATGATGAGCGCCGAAGCGAAAAACATCGCGAGAGCACCACGCTGCGATTTATTATCCCATGGGAGCAGCAGTATTGTGCCTGCCGGAGCTTCTTTCCCGGCGAGCCCCGCGGCAGCATCGGCAAAGGCCAGCAGGGCGACAGTTGCATAAAAAATTTCCGTTTGCTGGCGCCAGAAGAGCAGCGTCACGGCGATCACCGCGAGCGGATAATAAACCGTACCGAGGGATTTTCGTTCAGTGGCGTTGTAAGAGTTTAATTTTGATTTTAGAACTGAAAAGAGATTAATACCGGTAAAAACAGCAGAAATGAGTAGCAACGGCACATAAGTTTTGAACAGTAACGGTGTCAACAGTACGGCTATTCCGCTCATGATGTGAACAATTTTGCGAATCGACTCTTTGGGTAGCGTCAATCTTTTATGTATAATCTCGGCAGTGACAATCAGCAGGGCTAATCCGCTAAAAAGGAGGAGACCGATTATCCAATCCGTTGTGGGAACCGTCATAAAAAGAGACATCTTAAATCCGGGTACTAAACTGTAAAGCAATGAAAATCATGATTTTATAAATTAGTACAGTGTACAGCTTTCACAGTAGAAAATCAACGATATTTGCAGAAAAAACAGCGATGACCGCAGGAAATTAAAAATCATCCAAAATGAGCCGGATTTTGCTGTATTCACAGAGTTATCCACACTTTTTCAAGAGTAAATAAAACCGGCTTTACTGGATCAAAGTTCAGCAGATAGTTGGGTGAAATACAATATATAGTATTCCTCTCCGCAGTACATACTATTCGGTGCGGAAGTTTTTCTGCTTTATTTCGTTTCAAAACAGTAATTTAGTTTAAATGTTAAAACCTAACAATATATTCTGCATCCTGTTTAAAAAAGATATCTCGCTACCGACAAGCCTGTTGTTTTACGGAAATATTTTTTAATAAAATTTTTTTTCTACTTATCCATAAGTTATCCACATTTCACTAATGCCTTTCATACGTAAAGAAATGTGGATAATTTAAAATGCAATCGTTATATTTAAATACCCTTCGGTTACGCATTTTTTTTGCGGTGTCTTTAATTATTCGCCTGAGCCAATCACCGTCACTCGTCACCCGGATTTTAGTTTATGGATAAAAATAAAAGGAAGCACCGGCTTCTCATCGCTGATACCAACCCGGATTCAGCGATGTTTTTTGATGTCAACCTCAGCCGTTTCGGTTATGAAATTCTCGCTGCAAATTCTAGCGAAGAAGCCTTGCAGTTAGCCAGCAGTTCAACGCCATCGGTCATCATTGCTCAGCTTTCTCTAAAACCGCAGGACGGCATCGAGTTTTGCTGGATGTTGCGCCAGGCGAAATATCTGCGTATCGTGCCTTTTGTCTTGCTGACCGGAGCTAAAAGGGATGAAGAAATTGAATTGCGTGCATTTCGCAACGGCGTAGATGCTGTATTACCATATCCGGTTTCACTGCGGACTTTGGTGGGGCGTGTGGAATCCCTGCTTTGGCGATTTGACCAGTTGATGCAAACCGATAAAGCCACCACGGATTTACTCTACAGTGATTACGACGCCGATGAATTACCTGTAATTCAGGCAAATTTGAAAAATTTCAACCTTCTTGAGGCTTTGCAATTCTTCAACATGAACAAAAAGAGTGGCAGACTGACGGTACGGAAAGATGATGAAACCGGCACGCTCATCCTTGAAGGCGGTGAAGTAATATTTGCTGAAACCGGCGGTTATACCGGTGAGGAAGCCACATACCGGCTGGTGATATGGCACGAAGGAGTGCTCAGTTTTTATCACAATATTGGTGAATTTGAGCGGAATATTGACAAACCCACGATGAAACTCATCCTGGATTGCTGCACCGTTCTCGACATGGAGAGTTTTGTCATAAAATCCTGATTTAGATTTATTATTCTCGCGGAGATGCAGTGGCGCAGAGAAAAAAATTCCGACCGGTTAGAGCATGCCTTTTTGTTTGCGCAGAAACCACTCGAGAGAAAGTAAAAAGATGAGTAGAAGAAAGGCCGTCCAGTGCTGCCAGAGTTTCACTTCCAGGCTTTCCTTTTTCTTTTCCGGCAAAAACCGCAAATCTGCCAGCCAGTTTTTCAGGCTGTCGGATTTGATCATCTTCCCTCCCGAAGCAATGGCCAGACGGTGCAAAAGGCTGTTATTGGCACCGGTATTTTGCAGCTCCCACTGGAAGGGTATGACGCTGAATTTTCCTGAATCGGTGCTGACCACCGTACCATTATCACTTGCTTGCGAAAAATAAGTGTAATCGCCTGCCGGCAACATGCCTGGTGTGCAGTAATATATTCCGTTGCCTTTTTCGGCAAATGCGAACGATCCTGCTTGTACTCCCTTGATTTTCAACGAAACCTGCAAGTTTTCACGCACCCGGTAATCGTCGTAATATGCCTGCGCGGTAAACTGAATTTGCTCGCCGGAGCGAAAAATATCACCGGAAGGTTTAACTTCGAGGAGTTTGTTCTCATCGCGGGAGGCGAGCCAGCGAACACAATTCTGCATGAAATTATCGTAAAATGTATTGTTTTGCTCATTGCGTTGCAAGAGCAATTTCCAGCGCCAGAGACCATTTGCCCAGATGGATATCAGACGCTGTTTGTCGGATTTCACAACAGCGACAAGCGGCGCACCCGTTTCTCCTAAACCGCTGCTGCGGTTACGGCTGCTCTGTGCTGTCGCGAGAATATTCGTATCTGGCTGAAGCTTTAGCGACCGGAGTTCGCTGAAAACAGGCGGCAAGGCATCAACTTGCAGCACCGGTGGCGTTTCGCCGGTTTTAAATAGCGGATGCAACCTTCCATTGTTATTTAGCACAAGCTGAACCTGTTGTTCACGACCGATTTGCAGCGTTCCGGCGAGGTGGAGAAGTTCTCTGAAGAGTGATAGTTGCCTGCCGGATTCGATGCGGCCACTGAGAAACAACAACGGTTTTTCATGTTTGACAACAGCAGTTTTCAGCCAGTTTTGCAATGCAGCATGCACCGACTGGCGCGCAAAATTGACGGCGATGATACAGTCAATTTTTTCAATTTCAGCCGCTTTTGGCAGCGGGATACCCGTCAGTTTGCGATTGTTTACAGCAACGATCTGTTGCAGGGAAAAATTCTCATCTTTTTCCAGGGCCTGTTTGATAAAGGTTACATCGGCGGAGGGTGCGGCGGCGAGCAGTAAGATTTGCAGCTTGCTTTTGAGAATCGTCATATAAAATGACTGTGAATTGTTGCGCCCGGTGATTTCGCCATTGAGTGAACCGACTGTTGCAGTTAATTTTTGTTTGCCCAATCCGGCTGGTTTTAAATAAAGTGTCGCCTTTTTTTCCAGCCCATTTGCCGGAACCTCGATTGCCTGTTCGTGTAAAACCTGGCCATCCTGCAGAATGCTTACGCTGGTTTTTTCACTGACGAAACCCTGTGCACGAATGAATACTTCGACAGGAATTTCAGCGCCGGCAAAAGCGGTCTTATTGGTGACGATGTCTTTAATCCACAAATCTTTCACCGCGGTTTTTGCACCGATCAGTACGGAATTGATGCTCGCAGGAAAATTTTCGGCAATCGCTGCAGGGTCTTCGCCGAGGTTCGAAGCGCCATCGCTGAGCAGCAAAATCCCGGCTATTTTTTCATCCTGAAAAAGAGAAACCGTTTGCTGCAGAGCGAGGGAAAGATTGGTGCCATCGCCGGCAAACTTGAGTGAGTCTAGCAATTCCCGGGAAACCGCAGTGACCGAATCTGAAAATGCAACAAATTGCAGGTTGGCTTGTTGGTTCAGGTTTTTATCAGCAGCAATTTGCTGTACCAGCCGTCGCGCCTGTTGCCGGCGGCTGGTGGGGCCGTTGCCCAACTGCATGCTCGCAGAGGTATCGAGCAAAACGGTGAAGACCGGCTTTTTAACCCGTTCGATAAGAAAATGCAATTTTACTTCGAAGAGCAGCAGTACGATGCTGAGTAGCAACAGAATTCGTGTTGCCAAAAGAAAACGACGCAAAAACGGGCTGACCTGTGGAGTCGTCGTGTGATAGACCCACAGCGTAAAAGCAGCGATGAGCAGCACAGCGCAGATGAGAAACCAAAAATTATAGGCGAGATCAAGAGACATTGTTCGTATCGTTTATGGATAAATTGGGTGTGGGTGAGAGCGCCAGCGCCGAACGTTCACCCTGTGCAAGTCGCAACTGTGCTGCTTTGCCGATCATGGCGGCATTGTCGGTGCAAAAGATACCGGCCGGAATAAACAGTTTAAATCCGTTTTCCGCACTTGCCGATTTCAGGGCTGCTCGCAATGCTGAATTTCGCGCCACCCCGCCGGCGACGATCAGTTTTTGCAGATTAAAAGATTGCAGCGCGGCAATGGTTTTGGGCACGATTGCATCGATCACCGCTTTTTGGAATGAGGCGGCGATATCGGCGCGATGGCGTTTTTGCTGTGCAGAATCAAGCGTGCGGTATTTGTAGAGCACGGCAGTTTTCAAACCTGAAAAACTGAAACAGAAGGGTTGATTTTTAATTTTCGCCACGGGGAATTTAAATCGGCTTGCATCGCCTTTTTTGGCAATTTTATCGATATTCGGCCCGCCGGGATAGGGCAGATCGATTATTTTTGCCACTTTATCATAGGCTTCGCCGGCGGCATCATCGATTGTCGATCCCAGGATTTTGTAATTCCCGATCTGCCGCACGACGACGAGCATACTGTGACCACCGGAAAGCACCAGCGCTAAAAATGGCGGTTGCAAGTTTTTATTTTCGATACAGGCTGAAAAAATATGCCCTTCGATATGATTAACACCGAGAAACGGCAACCCGTACGCCAGCGCCAGACCTTTGGCAAAGCTTAATCCGACGACAAGTGAACCCGCCAGACCGGGGCCGTAAGTCGCGGCTACGGCTTGAATGTCGGCCATCTCGCAACCGCTTTGCTGCAAAGCTTTGCGAACGACGATGGAGATTTTAGCGAGATGAGCGCGCGAAGCGAGCTCGGGC